>JAZQIX010000009.1:0-2911 GCA_045541275.1 Ruminococcus sp.
AATCTTGAGCTTCGCGTAGCAGCTGAGAACGGCGCAACAGCAGGCAAGTTTGACCTTGCAAAGAGAGCAAAGGCAGCAAACCTTGACGCTATCCACGATACAGTTCACGAAATGGCTCGTGACGAAGCAAGACACGGCAAAGCATTCCAGGGTCTTCTTGAGAGATATTTTGGTTAAGAACCCCTCTGTCACTTCGTGACATCTCCCCTTTCAGGGGCGACATTCGATTATAAATAAACGAAGAGTGGCTGAAAAGCCACTCTTTTTGTTTTTGTAATCTGATTTTATTAAGATAAATGTATATAACATCCGTCAGCTGGCTGTGTATTCAAGCGTACCGACTGTTTTCCATACATTCTTACGGTAAATTTTGACCTTGATTTCATTAAGTCCGTCTTCGTTCATCCAAGCCTTTCCGGTGAAAATCTTATTCCCGTTTTCGTCTGTTGAGGTTGATGAAACAGTCACGGATGTTCCGTTCGGCATTTTGAACATTACCTTTTCGGTTTTCTCATCAGCGACAACTGTTGCAGGGACAGGGCCTTTCTTACCTGATGTTGCAGAAAGTTCCATTGAAACAATAGGATTTGCAAGTATCATCGAAAAATCGTAGGTTTCGCTGTCCCAAGTGTACTTTGCATCTGAAAGGTACTTTGCTCGTGTCCTGATTTCGACATTCGGCATCATATTCGAATAGATGCTCCATACCTCATAAGCTGCTGTACGGTCGAGCGAATTAACCTCGTTACCGTCTGCATCGTAGCTTTTAATGGTTACATTCTTATGGTTTCTGTCATAAGTTCTTGTGCCGTTTGTCGGCTCGATGAACTGAATCATTGCAGGTCTGCCTTCGACTGTAACTGTAAAGGTATTTCTTGTGTCGAATGATTTTTCGTATTCTACATTTGTGATGCTCGGTGCGACAGTTCTGCGCTGAAGATTTTCGGCTATTGGATAGCCTTTATTTTCATTACCTGTATCAACAACGAAATCCGAATAATGATATATCCATAAATATTTGTCTGTTTTTTTCAAAACATCTTCCGAAACTGACTGCAATCCCTGGTCGTCTACGATCTGTCCCATACCGTACAGGTCAGGTACTATTGAATCAAGATAACGCTGATAATCTTCATCAAAGTCTCCGTTATAATCAGCAGTATCGCCGTAACGAGCAATAAAACAGCATCCTTTAAAATTATCGTAAAACCCCTCGCTCCAAGGATTAAACATATTTCCCAGTTCACCGCCAAGTGATGGCCAATCAGGATAATAATTATCATAAGAAGGTTGAGGATAGCCTACAAAATATGACATAAAATTACTCGGAAGTTTTGCGTAAACTTCACCTGCCGCAAAACATTCTTTGCACTCGCCTATAACATAACCTGCAAAACCTGCTGCAACATAATTCGCATAAACATCGCCTGTATTGGAGCAACCTTGTGCGCTACCAGCAAGAAAGCCCGCAAAGCCACCAATATTATCTGATTTGTAGCCGTAAACATCACCTGCATTGGCACAGTTGATAAAAGTACCGGCAGCCATACCAACTACTCCGCCTACATCGCCTACTGTTTTATCGGAGATAACTGTTCCGTAAAAGAAGCAATCTGTCATTGTCCCTCCGAAATCACCCGAAATCCCACCAATATAAGTGGGATTACCTGTCACAATAGCACTTGAAAAACATTTTTCAACCTTAGAGCTGTAAGATGAATCACCACAGATTGAACCTACATCTCCGTTACCTATAATAAGTGAATTTTCAACAGATATGTTTTTAATAGTTCCATCTAAAGTTCCAACCAAGCCTGCATTTAATTCATCGTTTATATACAAGCCGTAGATTGCATAACCCCGACCGTCGAAAGTGCCGTAGAAAGAATCAATAGATTCAATAGGTTCAGGCAGAACGAATGTGCCGTTATACAAAGGCTTTTGATTTTCGTCAACGGAGAAAATTCCATCGTGAATTGTAATGTCGTTTGTAAGAATGATTGTTGCTCCACTGCACTTATCGTTCATTTCTTCAAACATCAAAAATTCCTCTGCGGTGGAAATTGAATATGTTGCACCTGATTTTATCACACCGCCACACTCTGAAATCGGGGTGACTGTGTCTTCAGCCGATATTGTCATAGGTAATATTAACATTACCATAATTACAGTAAGAACTAACGCTAAAAGTTTTCTCATTCTCATAGTATCTCCTCCAAATAAAAAAGTGTGTGCAACCGAAGTCACACACACCGAAAAATGCACGACCTCGATTTGCTACCACACAAAACTCTCACTTCCTCGCAGAAATGGAACTAGAAGTCAGCACTTTTACCAAAGTAAAATATGCCCACTTCTGCTTGGAATAATTCAGTTTGAGTTTTATGTGGTAATTATAATATAACATAAGTGTTTGAAAATGTAAAGACAGGCAAAAAAATAAACCGTAGCGATTGCTACGGTTTTGGTTCGATATAGGTTACGCACCTTCAAAACTGAACAAAGACATGTTAGTAAAGTTGAGTCTAGCTTTTCGCTTTCTTTACCTTGCCAATAATTTCTTATGGTCAAGCCCTCGACCTATTAGTACTGCCCAGCTGAAAGTATCACTACTCTTACACCTGCAGCCTATCAACCTCATAGTCCTTGAGGGGTCTTACTAGCTTATGCTATGGGATATCTTATCTTGGAGGGGGCTTCACGCTTAGATGCTTTCAGCGTTTATCCCGTCCGCACTTAGCTGCCCAGCCGTGCCATTGGCATGACAACTGGTGCACCAGCGGTGCGTCCATCCCGGTCCTCTCGTACTAAGGACAGCTCTCCTCAAATATCCTGCGCCCACGACAGATAGGGACCGAACTGTCTCACGACGTTCTGAACCCAGCTCGCGTACCACTTTAATCGGCGAACA
>JAZQIX010000010.1:0-52312 GCA_045541275.1 Ruminococcus sp.
TGTATGGATGCGGCTTACTATCTGCTTCATAACCTGTTTGTAGATAACTCCTACAATGAGCTTCAGGATGACTTCACCTACCTTACACTTTCAAGCGCAGAGCTTTCAAGCGGCGGTACTGCCTATGTTTTTGACGGCGGCTTCTCTCAGGGTGCATCTCTGCAGGACCTGCGTGATGAAAAAATTACACAGGAAGAGTATAAGGCAAACTCCAAGAACGCTGTTGAGTACAGCGGATATAACGCAAACGGAGACGGTACTATCTCTCACAAAAAGGTAGACGGTAAGGACTATTACTATTATCAGGGTTCCTCTACAACAACCCGTTATCCCTTCCTGCCTGTTGTAGAGCCTGAAGGCGAAGCTTATAAGGGTCAGACCGACTCCTACTACTTCGCAGAAGATGACAAGCGTAAGTTTGATACAGAATTTGGTACATACTACGGCAGAAACTACGGCTACACACTGGTTTCAAACGGTGAGTTCGTATATCAGGAAAACGATGACTTGTTCTTCGAATTCGAAGGAGACGATGACGTTTACCTGTTCCTTAACGGTGAGCTTGTTCTTGACCTTGGCGGCGGACACTCTATTTCAAGCTGTAGATTTAATGTTAACGACTATGTACAGTGGTCAAAGACTGTTCTTGCTAACCCCACAGGTTACTCAGATGCTGAGGTTGCACGTGCAAAGGCTCTGAACCTTGAGGATGGCGAGATTGCTTCCTTCGACTTCTACTACATGGAGCGTCACGGTGTAGGTGCTAACTGCCGAATTGTTACAAACATGCACATTACTGACCCTGCTCTGCGTGTTCAGAAGCAGGCTTTCCAGGGCGGTAAGGAAATCGACTACGGCGGAATCGTAGACGGTGCAACTCCTATTGCATACAAGTTTGTAGCTACTAACGGTGGCAACCAAAAGCTTTATAACATCACTTTTGATGATGCTGACATCGGCGTTTCTCTTACTCCTGAGAACGGTCTCCAAGTATCCACAGATGAAAATGGTAATGTGATTAACGGTTTCATTGTTACTGACGCGCGACTTGGAGAATTGGAGCCACAGGACCTTATAGCAGTGGTTAAGGGTTTCAAGGATGTAGGCACAGGCGGTGACTACGTGTACGACTATGCTACCGACTCATACAACAAGGTTGAGGCGGGTACAGGCAGATACGAGTATGTTGTAACTGACAATATAACCTTTGCTGACAATGAAGCCCTCAAGCGCTTCCTTACAACTCTTGAATCAAACGCAACAGATAATTCAACTGTTGATGATGAGCAGACAAGAAGAGGTTCAGGTCTTTGGGTAGATGCAACCCTTGAAATCAGCGGTATCTACTACAAAATGACTAACGAACAGAGGGAAGCAGGTTCATTTAACAACACTGTTTATGTTACTGCAACTACCAAGGTCGACCGCAATGATCCCGGCTGTGTGACCAAGCGAAGTGACGACAGCCACCGCGTATACATCACAGCTATTCCTTCTTATTACCAGTGGAAGGACAATGAGCTGTTTATTACTGAGCAGAGAATTCTGGATGACGCTACCTCAGAAGCGGGTAATGAAAACAGCTTGCTTAACGAATATAAGACCTTCTTTGATATAGTAAACAAAGACACAAACAAAATAAGAACAGGCTTCTGTGATAAGTACGGTACGTTACTTGACTATGATACTGCTTATGAGTTTGTAAAGGATGCTAAGGATGCATCGGGGGCATTTGGCTTTAAGACTAATTATAATACCACAGGTATTCACGAGTTTTATCTGCTGATGTATCTTGACGGCAAGTCAGGAAACGTTGAAACGATGGAAGAGGGCGATTATGCTATTGTCCGCGTTCTTATCATTGTAGCTGACACTGAGGATGCAACCTACGTTCTTGACTACGGTCTCAAGACAGAGAACTTGGACGTTAACGGTGAGCTTTTCAAAAACGATGAGCTTTTAGGTACACTTAGCGGAACTCAGGCTAAGCTTATGGGTGTTAGCAGTACTGAGGGCGAATACTTGAAGGTGTCAGACGGAACATCTGACTATAACCGCGTTGATTTTGCAAAAGAGGATCTTTCTGATAGCAATGACATCTACGTTAATGGTAAAGACGGCAAAGCAGACGGCTTCTATACATTTAATATGGCAGTTCCTGACACCGGTAAGGAGATTACCTACAACAAATTCTCAGGACTGTATTCACTGACCGATTCAGGAACAACTCTTGTTCATACTGATGTTCCTTATACATGGGAAGATCTTTACCTTTACTATTGGTATGATGACGGAAGAGACAACACATGGCCCGGTGAAAAGATGAATAAGCTCAGCCACGGCAGCTTTGAGCTTGCTATCCCCGGTAATGTTCCTCATATTATCATTAGTAACGGAACCAAACAGTCAATTGATATTGATATTACCCCGGGTCAGGAAGTTTGGGTTGAGATTACCGGCGAGCTTAATTCGGAAGATAAGCTTATTGCAAGTCCCAGTTATAAGACATCTGACGGTATTATCCACGCAAAGGTTCCTGAGGGATGGGGAGAGGTATATCTGTATTGCTGGGATGCATTTGGCAACGGTATTGAAGTATGGCCCGGTACAAAGATAGAAGAAGCAGATGCTGACGGTTTCTTTACTCATACAATCCCCGGCGATATCACAAACGTTATTATTAACAACGGAGATAATGGTAAACAGACATCTGACTTGGTAGTTTACGCAGGTCAGGAAACATGGATTACTGTTAGCAATACTCCTGCAGGCCATAGTGATGATTTGAATATTGATTACTATAATGCTGTTTCTTCACGTTCTACAGAAAATGTGACGCTTCATGCAACAGTGCCTTCTGATTGGGAGGGTGCCGCTGTATACTACTGGAACAGTAACGGAAGCTACGCAGGTCTTGAGTGGCCCGGCACTGCTATGACTAAGGGAGATGACGGCGTTTATACTGCTGAGATTCCCGCAGATATATCTAACGTAATTATCAATGATGGAAAACAGGGCACAAGCACTCAGACTGTTGACCTTACTATTACACCGGGACTGGAAACATGGATTGCAGTTAATAAACTTATTAACAATACAAGTGTTTTTGCAACAGTTCCTTCTAATTGGGAAAGTGCTTACTTCTACTTCTTTAATGATTCAGGCGATGTTGGCCCTGCATGGCCAGGCACAGCAGCTGAGGACCTTGGAGATAACGAGTACTACTTGAGTGTTCCCAACGGTGCTACCAAGGTTATTATTAACAATAATAATGACAATCAGACACCTGACCTTCTGCTGGTTCCTAACAAGACAAACCAGTATGTTGTTGAAGAGAGTGGTAACACAACATCAATTAAGGACGCTACTCTGAAAATTACAGTACCTGATACTTGGGGCGAGGTTTACGTTCACCACTGGAGTGACTCTGCAGGCGGCACTGGCTGGCCCGGTGAAGCTGCCACCAAGAACGAGGATGGTACATACAGCTTTACACTTCCCAAATCTCACAATAAGTTTATTATAAACAATAACAATAACGGTAAACAGACAGGAGATATTTCCTTGTTCTACCTGGGTGGGGAGAATATTGTTACCGTTTATGATGACGGCGGTTATACAATAGGTTCCTATGAAACTATGCAGACAAAGCACACCGCAAATATTGTTTATGGTGAGAATGCTGAGAAGGAAGGCTTTACCTTTACTCCCACTGACTTTATGGACAGTGTGTATGACCTTTGGTTAGCAATTACTGTTCATGAGACCGATATTAACACAAGCCAGAAGCCCACACCTCTGGGTCAGGCAATTAATATCGGCAAGGAAGTTCAGATGCTTAAGAAAGTTTCAGTTCTTCCTGCATCAGTAGTTTACTACGAAGACACCTTCGCAGGAATTACATATAAGGATGATACTGCTAATGTAATTACACATTATGGACAGGGCACAGGCAGTCTCACACAGAGCATTGACCAGAACCAGCAGTATGGTAACGACAAGACATACCAAGGATCTGAAAATGATGAGATGACCGGTGGCTCCCTGACTGACGTATATATTAACGACAGAAACACCTTTGCTACCTTTGACTTCACAGGTACAGGATTTGAGCTTATTGGTCACACCCATGCAGTTGAGTCAGGTACTCTTGTGGCTACAATCCTTGACAAAAACGGCAAGCAGGTTAAGAGAGTAATTGTTATTACAGAGTTTGATAACGGTGCTGACGGCGGTACAGAATCTATTGTTTCTGTTCCTCTTATCAGAGTTAACGGACTTGACTTCGGCAAGTACACAGTAAACCTTTCAGGTGTTCCTATGTACGACTACTCTAACTGGACAGATAAGTCTAAGGATCCTCCCACAAAGACCTCCTACCTGTGCATTGACGGTGTTCGTATTTATCAGCCTCTGAGTGGTTCTGCTCAGATTACTGAAAGAAAGAATCTTGCACTTGGCAAGACATATACAGATGCAGTAGTTGCTGAAGCAGGCTCACTGAACGGCTACTACTACACTGCAAACCTCACTGATGGTGTAGCAACAGATTATATTGATCCTTCCTTCGCTACAGGCAGAGAGGGCTGGTTCGGATATCATAGATCACTCAACTCAAAGACTGCGGCAGACGGTTCTCCTTATGGTCAGTTTACACTTGATCTTGAAGGCGAATATAGCCTTGATGAGTTCAGACTTCATGTTGGTAATAAGGATCTTGGTGCTCCATCATATATTGATGTTTATGTATCAACAGACGGAAAAGACTGGAAGCGTGTAGGTAGCCCCTCCAACATTAACTACAATCCCACTGACCCCTACTGGGCAGAGCTTAAGCTTGACGAAGCTGTTGAAGGCAGATATGTTCGTATGTGCTTCGGCTTCCTTACTGAAGACAACTGGTGGGTAATGGCAAACGAGGTTGAGGTTTACGGCTCTAAGACAATCAGCGGTGACGGTGTTAACGATGCTTACATCGACACAGAAAACGGTGCAACCTTCTCTGAGATAAGAAACCTCATTGCTGACAGACAGGCGTTTGCTGTTAAGTATGACGACACAGACGGTCTCTCAGTATCAGGCGGTACAAGTACCTGGATTGAAAACCGTAATAACGTGGTTCCCGGCGACCACAACACCAGATGGACTAACAACACAGTAAACAGCGTTAACGACTACCTCCTTGCAGGTCCTAACAACGAGGTTTACATGATTGAGTCTACAGACAGTGAAAAGACTGCTCTCGTATTCTATGTAACAGAGACAGACAAAGAAGTAGCAAACCTTCAGGTTGCTGTTAAGGCAATGGATTACGCAAGCTACATTGGCAAGGCTAACGTAGGCAAGCTTATGGCACAGATTGAGTACGGTGCATATAACGCTGACACAGACGAATATGTATGGAGACCTTTGACTACCATCACTTCTTCTGCAGAGCAGTACTTCACAATTCCTTACACTGAATGTCCCTACGATGAGGTGAACAACAGATATCAGGTTGCACTCAGAGTAGCAAACACTGATCCCACAGGTATGGCTTCTTACACAAGCCTTAAGTATAACGGACTTGAGCTTCTGACACTTAATGAAACAGAGGTTCCCGATGTTATTTACGGCGAGGAGCTTGGAAATACAATTCTTGACAGCAACGGTAACACTCTGGATTCATCTAAGTTTGTTGGCTTTATTGAGATTGTTGACCAGATGACAGCTGTTACAGAGTCTAAGCAGGGCGGAACAGGCAGCGGTACAGATACAACAACTCCTGCTGAGCCCGTAATTACAGGCACAGACACAAGTGCAATGAAGCCTCTGTACGATACATTCACAGCGAACACAGCAGTAGACTTTGCAATCAAGGATACCAGCAAGATTTATGTTGTAACAGGCAGTGAGTCTAATGCTCCTGCTCAGGATGTTCTGGACACAGCACAGCTTGTACAGCGTCAGTTTGCAGCAGACGGCTACGATATGGATGTTGTGTGGGGTCTTGCAAAGTATGCAGAAGCAGGCGATATTCTTGTTTATGTAAATGAGGATTACTTCGCAGGTACTGCAAACTACGATGAGGCATACAAGCTTGAGATTTCATCAACAGACCTTGGTGCAGGTGCTATAACAACTGCAAAGCTGTACACAAGAAATTCTGACGGTATGCTCTATGGTCTGAATACTCTTCAGAAGCACTTCCGTGCAGCAGGCACAAATGCAATCAAGGGCTTCACAATTATTGATGCTCCCGATACTAAGGAGCGTGCACTTCACCTTGATGTTGCAAGAAAGTATATGTCTGTTGAGGGTGTTAAGAACTATATCGCACAGCTTTCCTGGATGGGTTACAATGCTATCGAGCTTCACATGTCAGAAGACGGCGGTATGCGTATGGACTTCTGGGGTGACAAGGCACTGGCTGAGGTTCCCGAGATGACAGGCAACGACTTCTCTTGGGTATGCGGTGATAATCCTCCTAGTTGGGTATGGTCTGACTTCAGAGAAGTTAACGGCAAGTATCTGACAACAGAAGAAATCATTGAAATATGTGAGACAGCTAAGATGTATCACATTGATATTATTCCTTCCTTTGATACTCCTGCTCATGTTGACTATATGACACAACTGTACTATAACACAGTATCATCAAACTCCAATTCATCCATTAGAAACTTCACATACGGCGGCAAAAACTACACACTGCCTGCCAATATTAGTTACAGAAGCACTAGCTGGAGTGTACTTAACCTGGGTGATACTGCAGTAAAGAACTTTGCTTATGCAATGTATAACGATATTGCAGCATTCTTTGCATACTATGCAGGTTCGACTCACTTCAACATCGGTGCTGACGAAGTTGTTCTTGCATCCACTGACCCCTGGACATATACAGACTTCATCAACTATGTAAATGATGTTAATGATATTCTGAAGGACCACGGTTACAGAACAAGAATGTATAATGACTTTGTATATAAGAACTATACATCATCTGTAGCACTTGACAGTGACATTGATATCGTTTACTGGCTGCCTTATGAGACCACTTCCCAGAAATACCTGAAGACTGCAAGTCAGATTGCATCAGACGGAAGACAGATTTACAGCGGTGTAAACTTCTGGACATACTATGTTCTCCGTGTTGCAAATACCGGTGCAGGTGTTAACGGACACCAGGATGCCCGCGACCCCGCTAATACTAATTGGTGGTTCTACAGAAATCAGGAAGACTATATTTACAACGAGTGGAGTCCTTCCAAGACCGGTGCTTACACAGACACCAATATGGGTGCGGCAAACGACTACTCAGGCGACAAGCTTGCAGGCGGATACTTCATGATCTGGAATGACTTTGCAGGTCTGAACAGTGAGGTAGAAGTATGGAACGGCTGTTATGATGAGTATGGTACATACAACAAATCTACAGGTGCTCACTCAGGTAACGGTAATTACTACAGCATGATGGAACGTATGTGGTCCAATGCAATCAAGCAGTGGAACAGTGATATTAACAGCACACTTACCTTTGCAGACTATGAGCCCCTCCGTGACAAACAGGGTCACTTCCCCGGCTATGTGAAGGCATCCGATTCACAGGTTTATATGAATGATATAAATCTGCCTGCAGAGGAGAAAATTGAGGCAGCATACAGAACCTACCATACAGTAACCTTCAAGAATTACGATGGTACTGTTATTGGTACAGCAAGTGTTAAGGAAGGCTTTGCAGCAACTTACGTAGGTACTCCCACAAGACCTGCAGATGTATACAATACCTACACATTCTCAGGCTGGAGTGCAGACATCAGCAACATCACAGAGGATATAACTGTTGTTGCTCAGTACACCTCTACTCCTACAGTAGCAGGTACTACTGGTTACCTTGAGCTTAAGTCTTCAGGCGGTAGTGACATTGAAATGAGCGTTGACAACGGTACTTCAAGATCTGTTGGTACTAAGTATATGAACTCAAGTATGGACTTTGGTCAGCTTGTTACCGTTAAAGCAAAAACCAACAATGATAATAGCTTTATTGGTTGGGTAAATGCTAAGACAGGCGAGGTTGTTTCAACTGACTCTACATACAGCTTCTATACATCAGGTAACGATGTTCTGGTTGCTATGTATGCTGTTGATTCAGCAGGAGAGAGTCTTGTAACCTTCAAAAATGATAAGACAAATCAGATTATTGAGGTTCAGTACTACAGCCCTGATGAGATTTATGAGATTGAAATTCCTAAGGTTGTTGACTATCCCGGATACACATTTGCAGGATGGGATCTCTCTGAAGCAGAAATTGTTGCTAAGATTAACGCAGGCGAGAACTTTACAGTAACAACTAAGTGGACACAAAAGAATGTTTACTTCAAGGTTGTAGTAAACAACGGCTCTGTTCAGAGCTCAGGCGGCGGCGGTGTTGACGATATTTACACTGCATACAAGGCAACTATTGTCAAGGCTGACAGTGCACCTGCAGGTCAGAAGTTTGCATACTGGCAGGATGAGCAGGAAAGAATTGTAAGCTACAAAGCAGAGTATAAGTTCTATCCCCATAAGAACACAGAGCTTACTGCTGTGTACGTAGCAGAGTCACAGGCAATTGACTACAATATAGTTTCTACTGTAGACATTGATGCAAATACTCTTGGTGATGCAAACACTGTATTCTTCTCATGGGATGCAACAAATTCCGGATGCGAGATTATAAACACAGGTGTACTTCTTGTAGAGAAGAAGCATTACTACAGTGATACATTCGGAGTTGGTACAATTGATGAGAATGTCTTCCAGTATGTTCCTGCTATTAATCAAAGCAAGAGCAAGACAGGCAGTTACTCTGTAACAATTCCAAGTGTTCAGAATAATGAAACCTGGTATGCTAAGAGCTTTGTTCAGTACAGAGATGCAAATGGTATTGTACGAGTTGCATACTCTGAGCTGGCTGAGGCTACAAAGACTGTCACAGCACAGTAAGGCTTATTGTTCATTCTATAATTTCAAAATCCGATGAGTAATCGGAATAACAAAACCCCCGACAGATACCTGTCGGGGGTTCGTTTGTTGTATTGTGTTTAATTTTTATTCCTGTGTCAGCTCAACAAGAATAACCTCAGGCGGATTAAAAATTCTTAGAGGAAAAAGGGAGTTGCCGATACCGCGGCTTACTATGAGATTTGCTCCATCTTCTGTGTAAAGTCCGCTGTCGTATTCAGGCAATAGCCATTGGTGAGGTGCGTAAAGTCCTCCAACAAAGGGCAGTCTAACCTGACCTCCGTGTGCGTGACCTGAGAGAGTAAGGTCGATGCTGTGTTCTTTGTAAACATCAAACAACTCAGGGCGATGAGAAAGCAACAGTGTGAACTCCTCTTCGTTTTCAGGTGCAATAGCTTCGATTGCATTACCTGCAATACTGCTCTGGTTTACAGAGTAACTCATATATGTGAAATCAGGGTCGTCAATGCCCAGAATGTTTATTTTATCTTCGCCTCTTGTGATTTCAACCCTTTCATTGCGAAGCACCGTAACTCCTGCTTCCTCAAAGCCTTTTAGAAGCTTATGAAAATCATCAGGTACACGTGCTTCGTGGTTTCCTGCAACATAGTAGCAAGGTGCAATTTCCATAGCTTTTTTTGCAAAATTCAGGGCAATATCCACGTCCGTTCTGTGGCAGTCTACAACATCGCCCGTAATGGCAATAATGTCAGGCTCTGCGTCCCTTATCATCTTCAGGAGTTTTTCATTTTGCTTGCCAAACTCAGTATTGTGCAAGTCGGAGATATGTGCAATCCGAAAGCCCTCAAAGCTTTTAGG
The DNA here is from genome assembly GCA_045541275.1 of Ruminococcus sp. Classification (GTDB taxonomy): domain Bacteria; phylum Bacillota; class Clostridia; order Oscillospirales; family Acutalibacteraceae; genus Ruminococcoides. The sequence continues at coordinate 9,802 of JAZQIX010000010.1, forward strand.
TAGGTCATTGCTTGTTACATTGACAACATTAAGCTCAAGAGCCTTGTTACAAATCAGCCCTCCTATAATAGTTCCTGCAATAACCGCAACCAAAATACAAGCAATGGTAATTAAAACTGTTTTTGTTTTCTTTTTCATATCAATTTGTCCTTTCATAAACACTCTTTCAGTGTTTGCATATTTTCAATCTTAAAAGAGCTTTTGTAAAAGCTTATGATGCCTTCTGTCTGCATACGGCTGAGCTCTCTGGACAGTGCTGAGCGGTTAACTCCTAAGAGGGAGGCAAGCTCCTCTCTGGAGTATTCAACTATGAAGGTCATAGAGGAATATCTCTTTTGCATATCAAGGAGAAACATTGCAATTTTTGCACGCATTTCTTTGCAGGAAAGATAAGCGATTTTTCTGTTGAGAGTCCAGAATTTGTCTGCCAGTCCGTGCAGAATATTGGTGAGAACTCGTCTGCATAATGGGTTGCAGGATTTTTCCATAAGCTCAGTAATATTCAGAAGTATTACCATTGAATCCTCTTTAACTAAGGTGGTCACAGGAGTAGGGTCATTTTCCGAATACATCAGCACATCTCCGAAAAGGTCGCCTGCTTTGAGTGTTTGTATAACTCGCCTTATTCCTGAGTAGGATACGCTTTCTGCAATTATACTGCCTTCAAGAAGTATGCCTGAATGAGTGATTTTGTCACCTTGATTGAAAACTGTACTTCCTTTAGGGTAGCTTACAGGAGTTATACTGAGAAAGGCGAGGACGTTTTCCAGCTCTTCTTCGGAAAAACCCAAAAAAGGCTGGCTTTTCATAAGTGTTTTGTAGTATTTTTTCATTGTCAGTTCCTTATAAAGTAAAATGCGTTGCTGTGGCAACATAGATTATATAAATATTGTAATATAATATATATGAAAAATCAATAGGAGGTTCTGTATATGAAAAGAACAGTTTCAATTTTATCAATTCTTATGGCTTTGGTGCTGATGCTTACTATGGCAGCATGCACAGGCGGCAATAACGAAACCACTAATACACCTACTGAGGCACCTACTCAGGCTGCTACAGAGGTAAAGAACACCCTTGCTGATGGTGAGGTAATGAATGTTTACACTCTCAAAGGACCCACAGGTATGGGAATGGCAGAGATGATTGCAGACGAAAAAGACGAGGACGACAAGGACCGTAACTTTACTGTTGTTTCTGCTCCTGAGGAGATTTCAGCAGCTATCATCAACGGCGATGCAGACGTTGCAGCTTGTCCTGTAAACCTTGCTTCCGTTCTTTATAACAAGACTCAGGGCAGAGTAAAGCTCCTTGCTCTCAATACACTGGGCGTTACCTACATTGTAACAAACGGCGTTGAGATTAACTCTATTGAGGATCTGAGAGGCAAGACAATTGTTTCTGCAGGTCAGGGTGCAACTCCTGAGTATATTCTTAACAAGCTTCTCACAGACAGCGGACTCACAGTTGGCGAGGACGTTACAGTTGAGTATAAGTCAGAGCACAGTGATGTTGCTTCTCTCATTGTTGCAGGTGAGGCTGAAATTGCTCTTCTTCCTGAGCCGAATGTAACCTCTGCTACTGTTCAGAATGCAGATGTTAAGGTTGCACTTGACCTTACAAAGGAGTGGGAAGCAAAGTACGGCACAAAGCTTGTTCAGGGCTGTGTAATTGCACGCAAGGATTTTGCAGACGCTTATGCCGGTGAGATTGACGAGTTCCTTGAGGAGTACAAGGAGTCTGTTGAGTTTATTAACAAAGCTACTGACGAAGCTGCACAGATGATTGTTGATGCAGGTATCATTCCCAAAGCACCCCTTGCTAAGAAAGCAATCCCCAATAGCTACATCACCTTTATTGCTGGTGATGAAATGGTGACCCTTACAAAGGATAACCTGCAGGTGCTTTTTGATGCAAATTCCGCATCCGTAGGAGGTACACTTCCCAATGAGGACTTCTACTATATCTACAAAGATATTGACTGATAAAAATAAAACCGAAAAGATTAAAAAATCTCCTTGTGAGATTGCAAAAAGAATACTCATATCCATAGGTGTTTTTGCCTTTTGGATAGGAGTATGGCAGATAATTTATAACGTGGTGGGGATGGATGTTATTATTCCATCCCCTTTGGGCGTTGCAAAGAGAATTTGGGAGCTTCTGTTTACAGGGGACTTCTGGGTGATAACTGCCTCTTCTGTTGGTAGGATACTTTTGGGTTATCTGTGCGGTATCGCCCTTGGTCTATTGCTTGCAGGAATTACCTATGCATCAGGTCTTATGTATGACCTGATGAAGCCTGTAATCAGCATTGCCAGAGCAACTCCTGTGGCATCTATGACGGTTATTATTATCGTCTGGGTGACAAATCAGGCGGTACCCTTGTTCATAGTAGGGCTTATGGTGTTTCCTATAATCTGGGGTAACACCTATGAGGGTATAAAAAACACGGACAAAAAGCTTCTGCAAATGGCAGAGAGCTATTCTGTAGGATTTTTCTCAAAGCTTCTTTATATTTACGTTCCCTCAGTATATCCTTACTTCATTGCTGGTGCTTCCACAGCCTTAGGACTTGCATGGAAATCAGGTATTGCCGCAGAGATTTTAGGCTCAACTCAAGGCTCGGTAGGTCAACAGCTTAACACTGCAAAGGTAACCCTTGACTCAGAGGGTAAGTTTGCATGGACAGTGGTAGTAATAGCACTGAGCATTATTTTTGAGAGAGCTTTTGTAAAGCTTCTGTCACATACATCTCTGAGGTTTTCTGTGAAAGAAAAAGCTTCCAAGAGGACTGAGGGCAAAGTTCGTAACGGATATATAAAAGCAGAGAGTGTATATAAATCCTACGGGGACAAACAAGTGCTCACAAATGTAACTGCTCAGGTAAATGCAGGTGAGGTTGTGGCACTGCGTGGTGTGTCAGGTGCAGGCAAAACCACATTGTTGATGATACTTTCAGGGCTTATGAAGCCTGATAAAGGCAAGGTGCAATTAGTCGGAGGAGTAAACTTCCTCTTTCAGGAGGACAGACTTCTTCCTTGGCTGACGGTTAAAGAAAACATACTCTTTGTAAACCGAAGTGCTGACACAGGAGAACTACTGAGGCTTGTGTCCCTTGAGGGTACTGAGGAGATGTACCCTGAGGAACTTTCAGGAGGAATGAAACGCAGACTTGCAATTGCAAGGACTTTGGCAGGCGAGGGAAGCTCTGTATTCTTGGACGAGCCCTTCACAGGACTTGACGAGGATTTGCGTGCCGAGGTGTCACAGCGTGTATTTGATAAGCTCAGAAACCACGCTGTCATCCTTGTAACTCATGACAGTGCCGAGGCACAGAGCTTTGCACATAGAGAAATAACTATTAACTAACATAAAACACCTGCTGAGGTTTTAATTTCAGCAGGTGTTTGCTTTTACATTTTGATAATTTCTGATGAATATGCGGGGATATTTACTTCAAAGTGTCTGCCTCTGAAGTCAGCATACATAGTCTTGCTTTCGGGAGCGTTGTTTATGAAAATTACTGCTGTCTCCTTGTCGCTTGTACGTGCAAAGGCATATTGCTCGCTTTGAATCTGTACTTCCTCGTATTTGCCGTGCATAAGAGCATGGGAGTTCTGGCGAATTTCTGCTAGCTTTTTTAAGTGTTCCAGAAGCTCTCTGTCAATAATATCAGGATTTTCTACATTGATTGCAGGGCGGAGGGGTGCGTCGCTGTGGTGCTCCTTTTTGCCCTCGATTGCCCACTCGCTTCCATAGTAAATGCTGGGTGTACCGGGCATAGTGTACATAAGGGTGTAGAGATTATTAAGATATTTTCTGTTGTTTATCATATTCACAATGCGGTTTACATCGTGGTTGTCAAGAAAGTTGTACAGGGTGATGTCCTTGTAAAGTCCCCAAGGACCGAACTGCCTTGCTATGCCGTGGGCAATCTCAAACATATTTTTGGAATTAACAGAGGAGTAAAGTCCCTTGTAGCACTCATAGTTTGTAACAGAGTCAAGCATTTCGCCGTTTGCCCACACGCGGTAATCGCTGGAGTTTGTAATCTCACCCATAAGCCAGAAGTCAGGATTCTTTTCCTTTGTACGGCGTCTCAGTTCTCTGAAGAAATCGTGGTCAATGCAGTCCGCCGCGTCAAGTCTCAGACCCTCAATGCCGAACTTGTCAATCCACATATCAACTGCAGACAACAAATACTCCTTTACATCGGGATTTTTCAGGTTGAGCTTTACAAGCAGCTCGTGGCCTGCCCAAGAGTCGTAGTGGAGATTGTCGTTATAACTGTTATTCCAGTCAAAACGAAGTCCTGATATCCAATCGCAGTAAGGAGAACGTTCACGGTTCTTAAGGACATCCTGAACTGCGAAGAAGCCTCTGCCTACGTGGTTGAATACACCGTCAAGAACAAGGTGTATGCCTGCTTCCTTAAGGTCCTTGCAAACCTTGATGAAATCCTCATTTGTGCCGAGTCTTGAGTCGATAAGTCGGAAGTCGTAGGTATCGTAGCCGTGAGAGCCTGACTCAAATATTGGACCCAGATACAAAGCATTTATGCCGATTGACTTCATATGGGGTATCCATTTGCTGATTTTCTCAATGCGGTTTACTACAGGTTCACCAGCGTTTAGTTTGGGAGCACCGCAGAAGCCTATGGGATAAATCTGATAAAAAATACATTCTTTAGGTTCAAAAGTTTTCATAATTACTCCTTTTGTATACTGAATGGTATAGTAAGATTATATAAAAATGGCATTAAGAGAAAATGCCATATAAAAACTGCTGACGCAAACGGTATATGGTATCGTCTGAAATAAGTGCATCGTCCCCTGTGTGCAGATAGGCACTGATAGTAGCGTTAATAGTACCTATGAGACTTATAGTACATAAGTCTTCTTTGCCTCGTATATTGCCGATATGCTGTGATGCCTTGTTAAAAAAGTCCGTGATAATACTGCTTTCCATGTCGATAAATTTCTTTGCGGCAATGTAGGCTGTGTCCTCGCCGTCACGGAGTGTAAGCCCTGCACGAAAGCGGAAGAAGGGCACATTGCCCTGAGCAGTGTCAAAGTAAACCTTTGCAATTCGGAAAAATGTAAGGGGAATGTCCTCGGGAAGTGTTACGGCTTTCTCCAAATCCTCAAGGAACCTGCCGTAATAAAGACTCAGAACATCAGAGAGCAAGCCCTCCTTAGAACCGAAGTAGTGATACATAGTCGGCTTGGTGACTCCTGCTGATTCTACAATTTCTGCAGTTGATGTACCGTCAAAGCCTTTTTTTGAAAAAAGCTCCAGTGCACAGCATATCAGGATTTGTTTGTTGTCTTTGTTTTCCACCATAAAGTCATCTCCTGTTGATATAATATACCGAACGGTATATAAATGTCAATCCCTTTTTGAAAATAAAATCCCCGACAAGGAAATGTCGGGGATGAGAGTTTAGTCAGGAATGTATTCTGCAATATCCTCAAGAGAGCAGTGGAGCACTGTACAGAGCTTTGAAAGAGTTTTTGTTTCTATATTTTCGTTTGCCTTTAGCCTACGGATGGTTTTACTGTCAATCCCGCTTTTTTCGCGTAGTTGATAGGTGGTAATGCCTTTTTCTCTCATAGTAACCCATAGCCAGCAAAAAGAAAAGAGACGGAGCAATAGCCGGTCTCTTTAGTTGTTTTTACTGCGTAGAATGTTTTTTGTTGTCTTAATCACTTCTGTTAAAGCTTTCAGCTCACCAGAAGTGCAATCGCTCAGCAGGTTATCTATTATATTGATAGACACATGAGAGCTTTTTATAAGGCTTCCATATACTAATTCGTCAAGTGTAGCACCCAAAGTGTTGGCAAGGCTTATAAGAGTGGGCAGGCTGAGCTTGGTTGCTGCACGTTCGATGTGAGAAATATGGGAAGGCTCTACTCCTGAGTTTTCTGCAAGCTGTGCCTGTGTCCAGCCTTTTTCTTTTCTTAGTGTTTTTATCCGTTCACCTATAGCAGTGTAATCAAGCACATTTCTCACCCTTTCTTGATAATTTTTATTGTATATCCTATTAGGATATGATAAAATAATCGGAATAACCTAATAGGACACATATTAACGTTCGGGGCGAAATGTGTTGTTTTGAATAATAATGAAAAGCCCACTTTTGTCTACCGAACAAAAGTGGGCTTTTGTTGGAGCTGGTGACGTGACTTGAACACGCGACCTGCTGATTACGAATCAGCTGCTCTACCGACTGAGCTACACCAGCAACTATAAATATAACATTATAATTATACAGCATATTTAACCCGAATTCAATAAATACTTTCTGCAAAGGAGTTGTTTTGTTACAGTAAAAATATTTTTGTGAATTTTAGGTGGGAAGATTTCACAAAATCGTGCGTGGGCGGAATTCACGTGCATAATAGAAGTATAACGTACTATTATGTACGATTTATGGGGTGGTAAATATGTCAAAGGAATTGGGTCTGGTTTTTAAGACTCTAAGAACAAACTGTACTCTAACGCAGCAACAGGTGGCGGACGTTCTGCATATAGACCGTTCGACCTATGCATACTATGAGCGTGGTACAACTGAGCCTGACTTAAAGGCTCTCAAAAAGCTGGCATCTGTTTTTAATGTAGACCCTGCACTGCTTCTGCCTGATGAAGACGGAAGAATAGCTGTCCGTGTCAGCGATGTTACAGAGCCTGCTGAAGAAGAAATCACAGAGCAAAGGGAAGAGGCGGTTCTTGATCCTCGTGATCCGAGAATTTACACTCTTTCAAAGGAAGAGAAAGCATTGCTTGCTCAGTACAGAGTGCTTACTAACGAACAGAAGAAACAGCTTAAGGCATTTTTTGAGAATCTTGATGAATAATCAGACTATATGGCAGATATTTATTGATATTTCTGTATAGCAAAAAAGACTTTACATTTTAAAACATCTGTGATATAATACTGATGTTTTCGCCCCTTTCACGGATTTGGGAGTATGCCGCAATGCGGAGTCACCGTCCCTTCCCTGTGTCTGTGGGTAATATTTAAAAAAGGTGGTTTACACAATGCTTAAAGAAGAAAAGATTGCAATTATCAACGAGTATGCTCTCCATGAGGGTGACACAGGTTCTCCTGAGGTTCAGATTGCTCTGCTTACAAAGAGAATCAACGACCTTACTGAGCACCTCAAGGAGCACAAGAAGGATCATCACAGCCGCAGAGGTCTGCTGAAGATGGTTGGTCAGAGAAGAGCTCTTCTTGCTTACCTGACAAAGATTGATATTGAGAGATACCGTTCTATCATCGCAAGACTCGGCATCCGTAAATAATCACAAACACAAGGGGCAGACGGCTTTTTGCCGTTTGCCCTGTATTCCGTTTATAACAGGGATTTTATTGCTTAAGTTTAGCGGTAAAACGAATGGTTCAAGATGGCTTGAAAGTTTTGATAAAAGCTAAACCACTATTTGTTTGAACCCTTGGTTTTATTGCTAAATCAGCAAAAATCCCTGTAAATATAAATTTTATTTTTACAGGAGGATTTATTATGGCAAACAAAGCTATGACTTTTGACAAATTCAGAACATTTGAAACTGAATTTGCAGGCAGACCCCTTGTTGTTGAGACAGGTAAAACTACTCAGCTGGCAAACGGTGCTTGCCTTGTTCGCTACGGTGAGACCGTAGTTCACGTTGCTGTAACAGGTGCAGCAAAGCCCAGAGAGGGTATTGATTTCTTCCCTCTTTCTGTAGATTTTGAGGAGAAGCTCTACTCTGTAGGCAAAATTCCCGGCAGCTTTTTAAAGCGTGAGGGCAGACCTTCTGAGAAGGCAATCCTTACAAGCCGTGTTATTGACAGACCTATCCGTCCTCTGTTCCCCAAGGATATGAGAAATGACGTTTCTGTTGTATGTACAGTAATGTCTGTTGACCCTGACTGCCAGCCCGAAATTGTTGCAATGGTAGGTACATCTATTGCTATCTCCATTTCCGATATTCCCTGGAACGGTCCTATCTCAGGTGTTTCTGTAGGCTACGTTGACGGTGAGTTCGTTATCAACCCCACTGCAGCACAGCGTGAGGTTTCCGAAATGGCAACAACAGTTGCTTCCACAGACAGCCGTATTGCTATGATTGAGGCAGGTGCTAACTGTGTAAGCGACGAGGTTATGTACAATGCTATTATGGCAGGCCATGAGGCTAACCAGCAGATTATTGAGTTCATCAAGGGTATTCAGGCTGAGATTGGTAAGGAGAAGTTCTCCTACCCCTCAAACGAGCCTGATGCTGAGATGTTCGAGGCAATCAAGGCATTCTCCGAGGAGGATATCAAGGTTGCTATGGACACAGACGATAAGACTGTACGTGATGCAAGACTCCAGCCCATCTACGAGGCTGTTCACGCAAAGTTTGACGAGATTTATCCCGACTGTGAAGCAAAGATTGACGAGTGCCTCTACAAGGTTCAGAAGTACATTGTTCGTCGCTGGCTCCTTGATGAGCAGAAGCGTGTTGACGGCAGAGGTATGAACGATATCAGACCCCTTGCTTCTGAGGTTTCTATCCTTCCCAGAGTTCACGGTTCAGGCCTTTTCACACGTGGTCAGACACAGGTTCTCACAGTTGCAACTCTCGGTACTGTTGCTGAGGGTCAGCTCCTTGACGGCATTGACGAGGAAGAGACCAAGAGATATATGCACCACTACAACTTCCCCAGCTATTCAGTTGGTGAAACAAGACCCAGCCGCGGTCCCGGCAGACGTGAAATCGGTCACGGAGCTCTTGCAGAGAGAGCTCTCGTTCCCGTAATTCCCTCAGTTGAGGAGTTCCCTTATTCCATTAGACTCGTTTCTGAGGTTCTTTCTTCTAACGGTTCTACTTCTCAGGGTTCTGTTTGCGGCAGTACACTTGCTCTTATGGATGCAGGTGTTCCCATCAAGGCTCCTGTTGCAGGTATCTCCTGCGGTCTTATCACAGAGGGCGACCGTTGGATGACAATGGTTGACATTCAGGGTGTTGAGGACTTCTTCGGCGATATGGACTTTAAGGTAGCAGGTACACACGATGGTATTACAGCTATCCAGATGGATCTTAAAATCTCCGGTCTTACACCTGAGATGGTAAAGGAAGCACTTGAGAAGACTCACGTAGCTCGTAACTACATCCTTGACGAGGTTATGCTCAAGGCTATTGAAGCTCCCAGAGCAGAGCTTTCCAAGTATGCTCCCAAGATGCTCACAACTACCATTCCTGCAGACAAGATTTCTGAGGTTATCGGTAAGGGCGGCAAGGTTATCAAGGAGATTCAGGCTCAGTGTCAGGTTAAGATTGACATTGAGGAGGACGGCGACAACGGTCAGGTATTCGTATCAGGTATCGACATTGAGCAGTGCCGCAGAGCCCTTGCAATTGTTGAGACTATCGCTATTGATCCCGAGCCCGGTGCAATGTATCTTGGTAAGGTAACACGCATTATGGACTTCGGTGCATTCGTTGAGATTGCTCCCGGTAAGGAAGGTCTTGTTCACATTTCTCAGCTTGACGTTAAGCGTACCGACAAGGTAACAGACGTTGTAAACGTTGGCGATGTTATCCGCGTTAAGGTAATGGAGATTGACGACAAGGGCAGACTTAACCTTTCAAGACGTGATGTTCTCATTGAGGTTGACGGTCTTACACCTGAAAATGATGTAACTGCTGACAGACCTCGCAGAGATAATAGTCGCGGTGGCAGAGACAACCGCCGTCCCAGACGTAACTGATTATATTAGGGTTATATACTATATATAATGCAACCCCGACTCCTAAAAAGCAGTCGGGGTTGTGTGTTTTAGGTATATCCACAGGTTGTGGTACGGTGTGCTTCGCGTTACCAAATATCGTGATTTTTATGTTAAAATAGTATCAAGTTACTATATAAAGGCAAAGTATTTTGTCTAAATTTACTCATATAAATGTAGTTTCCAAAACGATTATCTCGTTAATATCAGCATTATTCTCTGTAATTTTGTATAATGAGTAAATAAAAATGCGACAGGTACGCAATTTTAAGAAAATTTATTACAAGGAACGGGAACAAAATGGACAAGAAATTTCTCTATTACATATTGAAGAGAGCTGTACTTGCTGTAATCACCATTTTCTTGGTTATTACTATTACTTTCTTCATAATGAACTTCATCCCTGGCGGCCCCTTTATGAGTGAAAAGTCAGTCACACCTGAGACTATGGCTGCTCTTGAGGCTAAGTTTGGCTTGGACAAACCTTTGGGTGAGCAGTACTTAAATTACCTTAAGGGTGCTATCAGATTTGACTTCGGTCCTTCTATGAAGATGGACGGCCGTATGGTAACAGATGTTATTATGGAAGGCTTTGCCACCAGTGCAAAGATGGGTCTTATTGCAGCCGCAGGTGCTATTGCACTGGGACTTGTGTTCGGTTCACTTGCTGCAGTGTTCCATAATAAATTAGTAGACCGTATTATTATGGTGCTCTCCACTGCCTTTGTTGCTATGCCGTCCTTTATTGTGGCAACACTTCTGTTGTGGCTTTTGTGTGTTGAAACCAGAGTGTTCCCTGCAAACGGACAGACGGCGGCAGGTTTGGTGCTTCCTATCATATCCCTTATGCTGTATCCCATGGCATACGTTATCCGACTCACACGTTCCAGTATGCTGGATGTACTGGGTCAGGACTATATTCGTACAGCACGTGCTAAGGGTGTTGCACCCTCTAAGGTGCTTTTCAAGCATGCTCTTAAGAATGCAGTAACTCCTGTAATTACATACGCAGGACCTATGATTGCTTTCATCCTTACAGGTTCTCTTGTAGTTGAGAAAATCTTTGCTGTTCCCGGACTCGGCAAATATTTCGTATCAAGTATTATCAACCGTGACTATACCATGATTATGGGTACAACCATCTTCCTTGCTATTATAGTCGTTGTTATGATGCTCCTGTCGGACATCCTTTACAAGCTGTTCGACCCAAGAGTAGACTTGTCTTAAGGAGGATTTTGTGATGAGTAATAATTCAATGCCCAAGAAAAATCCCCTGAGCTTTCAGCTGGATTTGTCTAAATGGGAAAAGGCTTCTGCTGCAGAAAAGGAACAGCAGATAATTGAACGCGAGAGCGTTACTTTCTTTAAAGACGGTATGAGAAGACTTTGGAAGAACAAGGTAGCTATTACCTGTGCATTCCTGCTTATCTTCATTATTATTGCCGTTATTGTTATTCCTATGGTTTATCCCTACACCTACAGCCAGCAGCTTGGTGTTGCTCAGAAAGGTCAGGTTCCTGACTCAAGCTACAACAACCTAAGACCTATGGAATATGGTGCAACCGAGCAGGCAAAGATTGATGCAGGCGAAAAGGTATTCCCCCATTTGTTGGGTACTGACTCTTTGGGACGAGATTACTTTATCCGTGTTGTATACGGTACACGTATCTCTCTTTCCGTTGGTCTTTTTGCATCTATCATTGTTCTGATTATCGGTACACTTTACGGTTCAATCTCCGGCTACTTTGGCGGTAAGCTTGACCTTATTATGATGAGAATTGTAGATATTATCTACTCTCTGCCTGATATGCTGATGGTTATCCTTTTCTCTGTTGTATTCCAGCAGACTCTGGAGCCTCTCATTGAGGGTACATTCCTTGAAAAACTGGGTACAGGTATGATTAGTATCTTCCTTGTATTCGCACTGCTTTACTGGGTATCTATGGCACGTCTTATCCGCGGTCAGATTCTTTCTATCAAACAGCAGGAGTTCATCCTCACAGCTAAGGCTCTGGGTGCAAAGCCTGCACGAATCATCCGCAAGCACCTGCTTCCCAACTGTATCAGTGTTATGGTTATTTCTACAGCACTTCAGATTCCAAATGCAATCTTTACAGAGAGCTTCCTGAGCTTCTTAGGTCTTGGTGTTTCCATTCCTATGCCTTCTTTGGGCTCTCTTGCATCTGAGAACCTTTCATACATTTATTCCGATGTATACAGACTTTTGGTTCCTGCTCTGACAATTTGCGTAATTGTTCTGAGCCTGAACCTCTTCGGTGACGGTCTGCGTGACGCATTCGACCCGAAGCAGAAAAAGTAAGGAGGAGACAAAATGAGTTTATTATCAGTAAAAAACCTTAAGACCTCCTTCTTTACACCTGCAGGTGAGGTCAAAGCGGTTAACGGTGTTTCCTACACTGTTGAGAAGGGTAAGGTTCTCGGCATTGTTGGTGAGTCCGGTTCAGGTAAGTCTGTTTCCGCATACTCCGTACTTCAGATTCTTGCAAATCCCGGTAAGATTGTAGACGGAAGCATTCTCCTTGAGGACAAGGAGCTTGTTGGAATTAAAGAAAAGAATATGGCTAAAATCCGCGGAAATAAGATTTCTATTATTTTCCAGGACCCCATGACAAGCCTTAACCCCGTATTTACTATAGGCGACCAGCTTATGGAAGCCATTATGCTTCATACAAACCGTAACAAAAAAGAGGCTAAAGAGCGTGCTATTGAGATGCTCCGTCTTGTAGGCGTTAATGAGCCTGAAAGGCGTATTAAGCAGTATCCCCATCAGTTCTCAGGCGGTATGCGTCAGAGAGTTATGATTGCTATGGCACTTGCTTGCGAGCCTGATATCCTTATTGCTGACGAGCCTACAACTGCTCTGGACGTTACAATTCAGGCACAGATTCTGGACCTTATGAAGGATCTTCAGAAGAAGCTTGGTATGGCAATTATCCTTATCACTCACGACCTTGGCGTTGTTGCTGAAATGTGTGACGAAGTTATCGTTATGTACGCAGGTCAGATTTGTGAGAAAGGTACAGCAGAAGAAATTTTCTACAATCCCAAGCATGAGTATACACTGGGCCTTATGCGTTCCATTCCTACTGTAAGCGATGAACACACAAAGCTTCAGCCCATTGGCGGTTCTGCAGTTGACCTTCTTAATCTTCCTGCAGGCTGTCCCTTTGCACCCCGTTGCGATGCAGCAATGAAGGTGTGTCTTGAAACTAACCCTGCTCTTATTTGTGAGGGCGGAACACATCAGGTGCGTTGCTGGAATCATGTTAAGTCTATGATTGAGGCAGGCAGAGTGACCACAGAAGAAATTGAGGCACTCTACAACACCACAGAGGAGGCGTAACTGATGAGCGAAAACAAATACTTACTGGAGGTTCGTGACCTCAAACAGCATTTTAATATTCCCACAGGTCTTTTCGGCAACAAAAAGCTTAAGGCTGTTGACGGTGTTTCCTTTGCTATTAAGGAAGGAGAGACTCTCGGTCTTGTTGGTGAGTCCGGTTGCGGTAAGACAACAGTCGGCAGAAGTATTCTGCATCTTTATGAGCCTACTGCAGGTGAGGTTTACTATGACGGTGAGCTTATCAAGGGTAAAAAGGCTGTAAATGAAATGCGTAAGAAGGTTCAGATGGTTTTCCAGGACCCTTATTCATCTCTTGACCCCAGAATGACAGTTGCTGACATTGTCGGCGAACCCTTGGATATTCATAAGCTTTGCAAAACAAAGGCAGAGAGAGATGCAAGAATTGCAGAGCTTCTTAAAATTGTAGGTCTGAACTCTGAGCACGCTACCCGTTATGCACATGAGTTCTCAGGCGGTCAGCGTCAGCGTATCGGTATTGCCCGAGCACTGGCTGTTAATCCCAAGTGCATCATCTGCGATGAGCCTGTTTCTGCTTTGGACGTTTCCATTCAGGCACAGATTATCAATATGTTTGAGGAGCTTCAGGAGAAGTTAGGTCTCACATATCTGTTCATTGCTCACGACCTGCTGGTTGTTAAGCATATTTCCGACAGAATTGCAGTTATGTATCTGGGTCACATTGTTGAGATGGGTCCTGCTAACGAGATTTACAACCATCCTACACACCCTTATTCAATTTCACTGCTTTCAGCAGTTCCTATTCCTGACCCTGATTACGCCAAGAACCACAAGCGTATTGTTCTTGAGGGAGACGTACCTTCACCTCTGAATATGCCTTCAGGCTGTCCTTTCAGAACACGTTGCCCCAGAGCAACAGAGCAGTGTGCCGCTGAGATGCCGCCTCTTGCGGAGGTTGCTCCCGACCACTTCTGTGCTTGCTGGAATTTGTAAGAAGCGCCGAGGCTCGGAGCCCTCGGTTTTTGAGGTCGACATCGGATTTGCCTGTTAATGCAGATTTGATATTTTAAAAATCTGCCTAGGTAAATCAGAGGAGACCGACAAAAATCCGAGGAACAGCGAAGAGCAACGAGGCGTGACATTGTACGCGTCCGCGTACAATGATATATCGTCATTGACGATGTGATATTCGGCTGAAGCCGAATGATATACCGCCTTTGGCGGTGTGATATATTTACTTTGTAAATGTTATGGTGGTACCTTCGGTGCGATTATAATTTTTGCATGTCACAAAAGAGGCAATTATTAATTGCCGACTAAACTTCAAAATCAATTAAGTTGATTTATATTCAGTCTGGTTTTGTCTGGTTGCAGATAAAACACAAAATTTACAGGAGGAAAATCCATGAAAAAGTCACTTGCGTTAATTCTCGCAGTTGTTATGGTACTTTGCCTTGGTCTTACAGCTTGTACCGATAACGGCGGCACAAACGTAGCTTCTGAAATGACAGTCTGCGTTGGTCCTTATCCGGACACAATCGACCCCGCACTCAACTCTGCAGTTGACGGTGCAACATACGTTATCCACGCTTTCGCAGGTCTTGTAGGCTACGAGCAGGCTGAGGACGGTTCCCTCAAGCTCGTTCCTGACTGTGCAAAGGCATTCCCTGAGGCTGTTGAGACAGCTGACGGTAAGGTTTCTTACACATACGAGCTCAAGGACGGCCTTAAGTGGTCTGATGGTTCTGACCTTACAGCTGCTGACTTCGTATGGTCTTGGAACAGAGCTATTGCTCCTGAGACAGCTGCTGACTACGGCTACATGTTCGACTGCATCGATGGCTATGCAGAGGGCAAGCTCAACGTTACAGCTTCTGAGGACGGCAAGTCCCTCACAATCGTTCTTGCTAACGATGTTCCTTACTTCAACGAGCTTCTCGCATTCCCCACATACATGCCTGTTAAGCAGTCTGTAGTTGAGGGCAACGACTCTTGGGCTATTGACGCTGCTACATACATCGGCAACGGTCCCTACAAGGTAACTGAGTTTACACAGGGCCAGATGGTTATGGAGAAGAACGAGTACTATCACAATGCAGATGCTGTTAAGACAAACAAGATTATCTTCCCCTTCAACGAGGATGACAGCTCTCTGTATGCTAACTTCCAGAACGGTTCTTACCTGTTCATTGACTCTGTTCCCAACGATCAGATCGATGCTATCGAGGCACAGTATCCTGATGAGTACAAGGTAACAGGTCAGCTTGGTACATACTATGTATCATTCAACGTAAATGACGAGGCACTCAAGGACTTCACAGAGGTAGAGAAGGTTTCTATCCGTAAGGCTCTTGGTCTCCTTCTTGAGAGAAACTACATCTGCACCGATATCGGTAAGGCAGGTCAGGTTCCCGCTAACACATTCGTACCTATGGGTCTTACAGACGCTGACGGCGTAACAGAGTTCAAGGCTTCCGTTAACGATGGTAAGGGCTACTTCAGCGTAGATCCTGCTGACTACGAGGCAAACTGTGATGAGGCTATCGCACTTCTCGCAGACGTTGCTAAGTCTTCCGGCAAGTTCACTGTTGAGGGCGACACAGTTACAGGCTTCCCCACACTTACTTACATCACTAACGAGGGTACAGGTCACGAGCAGCTCGCTACTTACATGAAGGAAGTTTACGAGACATACGGTATCACAATGAAGATTGAGGTTCAGGAGTGGAACACATTCCTTGATACTCGTAAGTCCGGCGACTACTCTTTCGCACGTAACGGCTGGCTCGCAGACTACAACGATCCTATTTCCTTCCTTGATATGTGGCTCACAGAGTCCGGTAACAACGACTGCCAGTTTGGTAAGGATGAGCACGCAACATACGCTGGCTACTCCTACGATGGTAAGGACGGGCTCACATGGGCAGAGTCTTTCGATGTAATCATCGCTAAGATTAAGGCTTCTAAGGATCCCGCAGAGAGATTTGAGCTTATGCACCAGGCTGAGGATATCCTCATGTCCACAGGCGCAATTTGCCCCATCTACTACTACACAGATCAGTTCATGTGCTCCACAAGCATTGAAGGCTCCTTCGTAAGCCCCCTCGGCTACAAGTACTTCATGTATGCATACGTTGCTGAGTAATATAATCTGTGATTTCTAATCAACCAGAAAACTGACTGACGTCCGCCGCTTCTCCTTTATGGGAAGCGGCGGGTTTGTTTTAGTTGGTCGGAGAATATATGTCACTTGGTGTGCTTATCAGGCATGTTTTATAGCAAGGATGATAGGTTACGGCATTTATTATAACCGTGAATAGTGCAAAGTTCCGAAAACTCAGTAAAACACTTGCTTTTTTAAGATACACGTGATATACTTTTTACAGTTGAATAATGTAGTAAAGTAAGGAGTGGGTCAAAGAAGACCCGCTCCTTAGTACTTGTTACGGGAGGAATTTAATTGGCGAAGGACAATAAATCAAAAGGCAGCAGTGTGTGTGAGGCAGTCAAAGCTATAGCAGAGCCTGTTGCAGAAAGCTGCGGTGTAAACATATGGGACGTAAGATACGTCAAAGAGGGTGCCGAGTGGTATCTGAGGATTTTCATTGACAAAGAAGGCGGAGTCTCTGTGGATGACTGTGAGGCTGTTTCCCGTGCTATAGATGAGCCTCTGGATAAGCTCGACCCTATCAAGGATTACTATATTCTTGAAGTAAGCTCTCCCGGACTTGAGCGAGAGCTTGTAAGACCTGAGCATTTTGACCGCTTTATAGGTGCAGATGTTATGGTAAGGCTCATTCGTCCTATGGAGGTTCTTGGCAGAGATTTTTCAGGTGTGCTTACATCCCACGACAAAGACACTGTAACTATTACCGATCACTCAGGAGAAAATGTGGTTACAATCAATAAAAAAGATGCGGCGTGGATAAAGCTTGACGATTTCGGCTGATTTCGTCATTATAAATAGGTTATAATACATTTTCAGATAAACAATACAAACAGTAAGGAAAGGAATGGTTTACAAAAATGGTTAACAAGGAGTTATTTGAGGCTCTTGCTTTGCTTGAAAAAGAAAAGGGTATCCCTGTAGAGTATATGATTGATCAGATCAAAAGGGCTATCGTTGTTGCTTGCAAGAATCTCTACGGTAATGAGAACGTAGAAATTGTAATGGACAGAGACAAACACACCTTCACAGTTAAGCTTATGAAGATGGTTGTTGCAGAGGTTGAGGACGAGGCAACAGAAATCTCCCTTGAAGATGCAAAGCTTATTTCAAAGCGTGCAGCTGTGGGCAAGGAGATTGGTATTTCTCTTGACCCCAGAAAATTTGGCAGAATTGCAGTAAGTGCTTCCAAAAACGTAATCCACGGAGGTATCCGTGACGGCGAAAAGGGTCAGGCACTCAAAGAGTTTCAGTCTAAGTACAAGGAAATCCTTACAGCTACTGTTGAGCGTATAGACCCCAAGTCAGGTTCTGCTACTCTTAAGTTTGGTAAGACAGAGGTTGTACTTCCCAAGAGTGAACAGCTTCCTGATGAGATATTAGAGGAAGGTGACAGAGTTAAGGTTTATGTTGTTGACGTTAAGGTTGGCGACAGAGGTCCCAGAGCTATTATTTCCCGTACACATCCTGATTTTGTAAGAAAAATGTTTGAAACAGAGGTTCCTGAGATTTTTGACGGAATTGTTGAAATTAAGTCTATTTCCCGTGAAGCAGGCTCCAGAACAAAAATGGCAGTTATTTCCAACGATGCTGAGATTGACGCAGTAGGTGCTTGCATCGGTACAAGGGGTGCCAGAGTCAACACTATTGTTGAAGAGCTGGGCGGAGAGAAGATTGATATTATCGTATATGATGAAGACCCTGAGAAGTTTATTGCGGCTTCACTTTCTCCTGCAACAGTTGTTAAGGTTGAGCTTGCGCAGGATGGCTCAAAGAGCTGCAGAGTAACTGTTCCTGACGGTCAGCTTTCACTTGCAATCGGCAACAAGGGTCAGAATGCACGCCTTGCTGCAAAGCTCACAGGTTGGAAAATAGACATCCGTCCTGAAAGCGGATTTTTCGGTGAAGATACCGAGGACTGATTTACGTCCCTTTAATATATAGAACATGAAGGAGGGGAGAAGTAATGAAGCAGAAAAAAACACCAATGAGAAAATGCACAGGCTGCGGAGAGATGAAACCAAAGTACGAGCTTATCCGCGTGGTTAAAGCTCCTGATGTGTTAGATGAAAACGGTGAGGTTGTGAAGAAAGGGGAGGTTTCCCTTGACCTTACCTCTAAAAAATCAGGCAGGGGAGCATATATCTGCCACAGTCTCCAGTGTCTGCAGGCGGCAAGAAAAGCCCGCAGACTTGAAAAAGCTTTCAGCTGTATGATTCCCTCTGAGGTTTACGATTCTATGGAAAAGGAGCTTAGTCAAGATGAATGACAGAATTCTGTCTCTGCTTGGTCTTTGCAGAAGAGCTGGCAGACTTGTGATAGGCTCTGACCCTGTAAAGGAAGCCATAGACACCCACAAGGCTTTTCTGGTAGTCTGTGCCTGCGACATTTCTCAGAACACAGAGAAGAAAATTCGTGCAGTCATAGAGACTAAGGGGAATGTGGAATACTGCATTATAAACAGAACTAAGGATGAACTAAGCTTTAGTCTCGGCAAGACTTGTGCAACCCTTGCGGTTATTGATAAGGGCTTTGCGGATAAGCTTTCAGAGCTTATCTCGGCAGAGCAGAAAAAGGAGGAAACTACTATATGAAATATAAGGTACATGAGCTGGCAAAGGAGTTAGGCGTTTCCAGCAAGGCTGTGTCTGAGGTTGTAGAGAAATACTGCAAAACCGTCAGAAAGTCTATGACCTCTCTTGAAGAAGAGGAACTTAACGTAGTATTTGACTACTTTACACAGGAGAACGCTGTAGAAAACTTAAATGCATATTTTGCAGTACGCGATAAGGCTATTGCTGAACGTGAGGCAAAAACAGAGGCGGAGAGCGAAGCACCTGCAAAAAATAGCACCCAGAGCAAGGCAGATGCTCCTAAGGAGAAGACTCAGGCTCCTGCACAGAAGAATGCTCCCCAGAAGAAAACAGAGGACACAACTGCTCCTGTCTCTGAGGGTGCAATCAAGTCAAAGCGTGGCGAGGGTAAGGTTGTTGATACCCGTGCAGGCTACGTTGACGTAGAGCGTTACAATGAAAAATACGACCGTATGGCATACGATAAAGGCCGTTCTGACAGCAATATGTCTACTCAGAAGCAGAAGCTCAGACAGCGTTCACAGCAGAAGGGTAAGCACCGCTCAGGTAAGCGTGAGACAGAACAGCAGAGAATTGACCGTATTGCACAGGAGAGAAAGTCAAAGCCTCTTACAGTTAAAATTCCTGACGAAATTACAATTCAGGAGCTGGCTTTAAGACTTAAAGCTACCGCAAAGGAAGTTATTACAAAGGCTTTCCTTATGGGTACAATGGTAACAATCAACGATACCATAGATTTTGACACAGCTTCACTCATTGCTATGGAGTTCCATGCAAAGGTTGAGAAAGAGATTGTTGTTACAATTGAGGAGAGAATTATTGACGATAGTCAGGATGATGACGAGAACCTCCGAATGCGTGCTCCCGTTGTAGTTGTTATGGGTCACGTTGACCACGGTAAGACATCTCTTCTTGACTACATCCGTCACGCAAACGTCACTGCATCTGAGGCAGGCGGTATTACTCAGCACATCGGTGCTTACAGAGTAGATGTTGACGGCAGAGATATTACATTCCTTGATACACCCGGCCACGAAGCTTTCACAACTATGCGTGCAAGAGGTGCCCAGTGTACTGATATTGCAATCCTTGTTGTTGCCGCTGATGACGGTATTATGCCCCAGACAGTTGAGGCTATCAACCACGCAAAGGCTGCAGGCGTATCTGTAATTGTTGCTATCAACAAGATGGATAAAGAGGCTGCTAACCCCGACCGCGTAATGCAGCAGCTTACAGAGCATGAGATTATCCCCGAGGAGTGGGGCGGTGATACACCCTGTATTCCTATCTCTGCAAAGACAGGTATGGGTATTGACGACCTGCTTGAAATGGTAACTCTTGTTGCAGATATGAAAGAACTCAAGGCTAATCCTGACCGTGCCGCTAAGGGTATTGTTGTTGAGGCTCGTCTTGATAAGGGCAGAGGTCCTATTGCTACAATCCTTGTTCAGAACGGTACACTGCATACAGGTGACATTGTAGTTGCAGGTACTGCAGTAGGTAGAGTTCGTGCTATGACTAACGAACGCGGTGAGCGTGTTCAGGAGGCAGGTCCCTCTGTTCCTGTTGAGATTACAGGTCTTGCAGAGGTTCCCTCCGGCGGTGATGTGTTCAATGCAGTTTCCGATGAGCGCCTTGCCCGTGAGCTTGTTGAGCAGAGAAAAGCACAAAAGAAGGAAGAAATCTTCAATTCCCGTACAAAGGTTAATCTTGACAACCTCTTTGACCAGATGAAGTTGGGTGAGGTTAAGGAGCTTAAGATTATTGTTAAGGCTGACGTTCAGGGCTCTGTTGAGGCTGTAAGACAGTCTCTTGAGAAGCTCTCAAACGAGGAAGTACGCGTTGCAGTTATCCACTGCGGTGTAGGTGCTGTAAATGAGTCAGACGTTATGCTTGCAAACGCATCCAATGCTATTATTGTAGGCTTCAATGTTCGTCCCGACTCTGTTGCTGCTACAAATGCAGAGCGTGACGGCGTTGATATGAGAATGTACACCATTATCTATGATTGCATTGAGGAAATTGAGTCTGCTATGAAGGGTATGCTTGCTCCCAAGAAGCGTGAGGTTCAGCTTGGTACTGCTGAGTGCCGTAACGTTATCAAAATCAAGAGCGTTGGTACTATTGCAGGTTCCTATGTTAAGAGCGGTAAGATTACCCGTAACGCACTTATCCGTGTTGTACGTGACGGTATTATTATTGCTGACGACAGCATTGCATCCCTCCAGAGATTTAAGGATTCCGTGAAGGAAGTAGCAGAAGGCTACGAGTGCGGTATCGGTCTTGAGAGATTCTCTGATCTTAAGGAAGGGGATATCTTCGAGGCTTACATCATCGAGGAGTACCGCGAGGATTAATCCTCTCATAACCTCAAGGATTACACAAATAATAAAATAAATAATCCACAACAAGCTATACCCACTGCCAATAAGCGGTGGGTGTAGCCACAGTTGCAGGAGGAATAAAAATTGGCAAATCATAAACTTTCCAGAACAACAGAAGATATAAAAAGAGAGCTTACAGCTGTTTTTCGTGAGCTTAAAGACCCAAGAGTTCAGGGGGCATTTATCTCTATCATTCGTGTGGAGGTAACAAACGACCTGAGCTATTGTACTGTATATATCAGTGCAATTGAGGGTATGGAGAGAGCACAGGAGGCAACAAAGGGACTTAAATCCGCCGCAGGCTTTATCAGATCAGAGCTTGCACGCAGACTCTCAATCCGCCACGTGCCTTCTCTTATCTTCAAGGCAACTGACTCCATTGAGTACAGTGCTAACATCTCAAAGATTCTTCACGATTTGGACAAAAAGCGTCCCGCAACAGATGATAACGAGGAGGCTCAGACAGATGACTGATCTGTTTTCCGTAGCCGATTTACTGAAAGAAAAAGACAATATTGAAATTCTCACTCACCACTATCCTGACGGTGATACCTTAGGCTCTGCTTATGCACTGTGCCTTATGCTCCAGTCAATGGGCAAGAATGCACGTGTTATTACAAGCGGTACAGTTGCAAGAAAATATGATTTTCTGAAAAAAGGTGTTGAGCTTCAGGAGTTTGAAAGAGAGTTTGTTGTAAGTGTGGATGTTGCGGCACCCTCTCTCCTTGGTGAAAATCAGGCAGAGTATGAGGGTATAATCGACCTGTGCATTGATCACCACGGTACTAACTCAATTGTGGCAAAGAATTCTTTTGTAAATGCAGGAGCGGCGGCAACAGGTGAGATTATCTATGAGCTGAGCAAAGAGCTGGGAATTGGTCTTACTCAGGAGATGGCTTCCTGTATTTATACAGGTATCTCTACTGACACTGGCTGTTTCCGTTACTCTAACACAACTCCCTGTACACTTCTTATTGCCGCAGAGCTTATGGCGGTAACACCCAACTGGCATGAGATTAACACTGAGATGTTTGAGGTCAAGACAAAAGAAAAGTTAAACCTTGAGCGTATGGTGTACGAAACTCTGGAGTATAGTTGTGAGGGCAAGTGTGCTCTTATCTACACAACTCTTGAGATGCAGGAAAAGGCCGGCATCGGTGACGATGAGATGGAGGGGCTTGCTTCCATACCCCGTCAGATTGAGGGTGTGCTCCTTGGCATTACAATGAGGGAAAAGGCAGACGGCACCTTTAAGATTTCTGTCCGTTCAAATAAAGATGTAAGTGCTTCTGATTTTTGTGCACGTTTTGGCGGCGGCGGTCACAAGGCGGCAGCAGGCTGTACTGTAGAGGGAGACCTTGAAACAGTGAAGAAGCTTCTTCTTTCAGTTGCTTGTGAAATGCTATGAACGGAGTTATAGTTGTTAATAAGCCTGAGGGCTTTACCTCTTTTGACGTTGTAGCGGTGCTGAGGAAACTCTGCAACGAGCGGAAAATCGGTCACTGCGGTACCCTTGACCCTAATGCCACAGGTGTTCTGCCTGTGCTTTTGGGTAGAGCGGCTAAGGCTCAGGATATACTGCCTAATCACGATAAAACCTATAGGGCAACCTTTACTTTGGGCAAGGTTACAGATACTTTGGATATCTGGGGACAGGTTGTGTCCGAGGAAAAAACTCAGGTTACAAAAGAACAGCTCCTCTCGGTAATTCCTGAGTTCACAGGAGAGATAGAGCAGATACCCCCTATGTATTCTGCTGTGCAGGTAGGAGGCAAACGTCTTTACGACTTGGCACGTCAGGGAATAGAGGTGGAACGCAAGGCTCGTAAAATCACGGTGTATTCCCTTGAACTTACAGAGTTTGACGAGGAAACTCAGAGCGGTACACTTATTGTTTCCTGCTCCAAGGGTACATATATCCGTACACTCATTGACGATATTGCAAAGAAGGTGTGCATAGGCGGATGCATGACCTCACTGGTGCGTGAGTCCGCTTGTGGATTTTCACTTAAGGAGTCCTATACACTGGATGAACTCAGAGCTTTGGCAGAAAAAGGCGAGATTGAAAAAACTCTCCTCAGTACCGAGAGCCTGTTTGTTACATATAAAGAGGTAAAGGTCTCGGCTGAGCAAGCAAAGCGTTTTGCAAACGGCGGAGCTTTAAGCACAGAGCGAATCAGAGAAAAGCCTGCACTTACAGATGGTGAAATTTGCAGAGTAAAATCCCCTCAGGGGATATTTATGGGACTTGCAAGGTTTGATGAACAGTCCCGTGAACTTAAAATCTACAAGCAGTTTGCAGACTATTCCCAGTTTAACTGAATATAAAAAGTAAACCGACTGAATTAATCAGTCGGTTTTTTAGTTCCTAAAATCAAAAATTTGTTTCGGCTCGATTTCCAGTACACGGCAGACATCAAAAATCACATCAAGGGAAACTGCACATTCTGCTGTTTCAATACGGCTCATATGGGTACGGCTTATGTTTATTTTTTCTGCAAGCTGACTCTGAGACATATTCTTTACCTTGCGGTAATAAGCTATGTTCAGACCCAGATAGCGGTATAATGTTTTATTTACTTCCTGCATAACATCACCTGAATATAGTATACCCTTTAAGTGAATACATTGCGACAACATAAAAGGTACAATATGCAACTTGACACGTTACAAAAGTGGTGCTATACTTTAATTAACCAATCTGCAATGTGGATATTGCGTATACAAATAAGTGAAAGGAAGTTTAATTTATGGGATTATTCGATAAGGTTGCAAAGGCTGCAGGTTCAATTGGCGGTAGTGTGGCTACCTCTGCAGCAAAGGTAGGCTCAAATGTGGTTGTAGCATCACAGGAGCAGGGCGAGCTTGTTTCTTTAAAATCACAGATTAATGTTATTAATCAGGAGCTTGATGCAGCATATGCACAGATAGGAAGAAAATACGTTGAGTATGTTATTCAAACAGGCGAGATGCCGGGTATTGATGTTTCTGATATTTTGAAGCTAATTGACCCCAAGCTTTCAAAGAAGCAGGAACTTGAAGCAGAGATAATCAAACTTGAAAAAGAAATTAAGGAAAAGACTGTCCTCAGAGAAAAACAGCAGGCTGAGGCTGACTTCCTGAAAGAGAAAGAGAAGCTGGACAAAGCCTTTGCTATGGACTTGCTTTCTCAGGAGGAGTATGACGCAAAAATTGCAATTGCAAGAAAACGCGTGGATAATTTTGATGCAATCCGCAGAGTTGAACAGCAGGCAGAGATGGGTGTAATCACTTCTGAGGAAAAACAGCAGAAGCTGGCAGAACTGTTGGGCTAATGTGATAATAAATGTAATGAAACTGCCGACTCGTAAAAGTCGGCGGTTTTTTAGCCTTCCCCTTGAGGGGAAGGTGGATTGCGTAACGAAGTGGAGCAAGACGGATGAGGTGGAAACGTTGTTCGTATATGAAACTCTTCGGACGGACACTGCGTGTCCTACACCTCACCACCGCCTTCGGCGGAGCCTCCCCTCAAGGGGAAGCCTTGTTTAAGCTTCAATGCTAGTTATTTCAGAAACGTGCTGCAGAATATCCTCACAAACTCCTTTGAAATTTCGTTTGATTTCGAGATTCGTGTATCTCAGAATAGTCAGACCTAAACTATTCAAATATTTATCTCTGTTTTTGTCATGTTCCAAGCCTTGGACTGTATAGTGTTGAGAACCATCAATTTCAATTATCAGATTTTCACTCGCACAATAAAAATCTACGATATATTTACCTATAACCTTTTGCCTGTTTATTGTTATTGGTAACTGTTTTAAGAAATCGTACCACAGATGTCGTTCTTCTTTAGTCATGTTTTTACGTAGTGTTTTAGCATTACCGGTAAGATTTGGGTTGTTAGTTTTATTCATAATAACGCCTCATCCGAGAATGAAAATTATCTTATGCTGTTTTTGATGTCAGAGTTTCTTAAGCCTTCCCCTTGAGGTTATTCCCCTGTCTTTTCCTCAGGTACAGGTATTCCTGCAAGAAAACGTAAATCACGCTCAATGGCATCACGGCTATTGCCCCAGTCTGCATCACGGTTGCGGTAGTCAAACATATTGCAAAAATGTGTGGTGTCACTTATCAGCAGCTCAAGCTGTTTCTTTGCAAGGTCTGCGGTATCCTTGTGGAAATCAGCAAGGTGCTTTGCAGGCACACCCTTAAGACTTATGGTGCTTATCTGTTGGTAGTGTTCAAGGCAGATGAATTCCTGCTCCTGATAAAGCTTCTTAAATTCAGGATTTGTCTCCCATTCTTTGAAAACAGTCCGCAGGAAGTGTTCCACGTCGTTTTGTATTCTGTCGCAGATATAGCAGGTGTGAAGCATCTCGTCCAGTGCAATAAGCTTTTTCTTGTCAGGTTTTGAGTGAGTATTCTTGGGAAAGTAATTGTCAAGAATATACTGCAGATGGGTCTGAAGGATAAGTGCGTTGGGAAGGCGTTTGCCTACCTCGGTAATCTTCTCAAAATGCTTTTTGCAGAAGCCTTTTTTGTTGGTGCTGACTCTGGTTTCAGGGTCCATCATTGCAGAGCCGGTGATGAAGTTTGCATACTGAGTCTCCAGCATATCGTACATCCTGCAGAAAGGGCATCCTTGTTTCTCCATAAAAATATCGTTAATCGGTATGGTGCAGATGGTTTCTTTCATATTCTCACCTTGTTCCAGTATTTTTTATATTTATATCATAGCATAATTTGTGCGAATATGCTATGATAATTACAGATTTATTTTTTGGTGGGATTTGTGTGAGTGATATGAATGTAATAAGAGTGTCAGGGGCACAGGATATGTCCCTTGAGGATACCTTGTGTTGCGGACAGAGCTTCCGCTGGAGAGAGGTAGACGGAGGATTCAGAGGTACAGCCTATGGCAAAACCGTGACTGTCCGTAAGGACGGTGATGACCTGCTGATTATTGGAGCAACACAGGGAGACTTTGAAAATATATGGCGAGCTTACTTTGACCTTGATACAGACTATGTGAAGCTTCGTGCAGATTTGGCGGGCAAGCACCCTGTACTTAAAGAAGCTGCAAAGTTTGCACCGGGTATTCATATCCTGAGGCAAGAGCCTTTTGAAGCTCTCATATCTTTTATTATTTCACAGAATAACAACATAAAACGCATTGAGGGTATAGTTGACAGACTGTGTGAAAATTTTGGTGAGGTACTTCCCGATGGGTCTTTTGCTTTTCCTACAGCAGAAAAACTTGCTTCTCTTACAGAGGAGGATTTGTCGCCCTTGCGTGCAGGTTTTCGCAACCGATACATACTGGATGCCGCTAAGAAAGTATACTCAGGAGAGGTTTCTCTGGAAGCCTGCCGTACACGTTCTTTTGCTGATGCAAAAGCTCAGCTTATGACAATCGTGGGTGTAGGCAGTAAAGTGGCAGATTGTGTGCTCCTGTACGGACTTCACCGCACTGAGGCTTTTCCTATGGATGTATGGATGAAGCGTGCTATGAGTACCTTGTTCCCCGATGTTGACCCCTCGGATTTTGGTGAGTACGCAGGAGTAGCCCAGCAGTATATTTTCCACTACTCTCGCATGCACCCCGAGATTTTTGAGTAAAAGATCTCCTCGCCGAGGAGGGTGGCTGTGCGAAGTACAGACGGGAGGAGTAAAAGGAAAGTTTCTAAGAACTCCCTCAGTCAAAATCTTACGATTTTTACAGTTCTCTCGGAGAGGGAGCCACAAAAAACCTCCTTGTGTTTTTACAATTATTGGTGTATCATATTAACCGTAAACTAAAGAAAACAGGTGAAACCTATGAAAATAAAAGTGTTTTTTGCAGTTGCTTTCTGTAAATGTGTAAGAGCTTTGGCAAAGCTTCTGGGCAGAGGCAGCAGCCTCCCCGGGCAGCTTACCTTAAAGCTTTTTCCCGATATCCTCAAATATATCAAAATGCCCTCAAAGGTGATTGCTGTAACAGGTAGTAACGGCAAGACCTCTACCCTTGAGATGATAGCCCATGTGCTTAAAGAAGCTGGGCTTAAGGTTGCATACAACAAGGAAGGCTCAAATCAGATTGAGGGTGTTACTACATTTTTACTCAGTGATTGCACACTCTCAGGTAAGATTAAGAGCGACATTGTAATTATGGAGTCAGACGAGCGTTTTGCACGTCACACATTTAAGCACTTCAAGCCTAATCACCTTATTATAACTAACCTTTATCGCGACCAGCTCACCCGTAACGGACATCCTGAGTGGGTATATGATGTAATAGCTGAGTGTATGGACGACAGTATGGAGCTTATCCTTAATGCAGATGACCCCTTGGTGTCAAAGTTCGGAAAGGATAGGGGAAAGGTGCGTTATTTTGGTGCGAACAAGCTCTCGATTGACGAGGAGGAGAATACCTCTGTATACCATGACGGCAAGTATTGTCCCTGCTGTAAAGCACCTATGGAGTATGACTACTACCACTATAACCACATTGGCTCATATCATTGCACAAACTGCGGTCATAAGCGTAACGATACTGTCTGGACTATTACAGACGCAAGTTTACAGGAAGGCTACATCGTTGTAAACGGTAAGTATAAGATTAATCTGTCTTTTTCAAGCATATATCATTGCTACAATACTCTTGCGGCTTTTGCGGCGGCGGATATTGCAGGGGTTTCCCCTGAGGTTACAGCAAAGGCTCTCAGCGGTTATGATTTAAGGTCGGGAAGAATTGTGGAGTTTACACTGGATGACAAGCAGGGAACACTCCTTGTAAGTAAGCACGAAAACTCCATCTCCTATGACCAGTCAATCCGTGTGGCAAGGGCTGACAAGAGGGACACAACTGTGGTGGTTATGGTTGATGCAATCAGCCGTAAGTATCAGACATACGAGACCTCGTGGCTGTGGGATATTGACTTTGAACTTTTAAAGTCTGACAACATCAAAGAGGTGCTCCTTGTAGGCAGATATTCAAAGGACTTGGCAACAAGATTTTCTTTTACCGACATTGACAATGATAAAATCAAGACCTTTGAGGATATCCCCGAAAGTGTAAAATATCTCAGAGAAAACGGCAAGGACTATATCTATGTGATTACTTGCTTCTCCGATAAAGAGAAATTCCTCACACTCACAGACAGCAGAAGGTGAAAAGATGAAAGCAAAAATCCTTTATTTATACTATGATATAATGAATCTATACGGAGAGTCAGGCAACATCCGAATGATGGAGCGTGTGCTTGAGAGTAAGGGTGCACAGCCTCAGACAGACAGAAAAACCGTCACTGATACAGACATTGACTTTACTCAGTATGACTTTATCTACTGTGGTGCAGGCACAGAGAACTCACGGAATACTTGCCTTGAACACTTAAGAAATTTTGCAGATAGTCTTAAGAAGGCTTATGACTCAGGCACGGTGATGCTCTTCACAGGCAATTCCTACGAAATGCTGGGTGAGACACTTACCACAGCAGAGGGCACCGTGCGTAAAGGAATAGGACTCTTTGGCTTTACAGTCGCAGAGCAGGGCAAAGTACGCTACAGCGGTGATGTTACCCTTAAATGTTCTTTCAGTGAAAAGGAGTTTATCGGATACATCAATAAATGCAGTGAGGTGCAGGGTGTAAAAAATCCTCTCTTTCAGGTTAATTGTGTGGCAGGCACTGTCAAGGAGCAGACAGACGGAATACATTGCAATAACTTCTTCGGCACACAGGTTATAGGCCCTGTTACTGTGAAAAATCCTACCTTCGGTGAGCATATAGCCGACCTTGTAATTGCGAATCTTAAAAAATAAAGCCGACAGAAAAAGACCGCTGAGTGTGTAAAAACTCAGCGGTCTTTTGCCTGATAAAAAACGCCATAATTATAGCCTGAATTTGTTGACAAACCTTATTGTAAGTGTTATGCTAAAAATATAAGATGATTGAGTTAGAATTTTAGTGAAAATTACCAATGCAAAGGAGGGTTATTATGAAGCTCAGAAGTTTACATTTTCTGTCTAAAGCCAATATCAGAGGTAATAAAAACAGCACTGTAATCACTGTGCTTGTGTGTCTGCTGGTGGTTGCGGTTACCCTTGTTTCCGGTTATTCTGTTGTGACCGTTAATGCACTGAATAGAATCAAGCAGTCATACGAGGCAAGGGCGATGTCTCTTTCTCCTTCAGTGGGATTGCTCACTGACGAGGTTCGCAGTGGAATATCTGCTTTGGAGCATGTAGAGGTTATAACCGATATAACAGGCGTCAGATATTGCGATATGGAGATAATTGACACTGATGATGAATTTATAAAGGATAAAATCAGCACCACAGAAAACCGAATACGTATTCAGGGAATGGGTGACGGTGAACAGCTTCGTATAATTAAGGGTAAGAGCCTTGACAACACTCCTGTGTATAGCTGTTTGGTTCCCAGTATATTCTATCCTTTTAACGATGAAGATAATATTAAGCGGGAAAACCTTGAATATATAGACGGCAGAACTCTTATAGGAAAAAACATTACAGTAAGGGGCTATGATAGCAAGCTGTATCTTGCTTATTTCAGTCCGTATACTGATTCTTCGGGCTTTCCTACATGGAAAGAGATTTGTGTGCCTTCTTCTGAGTACACCCTTAAGGTGGTGGGAACATATTATTGCAACCCAGCATACTCAGGTAGTTACACCAGACTTTATGTTTCCAAGGAAACCGATCTGCTTATTACCCAAACTGCCCTTGAGGGTTTTGGATATGACCTGAATGATAACAAGGATGAGGTAGCACTTTGGTGGAATGACCCATCCCTTCATGAATATTTGGTAGTAACAGATGATTACAGCAATAATTCAGAGGTTTTTAACAAGGTGTCTAAGGGTATGGGGTATGCAATATCACGATCTACTGAAAGAGAGGTTAAGGATAGTCTGATTATTCTGTCAAATCTGCTCAGTAAGGTAGGCACATTTCTGACCTTGGCGATAGTTGTTGTGTCGGTGATACTCCTTGTTCAGTCCTCGTCAAATGCCATTAGTGAGCGTAAGGGCTACATCGGACTTATGAAGGCAATCGGCTACAAGAACAGGCAGATTTTCGCAGTGCTTTTGTGGGAGCAGATGTATCTTTCCCTGAGGGCTTTCCTAATAGGAGGTGCAGTGTCAACCCTTGCGGCATTTCTCATAAACCTTAAATTTGAGCACGGTACATTTAATCAGCTTATGTACCTGATGGATTGGAAAATTTACTTTTCTTTCCTTGGGCTTTCCGCCTTGATTGTGGTGCTTGTTCCCCTTGTTGTAGAGCTGTTTATGCTGAAAAAACTTGTGCGTATTGAGCCCAGAGAAGCTATGAGCGTAAATTAAGCTGAATTAAAGGAGGCTTGTTATGAGGATAAGAGATTTGAGTTTTCTGTCAAAAGCTAATGTAAAAGGCAATAAAAGCAACCGTGCGGTTACTGTCCTCGTCTGTTTGCTTGTTTCTGCGGTGACGCTTATTACAGGTTATACCGTTTCAGTGCTTGATGTAGTCAATAACTACAAGGAATCGTATTGGGCAAGGGCACTCCAGTTTTATCCTTATGATAATGCTGTTACAGAGGAATTAATAGCAGAGATATCATCGGTTGAGCATGTAGAGCTTGTGACGGATGCTGTAGGTATTAGCAGAATGTTGAATTTGGGAATAATAAGGTCAGATGATACACGAATCAGTGAAGGGTTAAAAACACAGGAAGCCGATATATATATTAATGAGCTTTTTGAAGGTGAAAAGAAAAGTGTAATTAAGGGTAAAGCCCTTGATGATGCACCTGTGTTCAGCTGTCTTGTGCCAAGTGTTTTTTATCCCTATGATGATGCCATTGAACTCGGTGGCAAAGACCTTGACTACATAGACGGCACAACCCTGATTGGAAAAACTATTACTGTGTATGGGCGAAATGGTGATGTTGATTTTAATTATTTTATGCCTGTAGATAGCGGCCTAAATGAGCAGATACTGACAAGCCTGAAAACCCCTGAAATTACTCTTGAAATAGTCGGAGTATATCCATGCAACTATGTATCATCGGGTTATTACGATACAATATTTGTTTCAAAGGAAACTAAAATACAGATGTATCAGCTGTTTATGGAGGAGTCAGGTATAGATTTATCCGGAGATAGCCCTATTGCTCAGTATTGGAATGACCCTACACTCCACGAGCATTTGGTAGTAGTGGATGATTACAGCAACATCTCTGAGGTTTCCAACGCTGTAACCTTAAATCTTGGCTACTTAGGCTTAAGCAGTACGCCTTTGCAGCTTCAGGATGAGACAACGGTGCTGTGTGCAAATCTATTTAAGACGGTGGGAGTATTCCTGATAGTTGCAATTGTGTGCGTTTCGGTAATATTGCTTGTGCAGTCTGCAGCTTCTGCTATAGGAGAGCGTAAAGGCTACATCGGACTTATGAAGGCAATCGGCTACAAGAACAGGCAGATTTTTATAGTGCTTTTGTGGGAGCAGATGTACCTTTCACTGAGGGCTTTCCTCATAGGCGGTACAGTGTCAACCCTTGCAACTTTCCTGATAAATCTTTATATGGAGCATGGTACATTCATTCAGATGCAGTATGTAATGGACTGGGGAGTTTACCTTGTGTTTCTTTGCGTATCCTTGATGATAACATTGTTTGTGCCTCTTATTACTGAGCTTATGCTAATAAGACGGCTTGTAAAAATAGAACCCAAAGACGCTATGAGTGCAAAATAGGAGGTAGAATATGAAAACAATTGAACTAAAGAACGTCAGCAAAGTTTATCCCAACGGAGTCAAAGCTATGGATAATGTTTCTTTGACGGTTTCAGAGGGAGAGTTTGTTGCTGTTATGGGTCAGTCAGGCAGTGGTAAAAGTACTCTCCTGCAGGTTATGGGATTGCTTGATAAATGCACTGAGGGTGAGGTTGTAATTGGCGGCAGTGTTGTGTCTCAGCTTTCAAATAACCAGCTTGCCGATGTGCGTAAAAAGGCACTGGGCTTTGTGTTTCAGAGCTTTCATCTGAATGCCCATATGAAGCTGTACGAAAATATTATGCTTCCTATGTTTATTAATGATGAATATAAGACAAGAGCGGATATGAAAGCCCGTGCCCTTGAGCTTGCAGATAAGGTGGGACTCACCCACAGAGTTGAGCATTACCCTGCAGAACTTTCAGGCGGTGAACAGCAGAGAGTTGCCATAGCTCGTGCTCTGGCAAATGACCCAGACTTTATCCTTGCGGACGAGCCTACAGGCAACCTTGACAGCAAGAACGAGGTAATGATTTTTGAGGAGCTTCAGAAGCTGTCACGAATGGGTAAGGGCGTGTTGGTTGTATGCCATAACGATGCTATACTGGACTATGCAGACAAGATATACATAATGAAAGACGGAGTCTTGAGGGAAAAGGAAAATGAAGAATAAAAACTTTAATTCTGTTGTAAAGGCTTCACTCAAATCACGGAAGATATCCTCGGGCATGTTTTGCTTTTTTGTGGCAATTTCCTTTGTGCTTATTTTCATTGCAATCGGTATAATTATCCCCTTAGGTCAAAATATAGAGACAAAGATTAACCGCCATATCGTAAAGCGGGAGATTGGTGCAAGTATGTCTTATACTACCAATGAGGAGGAACGTCAGAGGCGTATTGACAAGATAATGACTATTCCCCATGTGGTGGATATGTACGAGGACACCAGCCTTATAACTATGTCAGAAACAAACGGTGTACTGAGTGAAAGTTATACATTCAGATTTGTACACAGATTTTTTGAGCCCAGGATACTTTACGGCAGAGCCTTTGATGAAAGCGAGTCAGGGGTTGCACTTGTGCCTGCATACTTTGAGGAATACAACGCAAAGGAGCAGATGATTGTAAAAATCAACGGCGAGGATTTAGTGGGACAGACTCTGGAGTTTTGTGACTGGACAGGTGTTCCTAGAAAAACTCAGATAGTAGGCACCTATGATAACACCGACCCAATTTTTAACAGCAAACGCACTATTCTTATACCTTATGCAGATGTTGTTCGGTATGATGAAGAAGCCTATGAGTATGAGGTGCAGAATGCTCCCGAGGGAGCAGAGATACGGCGTGACCATCACTATATTATAGTGACAGATTCCCACAGGAACACCCAGGCAGTGCTCGAAGAGGCTCAGAAGGTTACCACCTGCTATGAGGAGTATTTGAACATTGACGAAGAAACCTACAACACAGCCTTTGTGATATTGCTTGCAGTTACTGTATTCTTTACTGTACTTACAGTGCTGGGATTTTATATGTTTTTGAAAAGTAACATAAATGCCCGTACTAATGAGCTTGCTCTGTACAGAGCCATAGGCTACAACTCAAAGGCATTGTACAGGATTATATTTACAGAGCATTTGTTGCTGACTGCAAGCTCTCTTGCCTTTGGTGTCGGTGCTTATTATCTTCTTGCACATTTTGCAGTGAATCCGTATCTTGACAGTGTGTTCGGCAATACCTTTATGGCGATTACTGTCAGCAACAATCCTCTCATTGCTGTGGGCTTGATTATAGGCTATATTTTGGTAACGTTTTTAGTTTGCCGAAATGCAGTTAAGCGAACAGAAAAAATCGACCTGACAGTATTGCTAAGAGAGTAATATATCAGAATATAAAAAGACCGCTGAGTATTTTCTGACATACTCAGCGGTCTGTGTTTGTTTAGTTGGGACTTGCTTAATGATTAAGCTTTGTCAACAGAGCCGAACAGCTCCATCTTCTCTTTTACTGTAGCCTTAATAGCCTCAAAGCCGGGAGCCAGAAGCTTTCTGGGGTCGAAGCCCTTGCCCTGAAGGTCCTTGCCCTCTTCAACGTACTTTCTTGTAGCAGCAGCAAAAGCAAGCTGACACTCAGTGTTTACGTTGATTTTGGAAACGCCAAGGTCGATAGCCTTCTTAATCATATCCTCGGGGATACCTGTACCGCCGTGGAGTACCAGAGGCATATCGCCTGTGAGCTGCTGGATAGCATCCAGAGTCTCAAAGCTAAGACCTGCCCAGTTCTCAGGGTACTTGCCGTGGATGTTACCGATACCTGCTGCAAGCATTGTAACGCCAAGGTCAGCAATCATCTTGCACTCTGCAGGGTCTGCACACTCGCCTGCACCAACAACGCCGTCTTCCTCGCCGCCGATGGAACCAACCTCAGCCTCAAGGGAGAGGTTAAGCTCTTCGCAAGTAGCAACCAGTTCCTTAGTCTTTGCAATGTTCTCCTCGATAGGATAGTGAGAACCGTCAAACATTACAGAGGAGAAGCCTGCTGCGATACAAGCCTTTGCGCCTTCGTATGAGCCGTGGTCAAGGTGAAGTGCAACGGGAACAGTGATGCCCAGTTCCTCAATCATACCGTTAACCATACCAACAATTGTCTTGTAGCCGCACATATACTTGCCTGCGCCCTCAGATACACCGAGGATTACAGGAGAGTTGCACTCCTGAGCTGTGAGCAGGATTGCCTTTGTCCACTCAAGGTTGTTGATGTTGAACTGACCAACAGCATAGTGGCCAGCCTTTGCTTTTGTAAGCATTTCTTTTGCATTTACAAGTGCCATATTAGAATTCCTCCAATATTATAATAATTTAATACAGCTCAATTATACAACACAGGTGTTAAAATGTAAACCTTTAAAGGAAAAAATGTAATTTTGCAATAAAAAAACGCGTGATAGAATGATTTTATGGTGATAATCAGTATTGTTGCTTTAAGATACAATTGCAGATTATAACAAGTTTGATCTGCTTTTGCGTGATGTGCGGTTTTTCTTGCACTCTCTGTGCTATAATGGTATAATGCATTTACAAATGAATAATCGGAGGTTTATAAAATGCCATTCATTAATACTAAAGTTACAACAGAAATTACTTTTGAACAGGAAGAAATCCTCAAGGCAAAGCTTGGCAAGGCTCTCTCACTTATCGGTAAGCCTGAAGCTTACCTGATGCTCCAGTTTGAGGAGAATTGCCGTCTGTGGTTTGCAGGTACTAATGACGAGGATGCAGCATACGTTGAGGTTGCACTGCTCCACTCAGCTCCCAAGGCTTCTTACGAAAAGCTCACCGCAGAAATCTGCAATATTCTTTCAGAAGAGCTTTCTATTCCTTCTGACCGTATTTATGTAAAATTCTCAGAAACAGAGTTCTGGGGTTGGGACAGCAGAATGTTCTGAGGTGAATTATGAAAAGCTACAGAAAAGAACTTTGGTTCAATATTCCTAAAAGACGCGGGCTTGTAAACATTACACAGGACGTTCAGCGTGCAATTGACGAAAGCGGAGTAAAAGAAGGCTTGGTTCTTGTAAATGCTATGAATATTACAGCCTCTGTGTTCATAAATGATGATGAGTCAGGTCTTCACAGAGATTACGAGAAATGGCTTGAAAAATTAGCTCCTGAAAAGCCCTACAGCCAGTACGACCACAACGGTTTTGAGGATAATGCAGATGCTCACCTTAAACGTACAATTATGGGTCGTGAGGTAGTCTGTGCCATTACAAACGGACGGCTTGATTTCGGTACATGGGAGCAGATTTTCTATTACGAAATGGACGGAATGAGAAAGAAACACGCACTGATTAAAATTATCGGCGAATGAGATTTATACTATTTTAATACGAGGTGCAGAGTATGAAAAGCTTTACACTAAAACAGGCACTGGATGCTTGTAAGGGTCAGTATTTTGGAGATATGGCTTTACTTGAAACAAAGCTTTCCTCTATAGTAACTGACAGTCGCAAGGTCAAAAAAAATTCCCTCTTTGCCGCCATTGTAGGCGAGAGGGTAGACGGACACAACTTTATCCCCTCCTGTGTAGAGGCAGGAGCACTGTGCTCTCTGTGTGAGAAAACACCCCTTGATAATTCTCCCCACATTTTAGTTGAGTCCACCAAGCAGGCACTCATTGATATTGCTACCGCCTACAGGCTTACATTTGATATCCCCTTTATCGGTATCTCAGGAAGTGTGGGTAAGACCACGACCAAGGAAATGATAGCGTCTGTACTTTCTCAGAAATACAAGGTGCACAAGACTCAGGGCAACTTCAACAACGATTTGGGTGTGCCTTTGACTCTGTTTGCACTGGAAGAGGACAGTGAGATTACGGTTATAGAAATGGGTATCTCCGATTTTGGCGAGATGACAGTCCTCTCCCGTATCGTAAAGCCCGATGTGTGCGTACTGACAAATATCGGCAAATGCCACCTTGAATGCCTTATTGACCGAGACGGAGTAAAGAAAGCTAAGACCGAGATGTTTGAGTTTATGCAGGAGGACGGCATAGCTGTTCTTTGCGGTGATGATGATAAGCTTTCTGAGATAAAGGAAGTACAGGGCAAGTCTCCTGTGTTCTTTGGACTAAGTGATGGCTGTGCATATACTGCTCACTCAATTACATCTGACAACGAAACAAAAACAGATTTCACTGTAAAATACGGTGAGTCGGAATTCCCTGCAACTGTATATGCCCTTGGCAAGCACATGGTTGCTAATGCTCTGGGAGCAACGGCTATAGGCAAGCACTTCGGTTTAAGCGATGAGGAGATTGCACAGGGTATTTCTGAGTATAAGCCCACAGGCAGCCGACAGAATGTTATAAAGACAGAAAAACTCACTATCATTGACGATTGCTACAACGCGAACCCTGCTTCTATGAGGGCATCTATCGAGACTCTTGCAGGCTTTGAGGGCAGACGTGTGGCAATCCTTGGTGATATGAAGGAGCTTGGGGCTCAGGAGGCAGAGCTTCACTGTGAGATAGGCAGATTCGCTGTGGAAAAAAAGCTTGATTTGGTTATTGCAATCGGCGAGCTTGCACTGAATATTTACAAGGAAACAAGACCTGCTATTGATTGCGAGTGGTTCCAAACTGTTGAAGAAGCAAAGCTTGAATTATACGAGATGCTTACCATAGGGGATACCGTCCTTGTCAAAGCCAGTCACAGTATGAAGTTTGAGGAAATTGTAGAATACATAAAAGAACTGTAACAAATCGAAAGCCGACAGGTGAAAAATCCTGTCGGCTTCATTTTATATTCTGTAAAATCTTTTTGCATTCTCGCAGGTGATATCAAGTATCTCCTGTGCAGTCATTCCCCGAAGCTCTGCAATCTTTTTTGCTACGTAAATAATGTAGTCGCTTTGATTGCGTTTGCCTCTGAAGGGTACGGGGGAAAGGTAGGGGGAGTCTGTCTCCAGCAAAAGTCTGTCAAGGGGGACTGCCTGTGCCACCTCAACAGAGTGCCTTGCATTCTTGAAGGTTACTGTTCCTCCAAGGCTTATATAACATCCTAATGGTAAAATCTCCTTGAGGAATTCCGCAGACCCTGAGTAGCAGTGAAGCAGAGCATGCTTTGGTTTGTATTTCTTGAGGAAATCGAGGGTGTCCTTGTGAGCCTCTCTGTCGTGGATTACCACGGGAGCATCAAGGTCGTTTACAAGACTTAATTGCTCCGCAAAAATCTTTTGCTGAGGCTCCTTTGGTATATCCCAGTAGTAGTCAAGTCCAATCTCACCGATTGCAACTATTTTTTCATTTTCAGTATAAAACCTTGCAAGAATATCAAGGTAGTTCTCAGGAAGATTCTCTAAGTTCTCAGGATGAATACCCACAGCACCGTAGATTATGGGGTGCTTCTTTGTGTAAGCAAGGACAGTTTCACAGGTGGGAATGTCAACAGATGCATTCACCACACCGCAGACTCCGTTTTCTTCTATGGTGCTCAGCACACATTCTCTGTCGTCAGAAAACTTTTCGTCATCGTAGTGTGCGTGAGCATCAAAAATATTATAAAATTCACTCATTGTTTTAGTTTATCAGTGGATTTTTGCACCGTTTTCCATACCGTCAACAAAAATAACCTTAACAGTATCGTCAGTATCAGCCGCAAGAATCATACCGTGACTCTCAACGCCGCAGAGTGTAGCGGGCTTAAGATTCTGAACAAGGATAATCTTCTTGCCGATAAGCTCATCGGGCTTGTAGTACAGAGCAATGCCTGAAGCAACAGTGCGTTTTTCAGCACTGCCGTCATCAAGGGTGAGCTTTAAAAGCTTCTTTGCTTTCTTAACAGGTTCGCACTCAACAATCTGAGCAACTCTAAGGTCTACCTTTGCAAAGTCCTCAATGCCGATTTTTGCAATGCCGGTGTAGTCAACCTTCTGCTTATTCTCTGCAGCCTGAGCAGCCGCAACATTTTTTTCTATAATTGCGTTGAGCTCCTCGATTTCCTTGTCAACATCGATTCTGGGGAAGAGAACCTCACCGCGTTTAACAGTAACATCAAGGGGGAGTACATTCCACTTGTCGGAATTCTCGTAGGTAGCAAACTCTGTTGCACCAATCTGCTCAAATACCTTAGGCATAGTTGTGGGCATAAAGGCGCAGAGGAGAGAGGACGCAATGCGGATAGACTCAAGGAGATTGTAGAGTACAGTAGCGAGGCGTGCTTTCTTTGTTTCGTCCTTGCCGAGTACCCAAGGAGTAGTCTCGTCAATATACTTGTTAGCACGGGATACAACCTTGAATATTTCAGCAAGTGCATTGTTAATCTGAGTTTTGTCAATATATGAGTCAACTGCCTCTTTCAGTGAAAGAGCAGTGTTCATCAAATCCTCATCAAACTCACCTGCTTCACGACACTCAGGCAGAGTACCGCCAAAATACTTGTCAATCATAGCAACAGTACGGGACACAAGGTTGCCAAGACCGTTTGCAAGGTCGGAGTTAATGCGGTTAATCATAATCTCGTTGGAGAAGGAGCTGTCAGCACCTAGTGCCATTTCTCTGAGAATGTGGTAGCGGATAGCGTCAGCGCCGTAACGTTCACCCAGTACAAAGGGGTCAACAACGTTGCCTAAGGACTTACTCATCTTCTGTCCGTTGAAGGTAATCCAGCCGTGTACAGCAAGGTGATGAGGCAGAGGCAGGTCAAGAGCCATAAGCATTGCAGGCCAAATGATTGCGTGGAATCTCATAATATCCTTAGCAACCATATGGGTGTCAGCAGGCCAGTATTTGTCGTAATCAGTGAATGCAGAGTTCTCATAACCCAGAGCAGAGATGTAGTTGGAAAGAGCATCAATCCATACGTATACAACGTGCTTCTCGTCAAAGGTTACAGGAACACCCCAAGTGAAGCTTGTACGTGAAACGCACAAATCCTCAAGGCCGGGCTTAATAAAGTTGTTTACAAGCTCAACAGCACGGGTCTTGGGCTGGAGGTAGTCAGTCTCTGTCAGGAGCTTTTCGATTCTCTCGGCAAAGTCAGACATTCTGAAGAAGTATGCCTCCTCCTTTGCCTCTATAACATCACGTCCGCATTCAGGACACTTGCCGTCTACAAGCTGGCTTTCTGTCCAGAAGCTCTCACAAGGAGTACAGTATTTGCCTGAATATTCGCCCTTGTAGATGTAGCCCTTGTCATAAAGAGCCTTGAAAATCTTCTGAACAGTTTCTACGTGATAATCGTCAGTAGTGCGGATGTATCTGTCGTAGCTGATGTTCATATAATCCCAGAGCTTCTTAAAAATCTCAACGATTTCATCAACATACTGTTTGGGAGTAATGCCCTTGTCCTTGGCTTTTTCTTCAATCTTCTGACCATGCTCGTCAGTACCTGTCAGGAACATTACGTCATAGCCCTGCATACGCTTGTAGCGGGCAATAGAATCGCAGGCAACTGTAGTGTAGCAGTGGCCTATATGTGGATTACCGGAGGGGTAGTAAATAGGTGTTGTGATGTAAAATGTCTTTTTCTCACACATGGTAGTCACTCCTTAGTGCAAAATTTTCATAATAACATTATAGCATAAATAAGGAAAAATGCAATATAATAAAGCAGGGGAGGGTTTTGCTCCTCCCGAAAAAATAACAACAAGAAAACTTGTTTCATAAAGATAGCAAGTGATTTGAAAGATATTCAAAAAAATCACACAAAGCCCTTGACAAACGCCCTGATTAATGATAGAATAATTCCTGCTGATGAAACAGCAGACAATTATATATCGCGGAGTGGAGCAGTTGGTTAGCTCGTCGGGCTCATAACCCGAAGGTCGTTGGTTCAAATCCTTCCTCCGCAACCAAAGAAAAAAGCAAGTCTTACGACTTGCTTTTTTCTTTGGTTATGGGGTTTCATCTGCACTTCCTGTTGTAAGTCCGACGAGCGAGGCTCGTTGGGGAAAATGCCCGACCGCTGCCTGTGGCAGCTGAAGCGAGGGGGTGAGGGTGCAGCGGTCAAAATCGATAGCATCTAATGATGTGTTAAGTCGATTTTGGGCACCGCAAACGGACTGTTGGTTCAAGTCGCACCGAAGCAACCAAAAATCTCAGTTATCCTTTGGGGTGACTGAGATTTTTCTGTTATAGTAATTAGTTTTGAACTGACAACCGACAGGTCCACTGATTTTTTTTATGCAATCTGTTTTATACGTATAGCCTCTTGCCATTACTGTAATTTTATAGTATAATTTCTGTAAACAAATTTAGAAGAAAAATGCGCACCCCGTGTATGCACATGGATTTTATCAACTTTTTAATTTACTTATCTCTTTTGATGATCATATTTAAGGTATGATCCCTTTTGAAAGCGAGGATAAAATATTATGTTACAAATTGACAAAAATAGTTCTCCGATGTATAGGCGTATAGATTGGATTGATGTGGCAAAAGGCATTGGTATCATTTTGGTTGTTTTTGCACATATTAATTTTACACCTGCTATACTAGATACGATTTATTCCTTTCATATGCCGCTGTTTTTTATCATTTCAGGCATCTTGTTTAATAAACAAAAGTATTCCTCTTTTTGGATATTTTTAAAACGGAAACTGCAAACTTTAATTTGCCCCTATGTTCTGTTTTACTCACTTGTGTTAATTTATACCTATCTCACAAAATATATAGTTAGCGGCTTTTCAAATTTCGATTTATCAGCTTTTGCTAATCATTTTTTACAGATGTTTCTTTCACAGGGTTCGGCAAAAGTTGTTAGTGCTCCGCTTTGGTTTGTTTTGTGTTTGTTTACTGTCGAAATTCTTTATTTTTTTATTTCAAAAATAGACAAAAAAATTCTTGTCGCTATTATAAGTGCTGCTTGTGTTGTAATAGGGTGGTTGTTCGAAGTATTTATTGTATCTAAGTACAAGATACTATTACCTTGGAGCATTGACTCGGCACTGTTTGCCTTAGGCTTCTTTGCCATTGGCAATTTGTCTTCTGAGTACATAAATATAACTATCAATCAAATGTTAAAACACAAATATCCGGTATTGATTGTAGGAATGTGTGTAATTGTCGGGCTTTCTGTTACCACCATTCTTGCCATCCCTAATGGACATGTTTCATTAGGTTCCAAAATATTAAACAATGGTTTTATTTTTTACTTGACTGGCTTAATTGGTTCGTTAAGTGTGTTTGCAATAAGTGCCCTATTAAGAAAGAACAAATTTTTGACATTCTGCGGTAAAAATTCGTTCTGTATAATGGCAACGCATTATGCAATCAGGGGAACCTATGCTCAATTTACGGATATAACTGGCATCTTAAAGTATGATAACAAGAACCTTATACAAACATTCCTCCCATTTATTGTTGTATTGTCTCTGAGTTTGCTGGTAACCGTAATCTACAATAGAATCAAACATACTATCATAGGATCTGCCAATTCTAAACATGTTTAGAATAATAGGATGTCTGTTGAAGTGTTAATTATGAATCGAAAAGAATACGGACTTTTGATGGACCTATTTCTTAAAAACAATATTAGGTAAAAAACCTGCACTTATGTGATATAACTCGTTCGATAATATTGGGGTTTGACGGTAAATTCTCACCCTGCCGATGGTTAATTCCTCCCTGCTTAACCATCGGTTCGTGTTCCATGTTCCCTTAATGGTTTATACTTAAAGCGAAGGGTGACGATTTATGGACCAAGTGAAAATTGGAAACTTTATAGCCAAGTAAATAAGCAGAGAATAAAAAACAAGCGTTGCAGTTTAAAGGAGTATTTTTTGTATCTCCCTCATCCGCAACGCTTTTTTGCTGTGATTTTTTATCTGTTTTTATGTTTTTGACGGTAATTACCCAAAACCTATCGTTAAATTATAGGGGTATCGTTAAACGGCTGTTTT
This sequence comes from Ruminococcus sp., assembly GCA_045541275.1. Classification (GTDB taxonomy): domain Bacteria; phylum Bacillota; class Clostridia; order Oscillospirales; family Acutalibacteraceae; genus Ruminococcoides. Next base: position 52,182 of record JAZQIX010000010.1, read on the forward strand.
ATATCCACAAAATGAATTTATCTAACATCAAATTTGTAGATGATGGCACGATACATCAGAACGAGCCCTGCACTAAGCAAAGCACCGCCAACAATATCAGTAAACCAATGCACGCCCGAAATAAGTCTGCC
>JAZQIX010000011.1:0-105299 GCA_045541275.1 Ruminococcus sp.
ATCTTTGCAGAGCCTAAGAACGGTATTGTTGAAGAAGGCGGCAAACTTTACTATTATGAAAATGATGTAAAGGTAGCAAAGGGTCTTGTTTACGACGAAACAACAGGTAAGTATTACTGCTTCGGTATCAAGTACTATGCACTCGGAGAAGGAGAGTATTGGCTGAACGAAACCAAGCTCAATGGACTTTGCGGTCCTGATGGCAAAGTGCTTGAGCCCGGATTCTATACAGTTAATGCAGATTGTTCAGTTGTAATTAAATAATTTTTAAAAACGGGCGTGGTGTGAAGTTCCACACCACGCCCTGTTTTATCTTTCTTTATATGTGAATAAGTAAAGGTGGATATATTTGATTTCAATTATTATTCCTATATATAATGGTGAAAAATATATAATTCGTTGTTTGGAATCTATCATTTCTCAAACAGAAAAAGATTATGAAGTTATTGCAGTTGATGATGGATCTACAGATAATTCCTTAGCAATATTAAAACGCTATGAAAGCGATATAATCAAGGTAATACATACTGAAAACAAAGGCGTTTGTCATGCCCGCAATGTTGGTTTGGATAATTCTATCGGAGAGTATATTACCTTTGTTGATGTTGATGATGAGTTGAGAAATGATGCTTTGGAAACACTTTTGTTCTTAATAAAAAAACATGATGCGGATATTGCTGCCGGATCTAAATTATATCTTGATGACACTGGAAAAATAAAATGTCAGCGTACTGACAAAACAGAAGAAGAAATTTGGATAGGTATAACTCCTCTTCAAAAACATGTGGAAGACCACAGAACCGGTCATTCTGTATATTCAAAACTATATAAGAGAGAGGTTGTACAGGATGTACGATTTGAAGAAGGCAGAAAGGTAAATGAAGACAGCTTTTTTTCTTTTCAGTGCTTTGCTAAAGCGCAAAAAATGATTTTCTTAGACACTGGAATATATAAATACTATGAAACTCCAAATTCAGCATCAAGGGCTGGATTTTCTGATAAATTCTTTGATATCTTATATTTTGCTGATAAAAAAGTAGAGTTTATCAACACTCATTTCCCTGAACTTAAAGAATATGTTCCTTCAATTATTATACGAGCCAATATTTTCTTGTTATTTAATCTTTGTAAAACTTATGAGAAAAAATATAAAGTAGCAGAAAAAGAATGCTTGATCAGAATAAAAGAATTAAGTAAGGATTATACGCCTGTATTATCGTATGAGAAAAAATTCTTAAAAATAATTAATATGCATTTGTTCCCGCTTTACAAATTGTATTCGTATTTGAGGTATTATAGATAATTAGTATGTTTGTGTATTTATTAAGGAGTCAACTATGAAATCGAGAAACAAAGGTATATTTTTATCATATGGATATTTATTGATAAATATGCTATGCGGTTTGTTTTTGTCATCGTATCTGATTTCACAATTAGGAGATACTGAATTTGGCATATACCAAACAATTTCGTCATTTGCTAATTATCTCGTTATGCTTGAATTCGGAACCGGAACTGTCATGACTCGAAATATATCTATGTGTCGTGGAAGTAATGAGTCAAAAAAGAGAATTAACGAAAACATTTCAACGATTTGGACAATAACTAATATTTTGGCTTGTGTAATCGCTGTGGTTTCCGTTATACTCTATTTTTTTATTGATGATATTTATGTAAACAGTTTTACCCCGGATAATATTAAAACAGCAAAAAACATTTTCTTTGTGATTGTTGCAAATCTTATTATTTCGTTTTATGCTCAAAGTTTTACAGGGTTAACACTGGCGTTTGAGAAATACTCATTTGGACCTGTTCTTAAGACCGTTAAAATAGTAACAAGAACCGTATTGTTAGGTGTTTTACTTCTCAAATTTAAGTATGCGATAATTATTGCAATTATTGATACCATTATTAGTATCGTCACACTTGTTTATTCTTATATTTACTGTAAAAAGAATTTTCAGGTTTCTTTTCGTTTCAAATACTTTAATATAGATATTTTTAAGCGAGTATTACCATTCTCTTTAGCTTTGTTTTTACAGACTATAATCAATCAGGCTAATAATAGTGTTGATAAATTTTTTATAGGTGTTTTTCTATCTCCCGAGGCTGTTGCACAATACTCAATAGCGTTGTTTGTGTTTAGCGTTTTTTCATCAATTTGTGTGGTTCCTGTAAATATGTATGCGCCTCAAATAGCCAGAGATTTAAAATCAGGTGTGTCTGTAAGTGAACTTACAAAAGTACTATCTTCAGCCGCAAGGCTGACTGCTCTCATAGGAGGATCTGTATTATTTGGTTTTATTGCAGCAGGTCGTCCATTTATAGCTCTTTTATATGGTGAGAATTATCTTGAACAAGGTATTTGGTTAATCTCAGTTATTTTAATGGCACCGGCATTATTGGTAAATCTTTTAGGTGTTGCAATAAACGTCATCGATGTCTTAGAAAAACGTATGGTTTATTCAATAGTGCTGGGAATAACAACAATAATTAATATACTATTGACTCTAATGGGAATTAAGTGGTTCGGTATGCTTGGTGCTGCCACTGCTACTTGTTTGAGTGTATTAATATTCCAGTTTCCTATAATATGTTATTATTACGGAAAAGTTATCTGTATCAATGTCAGATGTATGTTGAAAGAATGCTTTATACATATTATTCCTTGTCAAATCATAGCAGCAGGGGTAGGATACTTAATAAGCGGAATAATATCGTTTGATACAAAACTTAATTCTTTGTTTTCTTTAGTCCTTAGTGGGTTAGCATATCTTTTTGTGTTTTGTTTCTTACTGTATATCGTTGACCGCGATTTTAGAAAAAAGACAAAGAATATTTGTTTTAAGGTTATTAGTATATGTAAAAAACATTGATTTCACTTATCCGAGAATGAATCCTCATTGTCTCAGGAGGTATTTATGGGAATTTCAATAACTTTTATCAAACAGTTAATGTTTAGAAATAATTACTGCAGACATGGAAAAAGAGCAAAAAATAAAAAAGTTAATCTTGAATACTTTGATAGTGTGCAAAATCTTGGTGATGCGCTTTCTCCAATTATTTGCGAATGGATGATATCTAAAAAGAACCTTTCATTTGAAGCAAGTGTCAACAAAACGTATCATCTTATGGCAGTGGGATCTATTTTAGGCGGAAATGGTTTTTTTGATGCTGTTGTATGGGGAAGTGGAATAAAGTCTTTTGATCAAATTGCAACTTTAGGTAAGCGGAAATACATACAAAAACTTGATATCAGAGCAGTTCGAGGACCAATAACCAGAACTGCGTTGATTGCATGTGGATATAAATGTCCGGAGGTTTATGGAGATCCTGCGATTTTAATGCCTTTTATATATAATCCTACAAAAGAAAAAACATATGAAACCGGAGTAATACTTCATTACAGTCAAGACTTTGAAGGTTCTGATAGTATAAAAAATATCAATATCAGAACAGACAATTACAAGGAATTTATTGATGATATTTGTAGTTGTAAAAAAATTATTTCTTCTTCGTTACATGGTATTATTTTAGCTGAAACTTATGGTGTTCCGGCAATTTTTTTAGGAACTGACAGAGATTATGAAATGCTGAAGTATTATGATTGGTACTTGTCAACAGGACGAAAAAATGTGCTGATTGCTTCTACTTTAGAAGAGGCAATTCGTACGCAACCATCTGCTCTCCCGGAATTAATTAATATGCAAAATTCAATTATGGAAGCTTTTCCATATGATATATGGCAAAACTGAACAGAGGATTTTTATGAATAGATTAAAACGTATATTTTTAAAACATTATTACAGTATATTATATCGTTTTGATTCAAAAGCGTATAAGAAAAAATATCCACGATTTCTAAGGAAATTAGGTATTAATATCTCTGAGAATTATTACGATAGTAAACATGGATTTATAGCTCCAACGGTTTATTTTGATGGTAATGATTATTCACTGATAACAATTGGAGATGCAACAACAATTTCTTTAGATGTTGTTATTCTGACGCATGATTATTCTATTTCTAAAGGTTTAAAAATGATAGATCCTGCACTAAGCGGTCGTTTTTTGAAACCGATAAAAATTGGAAGTAATTGTTTTATCGGAATGCGAACAATAATACTTCCGGGTACAACAATAGGCGATAATGTTATAGTCGGTGCAGGTTCCGTCGTAAAAGGAACATTCCCAAATAATGTGGTTATTTGCGGAAATCCTGCAAAAATAATTTGTTCAACCGTTGAATGGGCTAAAAGACATTATGAAAATCAAGATTATTATCCATTGTGAATAGTTATGTTTAAGATGATATCATTGTTTTATTTAGGAACAGTTAATTAAAAGGAAGCAATAATGAAGACTAAGATTAAAAAAATAATAAGGAAGTTGTATTGGTTTATTAACATATTGCCTTTTAATAATACAATTAGAGCCAGAAAGACAAAACTTATCAATGAAGGTGCAACTCTCCTCAAATGCAAGATAAAGTCATATGGAAATAACACTATAATTTTACATACCGGTGCTATAATACGTAATACGATAATTCGTATATACGGAAACAACAATATTGTTGAAATCGGTGAAAACGTTTCCATTAATCGCGGCAATATACATATAGAAAATGACGGTAATCGTGTTATAATTGGTGAGGGAACTAACATTTGTGGAACTACACATTTGGCTTGTATAGAAGGAAAGTCGATTTGTATAGGAAAACATTGCTTATTTTCATCGGACATTATTTTTAGAACTGGCGATTCACATTCAATTTTGGATTTATCAGGAAAACGAATTAATCCATCTGAGGATATAGTTATTCGTGATCATGTGTGGATAGGGTATAGAGTTTCTATTAATAAGGGTGTTGTTGTTTCAAAGAATACTGTAATAGGAACAGGTTCGATTGTAACTAAGCCCTTTGAAGAAGAGAATATTATCCTTGCTGGAATACCTGCAAAGGTAGTGAAGCGTGATATAAACTGGGATACCGCAAGAGTCTGACATAGATCTTTAACCGAGAATTAATGCTTCTTGCATCAATCAGAATACTATTTCTCCCTGTGTCAATCTGTAATTTGTCGAATGTCTTGATACTATTATTTAATTGCGGTATAAATCTTTGAAATTTGAAGATATGGGACTATATTCAGTTTTATATTTTACATCAGTGATTGATACGGGTGACCATAGATTTCCTGTCCTTGTTTATATTGAGATAAACATTTCTACCAAGATTGTCAGTGTTATTTGATTTGATCGTGGTGAAATAATTTGTATAACAGTTTACTATATTCTAAATAAAAGGTGATATGTATGAATGTATTAATTACTGGCGGTGCCGGATATATCGGCAGTCATACTTGCGTTGAAATACTCGAAGCAGGTTATGATGTTGTGGTTGTTGATAATCTTTATAACAGCTGTGAAGAGTCTTTAAAACGTGTAGAGAATATCACAGGTAAAGCTGTTAAATTCTATGAGGCAGATGTGTGTGATAAATCTGCTCTCAGAACAATTTTTGCTGAGAATAAGATTGAAGCTGTCATACATTTTGCAGGCTATAAGGCTGTGGGTGAGTCGGTATCTAAACCTATGATGTACTATGAAAACAACCTTGTGAGCACCATTGCTCTCATTGATGTTATGGAGGAGTTCGGTGTCAGAAATCTTGTTTTCTCCTCCTCAGCTACTGTTTATGCAGGGGATAATCCTATGCCTCTTACCGAGGATATGAAGCTCGGTGCGATCAATCCTTATGGAAAGACCAAGCTCTTCATTGAAGAAATCCTTAGGGACCTGTGTGTTTCCAATGATGATTGGTGCGTAGCACTTCTCAGATACTTCAATCCTATCGGAGCACACAAGAGTGGACTTATCGGTGAATCTCCCAAGGGTATTCCAAACAACCTTATGCCGTACATCTCTCAGGTTGCAGTGGGCAAGCTCCAGAAACTCAATGTTTTCGGTAACGACTACGAAACCCGCGATGGCACAGGCAGTAGAGACTATATCCATGTGGTAGACCTTGCCAGAGGTCACGTTAAGGCAATTCAGTGGGCATTAAACAACACCGGCTGTGACGCTTTTAATTTAGGCACAGGTACAGGTACAACCGTCCTTGAACTGAGAGATGCCTTTGTTAATGCTACAGGTATGGATGTGCCTTATGTGATAGCACCTCGCAGAGCAGGAGATTTGCCTGAGGTTTATGCTAAACCATCAAAAGCAAAAGAAATTCTTGGTTGGGAAGCTGAATTTGATATTCAGGATATGTGCGAGGACACATGGCGATGGCAGAAGAACAATCCCTCAGGATATGATTTAACATAAAACAAAAAATGAAGCAGACGGAAGAACAATCCGTCTGCTTTTCTATTAGCTTTCTGTGTTTTAGATTTGGAGTGCAGTTTTACTGCCTCCGCTTTTTGTGTCGTGAACCCTTCACCTCGGCTTTTCGGTCTGTCATATTCTGGATTTCGTTTAATCCCGTATATTTTACCGCTATACTCAAAGATAAGCTCAACCTCAGTTGGAGTCTCGTCCTTTGCGTATTTTGAGCGGAACATTCCTGCCTCTCTGTTTTCGCCGCTTGCCTCGCCGTAAAGTGCAAATACAATTGCATCAAAAATAGTGATTTTGCCTGCACCGGTGTCTCCTGTAATCAGGTATAAGCCCTTTGTGCCAAGGTTATCAAGCTCAAGCACTTCTGTCCCTGCATAGGGGCCGAATGCTGTCATTGTAAGCTTTATAGGTCTCATACTTCTCCCTCCCAGATGCTTTCAATAAGTTCAAGTATATAACGTTCTTGTTCGTCACTCATAGGTTGATTGTTTTGTTCCTTATAAAAGTCCGAAAATAATTCCAATGGTGATTTGCGCTCAACATCCGTTGCACCTGTGATTTTTGCACCATGACGGGTACGCTTGTTGTCATAGTCAAGCTTCATCAGGTTTTTGTACACAGTACGCAGAAGACCCAGAGCATTAGGCACGTCCTCTTCATCGGTGAGTGTGATGTGAATATAGTCAGTTGGATATGTTGTATCCTTGTAGAAATCTCTTGCCATTATTTCCTGATAAGTACCTCTGACTTCTACCATTTCCCTCAGTGGGGTAAGGGGTACTGTACTTATCGTAAGTTGACCCTTTTGCGCAAACTCAAGCACTGTAACGGATTTTTCGTCTTTAGCCTCAGAGAAAGAGTATTTAAGCGGTGTTCCGCAGTATCTTATCCACTGGTGTTTGCACTTTTGCGGAGAATGAAGATGTCCCAGTGCTACATAGTCGAAGCCTTCAAAAATCTCAACATCCACATTGTCTGTTCCACCTACAGATATATCCTCTGATTCACATCTTGCAGAGCCTGTCACGAACTGATGCGTTATTAGAATGTTTCTCTTTGAGGGGTCTATATCCATGTTATCAATAACAGCTTTCATTGCCTCTGTGTAGGAATTGATATCATCACCATAAAACCTTCTCACATGAGCAGGCTTTATAAAGGGGAGCATATAAATGCACACTTCACCATACTCATCACTTATAGAGATAGGCTTAACCTGTCCGTCAAACACAGGTGACATATAAATTCCGCTTGAACTCATAAGTCTTGAGCCAAAGGCAATTCGTTCGGCTGAGTCGTGGTTTCCGCTTATCACAAAAGTGTGTAACCTTCGTTTTGAGAGTCGGTACAGAAAATCATCAAAAAGCCCCACAGCCTCAGCGCTGGGCACAGGTTTATCATAGACATCTCCTGCAATTATTACGCCATCAGGTTTTACATCGTCTATAATTTTGATTATTTGTGTAAGTATGTATTGCTGGTCTTCAATCATAGAGTATTCGTTTACTCTTTTTCCGATATGAAGGTCAGATAAATGAACGAATTTCATACTGTTATAACTCCTTTTCAGTGCTTTTTATCACGGAACTATATTCTGATATAATTGTATAATCTTACGTAATAAACTGTCAAGGAATAAATACTGTGAAATAATTTATTATCAAGTATGTTCATCTACACTGACTGCTGTGTTATCATCTTAAAGTCTTAGAATAATATAACAAACTCAAGTTGTAGCTATTGAATTATACTTTGTGCGATGATATAATTTTAGCATATTAACCTGAGAGGATTTTTTGCGTGAAACCATTAGTTAAAAAAATTATTTCATCTGTATTAATGCTTATAATATTACTTACATCAGTATCTTTTACCGTTTTCGCAGATACGGATGAGTTCGAAAATACTCACATAAATACCGGCAATCAAAGAATTGATATCATCGAGGTTGCAAAAACACAGGTTGGCTTCAGAGAAGGTCCGCACAATGATACAAAGTACGGTACGTGGTACGGACTTCCTAATCAGCCTTGGTGTGCAATGTTTGTTTCATGGTGTGCCCGTCAGGCAGGAGTGCCAAAGGATATCCTCCGTAACTGCGCAATCGCCGCCCCTGATTATGGTTACTTTGATATTCCTTTTTATGACGGTGAAGACTACACTCCTCAGACAGGAGATTTGTTTTTTACAAAAACCTTCAGCCACGTAGGACTTGTTTATTATGTAGATGGAGAGTATTGCTATACCATCGAGGGCAACACCAACATCGACGGCAGTAACGAGGGAATAGGAGTTTTCATCAGAACAAGAAAGATAAGCGATTACTATTTCGGTGTGCCTGATTACAACTATCAGTCACAGCAAACTCATAAGTGTGACAAAGCCTCCTGTTTACATTACGAATCTGCACATCCTCATTATTCCTGCTATCTTTGTTCTGTGTGCAAGGCAATAAACCCTGATTACTCTACTTTTAACTATTCTGACAATTGCTCTGAATGTGCAGAAAATCACGTCAGAGGTTACTTGGGTGATGCCGATGGCGACAGACTTATCACCATCAAGGACGTAACCGCAATCCAGAAGTACATCGCAGGCACACTCTATCTTCTTGATAATGTAATAGTTATGTCTGATGTGGACTCTGACTCAGTCCTCACAATCAAGGACGCAACCCTTATCCAGAAGCACATTGCTGGAATAACTACAGGTTATCCCATAGCTGACCCTGTGTCATAATTTATATCTGATTCTTTAAAAGCGACGATAACATCGTCGCTTTTTGCTTGCTTTAAAGTATTTTTATTCAGTTATTGCAATCGAACAAATATTCTGTTATTATATAAATCAGAACGAAGACTAAGGAGGTATAGAAGTGGATAAAAAATACTTATGCATAGACCTTAAGTCCTTCTATGCCTCTGTTGAGTGTGTGGAAAGACGCCTTGACCCGCTGACTACAAACCTTGTTGTTGCAGATATAAGCAGAACAGAAAAGACCATCTGCCTTGCAGTCACGCCGTCTCTCAAGTCCTTTGGTATTTCAGGCAGAGCAAGACTCTTTGAGGTTCTGGAGCAAGTAGGAAGAATTAATGCAGAAAGGCAAAGAAAAGCAGGAAATGCAAAACTGCTTAAGGGAGTTTATGATATTAGGGAGATACAGAATAATCCTTATGTTGCACTTGATTTTGTAATAGCACCGCCCCGTATGTCCCACTATATGAAATGGAGTACATACATATATCAGATATATCTCAAGTACGTTTCTCCCGATGATATCCACGCGTACTCAATTGACGAGGTTTTTATTGATATCACAGGCTATCTTGAAAATGCAAATATGACAGCCCGTGAGTTTGCTCAGATGATTATTCTGGATGTTGTTCGTACAACAGGAATTACAGCCACAGCAGGAATCGGTACAAATATGTATCTTGCCAAGATTGCAATGGATATAACAGCAAAGAAGATGTCACCTGATGAGAACGGAGTGCGGATTGCCGAGCTTGACGAAATGTTATATAGGGAAAAGCTGTGGTCACATAAACCAATTACAGATTTCTGGCGGATTGGCAGAGGTATCGCAAAAAAACTTGAAAACTACGGTATGCACACTATGGGGGATGTGGCTCGTTGCTCCTTGGAGTGTGAGGATTGGCTCTATCAGATGTTTGGTGTAAACGCAGAGCTTCTCATAGACCATGCATGGGGTTGGGAGCCTTGTACTATAGCTGACGTTAAAGCATACAAGCCAACCTCAACAAGCCTCAGCACAGGTCAGGTTCTGTATTGCCCGTATACATTTGATAAGGCAAGACTTATCGCAAGAGAAATGATAGACCAGCTTGTCTATGACCTTGTAGACAAGAAGCTTGCAACTGACCAGTTAGTGCTTACAGTAGGCTATGATATCGAAAATCTCAGGAATAAAGAGATTGTTAGTACATACAAAGGTGAGATATGTTTTGACCATTATGGTCGCAAAGTTCCGAAGCATGCCCATGGTACAACCAATCTCCCATGTAAAACTATGTCGTCAACAGCACTCATAAACGCTCTTGTAGAGTTGTTTGACAGAATTGTTGACAGAAATCTTTTGGTACGCAGACTTACAATTGCTGCTTGCAAACTTGTTGATGAAACAGAGGTTACAAAGGGCTTTGTTGCCGAACAACTTGATCTTTTTACAGATTATGATTCACAGTCAAATTCTGAATCTCTTTCAAGAGAAAAGAAAATGCAGGATGCAGTTGTAACCATAAAACACAGATTTGGCAAGAACGCTATTTTCAAAGGAATGAATCTGTGTGATGGGGCAACCGCAATAGACCGTAACGGACAAATCGGCGGACATAAAGCGTGAGGTGATGTGGATATGACAGATAATTATAAAGATATAATCAACCTTCCGCACCCGACTTCAAAGACAAGACCGAGGATGTCTGTATATAACAGGGCTGCACAGTTTTCTCCTTTTGCAGCACTGACGGGATATGACGAGGCGGTCAGAGAAACCGCAAGGTATACAGAGGAGAAAACAGAGCTTGACGAATACCAGATTGCAATAATTAACGATAAACTGAATATCGCACTGGAAAAGAAAGAAGAGAAGCCCGTCTTGTGTATTACTTTCTTCAAACCCGATAGTAAAAAAAGGGGCGGAGAATATATAACTGTATCAGGAGTTATCAAGAGAATAGACGAAGTCAGCCACAGTGTTGTTTTATCAGACGGCACGGTTATCCCGATAAAACACATATATGATATAGACGGAGAAATCTTTGAGTCTATTTAAAAAAGGGAGTTGAGTGTTTATGAAAGGTTTAAGAAGTGTTTTTACTGATGAGCAAAATGAAATGCTTAAGAATATAGGTATAGATTTATCTGATGAAATTGATTACACAGATGATGAATTAATTGATATGTATGATGTGATGACAAGACACTATGTGGAAGTTAGTTTTGATGACAATGATGAGCCGTTGCCAATATGCTATGTATGTGAAAGAGTAATAGATACCTTTTATGATAGTACAGAAGAATAAATAAGAATGTAAAAATAAAAGGGAGTGCTCTGATTTGGATAAGAAACTTGAAATACTTGAAAAGGTTTTCGGATATACACAGTTCCGTCACGGACAAGAAGAGCTTATTGATGCTCAGATATCTGGGAGGGATGTGTTCGGAATTATGCCTACTGGTGGTGGAAAGAGCCTTTGCTATCAGATTCCCGCATTACTGAGTACAGGTGTCACCCTTGTTGTTTCACCCCTTATTTCTTTGATGAAAGACCAGGTTGCCGCACTGAAGGCTACAGGCGTTAAGGCTGCGTTTATAAATTCCTCTCTTACCTTTGAACAAATAAAGCTTGTTTACAGATATGCCGAAGGGGGATCTTATAAAATAATATATATCGCTCCTGAAAGGTTGACAACGGAGGGCTTCTTAAGATTATGTCATAAAATTACAGTTTCCGCTGTTGTTGTTGATGAGGCTCATTGTATTTCACAGTGGGGTCAGGATTTCAGACCAAGCTATCTTAAAATTGTAGACTTTCTCAGTAAACTACCGTATAGACCCAGAGTGTCAGCATTTACTGCAACAGCTACAAATCAGGTCAGAAATGATATTGTGCGGATTCTGCGTCTTAATAATCCGCTGACAGTTGTAACAGGCTTTGACAGACCTAACTTGAGATTTGAAGTGTATACTCCAAAGGATAAAATGTCAGAGCTTCAAGCTCTTGTTGCAAATAAGAAAGATAAATGCGGTATTGTGTATTGCTCTACCCGTAAAGAGGTGGAGAATATTTGTGATGTTCTCAGAAGAAGCGGATATAAAGCAATAAGATACCACGCAGGTCTTAATGAGGACGAACGTCGAGAAAACCAAGACGGATTTGTCTATGATAAATATAATATTATGGTGGCTACAAATGCCTTTGGAATGGGTATTGATAAATCAAATGTAAGTTTTATTATTCATTTCAATATGCCTCCCAGTTTGGAGGCTTACTATCAGGAGGCGGGCAGAGCAGGAAGAGACGGCAGTAATGCAGAGTGTATATTGCTTTTTGCTAAAAGAGATATTAGAACAGCAGAGTATCTGATTAAAACAAAAACAGAAAATGAGGAGCTAACACCTGAAGAATGTGAAAAAATAATTGAGCAGGATATGAAGCGTCTCAAGGTAATGAGCAACTATTGTAATACCACAAAATGCTTAAGAAAATTTATTCTGGATTATTTCGGTCAGGTTTCAAAGTCTGCTTGCGGAAACTGTTCCAATTGCTCAACTGTATTTGATAAGTGTGATATCACCACAGAGGCAAAAATGATTTTGTCCTGCGTAAAACGTATCGAAAATCATTTGGGCTATTCTATGGGTGAGACCACTGTCTGTCGCACTCTTTACGGAAGTAAAGACTCTAAGGTTCTAAGCGCTAAACTTGACACCCTTTCTACATACGGGATTATGAAGGAGACGTCTCGTTATGATATACGATTGATGATAGAAAGCCTCTTGGAACAGGGGTATCTTGTAAAAAACAAGCATGGTGGTATAACTCTCGGACCTGTAGCAAAGAGTGTTTTGTTTGAAGGTGAGCAGGTGTTTATCTATAAAAAACGTGCCGAAAACACTATAAGAGAAACCAAAACTACAAAGAAAAATCATGGTGTGTTTGATGAGAAACTATATGAAGCACTTAAGGACTTCCGTCTTAAGATTGCGTTGAAGGAAAATAAGCCTGCATACATAATTTTTACAAATGCAACCTTGCAGGATATGGCAACAAAAAAGCCTAAAACTTTTGATGAGTTTGTAACCGTCAGTGGCGTAGGACGTTACAAAGCCGAGAAATACGGTAAACTGTTTATCGAGGAAATAAAGAGAGCCACATCTGAAAATTACATATGAACATTAACTTAATATATATTCAACCGTGAATTTAATAAGTTAATAAAAAACTCCCTGAGGATTTCGCGCGGTCTCATACGCTCATCCTCAGGGATTTTTTGTTTATTGTATGTAATCATTAAATCTGTGATAAAAAGATTAGTATAACACAGATAAGAAGCAGTCATTAAGCCTGTCCCAATCAGGTATCTGAGTTTTAGGCAAAAGCTTTATCTGTTGTTCAATTTCTGACATCATACTTTCAATATATTTATCAACATCCACAATGCGGTTACCTGTTTTTGCTTCATCACTGCTCGTTTTTATTCTGAGCAGATTATCTATATGTAACCGTATGTCAGAAGGTATGGTGAGTGTCAGCAATTCAGAGAAAAGCATAGGTGCAGGTTCGTTTTTTTTCAAGAATCCATTTGCATGCAAAAAGCGGTCGCAAAACATAAAAATATTTCTTATACCGTACTTCTTTGCCTTTAAAATATAAATTATAATGCTTCTTTGCCATACTGAGATAATGATACAAAGAGGCTTTAGGTTCAAAGTAATTATCAATTGTTTTTGCAATGGTTTCCCATTTGTCAGACTGATGATATATTATAGGAGAATTCCTCCACTCAAAAACAGTAGGATTAGAGCTATGAAGAAGCCTGAGCATTTTTTGCAAATTCCATCCGTTTATATCAAGCACATCATCCAACTGCCACTCTATAACATCTGATGTTTTTTCGAGCTTCAGATAGTATTCCTTTGGTCGGATATAAATAAACCTCACATCATAGTCACTGTCAGGTGAAGCGAAGCCCCATGCACGGCTTCCTGATTCTATACAGTAAAGAATTATTATATTTTCTTTTTCTTCTATTTCTCTGATTTTTTCTTTAATAATAGCTTTCATAAAGTCACCTTCTTTTTTTATATAACATATCCATAAATACAAGTCAAAACTGTTCATTTAAAAACTTAAATATAATTAACATATGTTTAATCTTCGTAACCCAATTAATCCACTGTGCATAGTATGTGATGAGAGCTTGGCAACAAAAACAAATTCATTGCTGTAGCTTAAAGAAAGGAGAAAAACGATGGACTTTGTAAGAGATATTATGAAATCTTACGGGATCCCTCCTTTGCCTGAAAAGACGGTGGAGGGAATGGCTTATGTTCCTTTTCAGCCCAATGGAGCAGAAAGCTATACTGCGGTTCGCGGATTTGACGCAGGAACAATGTTTCCGTCCCTTGACAAACCTTGGTATGGTGCCGCTTGCAGAGGTGTAAAGAGATGACTTCCAGAGAAATCCTTCTTAAGAAGATATCTACCTATGCTTTTGCGATTCACGAATACAGACTCTTTCTTGATACACATCCCAAAGATGAGATAATGATTGCAAAGATTGCTGATTGTGAAGAAAAGCTCAAACCTCTCAAAAGGGAGTACGAAGAAAAGTACGGTCCCCTGAAAATGAACAATGATAATAAAAAGAAATGGACATGGGTCAACGACCCATGGCCTTGGGAAGGAGAATAATAACCTATGTTTGTATATGAAAAACGACTCCAGTACCCTGTAAAAATTAAACAGACAAATCCTAAGCTTGCGCAGATTATTATTTCTCAGTACGGAGGACCCGATGGTGAGCTTGCAGCCTCCCTCAGATATCTGAGTCAGAGATTCTCGATGCCCGTTCCGGAGCTGAAGGCAACCCTGAATGACATCGGTGTTGAAGAACTTGGACATCTTGAGATGGTAGGTTCAATTGTGTATCAGCTTACAAAAAATCTGACAGAAGAGCAGATAAAAGCCGCAGGCTTTGACTCCTACTTTGTTGACCACACAGCAGGAATCTACCCGAGCTCTGCTGCAGGCGTGCCCTTCACAGCCGCCTATATTCAGGTCAAGGGTGACCCCATCACAGATATTCACGAGGATATGGCAGCAGATGCCACGACCGCCAAAGAACAACCACCGTTTTGAAATGCCTGAAAACCCTTGATATTACTGACTTTTCGGCACTTTGAAGGTTTCACAAAAATGGCATACCTGCAACCATATAAGAACAACTTGACCCTAATTTACCCTAATTTTTACAAAATTCACAATAGGACAAGCTGTTTTTGCAAAATTAAGGGGGAATTAAAAATGGCAAAAACAGAGCGTAAATCGGGCTATATTTGCATCAGATTCCCCCTTTATTTCCCCTTAATAAAGTAAAAGACGCTGCAACGAAGCAACGTCTTTTTAATATTTAATGACAACCGTGGGAACCGCAGTTACTGCCGCAGCCGTGGTCTCCGCAGGTGCGGCTCTCGCCGTGGTGATGGTCGTGGTGATCACACTTGGCTTCGGGGTCAAAGTTCAAACTGTTTGCAAGGAATGCCTCCACTGCCTCGTCTGCATCGCCGTGGACACCGCCGAAGAGCTTTATGCCAGCCTGAGTAAGTGCCATCTGTGCACCGCCGCCGATGCCGCCGCAAATGAGGACGTCTGCATTCAGCGAAGAAAGAAGTCCTGCCAATGCACCGTGGCCGCTACCGTTGGTATCAATTACTTCTGCATTTACGATCTTGCCATCCTCTACCACGTAGAGCTTAAACTGTGCGGTATGACCGAAGTGCTGAAATATCTGTCCGTTTTCGTAGGTTACTGCAATTTTCATTGTATCTTCTCCATTTCTACTTTTTTAAGTGATTTTTTGAATTGAACGGCAAAGAGGATCGCCGTAAAGGTTACTGCTATGATATCTGCCACCGGCTCGGCAAGGTAAACGCCCATTGTCTTATTCTGCACAAGATTGGGAATCAGATAAATTAACGGCAGAAGCAGGACGAATTTACGCACGATGGCAACGATGATGGAGCAAGGTGCGTTGCCGGTGGAAACGAAGGTCATCTGGCATGCTATCTGAATACCGAAAATGCACATCACACCGCAGTATATCCGCAGTGCGTTTGCGGTAAAGTCGATCAGCTCTTTATCGGGCGTAAAGATACCCGCAAACACCTGGGGGAACAGCATAATGGCACCCCAGATAACAAAGGAATAGACAACGCAGGAGGTCAGAAGCAGTCTAAAAGTCTTTTTCACACGGTCGGTATTTTTCGCACCGTAGTTGTAGCTGGAGATGGGCTGTGCGCCCTGGGCAATGCCTTGCATTGGTAACATAGCGAACTGCATCACGCTGGTGAGGATGGTCATTGCTCCCACGGCAATGTCGCCGCCGTATTTCAGAAGAGAGGAATTGAAGCAGACGGAGATCACGCTTTCACTGCTTTGCATAATGAACGCAGAAAGACCCAACGCAACACAGGGAAAAACAAGCTTTCCGTTAATACGCATATTCTTTCTTTGAAGCTTTAAGTATGTCTTCTTCCCACGCAGAAAGCTGAGCACCCAAACGCAGGATATTGCCTGCGAAATGATGGTAGCCAGTGCCGCACCCCTTACACCGAGGTTACAACCGAAAATGAAAATGGGGTCTAGGATAATGTTACTGACCGCACCGATGAGCACCGTCATCATACCAACCTTAGCAAAGCCCTGAGCGGTGATGAATGCACCCATACCGAGGGTAAGCTGAACAAAGATCGTGCCGATGGCGTAGATGTTCATATAGTCGGTGGCATAGCCGATGGTATTCTTGCTTGCGCCGAACATCAACAGCAGATCCTCATTCCAGATCAGAAGTACAGCGGTCAGAATTGCGGAGAGAAAGAGTTGAAGGGTAAAACAGCCGCCCAAGATCTTTTCGGCGGATTCGTTATCGCCCTTGCCCATATATATGGATGCTCTTGGCGCACCGCCGGAGCTGATGAGAGCCGCAAAAGCGGATATGATCATAATGATAGGCATACATACGCCAACGCCTGTCAAAGCTAAGCTGCCGTCACCGGGCATATGACCGATGTAAATGCGGTCAACGATGTTGTAAAGCATATTAATAAGCTGAGCAACCACCGTAGGAAGAGCAAGCTTAAACAGTAGCTTTCCAATCGGTGCAGTACCCAGCATCTCTTTGTTGTCATTCATAGTATCATCCCTTGCAGTTTGTGTTTCATTATCATTAGAAGATTATACTCCATAATTGTGAACATTTCAATTGCTTTTCAGCATCTCTGTACTAATAGGAAATTACCGACCGAACTTCGAATAAAATGGAAATCCGACTAATTCAAAGCGACACTTTAGATTAGCCGGTTTATGATTTTGGTTCTAAACATTAAGAATTAACCGAGTAATCCTTTTTGAAGCCATGTGCTCCGAAAATTTGCCATTGTCCAACTCCGAGACGTTGCATCACTGCCTTGCGTTCCTCGACACACAACTTAGGATCGGTATCTACGGATGTCATCAGAATCGGAGCATACTGATTATATTCAGCTTGCTCTTTCGTTAAACCGTGAACATTGATATAAATATCTCCCGTCAAAGCAATATGATGGGTATAATCGATCAGAACGATCTCTCCGGGTAAATGACCGCCTCTACCTTCATACACTTCAAAATGCATTTCACCGAAATCAAAGAAGCCGATTTGAGTAAGCGGCTCGGACAAATTTTCATAATCAGTCCAAGAAACTGTGATCTTTTCGGGGTTGACCGCTTTGTAAGATGTAAGGATCTTACAGATATTGATATACGGTTTGTGAAGCGGATTTTCTTCGCGGTATCCATCGTTTCCCAAAAATTCATTTTTTAAACAAAGCGCAGTTTTGGCACTTGCAATGACTTGGTCAAATAATGACAGCAGACCGCAATGATCAACGTCGGCATGGGTAACAAGAATGGTTTTCTTTACGTTATCAAAATCGGGGACAACCTTTTTGAAAACTTCCAGCATTTCATCCTGATAACAAGCATAACCGCTATCTACAAACAGATAATCGTCCTCACTTTTTATGATGATGGTGTTGCTTCCGCAGGGAGGTTCAATTAAGGTGATCTCGGTGCTTTCGGTTACCTTATGGGTGCTGATTCTCGGCATAAATGCTCTACCTTTAGAAGTACCCAGTAATTCTGCAAATTTGCTTATGCTATCAAATGTTCTGTAGGGTGATAACCCTTGCTCGTCCAGTGTCTGCATAGCAAGATTAACATGAACCAAAAGTTCCTGACTGACATCCTCTGAAAGTCCCATTGTCTTGGAAAGGCCCATCACGTAATTGCTGTAAAAAATACTGTTATCATAAACCTTTTCGGAACTGTTATAATCAATCACACGCACGCGGCATAGTTTTTCAGCTTCCTTGAGAAAAGCAGATATTTTATCAATATCTTCAACATACAATCCCATCTTAAAATATTGATGATCGCTACCGTTTTCTTGCGAGCTGATATAAGAAATATTAAAATTAAAATCATTGATAAGCGTTAGAACATTTGTGACGCTTCCGGGAACATCTTCAAGGCAAAACTCAATTAAGACAACACTTGTTTTGCCCGCATTGTTTTGCAAATACCCGATTTTTTTAAGTTCTACATCGGCTTTTTTCAATTGTTCTTGAGTACCTTCGGCATCAATAAACAGCGTGTGAGAATCAACAGCTTTATTATAGCTTACACGGGTAATATTGATTCCCAAAGCAGAAAAGCATTTGCTTGCTTTCAGAAATGCGCCGATGTGATTCGGCATTGAAGTAACATACGTCTTTTTCATTGTATCACCTGAATTGACAAAAAATTGCTATTTGATAAAATTCACAAATCCTTTTATTTTTCAAAATTATACTACTCTTTTTTTTCAAGATCAATATAGAAACAAGCGAAAAATCTCAGGTTGCGTGACATTTTGCTTTTTACTTGCCAAAATGAATCTCTCTTTTCATCTTATAGATACGCACTCTCTGAATAGCGGACTTGCCGCTTTTCATATAGTGTAGTACCAACCTGAAAGGAGTAGATTATGGCAGAAAACGAAAAATCTACGACCGTAAAAAGTGTTTTCAAAAGCGGCGAAAGCACTACCACTGAGCGCGAATTCACCGATAAGTGGATCTCGCTTATCAATACTTTAGAAAGAAGCAAAAGTGCAAACTTTTGCGAAAAAGCGTGACTAAAGGTAGCGTTTATGGTATAATGGACGTGGAAACAGCTTGTTCTATCTCAAAAGGAGATGGAAAATTGAAAGTAGCTATTTATTGCCGCTTATCCGAAGAAGATAGAAACAAGCAAGTTGAAACCGATGACTCGGGCAGCATTCAGAACCAAAAGGCAATGCTGGTGCAATACTCTCTTGAACAGGGGTGGGAGATCTACTGTATTTACAGCGACGATGACTATGCCGGTGCAGACAGACGCCGACCGGAGTTTAACCGACTATTGCAGGACGCCGAAGCGAGAAAATTCGATATTGTCCTCTGCAAGACACAATCCCGTTTTACCCGTGAGCTGGAGTTGGTGGAAAAGTACATCCACGGTTTGTTCCCCATTTGGGGCATCCGCTTTGTCAGCATCGTGGACAATGCAGACACCGACAACAAGGGCAACAAAAAGTCCCGCCAGATCAACGGACTGGTAAACGAGTGGTACTTGGAGGATATGTCCGACAACATCCGCAGCGTTCTGAAAAACAGACGGGAAAACGGATTCCACATCGGTGCTTTTGCTCTTTACGGGTACAAAAAAGACCCCGACCAAAAGGGGCATCTGATCATCGACGAGGAAGCCGCCGCTGTTGTCCGTGAGGTATTCACCCTCTTTTCCCAGGGCTACGGCAAGACCGCAATCGCCCGTATGCTCAACGACAGAGGCATTCCCAATCCAACCGAATACAAACGTCTGAAGGGTCTGCGCTACAAACAGCCCAAAGCCCGGAACAGCACTCTGTGGAAGTACTTTGCGATTTCCGATATGCTGGTCAACGAGATCTACATCGGCAATATGGTGCAGGGCAAGTACGGCAGTATTTCCTACAAGACCAAGCAGAACAAGCCACGCCCCAAAAGTCAATGGTACATCGTTGAGGGAACTCACGAACCCATCATCGACCGCGAGCTTTGGGACAGGGTGCAAAAGATGATCAAGGAACGGGCAAAACCTTTTGACGTTGGCACCATCGGTCTGTTTGCAAGGAAGGCTCGGTGTGCCAACTGCGGATATGTGATGCGCTCATCCAAAAGCCGTGGCAAACACTATTTGCAATGCTCCAACCGTCACGTGGCGAAGGATGCCTGCATCGGCTCTTTTATCTCGGTTGACAAATTGGAGCAGCTAGTCATTGACGAGCTGAACAGACTTTCCAAGGAGTATCTGAACAAGGATGATTTGGAGAGAAAGATTGAGTTTTGCAACAATCTGCAAGCACAGAAAGACGGCATACTTAAAAACATCGCCACCTATGAAAAACGTGTTGCGGAACTATCTAAAGGTATCCGTGAACTGTACATGGATAAGGTCAAAGGCTTCATCTCTGTAGCAGATTACACGGAGATGTCTAAAGACTTTATTGCTGACCGTGACCGCCTTGAAAAACTCATTTCGGACGGGCGTAAGCAGATTGAAGAAATCGACGTAAAAATTGAAGTCGGCGACAACCGCAGAGAGATCATCGAGCGTTACACAAACCTCAAACACCTCACCAGAGAGATGGTTGAGATACTCATTGACTACATTTCCGTGGGCAAGAGAATTTCTAAAACGAACGATGTTCCGATAACAATACATTGGAGTTTTTAGTGATATATTTTGCCAAAGGCAAAATGTGATATAATTTTCTTGCGAAAATTGTGATATATTCCGTTTTTAACGGAATGTGATATAAAATAAATCCAATTGGATTTATTTTGTTGGCAAAAGTTGCACTTTTGCCGTTGCAGCAGAGCAGAAAGCACGCACTACCTATGATAATATTCTCAGGTATTGCGATGACCCTGACGTAATTGATCCTATACGTTTCCTCAGAGAACGCGAGATTGTACACTATCAGAGATTTGGCGAGAGTCTCAGACTTCTTACTGATAAACTTGACAGTAAAAACTTCTATGCGTTCAATCCTTCTTTTGACAAAAAGTGTTTTGCCAAAGAAAAGAACAACCGTAAGTAAAATTTTTCATAATAACAATATGTCAGCAGAAGATGCAGTATCCAAATTACAGCATCCTCTGCTGTTCTTTTTTGTTTCAAGAGGTATATTAAACAAACATAATCATTAATTATTGTTGCTTATGCTAATTGAAAAAGCGTTTAGCATTTTTTATAATTTAAAGTGACATTGAATGGGAGAGTATACCTGTTCAAAATTTAAAACGGAGGTTTTTCTATGAAATCCAAAAGATTTTTTAGCTTGTTTTTGGCTGTTGTTATGATGCTCAGCTGTATAACAGTCGCAAGCTTCTCAGTTTCTGCAGAAACTGCTGATGAGGCAGTGTCCTCTAAAAATTACAACCTGGGTTATTCCACTAATGACGGTCTTATTCTTCAGGCTTGGAACTGGTCTTATGAGCAGATTAAAGCAAACCTTGAGGCAATTGCAGAGGCTGGCTTTACTACAATCCAGATATCACCTCCTACAGAACTTAAAGAAGCAACTGTAGGTGTAAAGGTTTTGCAAGAGGCTAATGACAACGGTTGGTGGATGATGTATCAGCCTGCAGCCTATGAGCTTAACCAGAGTGAGGACAATGTTCTGGGTACTAAAGCAGAGCTTGTTGAAATGATTGATGCTGCTCATGAGCTTGGACTCTATGTCATTGCTGATGCAGTTATCAACCATCTTGGCAACTCTGAGACAGCAGATTACAAAATCAATCCCAACACTCTGCCTAATGACGCAAATGCTGTTGACTATCTTTGTGAGAGAGCATGGGACTTTGAAAGCTCTAAAGCAATCATTGATGCAGGTGCTTTCCACTATCCTTATGCTAACTGTAGGTATAATGACACGGGTGCTTTTGACTGTACACAGAATGCAGTTTCTCTGCTTCCTGACCTTGACACAAGTCACCCTGTAGTTCAGGAGACAATCCTTGACTATTGGCAGGAATGCATTGATGCAGGTATTGACGGCTTCCGTATTGATGCCGCAAAGCACATTGAAACAAAGTATGACGGCGAGTACGCATCTGATTTTTGGGATGTTCTCATGTATGACGGCATCAATGGTAAGCAGGGTATTTATCCTTATGCTAAGGATAAGTACGGCAAGGACCTCTATATGTACGGTGAAATCCTTAACACTGTTTCCACAGAGCGTTCCTTCTCCTGGTACTTGGAGTATATGAACATTACAAACTCCACTGCTTTCTATGCAATTTGTGATGCAGTAAACAACGGTTCTGCCGCCAATGCTGTACCTAAGAGCTTCAACAACGGTATGACAAGTAAAACAGCAATCCTCTGGGATGAGTCCCACGATACATATATGGATGGCTGTAAATCAAAGAATGTTCCTTCTGTAAATCTCCTTACTAAGAGATGGGCTTGTATGGCATCCCGTGCAGATGTGGTTTCTATGTATCTTGCACGTCCTACCAATACACCCTCTGATGTTTACAACCTTGACCTTGGTGTAGCTTATGACACAGCATGGAACGATGTTGAAACAGCAACTATCAATAAATTCCACAACCACTTCCAGGGTGCTCCTGAAGCAGTTTCCAGCTCAGGTAACATTGCTATTATTGAGCGTGCTGACTCCGGTGTAGTTCTTGTAAACTGTAGAGGCAATGCTGTTAATGCTAATGTTCCTATGCAGACTCTTGCAGACGGTACATACATCGACCAGATGACTGGTAACACCTTCACCTGCACAAACGGTAATCTTACAGGTTCCATCGGTGCAACTGGTATAGCAGTTATTTATAACCCCGAAACTCCTGTTGTTTCTGCTTCTAAGGAAAGCGGCACATTCACAACAGATACAATCACAGTTGATATCGTTGCAAACGGTGCTGAGGCAACTTACTCTGTAAACGGTGGCGAGCCTGTGCCTTTCTCAGGTAAGGTAACTCTTGAAATTACCCCTGTGGAGCAGGCAATCGGTGGCGATGTACTTGGAATTCTCGGCGATGCTGATGATGATGCGGAAGTAAACATCAAGGATGCTACACTTATTCAGAAGTATATTGCCGGACTTGAAACAATGGAAGATTATCAGCAGGAACTTGCTAATGTTGACGGCGACCTTGATGATGCAGGGCTTCCAAATGTAAATATCAAGGATGCAACTGCAATTCAGAAGTTTATCGCAGGTCTCGACAGCGGTTGCGAAGGTATTGGAGAAGTATTAGGCTTTGAAGAAGCAGGTCTTGTCGCTTCGCTCAGACTTGAAAACGAGAACGAAATCAGAGATTATGATTATTATTATGTTCCTGAAGAAAAAGCAAACTGGGTTAAGTTTGACAACTCAGATACTCAGTGGACTAAGGTTTACTGCTATATGTTCAACGATGATGGTGAGAACAATGCTTGGCCCGGTCTCCTTATGACAGAGGGTGAGGACGATATCTGGTATTATCAGATACCTGATGAGCTTGTTGGCGGTACAGTAGTATTCTCCGACAACATACTTGGAACAGGTCAGCAGACAGGCAACCTGCCTACAGCTAATGGAGAGACAGGCGAGCTCCACTCCAACCATTTCATCTACACTGACAGCAAGTGGAATGCAATTGCAGAGGACGGCTCCTACACAGAGATTAAGGAGACAAAATCAGGTAATTACGTTGTATTTACTGATGTGTATAACTGGAAGACAGGTACAAAGGGTAAAATCTGCTACTATGCATGGGGCGGCGGTCCTGCAATGAGCTGGCCCGGTATTGAGATGGAGCTTATCGGTCAGAACGAGCAGGGACAGAATCAGTATGCTGCATGGATTGACAGAGGATATACCAATATCATCTTTAACCAGACAAGTAAATCCAAGCAGACAGTTGACCTTACAGTTAACGGTCACTGCGGTTACTATCCCTTAGCTGATACAAATAAACCTTCTTGCGGTACATTTGAGGTTAATCCTCCCGCATAATCTTTAATAAGTCAACAAACTCCGACTGCATTTTTGCGGTCGGAGTTATGCTTATATAACTTTTTTGTATTATCAACAGGATTTCATATAGTTATCACTTAAGGGTTATAGTATAATAGTAACGAATTCCTGTTGAATGTTTGGAGGTATATATATGACTGAAAATCCTTATGAGAATTTTTATGGCTCAGATAGTAATTCAAGCGGTTCTGAAGATAGCGCGGACGTTGTTGTATCTGAGGATACTGCTGTAATCGAAGATACAGCTCAAGCAGATGCTGTTCCTTTGGAATACAGTATTAATTATACCGATACTGATGCATCTTCTGAACACGTATCACAGCCTGATTTGCACGCTGAAACAGATTTATCATCTGATTCAGATACCTTTGGCAGTTCTTATGAATGGAACAGCGATGGCCGTGAAACTGTAGGTGAAAATCTTGCACCATATAAAGCACCTGAAATCTCAGAAAAGCGTAAGCGGAGTAATCGTGTTAAGAAAACCCCTGTAGCACTTCTGCTCGTTCTTTGTATTCTGCTTTCAAGTGTTTTTGGTGCAGGTTCAGCTGTTCTTGTTAACTACTTTGATAAAAAGGGCAACACCTCATCAGGTGGGCTTACTATCAATCAGGTTGTGCCTGATTTAAGCGGAGCAGGGGATGATACGGCAGAGCTTTCTACTGTTCAGATTGTTGAGCGTACTGCAGACGCTGTTGTTGAGATTACTACTGAATACGTTAAAACAGGTAGCTTTGCACAGCAGTATATTGAGTCAGGTGCAGGCTCAGGTGTTATTATTGACAGTACAGGCTATATTGTTACCAATCACCACGTAATAGATAATGCACAGAAGATTACAGTTACTCTTCGTTCAGGAGAGAGCTTTGATGCACGTCTTCTGGGTTCAGATTCACAGATTGATTTGGCACTTCTCAAGATAGAGGCAGACAATCTTACTTGTGCTGTTTTCGGAAACTCTGACACTTTGAAGGTAGGACAGCGTACAGTTGCAATCGGTAACCCCTTAGGTCAGCTTGGCGGCTCTGTTACAGAAGGTATTATAAGTGCCCTTGACCGTGATGTGGTTGTTGACGGACAGACAATGAACCTTATGCAGACAGATACAGCTATCAACCCCGGTAATTCAGGTGGCGGACTTTTTGACACTCAGGGTACACTTATCGGTATTGTAGTAGCAAAGTCCTCAGGTTCTGAGGTTGAGGGTTTAGGCTTTGCGATTCCCGTGAACGAAGCTGTTGATGTAATATCTGACCTTCAAGAATTCGGTTACGTCCGAGGCAGAGTATACACTGGTATGGAGTTTATAGATGTCGATTCCGTTCAGCTTGCATGGATGTACGGACTGTCAAATTTAGGCTGCTATGTATACAGTGTAGACAGAGGTACAAACGCAGAGGAAGCAGGCTTCAAGAGCGGAGATTTGATTCTTTCTGTTGACGGTAAAGAAATCGAAAGTTCTGAGGACATAGAGTCAATTCTCAACAAGAAGGCAGTAGGGGATGAAATTGTATTTTCAGTACAAAGAAATAATGCACAAGGTGAACTTACACTTGTTTTGGAAGAGTATGTACCTAATTCGTTTGCTGACAGTCAGAATACCCCTGATTGGTAATGCTTAATGTGTTTTGTGCGGAAATCTTATGATTTCCGCACTTTTGCTTGATTTATATTTGTATTGTGATATAATAATCCACGGACCTTGTCCGAAATTTAAAACACAAATAAATAAACACGATTCGGCATATTTTATGCAACCAAACACTCGGAGCGTTTTACTACCGTTTGTAGGGGGATAAGGAAAGTATGGTGAGACTCCATCGCAACAGCCATTACCGTATCTGTTAGTTTAACTCAAGTCGGAATGCTTATCGTATCGTGAGCTGTAAACAGTCCTCGGGCAACTGGGAGGGTATGGTACATATAATCAAGAAAAGATTGTATTTTACGCACTCTCTTTGGAGGGTGCGTTTGCTTTTGTTTATAGGTGTAGGAAGAAAGAAGGATTCTTATGAAAACCAAATCAATTGCAACTCGTATGGTTGCATCCCTTATGTCAGTGCTGATGTGTGTACTGCTAATATTCACTTTGTCTGCCTGTGAAGAAGTTCCTGCAGACTCAGACTCAACGCTATCACAACATAACTCAGTTGTCACAACTGCTCCCGATGAGTATGAAGCTGTCTGGGCAGATGCTGCTTATACCAAGAATGTAACCTTTGGCGAGGGTAAAAACAGCTTTTACTTTGAAGTAGTAGTAGGGGAGCACTCAGTTACATTCTTAATCAATACTGATGAAACAGTTGTAGGAAAAGCACTCCTTACACACGAAATCATCGCAGGTGATGAGGGAGCCTACGGTATGTATGTTAAAACAGTTAATGGTATGCTTGCTGACTACGATGTTAATTCTGCGTATTGGGCTTTCTGTCAGGACGGCGAAATGATGATGACAGGTGTTGATATGACCGATATCGAAAACGGTGCACACTATGAAATGGTCTACTCAAAGTAATTCTAAGCAAACACATAACAAAAGTTCCATAAAAAGAAAGGTCGGACTTACAATATTCGAGATGTCGCTGTTTGCAATGTTTGGAGCGTTGATGTTCGGTTCAAAGAAGATTATGGAGTTTCTGCCTAATATACACCTGCTTGGGATGTTCACTGTTCTTCTTACAGTTGTATACCGTAAAAAGGCTCTTGTACCTATATATATTTATGTACTGCTTGATGGACTTATCTCTGGCTTCAATGCTTGGTGGGTACCATATTTGTATATCTGGACTCTCCTTTGGGCAGTAGTTATGCTTCTGCCAAGAAATATGCAGAGAAAATGGGCGGTGATTGTGTATCCGTTAGTTTGCGGTCTCCACGGATTTTTGTTTGGTATACTGTATTCACCTGTTCAGGCACTGATGTTCGGACTTGACTTCAGGCAGACTATAGCTTGGATAATCTCAGGAATTCCCTTTGATGTTGTGCATGGTATCAGTAATTTGATTGCAGGTTTGCTTATTTACCCCCTTTCTCAGCTTTTGAAGAAGCTTTCTGCCTCTGTATCACTTAAAATCGGATAAAGTAAAAACACCGACTGCAGAAAAACAGTCGGTGTTTTGTTATAATTCATTGATTAGTTTTCGTTGTGCTCTTTTTCGTTAAGTGCTTTTAATATCATATTTGCACACATGTACACATTTCCGCCGCCAAGAGTCAACACAAGGTCGCCCTCTTTTGCATTTTCTTTAATATATTGTGTGATGTCCTTAAAGGTGTCAATGCACTTTGCGCCTTCAATTTTCACACCTAAATCACGGGACTCAATTCCGTAGGTGTTTGTTTCTCTTACAGCTAAAATCTCAGAGATAATTGCCTCATCTGGAATAGACAGAGCGGTTGCAAAGTCATCAAGAAGCAGTGCTGTTCTTGAGTATGTGTGAGGCTGGAACACAGCATAAACTTTCTTGAAGCCCATGTTCATAGCAGAGGAGAGTACAGCAGAAAGCTCAGTGGGATGATGTGCAAAATCATCAGCTACAGTAATTCCGCAGGGGTGTCCCAGTACCTCAAATCTTCTGTGTACACCAGTGAACTTTTTAAGATTCTCAGCAATCTCAGCAGGAGTAGCACCCATGTAATGTGCAGTTGCCGCTGCTGCCAGAGCATTTGCAATGTTATGTCTGCCCGGGACAATCAGCTCAACTTTTGTAAGCAGTTCGCCTTTATAAAGCAGGTCAAAGCTTTGGTTCATACCGTTAGAGACTATGTTTACACCTTGGTAATCATTGCCCTCGTTAAAACCGAAAGTGATTTTTTCAAGGGGAACACTTCCGAGGGACTCGTGACAATCCTCGTCATCACCGTTAAATACAAGAGCCTTTGTGGTCTGGTTAGCAAACTTGTTAAAGGATGTCTTTATGTTCTCAAAGGTCTTGAAGTAATCAAGGTGGTCAGCATCTATGTTAAGAATTACAGATACATATGGAGTAAGCTGTAAGAATGTGTCCACATATTCGCAGGCTTCGCAAACGATAATATCGCTCTGACCTACATAGCTGTTACCGCCGATGTAGTTGAGCTTTCCGCCAATAATTGCAGAGGGGTCAAAACCACTGCCTATTAGCACCTGAGAAATCATAGCTGTAGTTGTGGTCTTGCCGTGAGTACCTGCAACTGCAATACTTCTGTTATATCTTCTGGTAACAATACCCAGCATAACGCTACGCTCTAAGCATGGGATACCTTTCTCGTTTGCGGCAACAAGCTCAGGGTTGTCAGCTTTTACAGCAGCAGTGTATACCACAAGCTCAGCACCTTCAATGTTTTCAGCTGTGTGTCCCATATATACAGGGATGTTGTAGCTTCTGATACGCTGTAATGTGTCAGATTCATTAGCATCAGAACCTGAAAGCTCAAAGCCTTCGGTGTGAAGTATCTCAGCCAGAGGACACATTCCGCTTCCGCCGATACCGATAAAGTGAATTCTCTTTATATTTTCAAGTATACTATCGTATTTCATATCTCATCATCTCCGAAAAGTATATTAATGCTTTAACGTATTTATTATATTTAGAATTATATGAAAAATAAATATCTGTGTCAACATTGTTACCTTTTTATCTTTAAATCATTGCCAAAAAGACAGATAGATGATAAAATATCCCTGTATATATATTATTAACTATCTTTTATTCAGGTGACTTATGGAACTTCGAAAGAACGATATTATAAATCTTAATATCACCGCAATGTCCTCAGAAGGTGTTGGCATCGGAAGAACAGAGGATGGACTTGCTGTGTTTGTGCCTATGTCTGCAGTAGGGGACGAGCTTGTTGTTAAAATACTCAAGGTGAAGAAAACCCTTGCTTACGGAAAAATAGAAGAAATATTAACTCCTTCATCTGACCGCATAGAGTCAAAGTGCAAGGTATCCCGTCTTTGCGGAGGCTGTGTTTATAATCACATATCCTATGATGCAGAGCTTGCTTATAAAGGAAAGCGTGTTGCAGATGCAATAAGCCGAATCGGCGGTATTGATACAAAAATCAACCCCATAGTAGGTGCAGAGAATCCTTGCCGTTACCGCAATAAAGCACAGATTCCTGTGGGAATAAATCAGGAGAGCAAAGTTGCAATGGGCTTTTTCTCCCGACACAGCCACAGAATTGTTGACAGCATGGACTGTATGCTTCAGCCAGAGATTTTCCTCACAGCTTCAAAAATTCTCAGAGATTTTATTGAAGAAAAAAACATTACTGTCTATGATGAGCAAACCCATACAGGACTTATCCGCCATCTGTATTTAAGATACGGAGAAGCCACAGACGAGCTTATGGTCTGCATTGTAGTAAACGGTGATAAAATACCTTTTGAATCAGAGCTTATAAAAGAATTCACACAGGTGCTTCCTGCAGTGAAAAGTATAATTATTAATTCTAATAAAGAAAAAACAAACGTAATTGTAGGCAAAAAGTTCCGCACAATTTACGGAGAAGACTATATCATCGATGAACTTTGCGGATTAAAATTCCTGATTTCTCCCCAGTCCTTCTATCAGGTCAACCGCACACAGGCTGAGCGTCTGTATGGCATTGCAAAGGATTATGCAAATCTGCAAGGTAACGAAACTCTCATTGACCTTTACTGCGGAACAGGTACCATAGGACTTTCAATGGCAAATACTTGTAAAGACCTTATTGGTGTGGAGATTGTACCAAAAGCTATTGAAGACGCAAAGAAAAACGCAAAACTCAACGAGGTAGAGAATGCTCGTTTTATCTGCGGTGATGCAAAGGACGCTGCCGCCCAGTTAAAGTCCGAGGGTATAAACCCTGATGTTGTAATCCTTGACCCTCCGCGCAAAGGCTGTGATGCCGAGCTTATCCACACTGTAGTCTCAATGTCACCCTCCCGTGTTGTCTATGTATCCTGTGACCCTGCAACTTTAGCTAGAGATTTAAAACTCTTTGCAGAACTGGGTTATATAACCCAAGAGGTCACCCCCGTAGATATGTTTCCTCGCACCGCTCACGTAGAATCCGTGGCAAAACTTGTACGTGAATAGATATACGAGAAGGATTTGTTATGAATTTTTATGGAAGTGCTAAATACAAGGCTTTAATTGAATCTCTTGAAGCACAAGTGTTTTCAAAGTTGGATTTATCTTCCCCAACAGGTAAAGAACAACTTGATGAAGATTATTATGTTATGCGGTATTATTATGCAGATGTAGAGAATCAGAAACCAGGATGTGCACCTGTTGACGGAGAGTTGTGCAGATTGTTTAAGAATGGTGAGTTTATCTATGAGTGGAAGAACATAGATGGACATTCACGTCTTATGACTATTATTTCTCATTCAAATGGAAATAAGTATCTTATTTTTGATGAGGATTTGTATGGTTACAGTGTCTTAGATTTGATAACCAAGAAAAGTGTACATTATATTCCGTACCAATCTAATCAAGAAGATGACGATTTTGTTGAGACATTTATTTGGTGTCAGGTCCATTATGATTCTGATAGTAATCTGCTTGCGGTTGAGGGATGCTACTGGGCTTGCCCTTACACTCTGGTAGTTTTGGATTTTTCTGAACCTATGGGAATTGTAGAATCGCATAATTGGCTTGATGTACCTGATATTGAGGAGTTGCAAGAGTATACAGATCCTGATTTTTGTTTCCTTAATTGGCAAAACGGTATGTTGAATTGTAATTTGCTGTCTGTTGAAACGAGTACGCTCATTGAAAAGATTAGACAAAAAGGTAGTTTAAAGTAAAATAATTATGAACCTAACTTTCAGAAAAGCAAAAACAGAAGATTTGCCTCAGGTGCTTTCTCTTTATAAAGCAGTTGTGGAGAATATGATACAAAGTGGTATCAATCAGTGGAGCGATGAGTACCCCAACAAGGAAGTGTTAAGCGGAGATGTTGACAGAGGCGAACTAATTATAGGTGTAAACGGTGAGGAGATACTGACAGCTTATGTAATGAACTGTGACGCTGACCCTGATTATTATACTGCTGATTGGCAGTACCCTGATGCAAAATGGTGCGTTGTTCACAGGCTTTGTGTGTCTCCTTCTTATCACCGTAAGGGGGTTGCTACCAAGGTTATGGAGTATGTGGAGGAATCTGCAAAGCTTCAAGGCTTTGACTCAATCCACCTTGATACCTTCTCGGGTAATCCCAAAGCACTCAATTTATATCACAAGCTCGGCTTTGTGGATGTAGGAGAGGCTTTCTGGGCAAGAGGCAGGTTTGTTATAATGGAAAAGAAACTGTAAATCATATTCTTATCAATTAAAAGGATGATTATATGAACACATTTGAAAGAATATATGAGGTTGTCAGAAGAATTCCGCAAGGCAGGGTTGCTACCTACGGACAAATTGCCTCTTACGCAGGCAATCCCCACTTATCACAGGTTGTAGGCTATGCATTGCACTCAAACCCTGACCCTGATTCTATACCTTGTTTTCGGGTGGTCAACCGCTTTGGTGAGCTTTCCTCAGCCTTTGCCTTTGGTGGCATCAACCGTCAGCAGGAGCTTTTGGAGGCAGAGGGAATAGAGGTGAAAGACGGCAGAGTAGATTTGAGCCGTTACCTGTGGGACGGCAGATAGCGTTGTTGTATGCAGATAATATGCAATTCGTGCATATTGTTCGGAGCCTGCTTTGTGCAGGCTTTTTCTTTTGTCTGCTATTTATGCATTATTACTATAGCCTTGGCGTAGTGCTCTGTGAATAAATATTCATAATGATTGTTGACAAACTTACGTAGATAACTTATACTTAACAGCATACTGACTTTAGTCAGAAAGCGGATTTCCGCACTAATTTAATGGAGGAATTACACATGAAAAAGATTCTAGCACTTCTTATGGCTGTTCTTATGCTTGCAACTCTTATGGTAGGTTGCACAGAGGACACAGCAAAAACAGCAGAGGTAGTTGAGGTTGACCTTACTCAGGAGTTTTATGCTTTTGGTGTTGATAAGGCACAGCCTGAGCTTCTTCAGAAGGTAAACACATTCATCGCACAGATTAAAGAGGACGGTACACTTGATGCAATCTGTAACAAGTATTTCGGTGAGGGTACTCCCGAGGCTGTAGAGTCTGCAGAGCTTGACGAGTCCAAGGAACAGCTTGTTGTTGCAACAAATGCTGCATTCGAGCCTTTCGAGTATATGGAGGGTGACAAGTACCTCGGTATTGATATGGAAATCGCAAAGCTTCTTGCTGATTATCTCGATATGGAGCTTGTTATCAACAATATGGAGTTCGATGCTGTTTGTCTCTCTGTTGGTCAGCACAAGTGCGATATTGCTATGGCTGGTCTTACAATCAACGAAAAGCGTAGAGAGTCTGTTGACTTCTCTGAGTCTTACTACGAGGCTTCTCAGCGTCTCATCGTAAAGGCTGATGATACTACATTTGACGGTATCACATCTCCCGATGAGATTGAGGCAAAGCTCAATAGCCTCGGCACAGACACTAAGGTTGGTTACCAGAACGGTACAACAGGTCAGTTCTATGTTCAGGGTGATGCAGACTGGGGCTTCAATGGTCTTTCAGTTACAGGTGTTGGTTATCAGAACGGCTCTCTTGCAGTTCAGGATATGCTCAACGGCAACCTTGATTATGTAATCATTGACAAAGAGCCTGCAATGTTTATCACAAAGTCTATAAACGAGCTGGCTTAAATTTTAAAATTCAATACAAATACCTCACCTTTTCAGGTGGGGCATTTGTTTTATGTAAAGGTAATTTTTATGGGTAATTTTGATAGAAAAATAGAAATCTTCCTGGACTATATGATAGCCGGAGAAGGTTACAAAATGGTCCTTCTGGGACTTAAGAATACAGCGATTATTGCTGTGCTCGGTCTGCTTATAGGTATCGTTATAGGTACACTTATAGCCGCAGTCAGAGTATCACCTAAATACAAGTTTATTGTTCGGTTCTTAAACGGTATCTGCAGTGTATATGTGTCCTTTTTCAGAGGAACACCAATAGTTGTACAGCTTCTTTTGTTTTACTATGTTCTTTTTCCTCTGATGGGATTGAATATTACATCTGTCAATGTTTCAGTTCTTGTATTCGGTCTTAACAGCGGTGCTTACATATCAGAAATTATGCGTGGCGGTATCCTTTCTGTTGACAGAGGACAGATGGAGGGCGGCCGTGCAATGGGTCTGAGCTTCTCAGCTACAATGATGAAGATTGTCATTCCTCAGGCTATTAAGAACATTATTCCCACTATGGGCAACGAGTTTATCGCCCTCATTAAGGAAACTTCAGTAGTAAGCTTTGTAGGCGCAACTGACCTTTATAAGGCATTTAATACAGCAGGTACAAATTCCTATGAATTTATGGTGCCGTATCTGGCAATGGCAGTTATCTATATCATAATGGTATTGCTTATAAGTCTGCTTATTAAAATAATTGAGAGGAGGCTGAGAAAAAGTGATAAGAGTCTGTAATCTTAGAAAAGTTTTCGGAGAAAATGTAGTTCTTGACGGCATTGACCTTGAAATCAAAAAAGGAGAAATTGTTGTTATCCTCGGACCCTCAGGCTCAGGTAAGTCTACTCTTCTCAGATGCCTCAACTGTATGGAGGACCCCACATCAGGTAATATCTTTTTCCACGATGTGGATATTGCTGATATGAAGGTCGATATCAATGTCCATCGCCAGAAAATCGGTATGGTATTCCAGCATTTTAACCTTTTTAAAAACAAGACAGTTCTTCAGAATATGACCCTTGCTCCTGTATATGTTGCTAAGAAAAAGGCACGCAAGGCAAGAGTAAGAAAGTTCTTCAGAAAATCTTACAACCCTGCAGATATCCGTTCTCTCAAGGAGATTAACGCAACTGCTAAAAGTGAGGCAATAGAGCTTTTATCCCGTGTAGGGCTTCAGGATAAAGCTGATGCTTATCCTTCAACTCTTTCAGGAGGACAGCAGCAGAGAGTTGCAATTGTCCGTGCTCTGTGTATGAAGCCTGACGTAATGCTCTTTGACGAACCTACCTCGGCACTTGACCCTGAAATGGTAGGAGAGGTACTGGACGTTATGCGTTCCCTTGCACAAGAGGGAATGACAATGGTTGTTGTTACTCACGAAATGGGTTTTGCAAGAGAAGTTGCTTCCCGTGTTCTCTTTATTGACGAAGGCGTTGTCCTTGAGGACGGCACACCCAAGGAAGTTTTCGACACACCTAAACACCCCAGACTTCAGCAGTTCCTGCAGAAAATTCTTTAATTTACCTTTGTGTTATAGCACCGCTGTTTTTCGGCGGTGCTTTTTGTTACTTGTTCGCACCTCAGAGGGAGTAAAAGCATAAAATACCACAAAGATAATAAGAAATGTTGTGGTGTATTTTATGAAGACAGGCTACGGTTCCTTTGCTATAATCGGCGGTGACAAACGTCAGCTATATTGTGCACGTTCTCTTAGCGATGACGGCTACGCTGTTGCTCTGGGAGGATTTGACAGAGTATCGGATATGAAAAATGTAGAGATTATTACACCCTTTGAAGCAGCTCTTATGAGTGAAATAATAATACTTCCTTTGCCTTGTTTTAATGCTAAGGGGCTTATTCCGGCACCTTTTTCAAAAGAGGATTTAAGTATGAGCGGGGAGCTGATTTCTGCAATGAAGGGAAAGCGGATTTTCTGCGGAATGAAGGGCCGTCTTGAGTCAGTCTGTCCCCAGCTTTCTACGGATGCTTACGATTACTACGAGCGTGAGGAATTCGCCGTTTGCAACGCAGTGGCAACAGCTGAAGGAGCACTGGAGATTGCGATGCGTTCCTTTGAGGGGACAATAAACGGAGCAAAATGCCTTGTATGCGGTTATGGCAGAATCGGCAAGGCTTTGTCAAGTTTACTAAAGAGTATGGGAGCAGACCTTACTGTCAGTGCAAGAAAACCCTCAGACCTTGCGTGGATTGAGCTTTCCGGAGTAAAGGCGGTGAGAACAGATGAATTATACAAGCAGGAAGGTTTTGATATTATTTTCAACACTATTCCTGCAAAAATCCTTTCTTGTGTTCTGCTTGCAAAGATAGCTATTCACTCAATTATAATCGACCTTGCCTCAGGAGACGGGGGAGTGGATAAGTATGCCGCAGAGCGTCTTGGAATTACTAATATTCACGCTTTGTCACTTCCCGGTAAGGCTGCTCCTAAAACCGCCGGAGAAATAGTTAAAAAGACAATTTATCACATTCTTGAGGAGGATGACAGGTGACAGGAAAAACCGTAGGCTACGCCCTGTGCGGTTCATTCTGCACCTTTTCGAAAACAATTCCCCAGATAAAGAAGCTTATAAGCTGTGGAGCAAAGGTTCTGCCCATAATGTCGGAAACCGCTTATAAAACAGATACACGCTTCGGAAAAGCAGAGGAATTCATTTCGGAAATAGAGAGAATAACCGAAAACAAAGTGATTCACACAATATCGGGAGCAGAGCCCATAGGGCCTAAGAAAATGTGTGACTTGCTCATAATTGCTCCCTGTACAGGCAATACCTTGGCAAAGCTTGCCTCAGGCATCACTGACACAGCAGTCACAATGGCGGCAAAATCTCATCTGAGGATAAAACGCCCTGTACTTCTGTGCATAGCTACCAATGACGGCTTAGGTGCATCCGCACAGAATATAGGCAGGCTTCTTAACACAAGGAACGTATATTTTGTTCCGTTTGGACAGGATGACCCTGAAAAGAAGCCAAACTCCTTGGTAGCAAACTTTGAGCTGATTTCTGAGTCAGCAAAGTTTGCTCTTGAGTCAAAACAGTATCAGCCGGTTATTATATAGATTATATAAAGAAAGGACGCTGTTTTACGGCGTCCTTTCCTTGTGTTGCAAAAAACTCGTATTTGTGATATTATTATTGAAGAATATAAGTACGAGGTGTTTACTATGAAATATTGCTCATCTTGTAAGAGAATAATCAACACAAATGCAGACGTATGTGATTTTTGCAGTAAGAATACCGAAGAGATATCCGGTGAGAGCATTGTCGGCGTTACAACTGTTAAGGGAAAAACCATAGGTATGCTTGAAAATGCCTTGAAGGATTTGGGAATTCCCTGTTCTTTTGTAAAGACAGACGGAGATATATACAACGAGCTTAATGCAAAAGTTAATGCAGAAAGCGACTTTAAACTTTTAGTACCTTTTGAGTATTATCAGAAAGCTTTTGATGTTTGCGTGGGAATGGGTTTTGTTTCTCCTGAGGACAGGCTTATTCCTGAAGCTGAGAATAATTCTGACACTCCCTCAAAATCCTATGAGGAAAAGTTTGAGGAGAAAAACGGTCTAAAGCATCGCACATGGCAGATGATATGGATGATAGTTTTCATTGTGGCGGCTTGTCTTGTTATCTGGGGTATTGACTGGATTGCTCATTTCTTTAATCCTTATTTAACATAATTAACAGGTGATGTTATGAATAATATCCACGTTACTGCTGTGGTTGTTGCGGCAGGAAACTCAACTCGTATGAAGGGAACAATCAGCAAGCAGTTTATACCCTTGCTGTCAAAGCCCGTTATTTCTCATACATTGAAAGCATTTGAATCTGCAGACAGCATCAAAGAAGTAGTCGTTGTATGCAGAGAATGTGACCGTGCACAGATAGAAGCTTTGGTTGCTCAGGAGAATTACACTAAAGTCACGGCCTATGCTCTCGGCGGTGCAACTCGCTCAGACAGCGTAGTGGCAGGTATTTCTGCAGTGAGTGAAAATACGACTCATTTTGCAATCCATGACGGTGCTCGTCCTCTGATCCTTTCCGAGGACATAGACAGGGTAGTGTCAGCAGGTATCGTAAACGGTGCCGCCGCTTTGGCAGTTCCTGTTACGGATACTATCAAGATTGTTGACGATGAGGGTTTTATCATTGATACACCTCTGCGGTCAACGCTTCGTGCCGCACAGACTCCACAAGTGTTTGAAAAAGAATTATATTTTACAGCACTTAAGAAAAATACAGGTGCGGATTTTACAGATGACTGTGCTTTGGTAGAAACTGTAGGTGCTAAAGTTCAGCTTGTAATCGGAGATTATACCAATATTAAGGTCACAACTCCCCAGGACGTACCTCTTGCAGAGGGAATCCTCACAAAAAGAGCAGAGAAGGAGTAATGAATATGCTGAGAATAGGTCACGGATACGATGTTCACCGACTGATTACAGGCAGACCTCTTATCATAGGAGGCGTTACAATACCTTTTGAACTGGGGCTTGACGGACACTCTGACGCAGATGTACTTGTTCACGCTGTAATGGATGCCCTCCTCGGTGCGGCGGCTCTGGGGGATATAGGCGGGCTTTTCCCCGATACTGACCCTGCGTATAAAGGTGCAGACAGTATGAAACTCTTAGAGCAAGTTGTTAAAGTACTGAGCGATAAGGGGTATTCTATAGGTAACATTGACGCAACCTTAATTGCTCAGAAGCCCAAAATCAAGCCTTATCTTCTTGAAATGCGTGAGAATATAGCAAGAGCTTGCTTGGTTGATATTGATGCAATTAATGTCAAAGCTACAACGGAAGAAAAGCTTGGCTTTACAGGAACCCTTGAGGGTATGTCAGCCCACGCAGTCTGTATTATCGAAAAAGCCTGATTTCTCCTTTACTTACATATGAATACACAGAGCACTTCTCTCATATTTATTCTATGAATATGAAAGAGGTGCTTTTATGCTTTTAAAGAAAAAATCTTTATTCCGTTATACACGGCAAGTTATATCTTTTGTACTTGTCTGTGTGTTGATTGTATCCCTGTCTGCTTTTAATTCTGTAGAAGTCTCCGCTTTGTCCTCTGAGGAAATTTCTGCACCCTCTGCAATACTTATTGAACCTGTTACAAAAAAAGTTTTGTTTGAAAAGAATCCTCACGATGTCCGTGCCTGTGCCTCAATAACTAAGGTTATGACACTTATACTTATCTTTGAAGCAATGGACAGCGGAAAAATTACTTATGATGACGTTGTTACTGCTTCTGCTCATGCATCTTCTATGGGTGGTTCAGACATATGGCTTGAACCAGGGGAAACAATGACCGTTTATGATATGATAAAGGCTGTGGTGGTAGCCTCGGCAAATGACGCCGCAGTTGCTCTTGCTGAGCATATCTGCGGTTCAGAGGAAGAATTTGTGTCACAGATGAATGAAAAAGCAAAGGAGCTTGGAATGAACGAAACTGTGTTTAAAAATTGCAACGGTCTTGATGAGGAGGGGCACCTGACATCTGCTTACGATGTAGCACTTATGTCTGCAGAGCTCATCACTCACGAGGATATATTTGAATTCAGCTCTATCTGGCTTGATTATCTCAGAGGGGGAGAAACCCAGATAGTAAACACTAACAAACTCCTGAAATCCTACAAAGGTATCACAGGACTCAAGACTGGTACCACAAGTCAGGCAGGAAGCTGTATGAGTGCAACAGCTGAACGTGACGGTATGTCACTTGTAGCCGTGGTCTTAGGCTGTGACACAGGTACAGCAAGATTTTCTGATTGTGCTAAGCTTCTTGACTTTGGATTTGCTAACTACAAAACAGAAAAGCTCATCTTGCCTGAGGATTGTCTTACTCCTGTAAAGGTCAAGGGCGGTATGCAGTCACAGGTACACCTTTCCTGTGATGTTTCAGACAGCCTTATTCTTCCCAAAGGAAATTCGGAGGAAATCAAATCAGAGTACACAGTATTAGAAGAACTTGAAGCTCCTGTAGAAAAGGGAAGTGTAGTAGGTAAACTTACATATTCCTATGCAGGAGCCACCATTGATGAGTATGATATTGTAACTTCTGAGAGTGTTGAACCTATGTCTTTTAGTGCAGTTTATAAACTTTTATGGCAAAATTTATGTTCTTTGTGAAATTTTACAAATATTTTAGTGAAAATGTAAAATCCTCCTTGCATTATGCTGTGAAATATAGTATAATACCAATAACTAAAACTCTGTGCACGAGTGTGCACTGTTAACGGAGGATTACAATGCCTACTTATCTTTCAGACAAACACGTAAATGGCTTTGTCTCACAGGAGGAGCTTACAGCTATTGCTCCCCAGGTCAAGGCAGCACACCAGGCTCTGCACGCAGGTACAGGTCTTGGTAACGACTTCATCGGTTGGCTTACACTGCCTACAGATTATGACAAAGAAGAATTTGCACGCATTAAAGAAGCTGCAAAGCGTATCCAGAGCAATACGGATGTATTTATAGTAATCGGTATCGGCGGTTCCTATCTTGGAGCACGTGCCGCTATCGAGTTCCTTACTTCACCTAACTATAATGCTCTTTGCAAGGACACACCTCAGATTTACTATGCAGGTAATTCAATCAGCTCCACTGCACTTTCTGAGCTTATTGACCTGTGTGAGGGCAAGGACGTATCCATAAATATGATTTCAAAATCAGGCACAACTACTGAGCCTGCTATCGCTTTCCGCGTACTTAGAGAACTTCTTGAGAAAAAGTACGGTAAAGAAGGTGCTAAGGAGCGAATCTACTGCACAACCGATAAGGCTCGCGGTACACTCAAGCAACTTGCAGACCGTGAGGGCTACGAAACTTTCGTTGTTCCTGACGATGTAGGTGGCAGATACTCTGTACTCACAGCAGTTGGTCTTCTTCCCATTGCAGTTGCAGGTGCAGATATTGACGCTCTTATGGCAGGTGCTCAGAAGGCACAGGCTGATTTTGACAATGAGGATGTATTCACCAACGACTGCTACAAGTACGCAGCACTTCGTAACTGCCTCTATCGCAAGGGCAAGACTACTGAAGTTCTCGTGTCTTATGAGCCTGCATTCACAATGATGTCTGAGTGGTTCAAGCAGTTATACGGCGAGAGTGAAGGCAAAGACAACAAGGGTATTTTCCCTGCAAGTGTTGTTTTCTCTACTGACCTGCACTCTATGGGACAGTACATTCAGGACGGCAGAAGAAACCTCTTCGAGACCGTTGTACTTTTTGACAAATGCAAAAGGGAAATCACAATCGGGACAGACCCTGAGAACGTTGACGGACTTAATTTCCTTTGCGGCAAGACTATGGACTTTATCAACAGAAAAGCTTTTGAGGGTACAGTTCTTGCTCACAATGACGGCGGTGTTCCCAATATTGTTCTCAATGTCTCCGAGATGACAGAGTCTGAGCTCGGCTATCTCATCTACTTCTTTGAGAAGGCTTGTGCAATCTCCGGTTATCTCCTTGGTGTAAATCCCTTTAACCAGCCCGGCGTTGAGAGCTACAAGAAGAATATGTTTGCTCTCCTTGGCAAACCGGGATACGAGCAGGAAAAAGCAGCCTTGGAAGCAAGACTGGTCTAAAAAATTTACGGAGGTAAAACTTATGGTAACACTCATTATCGGCAAAAAGGGTTCGGGCAAAACAAAGAAGCTCATCGCACTGGCAAACGATACTGCAGCAGCATCCACAGGTAACGTTGTAGTAATCGAGAAGGGCTCCAAGCTCACCTATGACATCACACATAAAGCTCGTCTTATTGACTCAGACCACTATGAAATCAGCGGCTACGATATGCTCCTCGGTTTCCTTTCAGGTATCTGTGCAGGTAACTATGACGTATCTGATATTCTTGTTG
Organism: Ruminococcus sp.; assembly: GCA_045541275.1. Taxonomy (GTDB): domain Bacteria; phylum Bacillota; class Clostridia; order Oscillospirales; family Acutalibacteraceae; genus Ruminococcoides. The sequence continues at coordinate 40,874 of JAZQIX010000011.1, forward strand.
ACTCCACTTTCAAGATTTGTCCCACAGCTATTGAGGGCCTTGAAGAGTTCATTACTAAGGTTAACAAGCTTGCTGAGGATAGCGAAACAAAAATCACTTTCCTTATCTCTGCTGCAGAGGAAGACCTTCCTGAGGGTCTCAAGGCGGTTTGCGAGGCTATCTGATAGTATTACAATTTAAAGTTTGAGTGCCACGGTTTATACTGTGGCACTTTTTCTGTGCACAATATGTTGTGTGTAGAGATTTTGGAACGTAATATCCAAAATGTTGCAGAATATATAACTAAATCCTGCCTGAAATCCGTAAATATCGGCAATTTCTATATTGACAAACTGACACCTACAGGATATAATATTAAACGATGTTTTATTATGCGTCATTGTGTTTTGAGGTGTTATATGGTTTTTGACCTTAAAGAAGTTTTCGAACGCAACGGAGCTGCTAAGACAGTCAGCTTCGAACTGGCAATTAGCGATATCGAAATTGATGGGGGATATCCGTTTAACTCTCCTGCTAAAGTGACCGCTACAGCCTGCAACAAAACAGGAATAGTTCGTCTTTATATTGATGCAGAGTTTCTTTACTGCCGTCCCTGCGACCGCTGTATGAAGCCTCTTTCTGAAAATATGAAGTATTCCTTTGAGCATCGGCTTATTACGTCCCTTTGCGGTGATGACGATGGCGACTATATTGAAACTCCCGATTTTCGCCTTGAACTCGATGAGTTGGTCCTGAGCGATATCTTACTGGAGCTTCCTCTCAAGTATCTTTGTGATGAAGATTGCAAGGGTCTCTGTTCCAAATGCGGTGCAGACTTGAATGAGGGTGAGTGCTCCTGCGATACACGTCCAATCGACCCTCGACTCGAGGTTTTAAGACAGTTACTTGATTAACACATAAATATAAGGAGGACTGTAAAATGGCAGTACCAAAGAACAAACATTCACAGGCAAGAAGAGACAAGAGACGTTCAAACGTTTGGAAGCTGGATGCTCCTGCACTGAGCACATGCCCCAACTGCGGTGAGTTCAAAGCTCCCCACAAGGTATGCGCAAACTGCGGTATGTATAACGGCAGACAGGTTATCACTGTTAAAGAGGACTAATTCTCACAGAATTACTCTTAGTGCTAAGTAAGACAAAAGATACAAGGCGGCAGTATATCTGACCGCCCTTTTGTTTTTTAAGGAGGTGCCTCAGTGGCAGTAAAGGTTTATTCTGTTGTAAAGGGAAGCAGTGCTGACCGTTGCGGCATAAAAGCAGGGGATACTTTGCTCTCACTTAACGGACATGAAGTTGTAGATGTTCTTGATTATCGCTTTTATCAGCTTGAAAGAGAAATTGCAGTAGAGTTTATTTCTGACGGAGAAAAGAAAACTGCAACTGCCCGTAAGCCTGAGTATGATGAACTTGGTATGGAGTTTGAGTCTTATCTTATGGATAAGGAGCACTCCTGTCGTAACAAATGCATCTTTTGTTTTATTGACCAGATGCCAAAGGGAATGAGGGAGACTCTTTATTTTAAGGATGATGACAGCCGTTTGTCTTTCCTTTTCGGCAACTACATCACTCTGACAAATCTCTCAGAACACGAAATTGAGCGTATCATTAGTATGCACATAAGCCCTGTTAATATCTCTGTTCATACTACAAACCCTGAGCTTCGCTGTATGATGATGAATAACCGCTTTGCGGGAAAATCTCTGGAAGCTATGAAACGTTTTGCTGATGCAGGAATTGATATGAACTGTCAGCTTGTAATTTGCCCGGGGATTAATGATGGCAAGGAGCTTGAGCGTTCACTGGCTGATTTAGAGGAGTTGGGTGTAAACTCAGTAGCAGTTGTTCCTGTAGGACTTACTGACCACAGGGAGGGGCTCTATCCTCTAACTCCTTTTAATAAGGAGTCAGCTGTCGCTGTGCTTGATATTGTAGACAAATACGGTAACGCTTGCGTAGAAAAGTACGGCAGGCGTATAATGTTTGCATCCGATGAGCTTTATATTAAGGCTGAGCGTGAAATACCTGAGTCTGAATTTTATGAGGATTATCCTTGTCTTGAAAACGGTGTTGGTCTTATAGCTCTGCAGAAAGAGGAATTTACCTTTGCACTTGAGGATGTACAAGGTGACTCGGAATTAGTCCGCAATAAAACCGTTGCCTGCGGTGTCAGTGCGGCACCATATCTCAGAGAACTGTGCCATATGCTCTTTGATAAATTTCCAAATGTACGTGTAAATGTTAAACCTGTTGTCAATAATTTTTTTGGCAAAATGATTAACGTTTCAGGACTTATAGTTGGAAATGACCTGATTTCTCAGCTCAAATGTGAGGAGTTAGGCTCAGAAGTGCTTATTCCTATATGTATGCTTCGCCGTGACGAGGATATTTTCCTTGATGATGTTACGGTTAGTGAAGCCTCATCTCAGCTTGGTGTATCCGTCACAGCTGTTCAGAATAGCGGAGAAGCCCTGCTTGAGGCAATTATTAAATAAGAAAACAGATACTTTTTATAAAGAAAGGAGAGTGGAATATATGGCAAAACCCGTAATTGCTATTGTGGGAAGACCTAATGTTGGAAAGTCAACCCTCTTCAATAAGCTTACAGGTCAGCGTATTTCTATTGTTGACGATACACCGGGTGTCACCCGTGACAGAATTTACGGCGAGGTTGAGTGGCTTGGAAGACACGCAACTCTTATTGATACAGGCGGTATTGAGCCATACTCCGATGATATTATCCTCTCTCAGATGCGCCGTCAGGCACAGCTTGCTATCGAGACAGCAGATGTTACTATTCTTGTGACAGATGTCCGTTCAGGTCTTGTTGCCACCGATGCCGAGGTTGCACAAATGCTTCAGAAAAGCGGTAAACCTGTTGTTCTTTGTGTAAATAAGTGCGACAGAATCGGAGAGCCCGACCCTGATTTCTATGAGTTTTACAACTTAGGTCTTGGTGAACCCATACAGGTTTCCTCTGTTCATGGCCACGGTACAGGTGACTTGCTTGATGCTGTTTTTGACCTTATCCCTGAGAGTGATTATGAGGATGTGGATTCTGAAGTTATCTCTGTTGCTATTATCGGCAAACCTAACGTAGGTAAATCCTCTTTGGTCAACAGAGTCACAGGTCAGGAAAGAAGCATTGTTTCCAATATTGCAGGTACTACCCGTGACAGTATCGACTCCAAAGTTTCCAACTCACACGGTGAGTTCATATTTATTGATACAGCAGGTATCCGCCGTAAAAATAAGGTGGATAATGCCATTGAAAAATACAGCATCATCCGTGCTAAAATGGCGATTGAGCGTTGCGATGTCTGTGTTATTATGATTGACGCAGAAGAAGGTCCCACCGAGCAGGATACAAAGATTGCAGGTATGGCGCATGAAGCTGGCAAGGGATGTATCATCTGTGTAAATAAATGGGATGCTATTGAGAAAGATGACAAGACAATGAGCGAGTTCAGAAAACAGCTTGATCTTGACTTCGGCTTTATGTCCTATGCACCTACACTTTTCATATCTGCAAAGACAGGCCAGCGAATTGACAGACTCTTTGAGCTTATCAAGTACGTAGCAAATACTAACGCAATGCGTATTAAGACAGGTGTATTAAATGAGCTTCTGGCTGAGGCTACTGTCCGTGTTCAGCCTCCTTCTGATAAGGGCAGACGTCTTAAGATTTACTATGTGACTCAGCCCAGCACAAAGCCTCCTACATTCGTATTCTTCTGTAATAATGCTGAACTTTTCCATTTCTCCTATCAGCGATATTTAGAGAACAGGATAAGAGAAACCTTCGGACTCGAAGGTACTCCCATACGAATTGTAGTCAGAGAGAGAGGAGACAAAGATTAATGCTTTTCATTACAACTTATTGGTGGAGAATTCTTCTCTGTGCGCTCATATCCTATCTTCTTGGTAGCTTCAGCTTTGCTGTAATATTCACAAAGCTTTCCAGCAAAAAGGACGTAAGAGAAATGGGCTCAGGCAACGCAGGTTTTACAAACGTATTACGAAGTGTCGGTGTTGTTCCTGCAATATTTACCTTTGTTTTCGACTGTCTCAAAGGAATAATTGCCGTGTTTGTTACAATGTGGATATTCAATATGCCTTTTGATAATGCAGGTATTGAGGCTCTGTCAGAGGGACTTCGCTTTGAGTTTAATTCTTACGGCAAGTACCTTGCCGGTGTTTTCTGTGTACTGGGTCACAGTTTTCCTGTGTTCTTCGGATTCAGAGGCGGTAAGGGTATAACCACAATGGCAGGAATCCTCCTTGTTCTTGACCCTGTTCCTTGGATGCTTGTTCTTACTCTTGCTGTATGGCTTATTTTCTTCCTGAGCACTAAGATTATTTCTGTTGGCTCACTTGCGGCTGCAGTAGCAATCACAGTTTGGAATTTTGTAATCACATTCTTCTTTGTGTACAAGCCTTCAATCGGTACAGAGACACCTCTGAGACTCAGCTATGTTATCACAACTACTGTGATTATGGCGTTTATCGGTCTGTTCGTAATAATTATGCACCGTGAGAATATAAAGCGTCTTATCCGCGGAGAGGAAAAGAAAATCAAAGCAAAAAAGGCCTGATAACTTAAAAATACTTTAATTAATGCATCTTCTTACAAAGAGGATGCATTTTTTATGTTAAAAATCCTTGACTACCGACAGAAAAGGCTATAAAATTTATATATACTTTATTTTAAGGAGTTTTTACAATGGATTGTATTTTTTGTAAAATTGTAAACGGAGACATTCCCTCAAGCAAGGTTTATGAGGATGATAAAATTCTTGCTTTTGATGATATTAATCCCTGCGCACCTGTTCATGTTGTTATTATCCCAAAGGAGCATAGCCTTACTTGTGCAAATGATATCACCGAAGATAACAGCGCTATCGTAGGCTATATCTTCTCAAAAATCCCCGAGATTGCACGTATTAAGGGACTTACAAACGGTTACCGTATAGTTAATAACTGCGGAGAAGATGGAGCACAGACAGTACTTCACTTACATTTCCACCTTTTAGGCGGTACCAAATTAACTGAGAAAATCTGCTGATTTTAGAGGAGTATTGTTATGAGCAAAGCATATAAAATGACAATAGCAGGATGTGAGCGTGAGCTTGAGATGTTTGAGGTCAACGAGCATCTTGATATAGCGGCATTCATACTTTTCGGCGATGTTGAAATCACAGAAAAAGCATCAGAAGCACTTCTGAAAATCTGTCCTGAGCACGATGTTGTACTTACTGCAGAGGCTAAGTCCATTCCTCTTGCATACGAGTTTGCACGTCAGGGATGCGGAAAATATGTAGTAGCACGCAAGGGGCTCAAGGTATATATGAGAAACCCTGTTAGCGTTACTGTTAAGTCTATCACTACTGCTGCTGAGCAGACTCTTCATCTGGGTGAAAATGAGGTTAATTCAATCCGAGGTAAGCGTGTGCTTATCCTTGATGATGTTATCTCTACAGGCGAGAGTCTCAAGGCTATGGAACAGCTTGTAGAAGCATCAGGCGGAATTATTGTAGGCAAGGCTGCTGTTCTTGCAGAGGGTGATGCGGCAGACAGAGATGATATAATCTTCCTTGAGAAGCTCCCTTTATTCTTCAAGTGATATAAAATATATTTAAGGATTGATTTTTATGAAACGGCTGTTAGGACTCACAGGCATTACTTGTCTATGTGCACTGACAGCCTGTTTTTATATGCAGGAGCTTGTGTCGTTTCTTATAGCAGGTGGTGCATTGTTACTCTTTATTGTTTCATTGCTGCTTCCTTCTGTAAGAAAAGAAGGAACACTGCCTGTTGCTTTTATCACAGTTTCTTTGTCAGTAATCTTGTTTTTAGGGTTTACACACTTGTATGTGGAGCCTCTGCAGAGTAGCTACAATGAAAAGCTATGCACTGTTGCTGCAGTGCAGAAAGACGAGGTTTATAAATCCAACGACTACTATTGCTATGAGCTTGATGTTAAAACAATAGACGGCAAAAAGGTTAATACAGGTCTTATGCTTTTTACCCGCGAGCATACTTTTTCAGAGCCCTATGATGAGCTGAAATTTGAGGCTGTTTTGTATTCTGATACTTACGGCGGTGATATGTCAAAGGGGTTATATCTGCGTAGCTATCTGCTTTATGAGGATGCACAGGTGCAGGTTACAACATCTGAAAAGAAACCCCTGATGTATCACATAATCAATCTCAGAAAAGAACTTAGAAATTCACTGTATATGGAACTTTCTCCTGATGTGGCAGACTTTTCTTCTGCAGTTCTTCTGGGAGATAAACACACACTTGACAGTGAATTTAAAAATCTTTTGAGAATATGCGGACTTTCTCACATCTCTGTTGTGTCAGGTCTGCATCTTTCCATAATTGCATCTGTCTCAATTAAGATTTCCTGTTTTCTGTTTCGCAATAAATATTTAAGCTCAGGATTTACAATACTCTCCATCATAGGTTTTGCTCTGCTTTCAGGGTGCGGGATTCCTGTAATCCGTTCGGCGGTTATGCTTATAATTTACACAGTTGGAACTCTTATTTCGCGGCGGAGCGATTCCCTTAATTCTATAGGTGCGGCGGCACTTTTTATTCTCCTGCCAAACCCTTACGCTGTAGGAGACGTGGGCATGCTTCTGTCTTTTTCTGCAACTATCGGTATTGTTGCGTGGAGCGACAAGCTGACAAAGCCTGTAATGAATAAGTTAAGCGGTACCTTTTTAATGAAGTATAAGGTTACCAGATACATAGTGAATACCATTGTGTTTACCGTTTCTTGCAGTGTTTGTGCTGCTCTGTGGACTTTGCCTGTTTCCATGCTGGTCTTCGGAGGGTTTTCCTCTGTTACGGTGATTGCAAATCTGCTTACAGTACCTTTCTTGACAGTTGTGATTATTTGCATCATCTTGTGTGCAATAACACATTTTATAGAGTTTCTTCCTCTTATAAGCCAAATGTTTGCTTTTGCAGTGAGTATGTACTATGACTACCTTGTATTTGTCTGTACTATGCTCTCAAAAATTCCTTATGCGTACATTTATTCTGACAAGCCTTATTTTTACTTCTGGCTCGGTGCTACTCTGATTTTAATAGCGGTTGCAATTATTATCAAAACAAAATCCGCCTACAGAATAACCGTTATCGCTTCTGTGCTGATACTGCTGTGGAGCTCGGTATCTTTCAATATTCGCCGCGAGTCTTTTGTAACTTTTCATATTCCTGATACAGGCAGTGCCTTGTCAGTTGTTGTTGAGAGCAGTGACGGACACGCAGTGCTTTGTTGCGGAGGCAGTAATTGGAAGATATTTGCACTTAGCAATGTGTTAGAGGATTTGGCAACAGGGAATAAAAATGTTCTTGTCTCTACTTCTGAAGATAACTCTGTTCAATATGCAGAAAGTTTGATAATGGAGTTTGACTATGAGCAGGTTTTGCTGTATGATAATAATGATATATACACAAATACCGAGAGCAATTATGAATCAGCAGAGATTTCAACCTACAGCACAGACCAAACTGTTTACTTGTGGGAAAAGCTCCAAGTTGAGCTTTTGCCTGCAGAGGAGGTTGTGTATGAATATATCTCTGCAGGGGATACACAGATACTCATTCTTCCAGAAAAAGCAGACTGTGCACAATTAGATGAGAAGTACAGAAATCCTGACATTATCATTACTCACGGTGTGGCTGATAATATGGGGCTGTTAAGCTGTAGAACTCTCATTGTCCCTGGTGACGATTATATTTCTCAGGCAACAGCAGAGCTTTCTGCACCTATTGCAGAAAGGGTTGTTACAGGAGCAGACATTGCTTTTGATATAAAGGTTTATTAGCGAGGCAAATATGGCTTATATGGATGAAAAAAGCTTTAAGAAGCATATATCATCAAAAAAATTCAATAATATATATGTGATTTTCGGTGACGAAAAGTATCTTGTAAAGTTTTACACTAAAGAGCTTGTCACTGCAGTTGCAGGCAAAGAACCCTCTGAGTTTGCTTTTCATCAGTTTTCATCTGATGCAGATATTCAGTCTGTTGCAGATGCAATAGGTTCTGTTCCTTTTATGGCGGAGTACAACTGTGTCCTTGTGAAAGATATGGATATTAATAAGCTCTCCAAGGAACAGTATGATTCCTTTATGGAAGTGCTTAAGGCTGTGCCTTTGACTACAGTAGTTATCTTCAGCTTTTCTGCGCTTTCTTCAAAGGACAAAACCTCAGATAAATCCGACTCGGACGATAAGAAAAAGCGAAGCCGCTTCAAGCCTTTTTGTGATGCAGTAGAAAAAATGGGTATGGGTGCTGTTGCAGAGATTAATATGCGTTCTGCCACAGCTTTAGAGCATCAGCTTTCTACCTGGGCAGATAAGGTTGGCAAGAAGCTCTCTCTGCCTGTAGCTTCACGGATTATCTACTATTGCGGTACTGACCTGTCAGCCCTTCGTCTCGAGCTTGATAAGGTTTGTGCCTATGCAGGAGAGAATGACGAAATCACCATTGATATGGTAGAAGCAACAGTTGTAAAGAAGCTTGAGGCAAAAGTTTATGATATGGTAGATAACGTAATCTACGGCAATACCGACAAAGCTTATACTCAGCTTTATCAGCTTTTTGCTCAGCGTGAAGAGGTGCGGGACATACTCCGTATTCTGGGACTTGCTTATGTTGACTTGTACAGAGCACGGGTCACAGTTACTTCCGGAGGTGTTATGAAGGATACTGCAGATTTCTTCAAATACGGAAGCCGTGCTTGGGTTCTCAATAAAGCTCCGAGAAAAGCAGAGAGACTCTCAACAAACGCCTTACGGGAAAGTATGGGTGTAATAGCAGATTTAAGTGCAAAGCTCAACTCTGTGTCTATGAATGAGGAAGCCGCTCTTGAGAAGCTTATAGCTGACTTAATGCTAATTGCAAAAAGGGAGCTTGATTATGCTTAAAATTAAAGAAGCTGTCATTGTTGAAGGTAAGTATGACAAACAACGGCTCAGTGAATTTTTAGACGCTCCTATTATAACCACTTCAGGATTCAGAGTTTTTAAGGATAAAGAAAAACAGAGTCTTATTCGTAAGCTTGCCAAGGACAGAGGACTTATAATAATGACCGACAGCGATTCTGCAGGTTTTGTTATACGTAACTTTTTGCGTGGAATTGTAGCAGACACTCAGATAAAGCACTGCTATATTCCTCAGATAAAGGGTAAAGAGAAACGTAAGGATGCACCGTCCAAAGAGGGCTTTTTGGGGGTTGAGGGGCTTAGTGCCGAAATTCTCAGAGAAGCTCTTGTGAAGAGCGGTGTAGATGTAGGGCAGGGTGGTGAAGATAGAAATACCACTCCTGTTACAAAATCAGATATGTTTGAAATGGGGCTTTCAGGCAGAGAAAATTCTGCCGAGCTCAGACGTAGACTTATGATAGAATTAGGTCTTCCTACATACCTTTCAGCTAACGCTTTGCTTGAAGTAATAAATTCCTTGTATTCTAAAGAGGAAATACTTGACAAACTGAAATCTATGTAATATAATTAAATTATCAAAAAACAGTAATCATTACTGTTTTAATAAATTAACAATAAGAGGTGCTATTATGAATCTTAAAGGATCAAAAACAGAGGCTAACCTTCAGGCTGCTTTTGCAGGTGAGTCTCAGGCAAGAAACAAGTACACATATTTCGCTTCCAAGGCTCGCAAAGAGGGTTATGTTCAGATAGCTCAGATTTTTGAGGAGACTGCTAATAACGAGAAAGAACACGCAAAACTCTGGTTCAAACATCTTGAGGGTATCGGCACAACAGCTCAGAACCTTGCTGCAGCAGCAGAGGGCGAGAATTATGAGTGGACAGATATGTATGCTACTTTTGCTAAAGAAGCAAGAGAAGAGGGCTTCACAGCTATTGCAGAGCAGTTCGAGGGCGTTGCAGCTATCGAGAAGGCTCATGAAGAGCGTTACCGTAAGCTTCTCCAGAACGTAACAGAAGGTGAAGTTTTCAAGAAGGGCTCCATCGTTATCTGGGAGTGCGGCAACTGCGGACACATCGTTATCGGCACAGAAGCTCCTGAAATTTGCCCCGTATGCTTCCATCCTCAGGCATACTTCAAGATTAAGGCAGAGAACTATTAATCTGTAACCTGAGTATATATTAAAACAATCAGAGGTGTTGCAATGCAACACCTCTTTTGTATTTTTCGGCTGTTTCTGTGCATTATATTCTTGGTGATATATATGCTAAAAAACATAAGCAGAGATATTCTGTTGTTTTCTGCAGGCGGAATTGCTTACGGAGGACTGGAGCTTTTATGGCGTCAACGTACCCATTGGACTATGATGCTCACAGGAGGAGCTTGTTTCCTTGCACTGTATAAATTATACGGACGCTTTCCTCGGCTTAGTATGCCTGAGAAGTGTGTATTAGGTTCTCTTGTAATCACAAGCCTTGAGTTCGCAGTAGGCTGTGTAGTAAATCTTGCCCTCGGTTGGGGAGTTTGGGATTATTCTAGTATGCCATTGAATTTATTAGGACAAATTTGCCTTTTGTACAGTGTCCTCTGGGGACTTCTGTGTATTCCTATAAGCACCTTGTGCTATGTCCTACGAAAAAAAGCAATAAAAACAGCCTGAGTAAAAACTCAGGCTTATGTTTTTATGTAGGGTAGAGGTGTTATTCCTCTTCTTTGTCTTCTTCTTTGTCCAGAAGCTTAATTGTAACAGTGTCAATACGCTGGTTGGTAACACTGTCTACGGTAAGTGAAAGTCCTCTGAAATCAAAACTGTCACCTTTTTTAGGAATGGTTCCCAAGGTCTCGGAGATAAATCCTCCCACAGTAACAAACTCTGAATCCTCTTCGTTTCTCTTCATTCCGAAGAGATCGTACATATCGTCAAGCTCCATGTCTCCGTCAACTCTCCATTGACGGTCAGAAATTTTCTGAATATTGCTTTCGATTTCCTCGTCCTCGTCCCAGATTTCTCCTACAATCTCTTCTAGCAAATCCTCCATAGTTACAATACCAAGGGTGCCGCCGTATTCATCAGTTACAACTGCCATATGGAGTCTTCTTTTTCTGAATTCTGTCAGTACAGAAGAAAGATTCTGAGTTTGAAAAATAAACTGAACAGGGCCGATAAGTTCACGCAGATTGGGAGTTTCGCCTGATGCCGCGGCATCAAGGTAATCCCATGTGTGGAGTATGCCAATTATATTGTCGATGGTTTCCTCATAAACGGGAATTCTTGAGTATCTCTGACTCTTGATAGTTTCCATAATCTTGTCGTGGTCGTCCTCAATATTCAGAGCAGTAACATCAACTCTGGGAGTCAAGACCTCAACAACAGTGGTTTCATCAAAATCCAGCACAGAGCGAACCATTTCGCTTTCCTGTTTCTCAAGGACACCCTGTTCCTCAATTTCTTCAACAATATATTTAAGCTCGTCCTCAGTAACCGTTGAATCTTCGCCTTTAACGCTGAATATTTTCAGAGCAATTTTTTTAATTCCAATAAATAAATACACAAAGGGAGTAAGTATAATAATCGTTACGTTGAGCACTCCGCTTATTGAAAGGGCAAGCTTATCACACTTTTCTTTACCGAAGCATTTTGGAATAATCTCACCGAAAGTAAGAACCAATAAGGTAATTACACCTGTGGATATAGCGGCACCGTAATTTGGGAAAATCTCCAGAAACAGAACGGTAGCAAGAGATGAACAACCTAAGTTCACTACGTTATTCATAATGAGTATTGCGGTTAGCGCTTTGTCATAGTTATTTGCGATTTGCAATGCGCGCTTAGCTTTCTTGTTGCCCTCATCAGCCCATCTTTTAAGCCTGATTGTGCTTGCACAGGAAAACACGGTCTCACTGCAAGAGCAGAATGCTGACAATGCAATTAGAATGACGATTATTATTGAATAGGTAATTATCAGATTCGTGTCCAATATATTTCACTCCTTAATATAGCATCATATCACAAATTTTTGCAATAATATTGTAATAAAGAAATATACATAATAATCTTGAAGATTTTACAGTATAGTGATATAATAAATATAATTGTATACATTATCTTGTGATGTAGGGGAAAACTACTCCAAGAGGTGTGTTTAATGAAACAAAATCATAAGAATGAGTCACATAGAAACAATAAAAATGATGAGAATTCCTTTGTAAAGAATCCCAATGATGACAGCAGCTCTGTAGAAAATGACAGCCCAATAAACGAACAGCACACAGAGCAGATTAACGAGACAGGCTCTGTCCTTGTAAACCGACAGGGCAGGATTGTCCACTGCCTGACCATTGTAGGTCAAATAGAAGGACATTTTGTTTTACAGGGTCAGAACAAAGCTACCAAGTATGAGCACGTAATTCCTCAGCTTGTGGCTGCTTCGGAAGATGACAGAATTCACGGACTTCTGATACTTCTCAACACCTGCGGCGGCGATGTTGAAGCAGGACTTGCAATTGCAGAGGTTATTGCTGGTATGAAGAAACCTGTTGTTTCTATTGTTTTGGGCGGAGGTCACTCAATCGGTATTCCTCTTGCTGTAGCAAGCAAACACAGCTTTATTGCAAAGAGTGCTTCTATGACTGTTCATCCTGTTAGAACCACAGGTCTTACTGTGGGAGCACCCCAGACCTTTGAGTATTTCCGCAGAATGCAAGACAGAATTACAACCTTTGTGGCGGATAATTCAAATATTTCAAAAGAAAGATACAACGAGCTTGTCCTTAATACAGGTGAGCTTGTGCTTGACATAGGCACAATTTTAGAGGGTCAAGAAGCAGTTGATGAAGGGCTTATTGACTCTGTAGGTACACTGTCAGATGCAATGAACTGCCTGTATGAGATGATAGAAGAATACAATAAAGACAGCAAATAGGAGAAATCCTGAGCTGTCCTTACATATAAACCGCATACCCTTAATATTTTATAATGTATAAATTTGAAAGGTATCAAGGAGGAAATAATGGATTACATACTTTCATTACTGCAGGGTATAGTGCAAGGACTCACAGAGTTTCTGCCTGTATCAAGTAGCGGACATCTTAACATTTTCCAGCACTTTTTCGGTATTACAGAGGATAACTTGTTCTTCAATGTAATGCTCCACGTAGGCACGCTTGTATCTGTATGTGCTTTTTACCATAAGCTCATACTTCGTCTTATCAAGGCTGTTTTCGGTATGATTAAGGACATCTTTACAGGCAAGTTTTCCTTCAAAAATATGGATGAAGACAGAAACCTTGTAGTTATGCTTATTGTGGGACTTCTGCCTTTGTTCCTGCTGTTTGTTCCTATCGGAAACGATATGAAGGTTAAAGATTTGGCAGACCTTTTCACAGGTGACCCAAAGTTCTTTATCATCACAGGTGTTTCACTCCTTCTTACTGCAGGACTTCTCCTTGCCGGAATTCTTATGAATAAGCACAGAGAAAATGCTATTAAAGAGGGCAGAGCAAAGCCAAAGGAAAACTATAATGTCATAGACGCACTGGTCGTAGGCTGTGTTCAGGCTGTAGCGGCAATTCTTCCCGGTCTTTCCCGTTCGGGTTCAACCCTTGCCGCAGGACAGAGCAGAGGCATCTCTAAGCAAAAAGCTCTTGATTATACCTTTATTCTTGCTATTCCGTCTATCCTTGCCGCGGCGGTGCTTGAGCTTTCCGATGCACTTTCTCAGGAGGGCGGACTCAATATCTCTTTCGGTCCCGTTATTGTTGGTATGATTACATCAGCAGTTGTAGGTTACCTTTCAATTGCTCTCTTTAAATGGCTTCTCAAAACCGATAAAACATATATTTTTGTCATTTATGCTGCTTTGATGGGCATTATTATTACAGTGGTGAGTATTATTGAACTTGCATCAGGACAGGTTATATCTTTCATATAATCTTCAGATAAAGGAATTATAAAACGGAGGAAAAATTTTGGCTCAAAAGAAAAGTACAAACAAGCGTACTTCTACCAAAAAAACGAGTACGCAGAAAAAGAAAACATCTGCATCAGCGGCAACACAGGAGCCTGTGTATGAACCTATGAACACTCAGGTTAAAGCAATACTTCTTCTTGCCTGTGCCATACTTTTACTTGTACTTGTAATCTTTCCCGGTGAAGCCTTCTGGAGCACACTGCGAGGGTTTATGTACGGAGTATTCGGCTTCGGCTTTATCCTGATACCCTTTTTGCTTGGGTATCTTGCAATAATGACCGCCAAGGAAAAGCGAGTATCACGCCTCTCTACAAAGCTCATATTATCTATCCTTATTATTCTTCTTGTGTCCTCACTGTTTTTTATGTTTGGTTCAGGAGAATACAAAGAGGTAGGCTTCTTTAAGTCTATGGGACTATCATACATAGATTCGAGCGATACCTCATCGGGTATAGGCGGAGGTATCATAAGCTGTATTTTAGGTTATCCCCTTGTAAAACTCTGCGGAGACAATTTTCTTCCTAAATTTATTGCAATTCTCGGACTTGTTGTGAGCGTAATGATTCTCACAGGCATTTCTCTTGTAGATATTGCAAACGTTGCAAAGCGTCAGATGACAGCACTTCGCAATGCAAGACACAGAGATTATGAGGAGTTTGAATCAGAAGAGGAGCCTATGCGTAAAATAGAGCACTCTAAACCTAAGAGAAACAAGAAGAATGACAGCAGAATTGATATCCCCTTATCAGACAGAGTGACTAAAGCTTCTGCAAAGGGCATAGACCCGCCTGACGATGTGCTGACAGATGAGGATTCTGCACCTGCTACCGACAGTGCGTCTGATAAACTCATAAGCTCGATTCTTATTGCTAATGAGGAGTATACAGGGGACGATGCTACAAAAGCCTCACTTGTGGCAAGGGGTATTACAAGAAGCAAGGGAACATCGTTCGTAGAAGAAGGAGCAAAACAGGCAGATCCTCAGACAGTAGCAGTGGACCCTGCAACTCCTGCTGGTAATGATGATGTAGTTGATATAGCAGAGGAGACCCGTGCAGTTGCTTCAGAAATCAAGCAGAACGAATCGGATAAGAAGCCTGCCCCAAAATATACATATCCTCCTGTACAGCTTTTGAAGCCCTCAAGCAACTCTAACGATGAAGATGCAATGCGTGAACTTCAGGGCAATGCTCAGAAGCTTCTTGAGACTCTTGACAGCTTTAGTGTAAAGGTTACAATCAGCAATATTTGCCGCGGACCTTCTGTTACACGGTATGAGCTTAAGCCTGCCCCCGGCGTCAAGATTAATAAAATCACAAATCTTGCTGACGATATTGCACTTAGCCTTGCGGCTGACGGTGTGCGTATCGAAGCTCCCATTCCGGGTAAAGCCGCTGTGGGTATTGAAGTTCCAAACAAATTTGTTAGTATGGTAACAATGCGTGAGCTTATTGACTCACCTGAATTCCAGACAGCTACAAGCAAACTCACCTGTGTACTTGGTAAAGATATCTCTGGTAACATAGTCACTGCTGACCTTGCTAAAATGCCCCATCTGCTCATTGCAGGTACTACAGGCTCAGGTAAGTCCGTGTGCGTGAACTCCTTGCTTATGAGTATTCTTTTCCGTGCAACTCCCGATGAAGTAAAACTTCTTCTGGTAGACCCAAAGATGGTTGAGTTTTCTAAGTATAAAGGGTTACCTCATCTGCTTATTCCTGTAGTGTCTGACGCAAAAAAAGCGGCAGGTGCACTTAACTGGGCAGTTACAGAAATGATGCAGAGATATAAACTTTTCTCAGAATATGACTGTAAGGATATTCTTTCCTTCAACAGTCTTGTAGAGTCCAATATCAAATACATAGAAGAAAACCAGAACGCTGAGAGTGAGGGAGAAGACGCAGAACCTGTATGTATGGAGGTTAACGGTCTCCCTGTGCCTAAAGAGAAACTACCACGCATAGTAATTGCTATTGACGAGCTTGCGGATTTGATGATGGTAGCGGCAAAGGAAGTAGAAGATGCTATTTGCCGTCTTGCTCAGATGGCACGTGCCGCAGGTATGCACCTTGTACTTGCAACTCAGCGTCCTACAGTAAATGTTATCACTGGTCTTATCAAGGCTAATATTCCTTCACGAATTGCTCTTAAGGTAAGCACAGGTCAGGACTCCCGAATTATCCTTGACTGCGGCGGAGCTGAAAGCCTTATCGGACGAGGCGATATGCTCTTTTCACCAACAGGAGCTCCAAAGCCTATCCGTGTTCAGGGTTGTTATGCTTCTGATGAAGAAATCGAAGGTGTGACAGGTTACATCAAGAAGAATCATCAGGCACAATATAACGAGGAAATCGAAGAGACAATCCGCCGAATAGCTGCTGAAGAAATGGATAAAAAGCCTAAGGACAGCGATGACGGAGAAGGTATTGAAATTGATGATAAAATGGAAGAAGCCATTAAATATGTCATAGAGGCAGGACAAGCTTCCACATCAATGCTTCAACGCAGACTCAGAGTAGGCTATGCCCGAGCAGGCAGAATGATAGATGATATGGAAAAAATGGGTATTGTAGGCCCCTATCAGGGAGCCAAACCCCGTGATGTAATGATTACCTATCAGCAGTGGCTTGAGCGTAACAATATTATCAGCGAATAAAGAAAACTCTTGACCGCTGAGTAAAATACATTTATACTTGTCTTTATAAGTATTCATACTATCCAGATAAAGGAATGATACCAATGAACGTTTTTGACGAACTGAAAGCCCGTGGCATTATTGCCCAGTGCACTAACGAGGAAGAAATAAGAAAACAGCTTGATGCAGGCCCAGTCCGCTTCTATGTTGGCTTTGATCCTACAGCAGACTCTCTGCATATAGGTCACTTTATTCCCATTATCCTTATGTCACACCTTCAGCGTGCAGGCCATGTGCCTATAGCACTCTTCGGAGGCGGCACAGGTGTAATCGGTGACCCTTCAGGTAAGAGCGATATGCGTAAGATGTTGACTATGGATGATATCAAGCACAATGTAGAGTGCTTTAAAAAGCAGATGTCACGTCTTATTGATTTCTCTGACGGCAAAGCAATTGCTGTAAACAACGCAGACTGGCTTCTTGACCTTAACTACATTGATTTTATTAAGAAGGTAGGCGTGCATTTCACAATCTCCAAGATGCTTGCGGCAGAGTGCTATAAGCAGAGAATGGAGAGAGGTCTAACATTCTTCGAGCTGAACTATATGCTTATGCAGAGCTATGACTTCTATGTACTCAATCAGGAGTATGGCTGTATGATGGAGCTTGGCGGAGATGACCAGTGGAGTAATATGATAGGCGGTGTTGAGCTTATCCGCCGTATTGCTGCTAAAGAGGCAGAGGAAACAGGCAAGCCTGTACCTGAGTCCACAAAGGTTAACGCATTCACCTGTTCACTTCTTCTCACATCTGAGGGTAAGAAGATGGGTAAAACCGAAAAGGGTGCTTTGTGGCTTGACCCTGATAAGACCTCTCCCTACGATTTCTACCAGTATTGGAGAAACGTTGATGACGCTGATGTTATCAAGTGTATGAAGATGCTCACTTTCCTGCCTCTTGACTATATTGACGAGCTTTCCAAGTGCGAAGGCTCTGATATTAACAAGGTTAAAGAGATTCTTGCTTTTGAGGTTACAAAGCTTATCCACGGTGAGGAAGAGGCAGTAAAGGCTCAGACTACTGCAAGAGCACTCTTTACCACAGGCGGAGATATTGAGAATATGCCTTCCACTGAGCTTACAGCTTCTGATTTTACTGATGGTAAAATTACAGTTCAGGATGTTCTTGTTAAGTGTAAGCTTTGTCCCTCTAAGGGCGAGGCTAAGCGTCTTATTCAGCAGGGCGGTGTACTTGTTGACGATGTTAAGGTTACAGATATGTTCGCTTCTCTTACAGAAGAAGATTTCTCTAAGGGCTATGTGGTAATCAAAAAGGGTAAGAAAGTCTTTCATAAGGCTACTCTTAATAAATAAATTAATATGGGGGTTCAATAATGAAAAAGTTCTTTAATGAATTCAAGGAGTTTATCTCAAAGGGTAATGTGCTTGATATGGCAGTCGGTGTTGTTATCGGTGCTGCTTTTCAGGGAATCATTAAATCTCTTGTTGATGATGTAATTATGCCTTTTATTTCACTTATTACAGGCGGACTTGATTTTTCAAGTATGTTGATTCCGCTCAAGGAAGTACCTGAAGGCGTAGAGGTAACAGCAGCTGCACTTAAGGAAGCAGGAGTTCCTGTTTTCTGCTACGGTAACTTCATTTCTGCTATTATCTATTTCCTCATCCTTGCATTTGTAGTGTTCCTGCTTGTTAAGGCAGTAGCTAAGGTAAGAGGTTTTGTTCCTAAGAAGGAAGCTCCAAAGCCCGAGCCTACTACAAAGAAGTGTCCTTTCTGCTGTACAGAAATTGACATCAAAGCTACTCGTTGTCCTCACTGTACATCAGAGCTTTCAGAGTAATCTGATATTATAACTACATAATATGAATTAAGAACCGCCGCGGATGAATTTCGCGGCGGTTACTTATTTGAAATATCCAACTGTCGACTATAAAAAGACCGCTCTACTTGTTAGTAAAGCGGTCTTAGTATTTTGGAGATGTTACCAGTTTCTGTTTGCTCTTGCTTTAATTCTCTCGTATCTTGCTTTTTTCTTTTTCTTCTCTGTTGAGAATACAATCCAGAATGCGGCAGACATAAACACTATCATAACAATAAACCACACAAGGAAAGAGCCATTATTGTTTGATTCACGGCTTGCTTCCTGAGCGTCAACATTTACACCCTCAAGTGCTTTTGATGCAAGCTGTGCTGATTTCAGCACAATGTCAGTAGCCTCAGTAGGGGATACTGTCTGGGGAACAGTTGCTGTAGGAGCAGTGGTGTTTTCGGGGGTTGTTGTTTCTTCTGTGTTTCCTGCGTTGGGGTTACGGACAATTGTTCTGTCTGCGGAGTCTTCAGTGTAGGGATTTTCCAGCGCTCTTGAGCTGAAGAGTGTTGTGTATGTGATTTCGTCAACCTCTCCTGTAGTCTCAAGTCCGTTTTCAAGCTGGAATTTCATAACTGCAGATTCTGTGAGGGAGCCATAATAACCAGTAGCTTCGTCATTAAAGTAACCAAGGTTTGCAAGCTCTGTCTGAATCTTGTAAACGTTGTCGTGGTATGTACCGTTAGTGTATGTTTCGGGAGTTGTTGTCTCCTCGGTAACTTCCTCTGTTACGTCCTCTGTTACGTCCTCTGTGTTATCCTGTGCAGTGTTACCAATCTGAGCAATTGAGCCCTGAGGAGCGTAGTCGGAGTAAAGAATCTCAAGGTCAGATGCACCTGCAATGCCGTCAACGTATACACCGGCAGCTTTCTGGAATCTGATGTATGCAGCCTCGGTCTGTTCGCCGAAGTATCCTGTGATGTCGCCATTATAGAAGCCAAGCTCAGTAAGACGGTTCTGAAGCTTTGTAACATTGTCACCGTAGGAGCCTACCTTCATAACAGAACTTGCAGAACTGTCTGAAGAGGATGAGGTGGAGTTGTCCACAACAGCACTTGTGTCTCCGGGTGTTGAGGAGCTTGCACCTGTTGAGTCAAGGTAGTATGTAACCCCGTCAATTGTTACTGATGTATTTGTCAGGTACTCACCGTCTTCATAGTAGTAGTAGCTTCCGTTGAAGTATTCCCAGCCGTCAGTTGGGTAAGAAACACCTGAAACCTTAAACCAGTTTGTCCAGTTTTTTGTGTAAGCAGACTGATAGCAAACGCCGTAGCCTTCGCTTCTTGCGTCAACTGCCATACCTGCACCAACATAAACGCCTACGTGACCGGGCTGATAGAGTCCCAATCCGTGAATGTTAGGAATACCATAAGCAGTAGAGCCTGTCTCAGGGGAAGAGCCCATCATATCACTTCTTGAGCCACTGCCTGAGTACATATAAATCAGGCCCGAGCAGTCAACTGCACCTGCAGAAGCTCCGCCGTATACGTAGCTCCATCCGCTGTAATAAGCGTTCAGTGCGTGTTCTGCCAGACCTGTGCCTGTGCCTGCGGCTGATGCAGTAAGTATAGCATTGCCGCCAATAGCCATAGTAGCTATTGTTATTAATATAAGTAATAAAGAAATAATCTTTCTGAAACGAACCATAAGAAATAATACCTCCGTGATATAGGGGGTTAAACCCCGAACAAGCCCTTGTGGCCAGCTGATTACAAAATTACAATCGTTAGTTACAACTTTGTAAACATTATAACACGAAGGTCAATGTATTTCAACCCTTTTTATGATAAAACTTCCAACAAAACAATAAATATAGTAATAAACAAAGGATTTTATACAATATATACAAATATATAGGTAGCGTAGCAGTGTAACTTTTTGTAACCATCAGAGGTTAATGCCTTATTTTATCCTTGCCTTAGCAATTATACACTGTACTGAATATATCACTTCGTATATCCATAAATTCGTCTTTCTTAAGGATATCGCCTGTGTGCATAATTTGAAGTTGTACATCTTCACAGCTTTCTCTGAGTGCAGGCTGAATATATCTGAAAGGGGATAGTGTAAAACCGTTTCTTTCATAAAATATTATCCGTCTTTTCTGCAGGTCGTTTTCAGGAGGCTCTACCTCAAGTACAATCCGTTTATCCTTGTGCTTTTCTACAACTTCTTTCAGAAGTCGAGCACCGATCCCTTTGTTTCTCAAGCTTTCGTCAACTGCAAAATTTTCTACAAAGACAAAGTCGGAAAATACCCAAAGGGTAATAACGCCGGCAAGATATTCATTGTCTTCAATGCCCCAAATGCTAACTTTGCCCTCAGTCCACTGTTTACGCAAAACGCCTCTGGGTTTAAGTTCAGCAGGTATAAACGAGCTCTCCAGAATGTCATAAGCTTTGTCAAAATTTGTAATATCAATTTTAATCATTAAAATCATCTCTTAAAATTATTATTAATACATATAATAACACATTGTACCCTTTGTTTCAATGCGGATAAAAGGGGAAGATGAAGGCAACAAAAATGATATAATTTTAAGTCCGATTTAGTATTGACAAGCGGGGTCTGTTGTGTTAAAATATCATTTGTCTGATACGGAGAGGTGTCCGAGCGGTTTAAGGAGCTAGTCTTGAAAACTAGTGATACCGAAAGGTACCAAGGGTTCGAATCCCTTCCTCTCCGCCATTTTTA
This sequence comes from Ruminococcus sp., assembly GCA_045541275.1. Taxonomy (GTDB): domain Bacteria; phylum Bacillota; class Clostridia; order Oscillospirales; family Acutalibacteraceae; genus Ruminococcoides. Next base: position 62,025 of record JAZQIX010000011.1, read on the forward strand.
TCTATTATATATTTATGTATAATTCACCATGGTACGGAGGATTACTCAAGTGGTGAAGAGGCTCCCCTGCTAAGGGAGTAGGTCGGGTAACCGGCGCGAGAGTTCGAATCTCTTGTCCTCCGCCAGAAAACGGTAGGTTTCATTGAAACCTGCCGTTTTCATTTGGGTCATATTTCAATACAGTTTTAGTATAAGAGGTTTTTATGTAGGTTCGCGTTTTCTTAGCAGTTTTCTGCGGTGTGCTTGTTGCAATTCCTGCACATATATTATTTGATTTATTAAATATGGAGTACGCATGGGTATTAACGTTAGCAGTGTGTATACTTTTTTCGTGTTTCCTTTTAATATATTTTTTCTTCACAAGAAGTATACCGATTCTAAGTATGAAAAATCAGCGATGGATTACGGATTATACACGAGATTTGTTGTGTTCCTTGTAGCGAATGGTAATTTCGAGCTTTGCTGTAAGGGTAAGATTTGTAATATCTATTTTTGCGAGGATAGGGTTGTGTTTCAATGCTTAGAGCACGGAAAGGTTTCGTCAGAGGAGTTGCTTGTTTCAGAAATTGACAGGATTTATTCCGAAACGCCATCCCGTCTTTTTATTTCCACTACTGATAATAAATTGTATATTATTACAACTCCTGACATAAGAAGACTCTCCGTTGCGTTTAACTCAAAGCCCGAATGGCTTAACAAATATTAAAAAGGACTTGTTGATTACAAATCAGCAAGTCCTTTACTTTTGACATAAATAATTACAGCAGAGACTTTCTCAGCTCTTCAGGGGATTTTGCGCTGAGCAGGGCAGGGGGGATATCAAACACTGTTTTGCATCCGCTTTCACCTTTTATGGTGAGTCTGTGTGCCGCACGTGCAAAAGCCACAATTACAGAAGCAGTAAACTCAGGGTTAGAGTCAAGCTTCAGGCTATATTCGATAACGTGGTTGTGTTCTTTGTTAGCTCCTGTCTTGCCTGTGCGGATAACAAATCCGCCGTGGGGAATGCCTGAGTGGTCACGCTTCATTTCTTCCATTGTAATGAAATGAACTGTGGTATCGTAATCAGCAAAGTAGTTGGGCATTTCCTTGATTTCTTTTTCAATTCGTGCAAGGTCTGCACCCTCTTCTGCAACAACAAAGCACTCTCTTGTGTGCTTTTCTCTTGTAGAAAGTACTGGTGCACTGCCGCTTCTGACTGCTTCCAGTGCTTTATCAACAGGGATTGTGTACTGCTTTGCATCCAACACACCCTCAATACGTCTTATAGCATCTGAATGTCCCTGACTTACACCCTTTCCCCAGAAGGTGTAATCCTCACCCTCAGGAAGCACTGCTCCTGCATAAAGTCTGTTTAGTGAGAACATACCTGGATCCCAACCTACAGAAATCATAGCAACTTTACCGCTTTCCTTTGCAGCAGTATCAACGTTTTCAAAGTGCTCGGGAATTTTTGCATGAGTATCAAATGAGTCCACAACAGTGAACATTTTTGCAAGCTCAGGAGTCTGCACAGGCAGGTCAGTTGCACTGCCGCCGCACAGAATCATAACATCTATTTTATCCTTATAATTAGCTACGTCACTTGCACTTGCAACGGTAACATCAGGTGTACCGATTTTAAGTGTGGCAGGGTCACGGCGTGTAAATACAGCAACAAGCTCCATATCATTATTCTGACGTATAGCATTTTCAATGCCTCTGCCAAGATTGCCGTAGCCGAATATGCCGATTCTGATTTTCATAATTATCAAACCTTCCCATTTGAACTTCGTTTTTTTCGGTTATAAAATTATTCGAAAAAATACAAAATTATTTTAACTCAAATATGATACATTTGTAAAGACTTATTATAATAAAATTGTTTTATATATTTAAACATTTTTTGTAAGTTTTTACATTCTTAATATTTCTTTCCTTTAATAAATTGAATACGGTATTTTATCGTGGAAATCCTATTTGTTAAGGGAGGTAATTATTAATGTTTAAACATGAGAAGATGCTTTTTCATCCTGTAGCTGTAGAGAGACCTAATCCGCAGTACGCTGCACTGTTGCAGGAACAGCTTGGAGGAGCTAACGGAGAGATGAAGGCGGCAATGCAGTATATGTCCCAGAGCTTTCGTATTAAAGACCCTGAGATAAAGGATTTATTCCTTGATATTGCTGCAGAAGAGTTAAGCCATATGGAAATGGTAGCTCAGACTATCAACTTGCTAAATGGTCACGATGTGGACTATTCTGCTGTACCTGCAGGTGAGGTACAGACCCATGTGCTCTTAGGACTTAACCCCGGTCTTATTAATGCATCAGGATATTCATGGACGGGAGATTATGTGACAGTAACAGGTGACTTGTGTGCAGACCTGCTCTCAAATATAGCATCTGAGCAGAGAGCGAAAGTAGTGTATGAGTATCTTTACAGACAGATAGAGGATAAGAAGGTCAGAGAAACAATTGATTTTCTTCTGAACAGAGAAGAAGCACACAATGCACTTTTCAGAGAAGCTTTCAATAAAGTTCAGAACTCGGGCTCCAACAGAGACTTCGGTACTACAAAAGCGGCGAAGATGTATTTCAGTATGTCTGAGCCTTCACCTGAAGATAGTTCATTCACAAAAATTGATGGCAAGGCTCCCGCGTTTAAATAGTATGTTCTTAGAAAAGCTTTCCTATAATGTAGGAAAGTTTTTCATTTTATTAAGAAGGAAACACCTGATTGTATTTGCTGATAAAGTATGATATAATTAGCTCATATTATTGTGAGGTGCCAGATATGCCCTTTTTACCTATAACAAAAAAAGAAATGCAGGAGTGTGGATGGGACAGACCTGACTTTGTGCTTGTCACAGGAGATGCCTATGTTGACCATCCCTCATTCGGTACTGCTATTATTTCCCGAGTTCTTGAGCATAACGGCTTTCGAGTATGTATTGTTTCGCAACCAAGGTGTGACACGGATTATCAGAGGTTTGGTATCCCTAAGCTAGGTTTCCTTGTAAACGGCGGAAACATTGACTCAATGGTTGCACATTACACTGCCGCAAAAAAGCCCAGAAGTGATGATGCATATACACCCGGTGGCAAGGCAGGAGCAAGACCTGACCGAGCTACAATTGTATACTGCAAAAACATCCGCAGACTATTTGGTGATGATGTGTTTATTGCTATCGGCGGACTTGAAGCTTCCCTCAGACGCTTTGCTCATTATGATTATTGGGATGATAAAGTAAGGCCCTCGATTCTTATTGATTCAGATGCTGACCTTCTTATGTACGGAATGGGTGAGAAGCACGTTGTTGAGCTTGCAAACCGACTAAGAGACGGAGAAAACAAATCTGAACTAAAAGATATACTTGGTACCTGCTATGCTGTGAAAACTCACGATTATACTCCCGGACCTGTTAAGGAATGTCCGTCCTTTGAGGCTGTGTCAGACCCTTCTGAAAAAGGAAAACGTCACTATGCCAAGTCCTGCCGTATTCAACAGCAGGAGCACGATGCAGTCAGAGGCTCAGTGGTTATTCAGCGTCACGGTGATAAAATTGTTATTCAGAATCCTCCAATGCCTCCTCTTACAACAGAGGAGATGGACGAGGTTTATTCCTTACCCTTTATGCGTACATACCATCCTTCTTATGAAGTACAGGGCGGTGTACCCGGTATAGAAGAAGTTAAATTTTCTATTATCCACAACCGTGGCTGTTATGGTGCTTGTAACTTCTGTTCTCTTGCATACCATCAAGGCAGACAGATTAGCTGTAGAAGTCACGACTCTGTTATTGAAGAAGCAAAGACTATCACTGATATGCCTGATTTCAAGGGATATATTCACGATGTAGGCGGGCCTACCGCTAATTTTCGCGCAACTTCATGTGATGCTCAGCTCAAACGCGGATTATGTACTGATAAAAAGTGCCTTGCACCTACTATGTGCCCTGCTGTTAATGTAGACCACAGCGATTATCTTTCATTGCTTAGAAAGCTCAGAAAGCTTCCTAAAGTAAAAAAAGTTTTTATTCGTTCAGGCATCCGTTTTGATTATCTTATTGCTGATAAGGATGAGACTTTTTTCAAAGAGCTTGTAGAGCATCACGTCAGCGGTCAGCTCAAGGTTGCTCCTGAGCATTGCTCAGAAAATGTATTGAAGTGTATGGGCAAACCTCCTGTTAAAGTTTATAACCGTTTCAAAAAGCGTTTTTATGAATTGACAGAGAGCGTGGGGAAGAAGCAGTATCTTGTTCCTTACCTAATGTCATCACATCCGGGCAGTACTCTCAATGATGCCATAGAGCTTTCAAAGTTCCTGAAAAAAGAAGGGCTTCATCCTGAACAGGTACAGGACTTTTATCCTACCCCTGGTACAGTGTCTACCTGTATGTTCTACACAGGTCTTGACCCATATACTATGGAGGAGGTTTATGTTCCCAGAACTCCCCGAGAAAAAGCTGAGCAGAGAGCACTTTTACAGTATTATAAGCCGGAAAATCACAGGATAGTTCACGATGCTCTCCGCCGTGCAGGCAGATATGATTTAATCGGCACAGGCAAGAATTGTCTTGTAACACCTCTTGAACCCGAAAAAACTGCAAAGCACAATTCACGCAAAACATCAAAACGAGCACCCAATCAGGGTAACAGACGTAAGCAGACAAATAATAAACCCAAGAAAAAAAGATAAATTTATAATACCCACTGCGTATATGCAGTGGGTAACTTTTATCTGTAATTCTTGACAAAGTACATAGGATATTATAAAATAACAAAGCAAAATAACATATGCCCCCTTAGTTAAATGGATATAATAAACCCCTCCTAAGGGTTAGTTGTGGGTTCGATTCCCGCAGGGGGTGCCAGAAAGTCTTTGTTTCTCAAAGGCTTTTTTAGTTTGTTATGTTCAAGTTGATTTATCAGAAAGGGAGAAAGATAATGAAGGATAATAAAGAAAACCTTAAAGAAAAAGTGAAAAACGAATCTTATATGCAAGTTATCAATCTGTCAGAACGATTGATGCCTGTTTGTATATTTGCTATAATAGTTACTGCCATTATTGCCTGCGTTGATATTATCCTTGTGTTTGCTAATATTGAGTTATGGCCATATATGCTTGATTGTCTTGATGATTTTCAGATTTGGACTATGATTCTAGTTAAAATAGTTATGTATGCTGTGATTATTTTAATAGAGGTTGTTTTGACCAGACTTGCAGGTCTTATTAATAAATTAGCATCAACAATTTTCAGATTTGATGAAAACAAAGAATAATCGTATAAAAACGCTGAGTGTAAAACTCAGCGTTTTCTTATTTGTTAAAAGTATTGTAGATTATTAATCTTTTATCGCTTTTTCAAATATAGCCTTGATTCCGCAGCCATCATCGTGGAAACGGTGATTCTGAGGCATATCATATCCTGGCAGACTGTTGCCCTCAACAAGGACAGGGCCTGTAGGAGTAATCGCAATATCCCATCCTACATAGCGGATTCTTTTTTCAACCAGTGCTGCTTTACAGCAAAGTTCAACTGCTTCCTTGAAGTAGGGAACAGTAAATCCTATAAACGGACATCCTGTGTGAGGGTGCTCTGTATAGTAAGATACTGTCTTATCACAGAAGCAAGGATGTGTGATTTTACCCTCAGGAGAGAGCAGAGTATACATACCTCCGCTTGTAACGTTGTCAACATCATTTTTGCCTGAGCCGATGCGGATAAGTGCGTAGATAAGATGTGCCTTTCCTGTGTCGCTTACAATTGTCACAATGCGAATTGTGTTAACAGAGCGGTCGCAAAGCTTATTCATTTCTTCATGCTGAGCGATGGTTTCCTCGGCAAGATACATTCGGCTTTCCATCAGTTCGGCATAAACTGATTTCAAGTCCTGACCCTCAAGCCTTACTTTCTTAACACCCAGACCGCCGAAAGAAACAGGCTGTTTAGCAAAGAAGGTGTCCTTGCCTTTGCAAAATTCTGAGAATTTCTCAAATCCGTCCTGTAAATCAACATATTCTCTATGAAGATACTCTGAGAAAGTTCTACTGAAAATCAGCTTGTTTTCAAACACGTCAGACGCTTCAGGATTATTCATTTTTCTGCACATATGGATGTTATCATCCATTGTCATAAAGGTTCTGCGTTTGTCTTTTTTGATGTAAGCATAGCCAAAGGTCATATAGTCAAGGTAGCCCACTCCGTAGACGAACATACTGATAATCATATCAAAGAACAGTACAATTCTGTTCTTTCCGGACTCATTATGAACTATATTAAGATTGCGGAAAAACCGTTTGAAGCTTCCTGAAGCAACACGGCGGAAGAAGGTCTTTATTTTTCTCATTATATTAAACTTCCTTTGCTGAATATTAACAATGCAATTATACAGCCTTTTTGCAACAAAGACAAGTATAAAAGGGAATATTGTTGTACTTAAAAGAAAACCTGCTGATTTTGCACAGCAGGTTGCTTTAATGAATATCAGAATTCAAAGTCCAGACAAAGACGGGTTTTTGTGTAAGGTCTTACCTTAGTATCTGCAACCTCTACGTGTGCCGGATGTACAGCGTATGCCTTCAGGGCATCCTCATTTTCAAAGACGGAGTAAAGCATAACATCTGCATTGGAAGAGGAAAGTCCCTCAGCTTCAACCTTAATCTCAACAAGTCCGTCAATCTGTCCCAAAAGGCTTTCAAGTCCTGTTTTGATTCCGACTTTTACATTGTTTTTTTCACATTCGGTCAGTTCGTCTCTGAGTTGCCAGAGAATAATATGTTTAACCATCTGTTTCTCCTTTATACAGTTAGTTTGTCAGCCAGCAAAAGAGCTTCATCAATGTGTGCACAGAAGTTCTCTTCGCCTACTGCTTCTACAAAACCTGCTTTTTTCATAACAGCCATTGGCTGAGTGTTAACATGAGAGAGAATAAGGCGTACATTCTGCTCTTTGCACTTTTTATGAAGACTCTCGATTGCGTTCATTGCAGTAGCATCAAGAGAAGTTACACTTCTCATTCTCAGTATCAGGCAGTGAGTGTAGTCCTTAAGTCGGATATCCATAATTGTGTCTGCAGTGCCGAAGAACAAAGGTCCGCTTATTTCATAAACTCTTACGTCTTTGGGTACTGTTTTAAGGTCAATGCTGTCGCTGTCATTTTCAGGGTCAATGTACTTCCAACCCTCAACAGATGTTTCCTCGCTCATACGTTTCATAAGCAGAATTGCCGCAAGTACGAGGCCTACAACAATAGCAACCACAAGGTCAAATATAACAGTCAGAACAAAGGTGGTAACCATTACAATAATATCACTCTTTGGTGCGGTTTTGCAGATGCGTACAAACTTTTTCCACTCACTCATATTATATGCAACTATAAAGAGAATAGCCGCAATTGCAGGCATAGGAATAAGCTCTGCATAGGGCATAAGGAACAGAAGCACCAGCAGTAATACTATAGCGTGTACCATACCTGCAACAGGTGTTCTTCCTCCGTTCTTTGCATTTGCGGCAGTTCTTGCAATTGCACCTGTGGCAGGAATACCGCCGAAAAATACAGACGCAATGTTACCGGCACCCTGAGCGACAAGTTCCATATTGGAGTTGTGTCTGGAGTTTACCATACTGTCTGCAACAACGCAGGAGAGCAGGGATTCAATAGCCGCCAATATTGCAATAGTAAAAGCATCGGGAAGTACAGCCTTGACCTTTTCAAAGCTGAAATCCATAGAGCCAAAGTCTACCTTAGGCAGTCCTGAGGGGATAGAATACAGGTCGCCAATGGTAAATACTCCTTCCTGAAAAGAGGGAATAAAGGCTACCATAAGAGCTCCCACAACAACAGCAATCAATGAGGGAGGCACTCTTTTTTCTACCTTGGGATAGAAGATGAGGATTGCAAGGCACACAGCTCCTACAACCAATGCCTGCCAACTGAATGTGCCGATAGAAGTAATATTTGCTTCTATTTTCTCAATCGTTTCTATAGGTTTTAAACCCTCAGCATAGGATAAACCGAGAAAATCCTTAATCTGACCTATAAAAATTGTTACAGCAATACCTGCAGTAAATCCTGTAGTGATAGTGTGGGGGATAAACTTAATCAGCGAACCAAGCTTGAACACACCCATCAGTATAAGCATAATACCTGCAATTACCGTTGCTATAAACAGTCCGTCCATACCCTGAGCCGCTACAACGCCTGCAACTATAGTTGCAAACGCCGCAGTAGGGCCTGCAATTTGTACACGGCTTCCGCCTAAAAAGGAAACCACAAATCCTGCCGCAATTGCAGTGTAAATACCGCAGGCAGGTTCAACGCCTGAGGCAAGTGCCAGTGCAATAGATAAAGGTAAAGCTATAATCGCTACAATTATACCTGCTACAAGGTCTTTAACAAACTGTTCCTTGGTGTAGGTTTTCATAACACTGAAAAGCTTAGGCTTCAGATAAAAACTCTTTTTCAATATAACCACTCCTCATTTTTCGTGTTTAACACACGGCAACAAGTATATCACTAAGTGGTATTTGTTAATTTCTTCTCAAGAAAAATAATTGCACGAATATTTGCTGAGTAAATGTAAAAAAATGTATAATTTTATATATTTATAATTTCACACAATTTTCAAGAAACCGTTACATTCTTGTTAGGTATAAAAATTATAATTCAAAACAATACAATATTTTGAAAGGAAGATAACCTTGTATATTTTAAGTAATGCGATCAGATGTATCTCCCGCTCAAAAGGCAGAAACATTTTAATTGGCATAATTGTTCTTGTAATCGCTACCTCTTGTTGTATTGGACTTTCAATTCGACAGGCAGCAGAAAGTGCCAAGGAGGACGCATTGGAAAACCTTTCTGTTACCGCAACCATTTCCTTTGACCGTCAGTCTATGATGAGTGATATGCGAGGAAATAAAGGTAATGGAGACGTGACAGAAAACTATGGGGGCCGCCCCTCTTTTGACCGTGAACAGTTTCAGAAAGAAATGGGTGAAGCTTCTGCTCTTACACTTGAGGAATATGAGCTTTATGCAGGTGCTGATTCTGTAAAGGATTTTTATTATACGGCAACAGTGTCATTAAACGGTTCCAATGGTTTTGTACCTGTTAGCACAGATAGTTCTGATGAGGCTAACACTGACAAGTCTGATGCTGTTTCAGGTAATATGTTTGGAGGTGCAATTCCGCAGGGAGGCGGTCAGGGTGGCTTCAAGATGGGTATGACACAGTCTGATTTTACCGTTGTGGGTTGTTCATCAGATTTGGCAATGACCTCTTTTATTGATGGTACTGCAGAAATTACCGATGGTATGGTTTTTGACGAAGGTACCTTTGAATATGACTGTATCATTTCTGAGGAGCTTTCAGTTTATAATTCTGTTGCTACAGGAGATGAAATTGAATTGTCAAACCCCAATAACGAGGACGAGGTTTATATTTTGAATGTAGTGGGTATTTATTCTGATTCCTCGGCTAATGAAAACAGTTTTTCTCCTATGGGATTTTCTTCAGGTGACCCTGCCAACAAAATCTATATGAGCTATAATGCGTTAGAGTCTATTGTGAATGCTTCTGAGGATTGCTCTCAAACAATTACAGATTCTGATACAGGCAGAGAATTTGAAACCGCTCTTAGTTCTTCTCTTTCTGGAACCTATGTTTTTGCTGATGCCGATGCTTACTATCTTTTTGATGAGCAGGCACGTCAGCTTGGCTTGGATGAGTCGTATACTATATTCTCAAGCGATATTTCTAATTTTGAAAACAGCCTCACACCTTTGAAGACTCTTAGCACTATGGCAGGCTGGTTTTTGCTTGTAATATTAATTATTGGCGCAGTTATACTGGTGGTGCTTAATATATTCAGCGTTCGTGAACGTAAATATGAAATTGGCGTACTCACTGCAATGGGTATGAAAAAGCATAAGGTAGCTATGCAATTTCTGACAGAATTGTTTGTGGTAACACTTGTGGCTGTAATTATAGGTGTAATTATTGGCGGTGTGTGTGCGGTTCCTGTCACAAATGAACTTCTTGAAAATCAAATTGCTTCACAGCAGAACAATTCTGATAGAGTTGAGGAGAGCTTTGGCAGACCGGGAGCTATGCATTCGTTTAATAATAAGGAGAATGTGCCTGATAAACCTCAAAACGGATTTATGTCTGATATGTTTAGACCTGATGGAGGAGTTGCTGATTACATAACTGAAATTAATTCTGCGATGAATCTTAAGGTTGTTCTTCAGATGTTTCTTATTGCGCTGGCACTCACACTTGTTTCGGGTGCGGCTTCAATGCTGTTTATTATGCGGTATGAGCCTTTAAGAATTCTTGCTAACAGAGATTAAGGAGGTAAATATATGTCAGTTTTAACTTTAAATAATATTAGTTTCTCGTACGGAAACACTCCTGTTCTCTCAGAGCTTTCATATGCGTTTGAAACAGGCAAAATGTACTGTATAATAGGTAAATCTGGTGCAGGAAAAACAACTTTGTTATCCTTATTAAGCGGACTTGCAAAGCCCACAAAAGGAAGCATCTGCTATAAGGATATGGATATTAAAGATATTGATAAGTACGAATACAGAAGCAAATATATCGGAGTTGTTTTTCAGAGCTATAATTTGATTACCAAATTTACAGCATTGGAAAACGTTGTTCTTTCAATGGATATTGCCGGTGTAAAGGGAATCAATAAAAAAGAACGTGCAATAGAACTGCTTGAAAACGTAGGACTTGATGAAGAAGAAGCAACAAGAAGAATTCTCCATCTTTCAGGCGGTCAGCAACAGCGCGTTGCTATAGCCAGAGCACTGTCCTATAATCCTGATATAATTCTTGCAGATGAGCCTACGGGCAACCTTGATTCTGATACACAGCATGAAATAATGGAGATATTCCGAAGCTTATCCAAAGCCGGAAAATGTGTTATATTAGTCAGTCATTCTCCGGAGGTAGCCTCTATGTGTGACGAGCGTTTTGAACTGAAAAAGCTTTCTTCTGCATCTGCCAAAAGAAAATCTACAATATTTTAATTTTTAAAAATAAGGCATCAGTGTTTTGCTGATGCCTTTGATGTTTTCTTACTGTTAATATTTTCGTTATTCTTATTTATGAAGTAAAGCACCATGTCAATGCTGACCATAATAAGGTTAAAGATATAAAGTCCCAGAACATAATTTATCTGACCGCTTACTATCTTTCCCATAATTCCGCATACATACCCTATAATAATAGCAAAGATAAACACAAGGCTTTTACCTTGGGTGGATTTAGAGGTGATACTTTTGTATACGGATATTGGCCATGATAAGCCAAAGCAAATTAGCATTATGAATTCAAAAATCTGTGTCATACTTAAAACTCCTTTTCTTTTTTGTCTACAATATAATACTCTTGACAAATACAAAAGTAAAATATATTATTCTTATGAAACCTATAATAAATCATTATACATAAGAGGTGCTTATATGGAACTGCAAAAACTAAGATACTTTTATGCTGTAGCAAAATTTCAGCATATGACTAAGGCGGCTGAGTATCTCTCTATTGCTCAGCCTGCACTTTCACAGGCAATCAAGTCATTGGAGAATGAGCTACAGGTTGAGCTGTTTGTTAAAAAGGGACGCAACATTGTACTTACAGAATATGGCTTGTATCTGAAAGAACGCCTTGAGTCTCTTCTCCCTGAGATTGACAGTATACCTGCTGAGATAGACAAAATGAAAAAGCGTGTCAGTAAAACCGTAAAGCTTAATATTCTTGCGGCTTCTGCTTTTGTTATCAACGCAATTGTGGAGTATAGGAAGACTCACACAGATGTTGTGTTTGACTTTGAGCAGAACGAGCAAAGAACAGATTGTGATATTGTTATAAGCACCAATGGTCTTTCTCACAGTTTTCTTGCTCCCTGTGTAAAAAGATGTGTCAAAACGGAGCGGATATATCTTGCTGTACCAAAGGACTCTAAATATGCAAACAGTGAGTATCTTAACCTTAAGGATGTAAGAGACGAGGAGTTTGTAATGCTTTCCAACGCAAGACTTTTCGGTGTTATCTGTAATGAGTTTTGTTCTAAAGCAGGATTTTATCCTAAAATTTTGTTTGAGTCGGATTCTCCTACTGCTGTCCAGAATATTATCAGTACAGGAACGGGAGTTGCTTTCTGGCCTGAATATTCCTGGGGAGAGTGTGCTAACGATAATGTAGTCTTAGTTTCTATAAGAGAGCCTGAGTGCAGCCGAGAACTTATTATAGAGTTATATGAAACACTTCCCAGAAGCGAATATGCAGAGGATTTTTATAATTTCCTCTTACGGCAAATAAGTGAAAGTGAGTAAAATTAAGGCACCGGCATTAATTTTTGCAAGTGCCTATTATTTGTTTTTGCTTTGTCTGATTTTCATTTTTCGCCAGTTGTAAAAGCCGTATAAATCATTCGCAAGGAACATTACAAAGCAAGCAATCATTGGTATGTTGCTTGTGTTTTCCAATGAAGCAATAACCCAAAGTATAATCAGTATCACGTCGTTTGCCGAATAAGCAAGGGCATAATACGGACTTCTTACAGCAGTAAGGTATGATGCAAGAAAGCTTGTTGTTACTGACACAGTGCTTACAATAAGTGATGCATTGCCGAGACTACGCAGTATATAATAAAAAACAATGGTAACTGCTATACAGGAGGTGCTCATAAAAACAAGCTGTTTTATGCTTAAACTGCTCACCTTGACTTCTTCACTGTCCTTGTATGGGTTTTTTATCCAGCTTATAAGGGCAACCAGTGCCATAGGTGCAGTCATTCCCAGATATGTTATCATTTCTCCGTAATATCTGCTTTGGAAGGAAATTATACCATAGAACACAGCAAATACTATTGTAAGAAGCTGTCCCAGTATATGTCCCTTTGCTACAAATATCAACGCGGTAACTCCAATCAGTGAGGCACACAGGGGAAGTATGCCAGCAGAGTTTGACAGTATAAAGGAAGATGTAACAACAGCTAAAGATGTAATCCATAAGATGATTTCAAATCTGTTTAAGGTTTTGAAGGGGTTGCTTCTGAATTTCATAAAGATAGACCTCCGCAAAAAAATAAGCATCCGTTTACACATCTTCTAAGACCTAACGATGTGTCACGAATGCTGAGCATTACACTACCCGGTGGCAGTTAATATTTAACTTATGTTTTTACTATACCAACAATTATCATATTTGTCAACTTGTTTTTCTTGCAGTATTTCCTGTGCTGTGATAATATGTGTACATAAGTTATTAATTAGAAAAGGATAATATCTATGAGCAAAAAAGTCCTTGTTGCCCTGAGCGGAGGAGTAGACAGTGCCACAGCTGCATATTTGCTGAAAGAACGCGGATTTGAAGTTACAGGCATAATGCTCAGGCTTTATGATAAACCTGATTCAACCGATACTGACGATGCAAAGCTTTTGTGTGAGAAGTTGTCTATACCTTTTGTTAATCCGGATTACAGACAGGAATTTAAAAAAGAGGTAATAGACCGCTTTGCTTCTTCCTATACTGCAGGTCTGACACCAAATCCCTGTGTTGATTGCAATCGCTACGTTAAGCTTCCCTTTGTGTTTGATTATGCAGACAAAAACGGTTTTGATTATGTGGCAACAGGTCATTATGCCCGTGTTTCTTTTAGCAAAGAGACTAACCGTTATGAGCTGAGAAAAGGGCTGGACACTAAAAAGGACCAGAGCTATGTTCTCTATAATTTAACTCAGCCTATGCTGTCACGCCTTTTGTTGCCTGTAGGTGAGCTTACAAAATCTCAGGTCAGAGAAATAGCCTTGGAGCAAAATTTTATTAATGCCAATAAACGGGATAGCCAAGATATTTGTTTTATCTCAGGAAATTACTATGATTACCTGAGAGATAATTGTGGTGTTACAATTCAGGAAGGTAACTTTATAGATAAAGACGGTAACATTCTTGGAAAACACAATGGTGCTGTGTGTTACACACGGGGTCAGCGTAAAGGTTTAGGGCTTGCACTGCCGCAGTCAATGTATGTGCTCAGTAAGAATATGCAGGCAAATACTGTAACTTTAGGTTTCAACGAAGATTTGTTTTCTGATGTTGTAGTAGCAGATGAGGTGAATTTTGTTTCTGTTGCAGAAATAAAATCTCAAATTCCTGTTACGGCGAGAGTAAGATATAATCAGCCAGCACAAAATGGTGTTGCCTTTATGACAGATGATGGAAAGCTCTGCGTTCGCTTTGACGCTCCTCAACGTGCTGTAACTGCAGGTCAGTCTCTTGTGCTTTATAGCGGTGATACTGTAGTAGCAGGAGGGAAAATAATCGAATAACCTTCAAGCCGTTGCTAAAAAGCAACGGCTTTTATGCTGTTGCTTTCCGCAGTTTCGTTTCTTCTTCTTTTCTTTCAGAAACGTCTGAACTTTCCACAGGTTCCAACGTATATCCCATAATTGCTGTAGAGAAAAGTACACCGCTTAATACTGCAAGAATAAAGTAAAGTACAGTTCCTGTCCCTGCAATAGACAGAAAACCGCCTGCAGGAGAAGATGCGTAACAACCAAACAAAAGGGATAGCACACCTGTAATTGTACCTCCAACCAAACCGGGGATTATAACTCTGTGCAGTCTTGTAGCATAGAAGGGAATAGCTACCTGACTGATTCCGCATAATCCGCAGAATATCCCTGCTATGGAAAATATCCGTTCTTTTTTACTGAATCTGTCTTTGAATATAATTCCTGCAAGTCCTATACTCAGAGCAGGAACGCAACCTGCCGCTGCTACTGCCGCCATAATCTCAGGTTCATCAGTTGCAATTGAGGCGACAGCATAAACAAGGGAAGCAAGATAAAAAGGTCCGCCTATATCAGCAGTTATCATTATCGACAGAAGTATCACAAGCAAAAGTCTGCTGAATTCACCTGTTGCCGCAATTCCCACCGATGCAAGACCGTTTATAATCTGAGAAACACCGTCAGTAATAAAAACTATAGCTGTAGTTGCCAGAAGTGACACTGCAGGACATACAAAGCTTTCTATGTTACTTTGTTTTTTAAGTACGAGCCTCAGTATTGTTTTTGCAGCAATTGAGGTGTATCCTGCTACAAGTCCTGCCAGTAAGCTTCCGTAAATACCGGTCATAGCTCCTGTGTTACCAGAAGAAAAGCTGAGTGTTACACCCATCCCTGTCAGCATACCTCCTATAAGCCCTGCTGACAGAGCAGACAGTCCTCCTATATACAGTGCAATGCCTCCTGACAGTAAAGGTGAAATCAGCTTGTTGATTATGCTGCCTATGCCATAAAGTATTTTTGCAGGTGCCGATGTTTCACCTATGCCAAGCTCAGATGTACCTGCAAAAATTATGTCAATTATATATGACAAACTCAGCAGTATAGCACCTATCAGTATTACAGGTGTGCACAGCCAAGCACCTTTTACTCGTCTTTCTTTTAAACTTATATGTGAATTTTCACTGTTTTCTATATTTAACAAGTCCACTTTGTTTCCTCCTCTGCCTGTTCATTATTATTTGCCTATTATTTTGAATTATGGCAGAAAAGTTAAAGTTGACGCCTTGATAAAAATGTAATAAAATCAAATTAATTGAAATCAGGAAGTGATAATGTGAGCAAGATTCTTGTATGCGGACTTGTTAATATGGAAACCACTGTTTCAGTGGACTCTTTTCCTATAGAATACCGACCTGTAGATTACCGCTTTTTTGGAGTTGCATCTAATCCTGCAGGAGTAGGACTTAATATTTCTCTTGCACTTAATACCTTGGGCGATGAAGTTGTACTCTGTTCCTTTACAGGTGATGATTGTGCAGGAAGTATCATAAAATCCAACCTTGAAGCTCAGGGTATCAGCACAGATAAAATTCTTTGTGAGAATAAATCTACAGCTCAGTCAGTAATACTTTACGACAAAGAGGGCAGAAGAAATATTATCAGCGACCTTGCTGATAATCAGGAGCTTTCTTATGATGAGGCTTCGTTTGTATCAGCTCTTGAAGGCGTTGACGTTGCATGTATGTGTAACATTAACTACTCAGCAGGCCTCTTACAGCTTGTAAAAGACAAAGGTGTACTTATTGCTACAGATGTACATTGTCTTTCTGACATTTGCGATGAGTACAATGCACGATTTATGCGTGTGGCGGATATTCTTTTCCTCAGTAATGAAAATTTCATTGGTAGAGAGCAGGAGTTTGTGAAATCTCTTCTGAATGAATATACTCCCAAAATAATCGTAGTGGGAATGGGGAATAAGGGTGCATTGCTGTATACACAGGAAGGAGATAGCTTCGCATTTGTACCTGCAGTTTTCACCCGACCTGTTATAAACACTGTAGGAGCAGGAGACAGCTTATTTTCTTCATTTGTGCATTTCTATGCAAACACAAAAGACCCCTTACTCTCTCTTCGCAGAGCTGTGTACTTTGCTTCTTATAAAATAGGAGAAAACGGTGCAGGCAAGGGCTTTCTTAGTGAAGATAAGCTTCTTGAGCTTATGTGCAGATAAGGAGATACTATGGATAGATTTTTGCGTACCGAAGCCTTATTCGGTAAAGCTTCAATGGAAAAACTCAAAAACTCAAAGGTTATAGTCTTCGGAGTAGGAGGAGTAGGAGGGTACACTGTAGAGGCACTGGCTCGCTCAGGTGTTGGTGCTATTGATGTGGTCGATCCTGATTTGGTTGCAAAAAGTAACCTTAACCGCCAGATAATCGCACTTGAGTGTACAGTAGGCAGAAAGAAAACAGAGGTTATTAAAGAGCGGATTTTATCAATTAATCCCCAAGTTCAGGTGAACTGCTTTGATATCTTTTATCTTCCTGAGAATTCTCATCTTATTGATTTGTCAGTATATGACTATATTGTAGACGCAATTGATACTGTTCCTGCTAAGGTGGATATTGTATGCCGTGCAAAGGCTCTTGATATACCCGTTATCAGCAGTATGGGATTTGGTAATAAACTTGACCCTACAATGGTGGAGGTTGCAGACCTTTCAAAAACATCAGTTTGTCCTCTTGCACGTACAATACGCAGGCTTTTAAGAGAAAAGGGCATAACTCACCTTAAAACAGTATACTCAAAGGAGACACCAAAAACTCCTCAGGGT
Source organism: Ruminococcus sp. (assembly GCA_045541275.1). Classification (GTDB taxonomy): domain Bacteria; phylum Bacillota; class Clostridia; order Oscillospirales; family Acutalibacteraceae; genus Ruminococcoides. The sequence continues at coordinate 79,154 of JAZQIX010000011.1, forward strand.
GAGCTTGACTCCTCAGGTAAGCCCACAGTTGCAAGTGTAGCTTTTGTGCCCTCTGTTGCAGGGCTTGTAATTGCCTCAGAGGTTATCAAAGACCTTGCAGGACTAAGTTAAACAAGTAAGCACCGTGTTCCATTGTTAAGAGAACACGGTGCTTTAATTTTTACAGTATCACGAAGAAAATAAGTCCTGTAATTACAGAGATAACTGCTCCCATTATTACATCGCTTATAAAGTGTACTCCTGCAAATATTCTTGTGAGTCCTATTAAGACTGAAACAAACAGTAAGCAGATTGTTAGCGGAAGAGATACAGGAATAGCACACATTGCAATGATGAATGCTGATGCCGTGTGTCTGCTTGGGAAGGACTCTCCTTTGCCGTCACGTTTTATTACAGGTTCTGTATCATATACCTCATAGGGCCTGGGCTTGTTGACAATTTTTCTGAGTAAGGTAACTAATCCAAGTATAAATACGGGAATATATATCATCCTCAGAAAATCTTGGTCAATCTCCGCAAAAGCCTTTATTACAATCAGTGCAGGAACAGCCACTACCATAATCAAAGGTAAAAATTTATATAAAACTTTCAGAATCTTGCAAGCTGTTTTGTGATTTGCAAACCACTCTTTGTTAAGCGTGTATCTTTTCTTGTTCATAGCCTCACCTCAATGAATTTTATTGTATCACAGGTGAGGCTTTTTGTACAGAATCAGTTTTCTATTTTCACTTTGAATTCGTCCATCCAAGTATTAAGCTGAATAATATATGCAAGTATTTGAGGAGCTCGCATAAGCTGTCCGTACCAAGGAGAGGGTATGGAGTCAGGGTTCTCAATAATTGAATTTATGCCTTCCTTTGAAAGTATATCTGTAAGTGCAGACTTTTTGCTTAAAATAGACTTGACTTTATTTGCAACATACTCAAAGTAAACGGGATTGTGTGTTTTGGGGTAAGGACTCTTTTTTCTGTAGCAAATATCGTAAGGAAGTATTCCCTCAAAGGCTTTGCGGACTATTCCTTTTTCTCTGCCGTAAAGAGCCTTAAGCTCCCAAGGCATGTTGTATGCATACTCTACTATTCTGTAATCACAGAAAGGAACACGCACCTCAAGTCCGCAGTCCATAGAGCATCTGTCTTTTCTGTCTAAAAGGCACTGCATAAACCAGTAAAAGTTCAGCATAAACATTTCTCTCATACGGGCACTGAGCTTTGAGTCTGTTGGCAGCTTGTGTGCCATCTTTATTGTATCTCTGTATCTTTCTTTTACGTATTCTTCACCTTGTGGAAGAAATCCTTCTTTGAGTATCTTTCTGCGTATATCCTGGCTTCTGGACCAAGGAAAGCTTTCTTCAAACAGAATATCTCTGTTATGATACCAGGGATATCCTCCAAACAATTCGTCTGCACATTCTCCTGAAAGAGCAACCGTGAAGTTCTTTTTTACCTCTCTGCAAAACAGAAGTAGTGATGAATCCACATCAGCCATACCCGGTAGGTCACGTGCAAATGTAGCATCAGACAGTGCATCTGCAAGCTGAATATTATCCAGCACTACCTGATGATGTTCAGTGTCAGCACTGTCTGTCATCAGATGTATATACTCTGTATCCGAATTAGGCTGGAATAAGCTCTTCTTAAAGTACTTAGCATTGTCAACGTATTCTACGCTGTAAGTGTGGAGCTTTCCTTTATCGTTAGCCTTGTAATACGCTGATGCAGTCTGAGTGATAATGCTTGAGTCAAGTCCACCTGAGAGAAAACAGCACAACGGTACATCGGACACAAGCTGACGTCTTATAGAATCCTGTATCAGGTATCTTGTATGTTCCAGAGTTTCTTCTTCATCTTCTGTATGCTCTTTAGCCTCAATGGTAAAATAGGAATGTTTTTTTAGGCAGTTGTTTTCAAATATGGCGTATTCACCAGGCATAATCTCCTGAATATCACGGAATACACCTTTTCCCGGTGTTCTTGCAGGTCCCAGAAAGAATATTTCATTAAGCCCTTCTTCTGTAACAACAGGTTCTGCAACTTTGCTTGCGAGGATTGTTTTTATCTGTGAACCAAATACAAAATCTTTGCTTTTGTGGGTATAAAACAGAGGCTTGACTCCAATTCTGTCTCTGCACAGAAAGAGTCTCTTTTTCATCACTTCATATACACCGAAGGCAAAAATGCCGTTGAACTTTTCTGCACATTGCTCTTTCCAGTGGATATATGCCTTAAGCACCACTTCTGTATCTGAGTGGCTTTCAAAATCATAGCCTCTAAGTAGCAACTCTTTTCGGATTTCCTCTGCATTGTATAGCTCTCCGTTATAAACAAGTACATACGTTTCGCCTGCGTATGTTCCTATCATTGGCTGCTTTCCGTGTTCAATATCCACAACAGAAAGTCGTCTGTGTATCATTGCAACATTACTTTTTACATAATAACCTTTTTCGTCAGGTCCCCGTCTTTTTAACGTCTCAGACATATTTTCAAGAACAGTGGTCCTTTCATAGAGATTTACGGATTCACTCAGCCAACCGGCTATTCCGCACATAATGCTACCTCCGATAATTGTAGTTATTTTATATGTGTTCTGCTTGTTTCTTTAAGAGACAGCAGAAAGACTACACAGCATATTATCAGAAAAACACATCCCGTTATACCTTTATTAAGAGCAGGAGATGATTTTTCTACTGTAGAGAAAACTTCTGTTGTTTTTGGAAAAAGTCTCAGCAGAAGGTATGTAAATAGTGTATTGAGCAGAGCCTGAGTTATTCTGAATATAAAAAACTTAATTTTTGAAATCTTAATATCTCCAAGTAAAGCGTAAATCTGGAAATGTACGCAAAGTCCTCCGAACCCGCACATTGCAGACATTAATAGGACACTGTACCCTTCAGACAGTATCTTTGTGCCGTTTGTGATTTCAAGCACTGCCGTTATCCATCTGAGATTAGGTGTCGTTTCGGTGATATATAGATAAATTTCACATATTGCACCAAAGAGTACCACAAGTGCACACATATATCCGCAGGAGCTTATGGCTTCTCTGACAGATGTTACAAGTGCATTTTCTTCGTAATTTTCCGTTTCTTCCGAAAAAACCAACCTGCTACTATCTTTGTTTTTTACAGCATATTTTGAAAATATTCCCAGTATAACAAAACTAAATATCTGTGATAATAGCAGGATGTATCCCGTCTGAGGGCTTCTCAGCATACTGCATCCCAGATAAGTTACAAGAAATCCGGGGCCTGATGCCACGCAAAAAAGAGACATCTGTTCTGCTTCTTTTAAGGAGATTTTTCCCTCTTTATACAAACTGTTTATACCTTTGGCACCTACAGGATACCCGCCTGTAAGAGAAAGAAGAATTACAGCAAAGCTTTCCTTAGGAAGATTGAAAACCGCTTTTGTAAGCTTTTGTGCGAAATTCGGTAGTTTTGATGCCATACCTGAAGTTACAATGAAAGAGGACAAAACCATAAAGGGGAACAGGGATGGTATCAACACCTGTATACAAAGAAAAATTCCATTTGCCGCGCCTGCACGGCATTGGGTGGGGAATATCAGTAGTACAGCTAAAGCTATTCCTGATAAAAGCCACATAAATAAAATTTTTCTTTTGTTCAGTGTTTTATATATCCTCATTTTCTTCACCGAATAATATATATGAGCTTTTCGGCATAAAAATTAATACATTTATAAAAAGCAGGTGTGTTATTTGAGCAGAAACAGGCAATCAAAAAATCAGGAGCAAGAGCACAGCAAGTCTTTTGGTTTCACGATAAAAGATGTTTTCAATATAAAACCTCATATAGAAATATCAGGCAATACCTCAGCTACAATAGACGGATGCAGGGGAGTGCTTGAATATAGCGAAACCCAAATACGAGTAAGTCTTGGTCAGGTGTCTATGCAGATGAAGGGCAGGGGGTTGACTCTCAAATGCATATCTCCCACATCCTTGATTATAAACGGTTTTATAACTTCTGTTGAATACATAATGTAAGGTGATTTTGTGATACTTAAATTAATAAGGTGGCTCAGAGGCTATGTAGTTTTTGAGATAATCGGACGTTTTCCTGAGCGGTTTATAAATCTGAGTACAAGACAGGGAAGGTTTGTTTTTTCGTCACGCCCTTGTGCAGATAGTTTTGTAGCTTCTCTTTTACTTTGCGATTATCGAAGTATACGTCCCGTTGCCCGCAAAGCTTCTGTAAGACTGCGGATTAAAGAGCGACACGGGCTGCCTTTTGTTCTTCACAGATACAAGGCAAGGCGAGGTCTCCTTATAGGTTCGGCACTCTTTTTAGCTATAATTATTTTTATGCAGAGCTTTGTGTGGACAATAGAAGTAAACGGTATTGTAACCATCAGTGAAAGTAGTTTTAGGGAGGCTCTGAGAGAAGAAGGGCTTAGTTGCGGAACTTTTAAGAGCGGTGTTGACCTGAGTACACTGCAAAGAAGTATTATGAAAGACACCAAGGAAATCGGTTGGATGTCAGTGAATATTATCGGCACAAAAGCCGAGGTGGAAATAAAAGAAAAAGAGTTTAAGCCACATATTTTAGAGGCAAGTGTTCCTTGTAATATTAAAGCTCAGAGAGACGGCGTTATTCTCAGAATGAACACAAAATACGGTACTGCAGTTATGTCCCCGGGGTCAGCGGTGATAAAAGGCTCCCTTCTTGTAAGCGGAGTCCTTGAAAACCCATCAGGTGAAGTCAGCTTTGTTCATGCCGATGCACAAGTGATAGCACAAACGCAGAGAGCGCATACCTTTGTTGTTGAAAAAACAGGGGAGTATATGTACCCTGATGAAACAGCAAAACGATATAAACTAAACGTCTTTTGGTTAAATATTCCTATTAAATTTGAATCACTCGGTGATGATTTTACTTCAAGACTTGAAGCAAAATACTGTTACCTAAACGAGACACGTATGCCTTTCGGGCTTATAACAGAGCATTGCTTGTCCTACAAGAGAACACCTTTTGAAGCAAACAGCACATTTGCAGAGAATATACTCACTGCAGATGATTACCTGTGTCGTTTGTTTTCTCTTGCACAGTGCGAGTCTGTGGCATGTGAAAAGCATTTCTCAGAAAATGAAACACAGTTTAAGCTTGATGTTTTGTATGAATGTACAGAGGATATTGCTATGCCTGAAAACTTTATTGTAAATTAAAGGAGATTATGGTACAATAAATATTAATAATAATCATAGGTCTGGTGATACCATGAAAGTTTTATGCATAGGAGATGTAGTCGCAGGAGTCGGCTGTAGATTTCTAAGGGACAGACTCCCTTCTTTAAAGCGGAATCTCGGAGTTGATATTGTTATCTGCAACGGCGAGAATTCTGCTGACGGTAACGGAGTCTTACCTACATCTGCAGACCATCTGTTTAAAAGCGGCGTGGATGTTATCACTCTTGGTAATCATACATTCCGCCGTAAGGAGATTTATTCTTATCTTGATGATAACGAGTTCATTATCCGACCTGCTAATTATCCTTCAGGTACCACACCGGGTAGGGGAGTATGCGTGCTTGACTGCGGAAGGTATTCCGTTGCTGTTATAAATCTTCTTGGAAATGTCTACAACCCCACACCCGTGGATTGCCCTTTCCGTACAATTGATGAAATACTTAAAGATGTTGATGCTAAGATTATAATTGTAGATTTTCACGGTGAGGCAACCTCAGAAAAGCGTTCAATGGGTTTCTATCTTGACGGTAAGGTCTCTGCTGTATTCGGTACTCATACCCACGTGCGGACTGCTGATTGTCAGGTGCTTCCTCAGGGAACAGGCTATATTACAGATGCAGGTATGACAGGCCCCAGACACTCAGTGCTCGGTATCCGTCCTGAGATAACAATTGAAAACTTCAAAAGCCGTCTTCCTGTCAGGTTTGAGCCTTTGCAGGGTGAGTGTACCATGGACTGTGTGTTGTTTGAAATAGACGAAAAAACAGGCAAAACCATTGCTTGTGAGAGTATGTGTATAGAGTGATAAATCTATGGTGTAAATGCCAAATGTATTGATATTACACCTTTTATTTTATGCAAATAACCAATTTTTACTTTTTGTGCTTGAAAGTCTTGCCATATTCATTTATAATTATGCTGGTATGATTTGAAAACAATAATACTGATTTTATAAAAAAGAAAATTAAGGATGTGTTCTAATGCTGACAGGATCTATGTTAAAGCAGGCCGTTATCTCGGGTGCAAACAACATTTGTTCTCAGAAGGAAAGAATCAACGATCTCAATATTTTCCCTGTTCCCGATGGCGACACAGGTACAAATATGTCTATGACTATCAGCGAGGCTGTTAAGGCTGTATCTGCTTGTGAGTCCGACAATGCCGGTGAGGTTGCTAAGGTTATTGCTTCTGCAATGCTTCGCGGTGCACGCGGTAACTCAGGCGTTATCCTGTCTCTTCTTTTCAGAGGCTTTGCAAAGGGCCTTGAGGGTAAGGAGACAGCAACCGGTAAGGATCTTGTAAAAGCACTGGGACTTGGCGTTGACGCTGCTTACAAAGCTGTTATGAAGCCTACAGAGGGTACAATTCTCACAGTAGCAAGAGAAGCTTTTGAGGAAGGTGCTAAGATTGTCAAGAAAACTCAGGACCCTGCTGAGGTTTGGTCTGGAGTTTGCGAGGCAGCTGATGAGTCTCTTCAGCGTACACCTGAGCTTCTTCCTGTTCTTAAAAAGGCAGGCGTAGTTGATGCAGGCGGTAAGGGTCTCCTTGTTATCTTTGAGGGTATGCTCTCTTACATCAAAGACGGCGTAATGATTGAATATACTGCTTCACAGAGCACTACCGAAGCATCTGACGATGATGCTTTCCGCAGTGCTGCAGCAGAATTTGACGAAGTTATCAACTTCACATATTGCACAGAGTTCATTGTTGGCAGAGATGCTTCTGTTACAACATCTCCTCTGAAACTTCGTGCATACCTTGAGACCATCGGTGATTGCGTAGTAGTTGTTGACGATGAAGAAATCATCAAGGTTCACGTTCACACAGAAGACCCCGGCAAAGCTTTGCAGAGAGGTCTCCAGTACGGTCAGCTCCTCACAGTAAAGGTTGAGAATATGCGTCAGCAGCATGAGCAGGCTAAAGCTGAGAATGACAAGCGTCAGAACAAGAAAAAGCTTGAAGTAGCAGAGCCTACAGAAGAAATCGGATTTGTTGCAGTAGCATCAGGCGATGGACTTACAACTCTCTTTACAGACCTTGGCTGTAATCAGGTTGTATCAGGCGGTCAGAGTATGAACCCCAGTACAGACGATATTTACGAGGCAGTTATGGCAACTCCTGCAAAAACTGTTTTCGTTCTTCCCAATAACAAGAATATTATTATGGCTGCTGAGCAGACTGCTAAGATTGTTGAGGACAGAGAGGTTATCATCCTCCCCACAAAAACAATCCCCCAGGGCATAACAGCAATGCTTGCTTTTGACCCCGACAGCGATGCAATCATCAATAAGGGAACTATGCAGGATGCATTTACAAATGTTTCCACAGGCCAGATTACCTTTGCAGCCCGTGACTCTGAGTTTGGTATGAAGAAGATTAAAGAGGGCGATATCATTGGCCTTGACAATGGTAAGCTTACTGTTGCGGACAAATCTCCCAAGAAGGCACTTTTAAAGCTTGCTAAGTCTATGATTACCAAGGAGTCTGAGTTTGTAACTCTTATCTACGGTGCAGGTATTTCTGAGCAGGATGCTTCTGAGGTTTACGATGAGCTTATCCTCAAATACGGCAATGATGTAGATATCAACCTTATTAACGGCGGTCAGCCTATCTACTACTACATCCTCGGCATTGAATCTGCTCAGTAAAAACAACATTAAAAGGCGGACAGTTTTGTCCGCCTTTTTCTGAATTTATCGCGTGTGAATAAATTATAGGTAGGATTATTAATATGCCATCTTTATTTGAAATATCAATTAAATCTCTCAAAGGAGTAGGAGAGAAAAGAGCACTGCTTTTTCACAAAATTGGAGTTGATTCCGTAGGTGCACTCCTTTACTATTTTCCAAGAAGCTATGAGGATTGGAGCAAGCCTTTGTCTATAGCGGACGTAAAGGGCGGGGAAGTTTGCTGTGTCAAGGGCAAGCTTTCTGCAACAATGCGTGAGTCGCGACTTCCCGGTAACCGATATATGGTTCGTGCTGAGGTGTCTGACGGATATGATGCAATGCGTATTGTATTCTTCAACAATAAGTACATAACTCAGATGCTCAAATACGACACAGAATATCTTTTCTACGGTAAGGCTACCAAGGATTTTTCAGGAGTTCAGATGGTGTCTCCTGAGTTTATTACTTCAAAAGATACTGCAGATACGTTTCATCCAGTGTATGGGCTTACCGCAGGGCTTACCAATAAAGCAGTGCAAAATGCCGTAAAACAGGCAATTGATATGCTTCCTGAGAAAGTCTCTGACCCCATACCTTCTCATATACGTGAAAAGTACGATTTGTGCGGACTTCGCGAAGCTATAGTCAATATCCACATACCTGAAACCCCTGAAGCCCTTATGAAGGCTCGCAGACGTCTTATGGTTGAGGAGCTTCTTGTGCTCTCCCTTGGTATACGTGCTCTTAAGAATCAACATAAAGAGTCCAGAGGTACAAACATTACCGCAGATTATACTGAGGAATTTCTTTCTTTGCTTCCCTTTAAGCCTACAGGTGCTCAACGCAGAGCTATGGATGATTGTACCCGTGATATGATGAACGGCAATGTGCCTATGAACAGACTGGTACAGGGTGATGTTGGTTCAGGTAAAACAGCAATTGCCGCCTGTGCCTGTTATAATGTGGTAAAAAACGGCAAGCAGGCCGCCTTTATGGCTCCTACGGAAATTCTTGCTGAACAACACTTTGCAACCTTGCAAAAGCTTTTTGCAGATACTGATATCCAAGTGGGACTTCTTACAGGCTCTGCTACTGCCTCAAACAAAAAGAAAGTTCGCGAAGCTCTTGAAAACGGAACTATTGACATTATAGTTGGTACCCACGCACTTATTACTGAAAAAACAGTTTTTAAAGATTTAGGTTTGGCAATTACGGATGAACAACACCGATTTGGCGTGGCACAGCGTTCCAAGCTTCTCACAAAGGGAGATGACCCTCATCTCCTTGTAATGAGTGCTACTCCAATTCCACGTACATTGGCACTGATTATCTACGGTGATTTGGATGTTTCTGTTGTAGATGAAATTCCTCCCGGCAGACAGCCTATAGACACGTTGCTTATCAGCTCTGATAAGCGAAACCGTGCATACGGTTTCATAAAAAAAGAACTCCAGAAAGGCCACAGAGCGTACATAGTCTGTCCTTTGGTTGAGGAGGACGACTCTGAACTTACTGCGGCAGAGGAGTACGGTGCTGAGCTTATGCTTGAGGAGTTTTCAGAATATGCAGTTGGCATTATCCACGGTAAGATGAAATATCAGGAGAAAGAGAAAACTATGCGAAAGTTTGCTCAAGGGGAGATACAGCTTCTTGTTGCAACTACTGTAATTGAAGTTGGTGTTGATGTGCCCTGTGCTACTGTGATGATGATTGAAAATGCAGAGCGATTCGGTCTTTCTCAGCTTCACCAGCTCCGAGGCAGAGTAGGCAGGGGAGACAGCAAGTCCTATTGCATCCTTGTGTCAGACAACACATCAGAAAACACTGTGAAGCGTCTGTCAGTAATGACATCAACCACAGACGGATTTAAAATTGCAGATGAAGACTTGCATCTTCGCGGTCCCGGTGACTTTTTCGGTGAACGTCAGCATGGTCTGCCTAAGCTTAGCATTGCAGATATTTCTGATATGAGTACGCTTTATATCTCTCAGGATATTGCAAATGATATTCTCAAGGAAAGTCCTGATTTATCCTCTGATATTTACAAGGGATTGCGTGCTTCAATCCGCAGACTTTTTAAAGAATCTCAGGGCACAATGAACTAAGCGATATAAAAAACAACGCCACTGAAACCAGTGGCGTTTTCTTATGTGCTGAGTTTTATATGTAAAACTCATATTAGAACTGGCGGCTCTTTCTTATGCCGTCAATGGGAATTATCTCCTCAAACACTGCAAAAGCATTATCACTTACAGCAAAATCTACGTGGAGATTACCAAAGAACCATTTTTCGTATCTTACTTCTGAGTTAAGCTGTTCAAGAAAATCGTTCACAGGGTTTGTGGTGCAGTTGTGCCATATTTTGTGCTTGAAGGTTGCAGAGGTTTCATGAGTGATAATGTAGTCTACCTCACAGTTAAAGCTTTTGAGCTTGCTTACAGCATAAATCATTTCCTCTTCTGTAGGAAGCTCTCTTTCAAACCAAGCACCTGAGTCCATAAGCTGACTCAAATCAGAGCTTACTCCTCCTCCGAAAGTGAAGATAAACTTTCCGTCAATGCTGTAAATTTCTCCTCTTTTCAAGTGGTAGATATTTCTTGCAATTTTTCTTGCTTTACCCTGACAGAAGTCAATCTCAGGGTAGCTTTCAAGTAAATCAAAATTTTCATGTGTTCCGTCTACAAAGAGGATAGTGTACTTCTGACTCTTGAGAAAATCAAGTTTTTCTGCTTCTTCTACGCTTTCATCCCACAAAAAGCCGAAATCACCGCAAACAATTAAATAATCCTTGTTTGTAAGTTTTTTTAACTCTCTTTTTTTAAATCGCTTTATATCTCCGTGTGTGTCGCCTGTTACATAAATCACGGTAAAAACTCCTTATAAAAAATCCCTTTACTCATTGAAATAATTAGCTTGTTATTGTATAATACATTTATCTTATCACGTTCATACCTGCTTGTCAAAGGGGAATGCAGGTTATTATGGTAATAATAAGGGGCAATTAGTGTCCCTCTGAAAGGAAATGTTATGAAAAAACTTATAAGACTTATGTGTTGTGTGTGTGCATTGTTTGTTATATTCAGCAGTGTGCTGTCAGCTTCTGCGATTACATATAATTATGATAAGGAGCTTGAGTCTGAAACTGTACTCCTTATTAATATGGATACAGGCATACCTGTACTCGAAAAGAATGTAGATAAAGTCCGTTATCCCGCTTCTCTTACAAAGATTATGACATATATAATTGCTTATGAGAATATTGAAGATGTGTACAATACACGCATTGAAATCAAGCAGGAAGTCCTCAATCCTCTTCTTGGTACAGGAAGCAGTATGTCTGGTCTTGACTATAAGGTTGGAGAAAAAATAACAGTAATTGACCTTCTTAACTGTCTTATGATTACCTCAGGTAACGATGCTGCTTTGGTGCTTGCTGACTACGTAGGCGGAGGAGATACAGAGAAGTTTGTTGATATGATGAACAGCAAGGCTCAGGAATTAGGTTGTGAGAATACTCATTTTGTAAATCCTCACGGACTGCATGATGATGAACATTATTCAACTGCTTACGATTTGTACAAGATTACATCTTATGCACTGACTCTGCCTTTATTTTCCGAGATTACAGACACTGCTACATACTATTGTGAGGGTGACGATTATCCTCTTGTAACCACTAACTTTATGATTGACGTAAACCGTGGCGGTGATTATTACTATACTTACGCAAAGGGAGTTAAGACTGGTACAACTGATCAGGCAGGCAGATGTCTTATTACCACTGCTATAGCTGACGGCTATGCTTATATGTGTATTTGTATGGGCGCTCCTTATCAGAATTCTGACCATAACGGTGCAATGACAGATGCAAAACAGCTTTTAAGATGGGCACTTTTGGACCTGGAACTTGCCCGTATGCTTACTACTGATACACCGGTGTGTGAAGTGAGTGTTAATTTTACCGCGTCTGATGAGGCGATTCTCCTTTATCCTGCCCAGACTGTCAATACAATCCTGCCTAAGGAGCACAACCCTGAGGATGTAAGGGTTGTACCCGATGTTCCGGATTCTGTTGACGCACCAATATTCGAGGGAGATGTTCTCGGTAAGGCGACTGTCTACTACAAGGATGAGGCAGTACAGACTGTAGAACTTGTAGCAAGCGAGGATATAGAGCGAAGCGGCTTCGCTTATACAATGCATATGTTCAAAGTTGTTCTTACCTCTTGGCCTTTCTGGATTGCATTTTTCATTGCTCTTGTTCTTGTAATAGTGTATATTTCCCTTGTTTCTAATGTACGCAACAGCAAAAAACAACGCAGAGTTAAAAAATACAGAAGAATGTAATTTTATTAAATGTTGCTTGAAGAAAACGCACCTGTGCAGGGTGCGTTTTTTGATGCTCAGCTTTCTATTTTAAAGTCAGGCAGATACCAAGCCAGTGCTTCACTCCAGCTCAAGCCTTCCTCACACAGATAGTTTATTCCATAAATGCTCACACCGCAGGGGTACTCTGCACCTCTTATGTAGCTTTTGCTGAAAGTATCCCAAGGAGAAGCAACCGCCCTGATATATGGATATTCGTCAGAAGTTGCAGTAAAACCTCCGTTTTGAGGCGTCATAGGTATTGCTACTCGGTTACCTTTGTAAGTGATTGTGTAGTCGTTCTCTTCAAAAAGATTACTAAGTTCATTTAGAAAATCATCACTGTATTTGCTAATGTCTGTCTCAAAGTCTGTGGTTCCTTTGCCTTTGAGAAACAAATAATTATTTTTGCACACAGCAAGTAAGGCTTTTTTTGCTTCAGTTGTTGCATCCTCGGTAATATGTTCCATTACTTTACATAAAATAATCTCTTTTTCTTCTTCAGAAAGGTCTGATGTAGGCACTGAAAAGCCAGCTTCGTCAGCACTGACTGTAACTTCGGCATTTGCATTTGTGGTTGTTTTATCAGATGTTATCGGTGTTTCTACTCCTTTTATTACAGAGGCAAGGGGAATAAGTGCAACAAGCATAAGAAAGCACAGACACCACATAATTATTTTTTTCATAATTCTTCACCTTATAAAATCTTATTCCGACAACGTATTTGCATTTAAAACGCCTTGACAACAGATAGGGTTTGGAATACAATATATGTGTATTTATATACCATATCGGTAATATATATTGAGAACGTCAAAGAATTATTCTTATTATCAAATTCTGTTTTCAGCTTTTACGTTCAGCTGTTTGGAAGGAGTATAAAATGAAATCTATTAAATCTTTGGTTAAATGGATTCTGTTTGTGCCAGTATGCCTTTTGTCTGTGGCACTAATCACAATCTACGGATTATATCCTGCAGAAGTTAAAGATTTTTTTACAACAGATGTTAACGGCATTGCAGAAATTATTCAGTTTTCTGTGTTGGGACTTTTCCTTGTGTGCTTTGTTTTGTCTTTGTTTGATAAAACAACCTCTCCTGTACATATGCTCCGTAAAAACTTTTTCTGTGGAGCAACAGCCTTTGTAAGTGCATTTGCCCTTGCCGCAACTGCTGCTTTGGACGTTACTAATATGATACAGACTGACAGCTTTGAGATTATGACTGTACTTACAGCAATTTTCACAGCTCTCAGCGGTTTAGCTCTGCTTTTCATTGGAATTAATCATTTTACAGGTACAAATACACCTAAGAATATCTCTATATTCTATCTTGTTCTTCCTTTGTGGTGTGGAGTTCATCTTATCGACAGATTTTTAAAGCACACTGCAATGCCTGTGGATGCGGCTGATACAATGGATCTTGTTATGTTTGTATCCCTTGCAATGTTCTTCATTTATTCAACAATGATTCATGCTGTAATTCCCGGCAAGAATGCGGTTAAGTCTGCTGTAACCTTTGGCTTCCCTGCAACAATTATTTCTCTTGTATATGGAATTTCTCTTGTGTTCAGTGTTCTTAATTCAGACCATAACAGCTTTATAGATTTTATTCCTGCAATCGGATATTGTATAATCGGTCTTTATACTCTTGGATTCACAGCAGAGCTCTCTTTTATGTCTAAGAGTGTTGAAGAGCAGATGGTGCTTCAGGCTTCTGTAGACGAAGAAGCTTCTCTGGAAGAAATTGTTGACAATGACGAAGCTTTTGCTGCTACATCACCGGACACAGAGGCTGACTCTGTTGAGCCGGAGACTGAACCAGCTGTTGACACTGTCAGCGAGGCTGATATACCTGAGGAGACTGATAATGTTCCTTATGATGATATCAGTGTTTTTGAAGAAGCTTCTCCTGCACCGGTACGAGTAGTAGAGGATGAAGCTGACGATACAGAAGATGTTTACTCTCAGGCTGATATTCCTGTAAATTTGCCTGAAGAGCCTGAAGAGACTCCTCAGGAGTATGATATTGCAGAGGAGCTTTATCGTGAGGCACAGGAGAGAGACTCACAGAAAACAACTGTAACAGAGTCTGATGACGCAGGGAGTGAAGAAGGTTTGATTATTGATGAAGATTTTGTTGCTCCTGTTTCAGGCAAAGCTGTGTCTTCCGAATCAAGACCAAAGGGTCCTACAATGAGAGAAGCTATTATGTATGATGATGAGGATTTTATCCTTACAATAGATGCTTCAGATGATGCCTCTGAGGCACCCGCACAACAGAGCGAAGATATCTCTTCTTTCATTCTTGAAAGTGAAGAAGAACCTCAAATTTCTGCAGAGGCGGTAGAAAAGACATATGCTGATCGCCTTGACGAGATTGATCAGCTTATAATCAGCATACAGGGCGGAGAGTCTGACATTGCGGATTGATTTTAAGGGCGGTTTATTCCGCCCTTTTTATATTATTTGACAGGTGAGCTTATGAAGAAAAAAATAAAAAACATATTCTTACTTACAATATCGTTGCTTATAATTTTTATGAGCTGTCCCTTTACAGCGGTTTATGCCGCGGACTTTATTATTGAGGAGGGAGTACTTCTTTCTTATGAAGGTAATTCTAAGTCTGTGACTATTCCCTCAGATGTATACTATATTGCTGATTCAGCTTTTGAAAATAATGCTGCAGTCACTTCTTTAAATCTCAGTAATGTGTCTGTTATTGGAAATAAAGCTTTTGCTAACTGTACTTCTCTGAAATCTGTAACAGGAACAGGTAATGTTTCTGCTTGCGGTGCATATGCTTTTTTCAATACACCGTTTCTTGATTCGTACAGTAATAAGGCTCTGATACTTGGAGAGGTTCTTGTATATAGCGGCGAAACTGGTGATGTTGTTATTGATAGCGGTGTTGTGGCATTGGCACCTTATGCTTTTGCTTCAAATAAAGCCATCAAGTCAGTTTTTGTAGGAGACACAGTTGCTTCTATCGGTGAAGGTGCTTTCTATAACTGTACATCACTTAAAAATGTAACTGTAAGCAAACATGTTTCATATATTGGTGCATTTGCTTTTGAAGGGACTCCGTATCTAACATCTAATAAAGAGGATTTTGTTATTCTTGGCAATGGTATTCTTTTGGATGTAAACACTTCCGCTCAAAGCATTACTCTGCCTGACGAGGTGTTGCAGGTAGGAGCAGGAGCCTTTTATAACAATAAGAATATTAAGTCAGTTGTAGTTCCTGAAGGCGTTAGCGGACTCGGTATGCGTGCTTTTGCAGGATGTACGGTGCTTCAGAGTGTTTCTTTGCCTCAAAGCCTTGTTCTTCTTGATAAAGAAGCTTTTTCAGGATGTACTGCATTACAGTCTGTAGTTGTTCCTAAGAATGTATCTCTCATAGGCGAGAGTGCTTTCTTTGGTTGTACAGGAATTAAGACAGCACAGGTGGCTTCATCTGCAGATGTACCCCAAGGTCTCTTTGCAGGTTGTACCTCCCTTGAGTATGTTAAGTTTTCTGACGGCATTGGTAAGATAGAGGACTATGCATTCTATAACTGCAGTAATCTCAAAGAAGTTTCAGTTCCTCCAACCGTAACCGTTATTTATGAAAACGCATTCAAAAATGCAGGTGATTTTTCTGTTTGGTGCGAAGCTGAGTCAACAGCAGGACTTTATTGTGCAAGCAAGGGGATTACTGCTTATTCTGTGGGAGATGCTAACCTTGATGGTAATGTAAATATCCGTGATGCTACTGAAATTCAGAAAGCAACAGCCAAACTTATTACCTTGAGTTTCAGTGCAAGCCTTAGAGGAGATGCGGATTTCAGCGGAGAAATCAACATTCGTGATGCTACTGAAATACAAAAATATATTGCAGGGATTGAGTGAAATTTCCGTTTTTTATTTAACAAAATGTTATGTAACGATTGACTTTATAAAGTTTTAGTGATATGATTATCCTTAATCTGATATTTGAACTTTGACGGGGACAAAAACTGTTTGCACCTATCTACAGAGAGCAGATACTTGGCTGGAATATCTGCGTTAAGGGCTTTCGGAATACCACCCCTGAGTCCGTGCAGGAAATGGCACGGCGGCAGCACCGTTATATGCAATGAGGGTACATTAGTACCGAAGTTGGGTGGAACCACGCCGTAATTTATCGCCGTCCCGATATTCTCTTTCTGAGATTATCGGACGGCTTATTTTTTTAGAAAGGATGATTTCTATGATTAATGTAGAACTTAAAGGCGGAGTTATTAAGGAGTTTACTGAGAATACTACCGCCGCAGATGTTGCAAAATCTCTGGGTGCAGGTCTTTACAAGGCTGTTTGTGCCTGTAAAATTAACGGAGCTCTCTGTGACCTGAGAACTCCTCTTACTGCTGATTGTAAACTTGAACTTCTCACTTTTGACGATGAAGAGGGTAAGCGTGCTTTCTGGCATACATGCTCTCATGTTCTTGCACAGGCAGTAAAGCACCTTTATCCCAAGGCAAAGCTGGGCATAGGTCCTGCTGTTGACAATGGCTTCTACTACGACTTTGATGTTGAAAAGCCCTTTACTCAGGAAGACCTTGAGGCTATCAAAAAAGAGATGAAGGCAATTGTAAAATCAGGTGTTGAGCTTGAGCGCTTTGAGCTTGACCCTGCAGATGCAGAGAAGCTTCTCTCAGATTTGGGTGAGGAGTATAAGGTAGAGCTTGTACGTGAGCATGCAGATAAGGGTGAAAAAATCAGCTTCTATAAGCAGGACGATTTTACAGATCTTTGTGCAGGTCCTCACCTTATGAACGTAGCTGTTATTAAGGCTTTTGAGCTTACAGCTTGCACAGGTGCATACTGGCGCGGAGATGCTACAAAAGCACAGATGTGCCGTGTATACGGTACCGCATTCCCTAAGGCTTCTCAGCTTGAAGAGTATCTTGAGATGATGGAGCAGGCAAAACTCCGTGACCATAACAAGCTCGGCCGTGAACTTGAGCTTTTCACAACTTCTGAGCTTATTGGTCAGGGTCTGCCTATTCTTCTGCCTAAGGGTGCAAGAGTTGTTCAACTTCTCCAGCGTTTTGTTGAGGACGAGGAGCAGAGAAGGGGTTGGCTTCTTACTAAGACTCCCTTTATGGCTAAGTCCGATCTTTATAAAGTGTCTGGTCACTGGGACCACTATAAGGATGGTATGTTTGTTCTGGGCGATGAGGAAAAGGATAAGGAAGTTTTTGCACTGCGTCCTATGACTTGTCCTTTCCAGTATCAGGCATATCTCAACCGAGGCAGAAGTTATCGCGACCTTCCTTTAAGATATAACGAAACTTCAACACTTTTCCGTAATGAAGCAAGCGGTGAGATGCACGGACTTATCCGTGTACGTCAGTTCACAATCTCAGAAGGACATCTTATGTGTACACCTGAGCAGTTAGAGGATGAGTTCAAGGGCTGTCTGGAGCTTGCAGTATATATGCTGAAGACTCTCGGACTTTACGAGGATGTTTCCTTCCGTTTCTCTCAGTGGGATCCTGAGGATAAAGAGAAATACATCGGTACTGTTGAGCAGTGGGATGAAGCTCAGGGTGTAATGGGCAGAATTCTTGACAATCTTGGAATTGATTATAAGATTGGTATTGGCGAGGCTGCGTTCTACGGTCCCAAGCTTGATATCCAGATTAAAAACGTATACGGTAAAGAAGATACTCTTATTACAATTCAGGTTGACCAGCTTCTTGCTGAGAAGTTTGGTATGGTATATGTTGATAAAGACGGCACAAAGAAGAATCCCTATATCATTCACCGTACATCAATCGGTTGCTATGAGCGTACTATGGCGCTTCTTATTGAGAAGTATGCAGGTGCTTTCCCGATGTGGCTTGCACCGGTTCAGGTTAAGATTCTTCCTATTGCAGACAGACACCATGACTATGCTTACGATGTAAAGAAGGCTCTTGAGGCAAAGGGTATGCGTGTAGAGGTTGATGACCGCTCTGAGAAGGTTGGCTACAAGATTCGTGAAGCACAGCTTGAAAAGGTTCCTTATATGATTATTCTTGGCGATAAGGATATCGAAAACAACACTGTGTCTGTACGTGCACGCAAAGCCGGTGATCTTGGTGCAATGAGTCTGGATGAGTATATAGCTCGTGCAACTGAAGAAATCGAGACTAAGGTAATCAACTGACAGGAGAACTAATGCCATACAACAGATACGATATAAAGAACAAGTATAATTATCGAGGCAGACGTGTAAATGAGCATACTAAACTAAAAACTTTCTTTTTGTTTTTTATGCCTGTAATTATTGTGGGCGTCATCCTCCTTGGTATTTTGATTTCTTACTGGGCAGAGGTTGGGTTTTCTGATTCGCCTGGAAGTACTGCAACTCTGGATGAGATTGAAGTTGTGGACGATGAAACACTGCTTCACGTAGTGAATGAGCATTATCCAATGGATGAGTCCTATGTTCCTGAACTTATGCCTTTTGGCTCACTTCAGGTTTCAAAGCTTGCTTTTGATGATTTAGACGATATGATTTCAGATGCAGCTTCACAGGGTGTTATTATTCAGGTTAAAGCAGGATATGTGTCCTATGCTCAGCAGGCTGTGCTTTTTGAAGAGACTCTTGCAAACGTGAAGAAGAACAACGATTATTCTGAGATAAAGGCTGAGTCAGAGACTATGAAAATTTGTCCGGAAGCAGGTTGCAGTGAAAGCCAGACAGGGCTGCTGATTCGCTTTACAACTTCTCAGGAGGGAAGTTTCGATAAAACCGAGGCAGGAAAGTGGCTTCAGAAGTACAGTGTCAACTATGGCTTTGTACTTCGCTATCCTGAGGGAGAGGAAGCTAACACAGGTATGACCTATGCACCTGACCTTTACCGCTATGTGAGCAGAGAACATGCTCTCAATATGCGGCGTTATGATATGATTTTAGAGGATTATTCTTATCACATATCCTCAAGATAAAAGGAATTATTTGTAATATCATAAATATTTTTGAAGATTTATAAAAAATACTTGCATTTTGCAATGTTATGTAGTATAATTCATCTGTTACTACGGCATCAGCGAAAGAGGTGAAAAGAAATGCAGGAGAATATCCATCCTAACTATGAGCAGACTACTATTACCTGTGCTTGTGGCAATGTTATCGAGACTGGCTCTACAAAGCCCAACCAGCGTGTTGAAATTTGTTCAAAGTGCCATCCTTTCTTCACAGGAAAGCAGAAGCTCGTTGATACCGGCGGACGCGTAGATAGATTCAAGAAACGTTACGGCATCGAGTAATAGTCTATGGACTTAAGAGACGGTACTTCAGGTTTTGAAGTGCCGTCTGTTTTTATCTTTCTTGTGAGGTGATACTGTGCCTGCAGATTATAAGACAGTAAGCCGTGAAGCCGCTCCGGAATTTGTAGAGAGACGTTCGCGTTTTATTGGTTATATTAAGCCCGTCACAACTGAAAAAGAAGCACTTGATTTTATTAACTCTATCAGAGCTAAGCATTGGGACGCTACCCATAATGTGTACGCTTATGTACTTAGAGAGCAGAACACCTGTCGTTACAGTGATGACAATGAGCCTCAGGGTACTGCAGGAATGCCTGTTTTAGATGTTATCCGCAAAAGCGGTCTTACAGATGTTTGCATTGTTGTAACCCGTTATTTCGGTGGAATACTTTTAGGCGGCGGAGGACTTGTCCGTGCATACTCTCATTCTGCCTCTCTTGCTGTAGAAGCGGCTGAACAGGTTGTTATGCGTAGCTGTGCCTTATGTTCTCTTGAATGTACCTACAATCAGTACGGCAAGCTTTCATCTCTTGTACCTGAAAACGGCGGTACAGTGGATAATGCTGATTTTTCTGATAAGGTAGTGCTTTCTTTTCACATTCCTGCAAACGAGCTTTCACGTCTTAAAAAACTTATTACTGATACAACATCGGGAACAGTAAGTGTAGAGTCTGATTCAGAACAGTATTTTCCTGAAAAAGTATAAATTTATAAGATATATTTGCATACATTGATGTATCTTTGTCAATGTTTTGCTTTTTTACAATAAATAATGAATTTTTCTGTTTTTAAGGCAGGAAAATTCATTTTTTCATCGTATATATAAACATACTGATTGATTTTTTGATGTTTTCAAGGAAGGAGGAGCAGATTATGGCATTGCCTGATAGCTTTTTGCAAGAGCTAAAATCCCGTACAAGTATCACCGATGTGGTTTCATCATACGTTAATCTGAAACGCAGAGGCAGAAACCTTGTGGGTCTTTGCCCTTTTCACTCAGAAAAAACTCCATCCTTCAATCTTTATCCTGAAAACGGTTCCTTTTACTGTTTCGGTTGTGGCGTTGGCGGTGATGTAATCACCTTCATAATGAAGATTGAGAACCTTGATTACATTGAAGCTGTCAAGTTTTTAGCCCAGAGGGCAGGACTTGAAATGCCCGAGAACTCTTATGATGACGGTATCGCAAAGATGCGTACCAGAATTCTTGAGGCTAATCGTGAAGCGGCACGTTTTTACTACAGACAGTTATATGAACCTGTTGGCAGAGCCGGCCTGGAGTATTTCCATAGCCGTGCTCTTTCTGACAACACAATTAAGCGTTTTGGTCTTGGTTATTCGCCGAAAAGCAGATTTGCTTTGTGTGACCATCTCAGGAGACTTGGTTTTACAGACAACGAGATAGTCTCTGCCAATCTTGCCTTCAAAAGCTCTGACGGCAGGCGTATTGTTGACCGCTTTGCAGACAGAGTTATGTTTCCCATAATTGACCTGAGAGGCAATGTTATTGCCTTCGGAGGAAGAATTCTTACAGACCAGAAGCCTAAGTATTTGAATACCTCTGACACTCTTGCTTTTAAGAAGAGTGCGAACCTTTTTTCTCTAAATAATGCAAAGAATACAGGGGAGAGAACGCTTATCCTTTGTGAAGGATATATGGACGTTATTGCTCTTAATCAGGCTGGCTTTCGCAATGCAATAGCTACTCTGGGTACGGCTCTTACATCAGAGCAGGCTCTTCTTATCAAACGCTATGCTGATGAGGTTGTAATTTGCTACGATGCAGACGAAGCAGGTCAGAAGGCTACCTCCCGTGCAATTGAAATCCTGCGAAGTGTAGGGCTAACAATTCGCATTATAAATATTCCTGACGGCAAAGACCCGGATGAATTTATACGTAATCGTGGAGATAAAGGCCCCGGAGCTTTCAGGAATATTCTTGAAAATAGCGGTAATGATGTAGAATATCGGTTATATAAACTCAGAAGCCGATATGATACATCCCGACCTGACGCCAAAGCCGCATATATGAGCGATGCTCTTAAAATTATTGCATCCTTAGACAGTTCTGTTGAGCAGGATATATATGTTTCTAAACTTGCGGCTGAATTAGGCATTGAAAAAAGTGCTATACTTGAAGATTTGCGTAAACTTAACAGACGT
The DNA here is from genome assembly GCA_045541275.1 of Ruminococcus sp. Taxonomy (GTDB): domain Bacteria; phylum Bacillota; class Clostridia; order Oscillospirales; family Acutalibacteraceae; genus Ruminococcoides. The sequence goes on from JAZQIX010000011.1 coordinate 100,835, forward strand.
AAATCAGGTGATTTAGCTCGTAAAGAATTTACTCAGCTATCTGACTCCCTCAGCGGAAAGAAGGATAAAGTAAATACTGAAAAAACATCTAATCCCCGTGCGGCAAAGGCAGAAGAAATGCTTATAGCATTTTTGGTTTTCAATAATGATATGGCAGATATTGCAAAGCAAAATCTACCTCCCGAGGGTTTTGTTACAAAGTTTAACTCAGAGCTTTATGCCTATGTCCTCAAAAAAATAGACGAGGGTGTTTCTCCAAGCGATACAGTAACTCGTGATTTTACAGCAGATGAAGCATCAAGTTTTTTTGCTATAACTCAGGCTTACAATTCCCAGACGGCTACTAAAGAAGCTATGTATGAATACATAGAGACTATCACCCAAGAAAAAGAAAAACTTACTCCCGATAAACTAACTGCAATGTCCCCTGAGGATATATTAGATGCAATAAAACGAAAAAAATTTCGTAAAAATCAGTAATTTATTAATTTACATACAGTTGTATTTCAGAAAGGAAAATTAAAATGGCAGGATCAATTCAGGACAAGAAATCAGTAATCAAAGAGCTTACAGAGCTTGGAAAAAACAAAGGTCAGCTTACCAATAAGGACATCCTTGATGCTATTGGTGAAATGGATTTTGACCCCGAACAGCTTGAAAAACTCTACGACAGCCTCGAGAGTATGGGTATTGAGATTGTAGAGGACAACGATGACCTTCAATTTGATGATATAGACTTAGAGGTAGCTGTTTCTGTAGACAGCGAGTCTATGGAGTCTGACGGCTCTGAGACAATTGCAATTGATGACCCTGTTAAGGTATATCTTAAAGAAATAGGACGTGTTCCTCTTCTTACTTCAGAGGAAGAAATTGAGCTTGCAATCCGAATCAAAGACGGAGATGTTGCGGCTAAACAGCGTCTTTCAGAGGCAAACCTCCGACTCGTTGTAAGCATTGCAAAGCGTTATCTCGGCAGAGGTATGCAGTTCCTTGATTTGATTCAGGAAGGAAATCTGGGTCTTATCAAAGCAGTAGAGAAGTTTGATTACACCAAAGGATTTAAGTTTTCCACATACGCAACATGGTGGATCAGACAGGCAATCACAAGAGCTATTGCTGACCAGGCACGCACAATCAGAATCCCTGTGCATATGGTTGAGACAATCAATAAGGTTAAGAAGGTATCAAGCCAGCTTCTTCACCAGAACGGTCATGAGCCCACAGCGGATGAGATTGCCGCAGAGCTTGATATGTCCGTAGACAAGGTGCGTGAGATTATGCGTGTTGCTCAGGAGCCTGTTTCACTTGAAACGCCTATCGGCGAGGAGGAAGACAGCCATCTGGGTGACTTTATCCCTGATGATGATGCTCCTGCTCCTGCAGATGCCGCATCTCATACACTTCTCCGTGAACAGCTTATGGAGGTGCTCGACACCCTCACTCCCAGAGAGGAGAAAGTTCTCCGCTTGCGTTTTGGCCTTGAAGACGGCAGAAGCCGTACTCTTGAAGAAGTAGGTAAGGAGTTCAACGTAACTCGTGAGCGTATCCGTCAGATAGAGGCAAAAGCTCTCAGAAAGCTTCGTCATCCCTCCAGAAGTAAGAAGCTTAAGGACTTTTTAGACTGATAATATGTACTCTTATGAAGAATGCGGTGTGATGTTTGATGAGATTGCTGATTCAATGCCCTATGAGCTTTATAGGGGACTTTCAGGAGGGCTGAGACTCGTAGAGCGATCAAAGCTTCACCCCAAGGCTGTTGCCAATGACTTGTATATTCTCGGAGAATATCACCGCAACAGTATTGGTAAATACATAGTTTTTTACTACGGCAGTATTATACGTGTTTACGGAAGACTGCCAGAAGATAGATTTCGTGAAATGCTTAGACGTATTCTCGCTCACGAGCTTCGTCATCATAACGAGTATCTTGCCGGTTGTGATGACCTGAATCTCTATGATGACAAGAGAATAAAAGAATACCTTATTAGCAAAGGTGTGAACTGACGTCAGCTTTTCTAATCGGAAATGGTGATTTATGTCATATAATATAGATTTTGGCGTGTGGGGAAGTGTGTTTGCTGTTCCCACAGATGTGGTTGACAAAGGGCTCAAGCTTGCAAGCGAGGCTCAGGTAAAGGTGCTTCTCTATGTGCTCAGAAATTCAGGAAGTACTATAACTGACGATATTGTTGCTCAGGCTCTCGGTATTCATACTGATGATGTAACTGATGCAATTACATATTGGGCAGATAAAGGACTTTTAGTCCGCACAGAGTTTGCTCTGACGTTACCTCAAAACCGTAAGTCAGAAGAGGTTTCAGCTTCAAATAACGTTGTGTCAGTGGCAGATTGTGAAAAAAACAATGATGTTGCATTTGTTTCTTCTGATAAACCCAGACCTGTTTCTCGTGCAACAAAGCCTGAACCGGGATATGTTGCTAAGCGTCTGAGAGCAGATAAGAGTCTTGTATTTCTTATGGATGAGGCACAGCGTATTCTCGGAAAAGTGCTATCTAACTCTGACACGGCAACCCTCGTTATGCTTCACGATACTGACGGACTCCCTGTTGAGGTAATCCTTATGCTTATGGAGCATTGTGTGCAGATTGATAAAGGCAATATGCGTTACATTGAGAAGACAGGAATCCGGTGGGCGAGTGACGGGGTTACAACTATAAGTCTTGCTGAGGAAAAAATCAAGCGTTACAGTGAATCTTCTGTTGCATGGAATATTGTAGCCGCTGTGTTTGGTATTCATTTAAGCGGTACTCCCACAAAAAAACAGCTTGAATATGCTGACCAATGGGTTAATGTTTGGAAATTTACTGAGTCTATGCTACGTCTTGCTTATGAACGTTGTGTTGACTCCAAGGGTGAGCTTAATCTATCATATATTAACGGAATTCTTCGCCGTTGGTTTGAGCAGGGACTAAGAAATCCTGATGAAGTGTTGAGTGCTGATATGACAAAATCAGCAAACAAGAAAAAACAGGGAAGTACTTCCTCAGATACAGCTTCCTATGATATTGATGAATACGAGAAGAAAAGCATTTTTGATGATTAAAGGTGACAACCTATGAACTACAGCAAAGAAATATATAATATGGCGTACAGTATCATTGATGAAAGACGCCGTGAAGCGGATACTACTGCACAAAAGCATACCGATGAAGTTTACAGGGAAATACCTGAAATAGAGGAAATCGGCCGTAAGCTTACTGCCTGCTCTTTAGGTGCGGCTCGTGCTGTTCTCAAGGGTTCTAATGCGAAAGAAGAGTTACAACGTCTGGCTGTAATTAGTTCTGATTTACAAAAAATGCAGACTGAGCTTCTTATATCTTACGGCTACCCTGTGGATTATATGGAACCCAAGTATACCTGTGCACGTTGCCGTGACACAGCTTTTGTTGAAAAAGACGGTAAAACTGTATATTGTGATTGTTTCTTAAAACTTCTGATTGAATGTTCTTGTGCTGAAATTAACAAATTGTCGCCTCTTACTCTTAGTACCTTTGATACTTTCAGTTTGGATTACTACCCTTATGACAGCAATGCAGATGGTGTATCACCTTATTCCAGAATGAGTAAAATTCTGAATTACTGCAAGAACTATGCCAGAAACTTCACAGGGGAGGGTAAATCAATCCTTATGCGCGGTGCAACAGGACTTGGCAAAACCCATCTTTCCTTAGCTATTGCTAATGAAGTTTTAAGCAGAGGCTATTATGCTGTTTATGTGAGTGCTCCGTCTATTCTCTCAAAGCTTGAAGGTGCACACTTCAGTTACGACAGCAATGAAGAAGAACATTTAATACAGATACTCTGTGATTGTGATTTGCTTATTATTGATGATTTAGGTACGGAATTTCTCACACCTTTTTCAAAGACAACAATTTACAATATTTTCAACAACAGGCTTTTAAAACGTAAACCTATGATTATCAATACAAATCTTTCTGTGAGAGAATTACAGGATACATATTCACAGCGGTTTGTATCCAGAATAATAGGAGAGTGCGATAGACTTGACTTTATCGGAAAGGATATAAGAGCACTTAAGTCATAAAATATCACTAAAATTTTCTTGAGAAATTTTTCAAAAAAGTATTGACTTTTTTCGGGAATCGGATATAATAATATCTGTTGTTCCGATGCGGAATTGTGTAAGGGTAGCACAGCAGACTCTGACTCTGTATGTCTGGGTTCGAATCCTAGTTCCGCAGCCAATCAGCCCCGAAGCAATTCGGGGCTGAATTTATATCAACAATCAATATTTAAATATACTTAATTTAATTTCGAGGTGTAGCGCAGTTTGGAAGTGTGTGACCTTCGGGGCGAAGAGGATTCTTCGTCAATGAACAATTTTTATATACTTAACAACTTAATATCGAGGTGTAGCGCAGTTTGGTAGTGTGCGACCTTCGGGGCGAAGAGGATTCTTCGTCAATGAACAATTTTTATATAC
>JAZQIX010000012.1:0-110261 GCA_045541275.1 Ruminococcus sp.
TAGAGAACGGGATCGAGATGACCTCGTTCTGAACCAAAGCGATCAGGAACACCGCTATGCCGTAGCCGAAGGTCAGATACTTGACACCGCTTTTCTCGGAAAAGCAGTTGACCACAAGGAAGGTCTCAAAGCCGATCATCAGACAGCAGCAGAAAATCTGCAGGTAAATGTTAAGGCACAGAATATCGTCCGGCAGAGGAAGAAAAAAAGCAACTGCCGAAACCAGCGCAACACCCGTGGCGATCCGCTGTGTCCACACGATGATCTTCGGCAAAAAGATCATCGTAAGGATACTCAGGATGTAACAGACCGCCGTCAGCGAGGTGCCGTTATCGATGTTAATGGGTAGTGGGATTTTCCCATCCATTGCCGAGGACGGCTCAAGGAAATAATAGATAAACGCCATCTGCCAAAAATTGAACATGGCAAAGCACACAAGAAGCCAGAGGGGTTTGTCCTGCCGTTTTTTTAAATTTTCCGTAAGAAGTGATTCGTTCACAGCTTAACCTCCTTTTTTGTCCCAAAAGAGGGGTATTCCCACTCTTTTGAGGAAGAAATCGTCAATTCGGGTAATGATTCCCCCAATATCCCACCAGTGTGGGATATGAAAAAATATAGGAAACTATTATAATTTAACTGAGATAAGAGGAAGGACTTTTTCGATTATTATACATTATAGCTAATAGTTTTTCAACCGATTGTTAGCAAAACTACCTGAATAGGCATTATTTACCAATATAACCCCTTATTGGGTAGGTTACGAACTTTTTGATATAAAGTATAATTGTTTCAGGGGGAATTGTATGGGAAATTTAAACTATTTTGACTATCTTGCTTTGGCGCAAAATGAATATAATTTATTACTGGAAAAATACCCCGAGCTTGCCCAGCTCTCCAAACGGGAGTTTGAGGTTTTTGCACAGCTTCTAACAGACAAGACTCAGGCTCAGATTGCCGAGATGTTGTATATTTCCTATTCTTCTGTGCATTTCCATTGTAAAAACATTTACAAGAAACTCAATATTAACAGCCGAAAGCAACTGTTGATTAAATACAAAGAAATTTAAGGAGGCTTATCCATGGGATTTTTAGAAAGAGCAATTCGCCGAGGTGTAAGCGACGCCGTCGGCAAAGCTGTTGGTCAGGCGATTACAAATGCCGTTGAGCCAAAGGCTACGGAGCTTGTTAATAAAGCCGCTGATAAATTCGACAATACTGCCGAAGCTGTTACTTGTCAGCAGGCTCAGATTCCACAGGGAGGAGACTCCTTAGAGGGGGCTTTTTCAAGGTTTGGGCAGGCGGCTTCAAAATATGCCACCGAAGCGGCTAAGAATATGAAGGTTTGTCCCGCTTGCGGAGAAAGCACTACTGCAGACAAAAACTTCTGTCCTTCCTGCGGCGAGAAACTACCCGAAAAATCCATAGCAGATGAGCTTGTATGTACCTCTTGCGGCACACAGAACAATGTGGGCACAAAATTTTGCCAAAATTGCGGGGCTAAGCTTCCCTTTGCGGTAAATGAAGAAAATGCTCAGCTCAGTAAAGACCAAAAGGTTTTGGATGAGTTTAAAGAGTATCTGCCTCAGTATCCTGTATGGAGCTGTGGCGGTAAAAACTTTATATTGGAAAAAGAGCCTGACTACTGCTGGTTTTCTGCAAGGTTTGACAGTAACTTCTCTGCAGAAAAGGCGGTCGAAGGCTACCGTCAGCTTCTTATGAATAACGGATTCAGACAGGCAGGTCAGTATCCAAGCATTTGCCACCTTTACAAAATGATAAACGACACCTGCTACCACGCAGACACCGAGCATTGCTTTGAGGGTGACAGTGACACCCCAACAATTTACTTTAATGTAGCAGAGCCTGCAGGCGGCTTTGACTATGTAAAACCTGAGCCTAAAAAGAAAACAAGTTTTCTGGATTTGTTCAAATAAGTAATGGGAGAGAAACGATATGAAAAAGATTTTAGCTTTACTTTTTGCGGCAATGATGCTGTTCTCTTTTGCAGCCTGTTCGGGTGATACAGATGTTACTGAACCTGCAGACACACAAGGCGAAACAACACAGGCAGACACAACTGCCTACACCAAGGCTGAGGCAGATACAACCGCTCAGCAGACAGAGGTTTCTGCAGAAGTTCCCAAAGCAGGTACTCCCATAGGTTGGCCCCAAAACGAGTATACAGCACTTATTCCCACTCCCGACGTGGGCGGAAAAGCTCTTTCTGAGGGAGATATGATAGGCGAACTGTTTACTGTTGACCTTGAGTGGACTATAGAGCAGGGAACAGCCTATGCACAGCAGCTTGCAGATGCGGGTTTCGGCGATGACTGTGCAGAAAAGTTTGAGCAGTACGGCTATATTGACCGCACTGCAAACGGAGTGAATGTTCAGGTGCTGGACCTTTTTGGCAAGGTTAATATCAGTATTATGAAAACAGAGGAAACAACATAATATTACCGAAAATGTAAATATTATGTCAACTTATTTATTTTTCCAAAAGGAGGATTTAATATGAAAAAAAGATTATTATCACTTATCCTTTGTCTGACTTTAGTTCTGGCATTGGTGCCTATGGGGGCTGTCAGCGCCGCTGACAATGACTTTATGGAGGTTCCCACCTCCTTTACTGCTCCTTACATCTACATAACCGCAGACAGGGGTCGTGACATTCTGGTTAACGCAGTTCACCCCGAGGATTTGCAGAGATTCCTTGCATATTCCGACGGCTATTGGGGTGATGCCGAGGGCGGCAGGACCGACAACGACTATTGGTGGACTAAAGAATACGGCGACGGCTTGCGTTTTGATGTGGATTTCCAGTACGACTGGCGAATCCCCGGCGGTGAGTGGCACTATACCGAAGAATGGGACACAATGAATGTTTACGGTAACAACAATCCCACCTACGAAGGCTTCGACTGGTGGGGCGACATTTCAGGTACTTACTGGAGAGTTTTAAGAGGAACTGACTGCTACGACGCAGAAGAGGGCAGCAAGTACTATCCCTTAAAGGACTATTTTGATGAGTACTTTGACGGCTGGGATAATTACTACCTCTTTGATCAGACTAAGACTTTGGAGTTCAGAGCAAGATATGTGGTTAAGCAGACCTCAGGCTACTATTCTGTAGAGGATAAAGAAGACGAAGTGTCCTATATCTTCTCCGACTGGAGCGACACCGTTTCCTACGGTGCAAATAACGATGCAAGTGCTCAGCTTCCTGCTACCCTTCCTGCACCTACAATCGAAGACTCTTACATTGAGGTTGGTACAGGCGAATGCGGTGCAAACAAGATTTGGCTCCGTGCCTTTACTCCCTTTGATATGGCTTATCTTGACGGTATTAGATTAGACGTTGAGGAAACCTCGGTTAAATCGGTTTATTATCAGAGTATCCGTTTAGAAGCAAGCCTTGATGGTGAAAACTGGCAGGAGGTAGCATACCACAACCTTTCTTCCAAGGAATATGACATTGATACTATTAACATCTGGTGGAAGCTTATCCGCGACCCCGAGGTTATTAACACTTGGCGTGCCTTTGAGTGGCAGGAGCAGGAGGTTTACCTCAGAGCCAGATACCGTTGTGAGATAGAGCATTACGACTACACAGGCGAAGAGGTTAAGAGTGACTGGATGGAGATGTACTCCCCCTACAGCCCCGTGGTTAAGATAAATGTTCCCGAGGTTAAGCAGTACACAATCACAATGGACTACCAGAACTACGGAGCAAATGATTACTCAACCGATAATTTTATCCGTACAGAAAATGAGAAGATAGGTTGGATTCGTCTTGCTCCTCTTGAGGGCTTCTGGGTGCAGAAGGTAGTTGTAAACGACGAGGTTATGTTTGACCTTTCGGACGAAAGCACCTACGAGCTTCTTGATTGGGAAGACCAGGAGCAGATGGCACGCGACTACTTTAAGTTCAAGGATGACCCCTATGCATGGGATGACCTTACAATCGCTGTTACCTACGGCGGCGAAGCCCCCACTAAACACAACCTGACTTATTCAATCGGTGAGGGCAACACAGGCAGAGGTTATGTGAATGTTTATGCCAAGGGCATAAACACTGACCTTGATTATGAGGGCGATGTTGCCGCCATCAACGAGGGAATGGAGCCAACTCTTACCGTAAGAGCTTCAAAGGGCTCCGTTATCAAGAGCGTAACTCTTGACGGCAGAACAATCAATGTTCCCAAAAAAGCAACGGAGTATAAGTATCAGATGTCCGCTGTAACTGCTCCTATGTCCCTTGTGGTAGAGTTTGAGGAAACTGCATTCAGCGTGTACGCTTCAAAGTGGGGCAACGGCACGGTAACGGTTACTGCTCCGGATTACTATGAAGAAGCAGACGAGTATGTAAACAAGGGCGATTCGGTTACCTTTGAAATGGTTGCTGACGAAGGATATGAAATCCTCAGAGTTACCCTTGACGATGAGGATATCGACCTTACTGCTCTTGGAAAAGTTGATGATGAAAAGCTTACCTCTGCAACATACACAATCGAGGATGTGCAGAAGGCTCATAGACTTTCTGTAACCTTCTCTGATGAAGAAACAGAGTATGTAACCCTTACTGTTAAGTATAATGCCGACCACGGTACCTGCAACGGCGGCGACCTTACAGAAAGTGTTGTAAAGGGCTGCTCCTGCAGCATCAGCATTGTTCCCAAAACAGGCTACTATGTATCAAAAATCATTGACGGCGAAAATGAAATTACAAACTTTGTTGGCGATTCTTACTATGTAAGAAACCTTAACGAAGACAGAACAGTAGAGGTTATCTTCGAGCAGGAGGAAATTCCTCAGCTTTTGGGTGATGTTAACCTTGATCAGAAGGTTAACATTAAGGATGCAACGCTTATACAAAAGTATGCTGCATTGCTTGTAAAATTTGATGAAGGCGAATTTTTGCGTGCGGATGTAAATGCAGACGGTGGTGTAAATATTAAGGATGCAACAGCAATTCAGAAGTATGCTGCATTGATAGAAACAGGCTTACCCATTGGCGAGCCTATGGCATAATGAAATATTAGGAGGATATTATTATGGCAATATGTAATAAATGCGGAGTAAACGTGGCTGATGATGTAAAGTTCTGCCCTCAGTGCGGAGCAGAGATAGTTGCATCCCCTGCTCAGGAAAATGTAAACACCGAGGAAAAAGAAAGCTTTGCCGATAAGGTAAAGGGCATAAACGATACACCCGATACTACAGCAGACTTTGAAGCTAAAGACATTCAGGATAACAAGGCTATTTCCTTTCTTTCTTACTTGGGTCCCCTTGTTTTTGTGCCTATGTTTGCCAGAAAACGCTCAAAGTTCGCACGTTTTCACGCAAATCAGGGTTTGGTGCTCTTTATTGCCGACGCGGCTTATGTTGTAGTTCAGAATATTCTTTTAGCAATTCTCAGGGCAATCTTCCCCTGGAACTGGAACTATGGCTACTTCGGCGGCAGAGGCTTTGTCTTTGATATGCTAAGCACCATTCTTGGTCTTGTGTGGATTGTGTTTGGCGTTCTTGCTGTTATCGGCATTATAAATGCCTTAAAGGGTAAGGCAAAAGAGCTGCCCTTTATCGGAAAAATTAAACTGCTTAAGTAAAGCATAAATAAAACTTATAAATATAATTTGCAACCCCTCTGCGTGAAAACAGAGGGGTTAACTTTTTCATTCCCCTGCTAAACTCCTGCTACAAAAGTGTATACAAGCAGTAGGTAGTGCTTATGCTTAAATATATAGGTACGATAGGGGATAAAACCGAATAGAAACAACGAAAGCCGTTGAGCGGGCGTTAAAGCGGCTTTTGTCATAAAAGAAACAGGACACCACGAAATGTGATGTCCTGTGTTTTGGCAGGGGCAGAAGGACACAAATCCACTTTTTGGCGGATTTGCACTGCTTGACGACCAAAATCTTGTTGATTTTGGTACCCGTCTTCGCACCTTGCACCTAAAAACAGTCCACAGAAGATTCCCCCACAGTGTGGGGGAAATGTCGGCGAAGCCGACAAAGGGGGACGTGGCCGTGAGCCTATTTTTCTTAACGGTGCAAGCCCACTTTGGGTTCAAGTCCTTCTTTTTTGAATATCAACAATAAAAACGAAAAGCACCCACCTTGATGGTGAGTGCTTTCATTTTTATGTCTATGGACTACGAAAAAGATATTTCTGCTGTTTTTGCGTATGAATTCGAACTCTTACGATTTTTAGTGAAATCGTTCGCTTGTGCTCACGGTGAAATAATTTACTCCGTAAATTGTGAAATTTGATACTGACGCATCAAGTGAAATTAAATCCACCCACTCGCCGACGAGGCGAATTTCACACGCCGTAGGCGTATTTCATATTGCGAAGCAATATTTCACCCACCCGCAAGGGTGGATTTAGTTGAAAAGAGCACTTGCGAAAGCAAGTGCTCTTTTCTGGCAGGGGCAGAAGGACTTGAACCCTCGGCACGCGGTTTTGGAGCCAATGTAGAAAGCTCGAAAACCCTGATAAACACTGGTCTTTTGGTACTTTTTTGTGAAGCGCCAAAATCCCGAAATCCGCATTCTAAAGCCGTTTTTGCAATTTGCTTTGCAGAAATACCCCGTGCCGTGATTTCGTGATGCTTTTTAAGGTTCTCGCTTTGATGCTGTTTTGGTGCTTTCTGTAAATTCTGCCCTTACTTATATTAATAACATATGTTATTTTGATGCTAAAAAATTCAAAGGCTGATGCTCTTTCGGGTATCAGCTCTTTTTTTGTTTAAAATTTTTTGTTTTTGTGTGATATTTCAGTTTGCGGGATTGTATAGTGGGTGAAAGGCAAAGAAAACGCAAATAATTCTGAGGAGGAATTCTTATGAAGCTCAAGTGATTTTCCCTGACATTAAGACTGTATTTATTCTTAGGAGGTAATGTTATGTTAAAGTTTAAACGTTTATTTTCAGTATTATTGGTAGTTGTGATAATGCTTTCGTCTATGTCGGCGCTTGCAGTTAATGCACATACAGAAGAAGGAACATCCTCAGATATGCTTCAGAATATTTTAGTAACAGATGAAACTGAGGATGTCCTTGATGCAACAGCGGATGAAGCTGTTATCCCCGGGGCAACAGAAGACGAGGTGGGTGCCGTCGAGCTTCCCTCTTACGTTGACAACAGCCTTTCAAAATACTTCCCTGAGATTATTGACAATAATACTATATGTGAAGGAGAAGGAGCAATTGCGACTCCTGTGCTAGCGGCTGTTTACTATCAGTTCACTTACGAGATGAATAAGCTCAGAGATGTGGAAACTACATACGAAAACACCTTCTCCCCCGAATTTGCTTACGATTATTTATATTATGGAATCTATAGACCAAGTCGCATCAAAGGAATGTCCCCGGATATCGGCAATATCGTTTTTAGTTTAAGAAAATCAGTGATTGATAACGCGGATGCGCTGGAGGAGACTTACAACTTTCTTATGAATGTAGGTTGTACTACTATCGATCATTGGAATTACGATCCGGAGTATGGACATGATATGGATTCTATAAATCATTGGCCCGGCAGTGCATCTGTTTGGCGCGATGCTTTCAGATACCGTATGGACAGTTATTATACATTCCCGGAAATCGGTGACGAGGACACAGCTATTACATCCCATGATGATACCGACCTGAATGAAATAAAGGAAGCTCTTAATAACGGCTCCGTACTTGTTTTTGATTCATCTTGTGACTGGAATCAGCATACAGATAAAATAGAAACTCACAAGGATGCTCCTGAGAACGAGAAGTTTGCGGGCATGGAAATTTTAAAAAGATATCGCTCTTATAACAAAGTCGAACAATTGGATACCAAGGTACTTGTGGGCTACAACGATAATATCTGGTGTGATATTAACGAAAACGGAGTTGTAGACAGCGGCGAAATGGGTGCTTTCAAAGTTGTTGAAACTTTTGATAGTAAGAAGTCTTACTGGATTGCTTACGATGCTCTCAACGAGGTTTCAGTGGTTGAGGGTGTGGAGCCGAATGCATATAGAATAAAGGTTATGACAAATGTAAACGGAATTACTGTGAAAGCTCCTGACGAGAGCAAGGATATTTATGTTAAGTTTACTCTTGACGATGGCAGGTATTCAAATTTTGCAGTTACATTCACAGCAGAAGGTAACGGCGAAAAATACGAGAAAAGATTCCTGTCCGGAATGGATTATTTCGCATATGATTGGAAAGGTGCTGGGTTCGATAATGAGGAGTTTGCTTTCATATTGAGTGATCTGATCCCTGACCTCACTGCAGAGAATTTTGATGATTACGAAATTTATATGACAGTAGAGGATATGGCGGATGATGGTTATGAACTCAGATTAGAGGACGCTGCGCTTGTGAATGAATTTACAGGTGAAGAGTGCGTGATTCTTGATGGCAAAGAAAAAATAAAACTGGAAAATACTGAATACAAAGTAAAAGTTTCCGGCGGTATGTATATTTATTACATCGGTTATGACGACCCCGTTATGTACTATAAAACTGATGACGGTGAATTCAGAGAAGTTCCTATGAAATATACTACTGAGGAAGCAGGGTACCTTTACAAATATTTTCTTGCGGATACAAGTGAAGCTTTGGTTTATTTTGCTGATGGTAATGGTAATATAGATGACAACAATGGTGAGTACTTTAAGGCAGTAGAAGGTTTTAACTACTATACTACCGAAGGTCTGAAAGAGCCGCTTACCATCCATGAATTTGCTATTGCCAACGGTCTGCCTGATATAATTTCCGGAGATTATAGCTATAAAAAAACCAAATACAATGTAGATTTCAGCGGCGGATATGCTCCTTATAAGTACAGATTGACATATAAAGATCTGGAAACAGGCAGTGAAAGAAAAACTGCTTTCTACACTTATAATGAAAAAAACGTGCTTGAAGAAGGCTGGTATACCGAGTACAATGCTTTGGAAGTAACGCTGGAGATAAAGGACTATCTGGGAGATGTCACATCCAAGAGCATTACCTTTGAGGTTAAAGACAGACCCTTTGACCTTTCTATAGTTACAGCTGATAAGGATGTTTACTATTTATCCGACAGCGTTGATTTCAGAATCGATACTGAGTATATGGCTGTGAATAACAATAAAAAGACTGCTCCCAGACTGGACTGTGTAGTAAAAGACAGCGACGGTAACATTGTCTTTAGTGACAGATTCAGAGATTGCGATGAAGTAAACCTCTATGATATGACCACTACAACCTATCTGAACTTTATGCCTGAAAAGGCAGGAGAGTATACTCTGACTGTATCTGCTACTGACGATAGCGGCGCATATGCCGAAAAAAACATAACCTTTGCGGTGCTGGATAAAGTGACAGGTGACGCTGACGGCGACGGCGTGGTGAATATTAAAGACGCAACTATGATTCAGAAGTATATCTCTGGTCTGGCAACAGCAGATGAAATCAATACAGAACTTGCAGATTGTGACGCAGACGGTGAAATCACCATCAAGGACGCAACAAACATTCAGAAGTATCTGTCGTTGTTTGATGACTGTGCAGGCGCAGGTCAGATCAAAGAGTTTGTTTACCCAACATATACGGTTAAGTTTGAGAACACCCTTGGCTGGGACCACGTGTATTGTGAGATTTTGAGTCCCTACAAAGCGTTATCTGCCGGTTGGCCCGGTGTACTTATGACTCCTTGCGGAGTAAATGAGCAGGGCGAAACCGTATATTCCGTTCAGGTTCCTTATGGTGTAACACAAGTTGCTTTTTTAAACACTACCAATAATGGTGCCTACTGCGAAGAAACCGTGCGTATCGGTTTCAACAATAAAGATACCGTTTATTACGGTATCAGAAACGAGGGTATCACACTACACGAAGTTGCTGAAAAAGAATGCAACTGATGGTTCACATAAAAATATGTTTCTGTTATTTTGAGAGTATAAAAGTTCAGAGAAAGGGGTCCTTCTGCAGATGTTTTGCAGGAGGACTCCCCTCTGAGAAAATAATAAAAGTTTTTGTGATGTTTTGTATTGTGAATTTGTGTATTGAATGAAAGGCAGAAAAAGCCGGATTAAATAAAGGAGGATTGTTTATGAGAAGAAAAGGTACAAGAGGGATAATTTCCTGTCTGCTGGTGCTTGTTATGCTTATGAGCATGATATCTGTTGTTTGTGTATCGGCAGAGAGAATAGATTACAATACATACGAAAAATACCTGGAGTCCATAAAACCCGAGAACAACTACGGTCTTGAAGACACCGTAAACGACGGTAAGATCATCCAGGCTTGGAACTGGTCTTACAAGAATGCCATTGATCTCCTGGAGACAGTAGCGCAGCAGGGTTTCACAACTCTCCAAATTTCTCCTCCAAATGAAATCAAGATGCCCACTAAGGGTGTTCATGTTTGTGAGCCTGAAGGTGAGGGAGGTGCTCCCAACGGTTGGTGGATGTTCTATCAGCCTGCAGGCTTCCAGCTCAACGAGTCTGAGGACAACGCTCTCGGTACAAAGGCAGAGTACATTGAACTTTGTGAGAAGGCACACGAGCTGGGACTTAAGATTATTGCTGACGCGGTTATCAACCATATGGGTACAGATGATGACCACATCGGTGTTTATAACAACCCTTCTACTGACCCTATGGATCACGTTAACCCCAGAGCATGGGAGTTTGAGCGTGAAATCCTTGAGGCAAAGGCTTTCCATTCTCCCTGGGTCAATATGACCTATAAAGAGAACGATTGGGAGTACTCCGAGTATGAGATTGAAGAAGACCTTACTCAGCACTGTACTTCAGGTCTGCCTGACCTTGCAACAGAGACAAAGGTTGTTCAGGACGCAATCTACGATTATTTTGTAGAGCTTGTTGAGGCAGGTACAGACGGCTTCCGTTTCGATGCCGCAAAGCACATCGAGACAAAACACGACACCTACTTTGCATCTGATTTCTGGGAGAACACCCTTCTTAAACTCAGAGCAAACTATCCCGATAAAGAGCTCTACGCTTACGGCGAAATCCTCAACAAGTGCGGTGACGGTCGTCCCTTCCACGAGTACACAGAGCTTATGGACGTTACTGACTCTTCCTCTTATTGGGGGATAAAGACCGCAGTTGAAAATATGGGTAACGGCGGTAACCCCACACCTTTCTATCAGTCAGAGACGGAGGGTTGTGACCCCACAACTGTAAAATTCACAAAAGAGAATGTTATCCAGTGGAATGAGTCTCACGATACATACATCGACGGCGGTACATCTTCTCTTACAATTCAGCAGAGAAACAAGATCTGGGCTCTCACAGCAGCTCGTCAGAAGATATCAGGTATCTATTTTGCACGTCCCACCGATACTCCTTCCAGCACACACTGGGATGCGGAGGTAAGAAAAACTGAAATTCATGCGCTGTGTCAGAATGTTCTTATTGGCAATGCAAACGTTACATCCTGGGCACTCCCCGAGGTTGCAGCGGTTAACCGATTTGATAACTTCTTTGGTGATGCAGGCGAGTACAACACAACTTATGACAAGGTTACAATCATCGAGCGTGCAGATGAATCTATCGGCGTTGGTGCTACACTTGTAAACCTTGGCGGTATGGGCAGGAATATCAGCAATATGCCCACATACACACTCCCCAACGGTACTTATATAGATTCACTCACAGGCAACGAGTTCACAGTAGTTGACCAGAAACTCACAGGTACAATCGGCAATACAGGTATTGCTGTTATCTACTATGCAGAAGATACAGAGTGGAAAATTCCCGAACCTTCCTTCGATCCCTATTCATATCCCGTAGATCCTTCTTCAGGTACATATCCTGAGTTCGAGGGTTATACAACACTGGTTCTTTCATCCAAAACTTGGACAACAGCATATTCCTACTGCTGGGTTGAGGGTACAACAGATTGCTTCGTTCAGTGGCCCGGTACTCCTATGAAACTTGTTACCGAGGATAACGGTTTCGGCGAGAGACAGTGGGTTGCATATATCCCGGATGCTTACAATATGTACATACTAAACAACGGTAACGACAGCGGAGATAATCAGACTGCTGACCTCTCCGTTCCTCAAAGTTCAGGTGTGTGGCTTGATAAGCTGAACTCAGACGGCAACTGGGAAGTTGGTTACTGGACTCCCACATTCATCACCACTCCTATCCCCGGTGGTGATGACGATGTAACAACAGCTCCCACAGAAATCATTGATACAACAGCTGCTGATACTTATATAATCGGTGACGCAGATGACGATACACAGGTCAACATCAAGGACGCAACTGCTATCCAGAAGTGGGTTGCTGCTATGAATCTGGATTACTTCAACGAAGATGCCGCTGATGCCGACGGCGATACACAGGTTAACATCAAAGATGCCACAGCAATTCAGAAGTGGATTGCAGATATAGAAACAGGTTGTGATATCGGTAAAACCGCAAGATAACATCTTAGAATCCGTAAAATGATTTCAGGATAACTTTCATATTAATTTTGCTCCATTAAATTCGTGGGGATTTCGCTAAGGTCTCCACGTATCCGTTAAGTGCGGATAATAAAAGTGCCCATCTGTCTACGCAAACAGGTGGGCACTTTTTATATGTGTTGGGTTGTATGAAAGATAAAACAAAAAACTGAGTTTATGCACTCTGAAAAGGACCTTTGGGGAAGTCCGGGTTCAGTTGTACAAGGAATTTCTGGATAGCAGTTGCATCTTTGATGTTAAGGTTGCCGTTACAATCAATATCGGCATTTTTATACTCGTTATAGTCGAGATGTATTAATTCTGCAGCGTGCTTCTGAATTTCTGTTGTATCTCTGATGTTCACTTCGTCGTCATGGTTGGCGTCACCCCATAATCTGGCATTGGGAGCATGGCTCAGTGCAGCCAGATTATCTTCTACCAATGCACCTATAGATGCTGTATTCCTTTTTTCATGTTCAACAACAACAGGGTAAGCTTCACCGACCAGGTAATCGTTTTTTGTGGTGCTTTCTGAGAGTTCTTCTGTTGAAGACGCACCAACAGGCTGTATGGTTGTTTTTGATTGAGTGATTGTTTCATCCTTTGTGGATTCAGGTACAGTTGCATCGGGGTCAAGAGGATTTTTATCGGGAGAATATTTATATGTTCCTAAATACATCGGATCATTTCCCGCTATATAGAATGCGTTATTATCGTCAATAATTTCGGCACAGCCTGACTCTTCGGTTTGTCCGTTACTATTAGTGCCGAAGAAACGAACTGTTGTTGTATCGGGCGTGTAAACTATATAGATATCCTGGCCAAAAGCGTTTGTTTCATAGAAACTCATATCTGTTTCGGAACTCCATATGTTACCGTTTTCTGTTGGTTCATTCAGATAATAACTGATTCTGATGTCTGTCCAACCGAGGGTATTTGCAAAGTATATTGCTTTGCGTTCTTCGACAGGAAAACCAAAGAAGGGGTCGCTTTCTGCATATATAAATCCTTCGGCTTCCCAGAAAACTTCACCCATATTTCTGATGCCTATTCCATTTTGCTCTGTGAAATTGCTATTGGCGATGTAATCGGTACGTCTGTTATCAATAGAACCATCGGAGAATTTTATGTAATCTATATCTGAGGGGATTTCTGCAGTATAAAGCTTCTGTCCGTATGGATTTGTTGCAGAGTGAGTCATATTAATGCCGGGATATTCTCCCAAAGGCTCATCTGTTTGAACTTCAGGTGAAGCACCGTAAATGCCAAACACATACGCATCCTCCCACACTTCAGATGATAAAAAGAAGATTGTGGTTGTACCTGTGTTTTCATAAGGGTTGCCTGCAGGAGTGCCTTCGAAAGCACTTGGAGAAAGAGTATCGCAGGTTTCGTTGAGATTGTTGATTTCGTCGAGAGTTGTACAGTCTGCAAATGCCCTTTCACCGATGGAGTTGAGAGTTCCGGGAAGAGTGATCGTCTCAAGTCCGCTGTTATAAAAAGCGTAGTCGGATATTTCTTCGGTTTTTTCAGGGAGAGTTAAGTTGTTGAGACTCTGGCAATAAGCAAACATACCTTTGGGAATAGAGGTGACCTCAGAGGGGATGTTCACACTTTCAAGAGTATTGCAGGCGTAGAACAGATATTCACCCAATTCAGGACTTGAATCAGTACCTGCAAAGGTTACATTTTTAAGATTCTGGCAGAATCGGAAGATTGCCGTACCTGTGCTTTCAAGGGTAGAGGGTAAAGTTACGTTTTCAAGAGACTGGCAGTTATAGAATGCCTCTTCTTTTATGACAGTAACACCCTCAGAAACAGTAACCTTTTGAACATCTGTGCCAAAGAACGCCCATTTCTCAATACTCTTAACAGGAAGCCCGCATATTTCAGCAGGGACTGTAACTGTGTTTTCTGTACCGATGTAGTAGAGAATTGAAATCTCGTTGGTGTCCGTAACCTCAAAGATATAGTCTTTGTTACGATAAACAGCAGGTTCCTCCAAAGCTGATACAGAAACCAAAGGCAATGCAGTCAGAGTGCAAAGTAATAAGCAAAGTGTCAGGGATAAAATTTTTTTCATGTGAACTTCCTCCGTTAATTTAGTATACATCAGGGATTGCACCCACAGAATATGTGTTGTCAATTATGTGAACTTCTGAGTTTTTAACTTCAAGAACACACCATACATTATCCTGAGTATCAGGGGTTATGCTGAATGTATCAACGATAGCATCGCCCTTATACAAAGTTACCTTTGCTTGTGACGTTCCTATATCGGGAGTTTTGTTGTAAAGAGAGGAGTAGGATGTTACTGAGAAACGGAAGATACCCTCATCAGTTGCATTGAAGGTGATGGTCTCGGGGGCACCGGGAACAGCGCTGTCTGTATCAAGAGTAGCTATAAGTTCATTTTCTTCGTTGTAGATGTTACTGTTGAAATAGAATAGTTGCTCTTTTTTGTCGCCGTTAGTAATCGTGAGAATTGCGTCAAGGTCACAATTGTTTTCCCATGTCAGCACTGCACGATATGTGTTTTCGTCCATAACAGGGCTGACATAAACGTGAGAATCACCGACAGTAGCTTCGTAAGGAATATATCCTTCGGCAGAAATCATAGCAATGTAACTGTCTGACTCAGGAAGGGTGACGGATACGTTACCGTTACCATCTGTGTGAGCGGTTATGGGAGTGCCATCCTCGTTTTTGATGATTTCACCATCGTTGTTGCGGAAGGTTATTCTTGCGCCTGAGATGTTCACAAGATTTGTAGCGGATGCTACTGTGAAGTTTAGGTTCTTTGTTGTGGGAATATTTGAAATTCCCATATTTCTTATGAGCAGTATCGAAGCAATAATGACAATGGCAGCAGCGATGCCCGAGATGATTCCAAGGTATCGCTTTACAGAATTGTTCCTTTTGGGTTTTGCAGATTCGATGGGAACAACCTTGGTGTCATCGGGGATAGTTTCGGAAGCTTCCAGAGTTCCGGTTTCCTGTGTATCGGTAGTTTCTGTGATTGTCTCAGGTTCTTCAGTTTCTGTGTTTTTTGCTTGTTCTCTGAGGGCGGAGAGGATTTTTGATTTATAGTCAGTAGGCAGGACAACGTTCTCTATAACATCAGTTACAGAGTCTTTGTATTCAGCTTTAAATTTGTTATCTGTCAAAATAATCATCTCCTATCATATTTTTTAGTAAGTTTCGACCTCGCATAAGCCGCGTTGACACCGATGTTTCGGTGATATCAAGAATCTTTGCTATCTCTTTCTGGCTGTACCCTTCGTAGTAGAAAAGGTGGATAACTGTCCTGTATTTTTCGGGTAGAGAGTTTACAATCTCTGCAAGTCCCGTGGAGTATTCATCGGTGACGCTGATGTTTTCGTCAAGCTCCGAATAAGTCTTTCGATATGTAGATGTAAGAAAGTTTTTGCATAGATTGATTGTAACGCGTATCAGCCAGGCTTTTTCGTGTTCGTCACTTTCAAAAACCGGCGCTTTCGTCATAAATTTTAAGAAAGAATCCTGCACTATATCCTGTGCGTCGTCCATATTCTTCGTGTAAGAATATGCAAGGTACATCAACGAATCACCGTATTTATTCAGAGCGGCTTCCGCTCGTTGCAAATTAGAGGACATATTATCACCTCCCCTTCGTATGTAATACAATAATACACAGGTAAATATCACGTTTTTCTGAAGATTTATATGGTAAACGAGTTTGTGTTTCCTTGTGTTTAATATCATAAAATCTGTTATGTTTATGTACTATATGTAAATAGTATCACGAACACAGATTTATTTCAATAAAATTAATTCAAACCCCCGTAAATAGAATCTGACGGAGTAAAACAACCAGATGGAACAATCAAATCCTTAACACCAAGACAGGCAGGTGACCTGCTCGGTCACAGTACCTCGCAGATAACCGAGATGTATTATGTGAAAAGAGATAACTCAAGGCTGATTGGGATAACAGACAATTTCGAAATTTGAGTAAAGAAAAACCACTCTGCAAATGTGAGTTTCGCAGAGTGGTTGCTCACTAAATAGTGGATGATTGTATGTGCTTATTGAGTTAGTCGATATACACAAATCACCAATGAAAAAATTATATATTATCCCGTGTTTACATTTGCAAAATAATGAAGGATAATAATTTTAGGGAGTGATTTATATGAAAAGAAAAATATTATCTTTAGCCTTAGCAATTCTTATGTTATGCGTATTTTTTACTGCATGTGGTATTGACAACACAACAAAAGACAAACCCTCTATTGAGGAACAGATTAATCTCATTGCTGAAAGCACCGATATATGGACTCCCTTTGATATTTACTCAGGGGATCACTTCAAATTTGCCGTTACGGATTTAGATAATAACAGTAGACTTGAGATAATTACCACTGTTTGCCGAGGTACAGGTCTTTACTCAGAAAGTATGTACTATGAGGTTGACGAAAACTTTACCTCACTTAGCAAATGGGAGCATAAAACCGATGACTTCAAGGAGTTTTTACAGGCAGACATAATAAGCAGTAAGGCCGAATGCTTCATAAACCCTGATACAAATGAAAGATTTTACTGTTTTGGTGACCATCATAAAGACACCGCCGCCTACACCTGCAACTATAAAATGTGCCTGACATTTAAGGGCAAAACTGTCACCGAAGAAATGCTTGCTTACTGGTCAATTAGTGCCGCTACTACCGATGAAGCTGGTGACTATGATATTACAGAAACTATCAAAACCCGTGATGGTGAAACTATAACAAGGGACGAATTTGGAACCTTTGTTGATGATTATTTTGACGGCTTTGACAAATATAATGTTGCAATAAAGTGGCAGGACTTACGATTAAAAGATGAAACTTTAGCAACAGACCTTCCCAAAAGTGAACTTGTTTCTCTTCTTACAGAATCTTTTAACGGATTTGCAGTGACATTAGCACCAAGTGTTGAGGAGTTAAGCAAACCTGAAAATCAGATTAAATTAATTGCCGAAAATCAGAATCTTTGGCTTGGTTCATCTTTAGCATTGGATTATACAGCCTGGGAGCCTACTTTTTGTGTTACGGATTTAGATAACAATGGTAGACTTGAGGTGGTTTGTGCTGCTACTATTGGTTCAGGAATTTTTACCGATTCAACATGGTCTAAGGTATCATCAGGTTTTGATTCTGTTATTAATATTAAAAATGATTTGACTAAGAACAAGAACACTGGACCTGAGATAATCGTAGATAGCACAGATTGTTTTATAAACCCAGACACCGGAGAGAGATTCTATACCTTTGTTGATACAGTTCGTGCTTCAGGTGATTACAGTACTCATACCAAAGGTTTGTTAACACTCAAAGATAATACTGTAAGTTTTACTCGCCTTGCGACTTGTACTTCCATTGCTGAAAATCCCGAGGATATTACAATCCGCACCTATACCTACGCAGATACCAACGGCAATAGCCTTACTAAAGAAGAATTTGATTCCTATATAGAGAATCACCTTGAAGGCTATGAAAAGCACACAGCTACTTTCAAGTGGCAAAAGCTTGATTCTGGTAGCGACGATGCAAACGAGGAAGATATCATAAAACTCTTAGACGAGTCTTTTAAAGGCTTTTCTGTGAAATAAAGGAAAGTTTGTTATGAATCATTGATTTATTTAAATTTTCATTCCCCTGCTAAACTCCTGCTGAAAAAGTATATACAAGCAGTATGTAGTGCTTATGTTGAAATATATAGGCATATCAAAAGATAAAACCTAATAGAAACAAATAAAGCCGTTTTAACGAGAGTTAAAGCGGCTTTTGACATAAAAGAAACAGGACACCACGAAATGTGATGTCCTGTGTTTTGGCAGGGGCAGAAGGACGCAAATCCGCTTTTTGGCGGATTTGCACTGCTTGACGACCAAAATCTTGTGGATTTTGGTACCCGTCTTCGCACCTTGTACCTAAAAAACAGTCCCCCGGACTATTTTTATTTACGGTGCAAGCCCACTTTGGGTTCAAGTCCTTCAATATTCCAAGTGAAAATAAAAACGACCATCCGTGTGGATGGTCATCTTTATTTTGGCAGGGGCAGAAGGACTTGAACCCTCGGCACGCGGTTTTGGAGCCAATGTAGAAAGCTCGAAAGCCCTGATAAACACTGGGTTTTTGGCACTTTTTCTGTGAAGCGTCAAAACCCCGAAACCCGCCTTCTAAAGCCTTTTTTGCAATTTGCTTTGCAGAAATACCCCGTGCCGTGATTCCGTGATGCTTTTCTATGCTCACACTTTGATGCTTTTTTGATGCTTTCTGAAAATTCTGCCCTTACTTATATTAATAACAGATGTTATTTTGATGCTAATAATAACAAAGACCGATGCTTTTGCATCAGCCTCTAAATGCTATCACACTTAACAGACAATTCGTCTAATAATTGTTGTAATAATCGTCTAAGTGCATTCGTATGAAATTTTCATATTGCCAATCGGGACCTGCGAATAATAAATCTAATAGCAATTCCTGCGCTTCACTTTTCTTGAGTTTACGTACATAGGTGACAAGGTCTATTTCTGTTTGAATCTGCCTCTGTTCTTCTTCCTCCTCGTAAGCTCTTGCTTCGTTTATGAGTCGTTCTGCTTCATCGGGAAAGATAGTAAAATATAAAGCGATTTTGTGCTTGCAAATTCTTCGGGTTCCTTCAGCATGAGGGCATGTACAGGAGGATCTTTTAGGATGAGCTACATCAAGAGTAACATCATATATTTCATATGAACTGCCTGATACGACACCTTTAAATAAAGTTTCGCTGATTTTTTCGAAAGAAATAACTTTCTTTTCTTCAAAGTAATCGTATCCTCTCCATACGGAGTTTCCGCTTGCGACTTCAAGAATGCCCATAATTATTCCTCGTTGCTTTTCAGCTTTTTAACTGCTTTATCAAAATCGCTTTCAAGCTGACGCATTTCTTTATCACGATAAACTTTGAATTCTCTCTCGGCTTTTTCTATGGCAGCTTTATGAGAAATACTGCCCTTGCCTGTGAGTAATTCTCTGTGATTACTGCTGAGCTGATGGTCAAGCTCGTCAATCCAATTCTGCATAGTCATAGGATTTTCTTCGATAGCCTGTAATTCGGCATAATCAAGAAACTGCGATACAAGCAGATTGAGAATCTGAAGTTCTTTTTCTGTAAGGTAGTTTTTAGCAACCCTTACATCTTCTTTGGTAACATAATTGCCCTTGAAATTTGTCATGCCAACATAAGGTTTTTCACTATTGGCACGTTCAAAGATTACTTCTGCGGCGGTGTGCTTGTGAGCGGCATAGTGCATTTTGTTCTGCACGGTTGCAAAGAATTCTTTTGTAAGCGGAGATTTAGGATCGTAGTCAATAGCGGTTGCATAAATATCGGTTACTTGTTGGTAGAGGTTTCGCTCACTGGAGCGGATGTCACGAACACGCTGTAAGAGTTCACGGAAATATCTTCCGCCTCCATTCTTAAGACGTTCGTCGTCCATGGCAAAGCCTTTGCGGATGTATTCGTTAAGACGTTTGGTTGCCCATTGTCTGAATTGAGTGCCTCGCAGGGATTTAACTCGGTATCCTACGGAGATAATTACGTCAAGGTTGTAAAAATTTGTAGGCTTGGTGGAAAAATCGGAAATTCCGATTTTTCTCACAGACTCAGATTCTGCCAATTCACCCTCAGCAAAAATGTTTAATATATGCTCGTTGATTGTTGAGCGGGATTTTCCGAATAATTCGACCATATTATCGATAGTAAGCCATACGGTATCTTGGTCAAATAACACATCTATGGTAATTTTTTCGTCTTCGGTTTTAAAAATAATCATCTGATTTTTATCAATCATATAAACACCTCTAAATATCTTAAAATTATTATAACATAGCAAAAGACTATTTGTCCACAAAAGTAAAGAAACTGAAATCCAAAGGATAGGAAAAAGTGGCACGAGATATAATTTTTGCGTTTGTGGAGTATTTGATGAAGAGGAAACCCCGTGCCACAATTTCGGGTGGTTTTGGGGTGAGTTTATGATTGAAACCGATGTTTACGTTTTCAGTTGTCAAAGTGCATCAGGCAGAAGGTGAAATCCATAATCACTGCCTTAAGTGTGGGTATGTTACCTTAGAATGACCATTAAGTCAAGCAGTGCAATAGATTAACATTGCAACCGTAGTCACTTGCATTGTTGCATTCTTAATTTGCAAGCAAAAGGCAGTCACCAAATGGTAAAGGGCTTAGCCACCCGGTGGTAAGGAAATATATAAAGCAAGAATTAATAAATATTTTAAAAGCCTCAGATGAGGGGATGCGCGATGTTAAGTGTTGAATTTACGGGGTGTCAGTTGTATAATTGTTTTATAAAATATCAGATTTACGGTAGGGGACAAATATGGTAAAAGAACTTATGCACGACCCGATTTTCCTTGGTGCAAAGTCTGAGGTCGCAACAATAGATGATTTGCAGACTGCACAGGATTTGCTTGATACATTAACCGCTCACAAGGACTCTTGTGTGGGTATGGCAGCTAATATGATTGGTGTCAGAAAGCGTATAATTGCTTTTGATAACGAGGGTAAATATATGGTAATGTTCAACCCTGAGATATTGAGGAAATCAGGTCCTTATGATACTGAAGAAAGTTGTCTTTCGCTCCTCGGTGGCCCTCGTAAGTGTAAACGCTACCAGTCTATAAAAGTGCAGTGGCAGACCGAGAAATTCGAAACCCGAATCAAAACCTTCACAGGCTGGACTGCACAAATAATCCAACACGAAATCGACCATTGTGATGGTGTGCTGATTTAAGGTGAAACTATGCTGACATATACATACAAATCAAAGGGTGTTTTTGACTTTGAAGAGAAGCCGAAACCCGAAATTTTACATGAGCGTGACGCTATCGTCAAGGTAACTCTTGCAAGTGTTTGCTCAAGCGATATACACATCAAACACGGCTCTGTGCCGAGAGCAGTTGAGTGTATCACAGTCGGCCACGAAATGGTAGGTATAGTCGAAGAAACAGGCTCTGCCGTTACCCACGTGAAGAAGGGTGACAGGGTTACCGTGAATGTAGAAACCTTCTGCGGAGATTGTTTTTTCTGCAAGAAAGGCTTTGTAAATAACTGTACCGATAAAAACGGTGGTTGGGCTCTCGGTTGCCGAATTGACGGTGGTCAGGCAGAGTATGTCCGTGTGCCTTTTGCCGACCAGGGGCTTAACAAAATCCCCGATACTGTTTCCGATAAACAGGCTCTCCTTGTGGGTGATGTCCTTGCCACAGGCTTCTGGGCAACAAGAATCTCCGAGATTACCGAGGATGACACAGTCCTCATCATCGGTGCAGGCCCTACGGGAATATGTACTCTTCTCTGTGTAATGCTCAAGAATCCTAAGAAGATTATCGTCTGCGAAACTGACCTTAACCGCATAGAATTCGTGAATAAGTATTACCCCGATGTGCTGACTGTAACTCCCGATAAGTGCCTTGATTTTGTAATGAATCAAAGCGAACATGGCGGTGCTGATGTTGTCCTTGAGGTTGCAGGTGCGGACTCGACTTTCAGACTTGCTTACGAATGTGCAAGACCTAATGCGATAGTAACGGTTGTGGCACTTTACGATAAGCCACAGACCCTCCCTCTGCCCGATATGTACGGCAAGAATCTGACCTTCAAAACAGGTGGAGTTGACGGTTGCGACTGCGATGAAGTCCTCAGCCTCATCGAAGCAGGCAAGATAAACACCGAACCCCTCATAACCCACACCTTCCCCTTAAATGAAATTGACAAAGCCTACCACATCTTCGAAAACAAGCTGGATAAGGTAATAAAAATCGCAATCGAATGCTGACAATATAATAGCAGATAAAACAAGGTGCCGATTCTTCTCAGAGTCGGCACTTTTTGTGTAAAAGTAGCAAATAGAGTGTTTTTAATATCGAATATCACAAAAAGCTCGTGACAAAAAACTTGACAAATCGATTTTATAAGTTTATACTATAATCACAAATTACCCAATACAAAAAAGAAGGTGCGGTTATGAAACTGCAAGATGTAGCTACGATTCGTACAGGTGTCGTAACCTCAAGAAAAAAATTAACGAATTTTGAGAATTCGGAAAATAAATATGTATTACTGACTTTGAGATGTGTTTCTCCGTTAGGGTATTTAGATTTGCAATACGCAGAAGAATTTTACGCTTCTGAAGAACTTAAGATGGAGTATCTAACACAACGCAACGATATTCTTATAAGATTAAGTGCTCCATACACGGCAATATTGATAACAAAGGACGAGTGGTGCGGATGTTTAGTGCCATCACATTTTGCTATAATTCGATGTAACGAAGACAGAGTATTGCCAGAGTATTTGCTATGGTTTTTACGACGTGAGTCAACTAGGCAACAGATCTTACTCAATATTAGCGGTAGCGGAGCGTTTGGAACAATTAACTCGGGTTTCTTCAATTTGTTGACAATCCGAGATCTGCCATTAGAAAAGCAATTTATAATTGGCCAGATGCAAGTGCTTTCTGAGAGAGAACAGGAGCTACTTCATAAGCTTGCTCATCAAAAAGAAAAATACAACAGATTGTTGGTTAACAGAATATACGATTCGGTAAAAAGGAGTAATTGAAATGACTACTAAACAAAATATAGAAAAAGTTCTCTGGAGTGCTTGCGACAGCTTCCGTGGAAAGATAGACAGCTCGCGTTATAAAGACTACATCCTTTCAATGCTCTTTGTTAAATATCTTAGCGATGTATACGCTGAAACCAGAGAAAAGTATATGGAACAGTACGATGGCGACTTGCGTCGCGTTGAACGTGCTATGAGTCGTGAGCGTTTTGTTATGGATGAAACCTCAACCTTTACATATCTCTACAACAATCGAAATGATGCTGAGATAGGTCAGAAAATCAATGTAGCACTTGCAGCTATTGAAAACAACAATAGTGCAAAGTTACATAATGTTTTCCGTGCTATTGACTTCAACTCTACTGTTGATTTCGGAGAGCCTAAAGAGAAAAATGCTATCCTCAAAAACTTGTTAGAAGATTTTAAAGATCTTGATCTTCGTCCTTCACAGTTGGATAGTGTAGATATTATCGGCGACTCTTATGAATATATGATTGCAAATTTTGCATCTGATGCTGGTAAGAAGGGTGGAGAATTCTATACTCCAAGCAAAGTTTCTGAATTGGTTGCTCGTTTGGTACAACCTAAAGAAAACGACCGTATTTATGATGCAACCTGTGGTAGTGGCGGTTTGCTTCTTAAAGCGTTTAAGCAAATACCGAGCGGTAAGGCTCGTATTTATGGTCAGGAACAGAATATGCAGACATGGGCTCTTTGCCGAATGAATATGTTCCTTCACAATGTTGACGACGCAGTTATCTGGCACGGAGATACACTTGCCAACCCTGGGAATATTGAAGATGATAAACTGATGAAGTTTCAGTGCATTGTCGCAAACCCTCCGTTCTCACTTGATAAGTGGGATAGCGGTTTCTTAGGTAATGCAGAAACCGATGCAAAAGGTAAGAAGCCTAAAATGAGTGCTGAGCTTGACCCTTATCGTCGTTTCGATTGGGGTATTCCTCCTACATCTAAGGGCGACTATGCATTTGTTATGCATATGCTTCACAGCCTTGATGCAGAAGGAGGTCGTATGGGAATCATTCTTCCTCATGGTGTACTTTTCAGAGGTGCAAGTGAGGGCAGAATCCGACAGGCTATTATTGAGCAGTTCAATTTCCTTGATGCTGTAATAGGATTGCCTGCAAACCTTTTCTACGGTGCAGGTATCCCTGCTTGTATTCTTATATTCCGCAAAGACCGTGGCACCAACAATAAAGTTCTCTTTGTTGATGCAAGCGGAGAAGGTAATTATGAGAAAGGCAAGAATCAGAACATCCTCCGAGATTGCGATGTGCAGAGAATAGTTGATACTTACATTCGCTATAAGACGGATATGAGTTTTACAGGCGAGGACAAGTACAGTAATGTAGTTACACTTGATGTTATTAAGGATAACGACTATAACCTTAATATCCCTCGTTATGTTGATACCTTCGAGGAAGAAGAGCTCATTGATATTGATGAAGTAAAAGCGAATATTGCCAGTATCGAGGCAGAACTTGCTGAGGTGCAGGCACAGATGAAGAAGTATATGGAGGAACTTGGATTATAATGTCTGAGCAAAACAAGAAACAAGCAGAATATAGGAAAGTTAAAAATATAAGCCGAGAAATAAAACCAGCCATCGAAAGAATGCTGTGGGGTGTGTCTGCTGGAATATGTGAATTCAGGGGATGTACAAATAAATTGTACTGCCATCATGTAACTAAGGAAAAGGTTAACCTTTCGGAAAAGGCACACATATATGCATTTAGTGCTGGTGGTAAAAGACCCTCGATGTTGCGGTTTTCTACAAAGATTAATGATATTGACAATTTGATGTTAGTCTGTGAACGCTGTCATAAACTTATCGATTCTGAGGAGACAGAGTATACTGCCGAGCAACTGATTGCAATGAAAAAAGAACACGAGCTTAGGGTGGCTAATGTTGTTACGATAAAGCCTGATCTACAAAGCGAAATTATCATATTTAATGCCAATATTGCTAATCGGGCAATTAAAATTTCTGATTATGCTGCAAAATCAGCCATAATTCCAGAATATTATCCGTCAAGAGAAAATCCAATAAATTTATCGCCAGATTTGAGTTTATACGATAACGAAGATGATTATTGGTCAATAATGGCAACTCATGTTGAACGGCAATGGATGCAATATGAACAAATAGTACGAGACAAACATATTTCTTTGTTTGCGGTTGCTCCGCAACCGTTATTATTTAAACTAGGAACTTTAATCAATAGAAACTATAATGTTAGTGTAAGACAGTCTCAGGGCACTATAGACAATTGGAAGTGGCGCTGTGATAAGCAAACCGCAAAAATTGAAACGCAAATTGTGGATGCAAAAGACTCAACTGCGGAACCGATTGTTACATTTGAATTAACGGCGAAACTGTCAATAACTGAAATACGAGAGGAGTTTGGCGATGGTGCTATATACAGAATCACAACTGAATCTTGTAACCCTGGAATAATAAAGAGTTGGCGCGATTTGAGAACTGTAATAGATGAATACAGGAGTGTTCTTAACACTATAAGAGAAGTTTATGGGATTGATGTGAAAATAAAAATAGTACCTATTGCACCAGCTTCCGTTTCAATAGAAGCTGGGCGACAAACAATGAAAGGTGACCCTCAAATAACTGTTTATGACCGCAACTATATATCAAAGACATGGACGGCAGCGCTTACATTAAACGGAAAGGAATAACTATGTATACAAAAGAACAGATAAATGATTTATATGAACGAATAGCAAAGGCAATCGATATTAGCGACGAGCTTTTTGACAAAGCAGAAACAGAGTATCTGGCATTGGGTACGTGGCTGGATGATGAAACACCAGAATATAAGGTTACTGTGTATTCTCAAGGTTCATTTGCTCTTGGTACTGTGATTAAACCTATAGATGATTCTGATGATTATGACCTTGATTTGGTATGTGAATTTGCTAACCAATATGGTCTGACAGCTGAATCTCTTAAATGGGATGTAGTTAAGCCCTTGCTTGAGCGTTACAAAAAAACAAAAGATGACATAGTAGAAAAACGTAGATGCTGGCACGTTGAATATGAGGATTTTCCAGGCTTTCATATGGATATTGTACCAGCTGTAAATCGTGATGTGTATATTGATATAACAGATCACGACGAAGAAAATGACAGATATGAATATATTGGTAGTAACCCAAAGGGATATATTAAGTGGTTTGAAGGAAAGAAAGCTGAACGCCGCAAAGCTATTTACGAAAAGTATATTGCAAATAAATCTGTATTGAAGGCTTCAGCAGAAGTAGAAAAAATAAAGGAGTACCAATTAAAAACACCTCTTCAGAAGGCAATCCAAATATTGAAAAGACATCGAGATATGATGTTTGCGGAGGATACTACAAATATAAAGCCGATATCTATTATAATAACTACAATTGCTGCGGATTTATATCGGAATGAAGATAATATACTGGATGTGCTTATCAATTTTCTTAGTAATGCAGAGGGATATATCCGAAGTAAAATGCAGGGTTCAGAATATCATATTGATAACCCAAGTTATACTGGCAAGGATGTTGAGAATTTTGCAGATAAATGGAATAAGCACCCCGAAAGGGCGGATGCGTTTTTTAGGTGGTTGACCAAAGCAAAGACTGACTTGATAGATAAGCGCATATATGGATTGTTTAGAACTCAGTTGGCTGACCATCTAAGACAAGCTTTGGGTGTGGCAACCACACAAAGAGTGTTTACTGAAATAGCTAAAGAGGACCGAGCTGCGATTGAAAATCAGTCTAAGAAAATTGTAACTACAACGGGTGAGATTTCATCGTCAGGCAGTGTTTCAATACCGAGGAATCATCATTATGGCAAAGAAGTATTTTAATTCTCGTAAAATGTCGCCGATACAAAGGGCTATGTGGCAATTAACGAGTATAAGAAATACATATAGCAATGTTGAAAGTAGTAAGCTAACTAAAAATGGTTTTACTTGTACCATGAATATAATGCCATCGGAACACAGCGATACATATAAGGTGGAGATTTCATATAGATATGGGCTTTGCCCAAAGGTAAAGCTTATCTCCCATAAACTCGAAACAAGAAACGGAAAATATCCTCATCATATTTTTGATATAGATAAAAATGGTTATGCCCAATTATGTGTTTTTCATCGAGATTACGATGGATGGAGCCGCGATATGTTGATTTCTGAAAGTTTTATTCCTTGGGTCTCAACATGGTTGAATACGTATGAGTTTTGGTTGATAACTGGGGAATGGCATTATGATGAGATAATAGATGGTCGAGAAAAAACGGCAAAGGGTGGAGAAAAATGACACCGGAAATAAAAAAACGAATTGAACAAATCAGGCGTGGAGAAGTGCCTGAGGGGTATAAAAAGGCTAAAGTTGGTATTGTGCCTTCTGAATGGCGAGAAACAAAATTTGAAAAAATGTTTTCTCGAGTTACACGAAAGAACAAAGAAAACAATGATAATGTATTAACTATCTCTGCGCAATATGGACTTATTAGTCAACGTGATTTTTTCAATAAAGATATTGCCAGTGAGGATAAGACAAATTACTTTTTGTTAAAGAAGGGGGAATTTGCATACAATAAGAGCTATTCTAACGGATACCCTTTTGGTGCGTTGAAGCGCCTTGAAATGTATGACTTGGGAATAGTCTCTCCTTTGTATATATGCTTTTCTGCTACTGAAGAGAATAGCTGCCCTGATTTTTATGTTCAATATTTTGAAGCAGGTAAAATGGATAGGGAAATTCAGGCTTTTGCACAAGAGGGAGCTAGAAATCATGGGTTGCTGAATATCTCAGTCGATGATTTTTTTAACTCATATTTAATTATGCCATCTATTGCTGAGCAAAGAAAAATTGCTGAAATTTTGTCTGTTCAGGATAAGGTTATTGCATTGAAGGAAAAGTTGCTTGAAGAAAAGAAACGCCAGAAAAAAGCTCTGATGCAGAAACTTCTTACTGGTAAAAAGCGTTTGCCTGGGTTTAGCGATGAATGGCATACTATTACTTTATCTCAAGTGTCAAAAAAAGTAACAATAAAAAACACAGGGTTTAAGTATAACTTAGTGTTTTCCAATAGCGCTCAAAATGGAATTGTACCTCAAAGTGAGCAGTTTGATAAGGATATTGCTAACGATGAAAATATCGATAAATATTATGTAGTAACTGAAGGTTGTTTTGTATATAATCCGAGAATATCTGTCACAGCTCCGTGCGGTCCTATAAATGTTAATCATAATGTAAATACAGGTGTAATGTCCCCGCTATATACGGTGTTTTCTGTTGAAAGTGATGTTGTTGATAATGATTATTTGGAACAGTATTTTAAATCTTCTGTATGGTTTAAATATATGAAGAGTGTTGCAAATTATGGAGCACGACACGATAGAATGAGTGTTACAGATGACGACTTCTTTAATATGCCAATAACAATTGGTAATCTTGAAGAACAACTTGCTATAAAACATATATTGATGGGGTTTGATGGAGAAATAGAACTTCTTCAAAAAGTTTATGACCGAGAAAAACAAAAGAAAAAAGCCTTGATGCAGTTATTGCTGACAGGCATTGTGAGGACAATTTAATGAAAGAATTTATTATAAATAATCTTGATGTTTTTGTTACAGTATTGGGCTTCTTTATTACTTACAAGTTAACAACTAAAACTTTTGGTAACGAAATACGTAAAAGCAAAATTGATCAGAATGTTGAAGCGATGCATTCGTTACCATTAGAGTTGTGCAATATGATGTCAAAAGTTCAAAAGTCATCTGGGAAAAAGAATAGTGTTTCAAATGATGAGTATGAGAAACTAATGACGAAAATTTTTGCATATGGTAGTAAGGATGCGGTTGCTTTAGCTGTTGAGATTCAACAAACATTTTATAAAGTAGGCAAGACTGACGAAGATTATGGACAGTATTTATTGGTTTTGTTTGCATTACTAATAACACAGTTGAAATATGAAATTAGTGATGAGATAATATCCCCGGAATCGTGGTTTAAGCTTAAGATCAATGATTATGACACTGTGAGAGAAAGTGCGGTTAAAGATATTAATAGCGTGATTGATAAATTAGATCTAAATAAAAAGTTTCGTGTGAAAGAGTGAGGTGAATGTGTAATGGCAACAAATCCGCCTAAAGGTGATGGACATAGAAATGGTGCAGTAAGGCAGCGTTCTCAGACATTGAATACTAAGACCAATATATGGACTAAACGTGATACTAACACGGGTAGATTTATGGATGGTAAAAAGGATGGAACACCGTTTAAGGGTGTCCGTAAAGAAAAATAATTCAGCAGTCAGCGAGGCGAATATTTCGCCCCGCTATTTCTGCTTTTAGATAAGGAGCTTAATATGAGCTACAAGAATCAATCTGATTTATATTTAGAAGACAATATCAGCAAATACCCTGCCATTGAGCTTTTGTGTAAGCTGGGGTTCGAGTACATATCTCCCGAAGATTGTATGGCTCAGCGTGGCACACTTTACGATGTGTTGCTGAAAGATATTTTGCGTAAACAGTTGCATACCATTAACCAGTTTGAATTTGGCGGTATTACATATAAGTTCACTTCGGATAATGTAGAGAAAGCTATCAAAGATCTTGATGAACCTTTGACGGACGGACTTGTACGCACAAGTGAGAAGATTTACAATGCTCTGATGCTTGGTAAGAGTTATCTGGAAAAACTGGCTGATGGTACTTCTAAAAGCTTTAATCTTAAATATATTGACTGGGAACACCCGGAAAACAATGTGTATCATGTTACAGAGGAGTTTTCTTGTGACAGTTGGGACAAGCAGAAGAATGCTCGCCCCGATATTGTGCTGTTTGTAAATGGTATTCCGTTTGCTGTTATTGAGTGTAAGTCACCTGTTATCAGCGAGAATCAGGCAGTGGAGCAGATGATTCGTAATCAGCGTAAAGAGTATATTCCTCAACTGTTCAAATTTGCTCAGCTTGTTGTGGCGACAAATAAGAATGCGGTTAAGTATGCAACTTGTAATACTCCAAAGAAGTTCTGGAACGTTTGGCGTGAAGAATATACTGAATGGCAAGACAAACTGATAGAACAGCATGTAGCAGGCAGAGAGCCTACTGTTCAGGATCGTAGTATAATTTCGCTTCTGTCTCCTGAGCGATTGCTTAAGATTACGAAGTTCTTTACTCTGTACGACGCTAATGTCAAAAAGGTTTGCCGTTATCAGCAGTTCTTTGCAGTTGAAGAGATTATCAAAACAATAAACACAAATGACACTGCAGGCAATCGACAGAGCGGTGTTATCTGGCATACTCAGGGAAGTGGTAAGTCGCTGACTATGGTTATGGTGGCTAAATACATCCTTGAGCAGATGAGTAGTTGTAACCCTCGTGTTGTTATTGTTACTGACAGAAAGGAACTGGATAAACAGATAGCAAAAACATTTGCTCATACCAGATTATCACCTGCGAGAGCAACCAGTGGTAAACATTTGATTGAACTGATTAACAAAGGTTCGGCAGATGTTATTACCTCTATTATCAACAAGTTTAATACCGTTGAAAACAGTGGTTTGAAGAACGACTCAAGGGATATATTTGTACTTGTAGATGAAAGCCACCGTTCAAATTATGGTTCTCTTGCAACTAAGATGCGTACAGTGTTCCCTAATGCTTGCTATATTGGGTTTACAGGTACTCCTCTTATGAAGAATGAGAAGAATACTATGGCACGATTTGGTAAGCTTATACACAAGTATACTATCAAAGATGGCGTAGAAGATGGAGCTATTGTTCCGCTGATATATGAGGGTAAATTTGTGGATCAGAATGTTGATGAAGCGAATATTGACCTGTGGTTTGGTCAGGTTACAAAGAGACTGAATGATGCTCAAAAAGCAGATTTACGTGATAAGTGGAGTAGTATCAAGAGATTAGCATCGACAGACGCAAGAATCAAACGTATTGCTCTGGATATTAACTTGCACTTTATAGAGGGATATAAGAACACAGGATTCAAAGCTATGTTAGCTTGCAATTTCAAAAAAGATGCCATCCGTTATCACAAATGCTTTGAAGAGTTTGGTGATCTTACAACTGCTGTTGTTATATCCGCTCCTGATATGAGAGAAGGCGCAACAGATGTCGATGAAAGCACAGATGATATTGTTGTTTCTTTCTGGAACAAGATGATGGATCAATATGGTAATGTCGATGATTATGAAGAAGCAATAAAGAATAAGTTTATTGATGGTGAGATTGATATACTTATTGTGTGTAGCAAACTGTTAACAGGTTTTGATGCACCATTAACACAGGTTCTGTACATCGATAAAGAACTTAAAGATCATAGCTTATTACAGGCTATCGCTCGTACAAATCGCCTGTATGAAGGCAAAGATTTTGGATTGATCGTTGATTACCGAGGCTTGATTCATAAATTGGATTCTGCAATGGAAATGTATAGTGGTTCAGGGCTTGAACAGTATGATGCAGAGGACATTAAAGGAGTTATTGTAGATGTAATGGTATGCGTTTCTCGTTTGAGAGAAACTTATACACATCTGATAGATTTGTTTGCAAACATAAACAATAAGAATGACACAGAAGAACTTGAACTCTATTTAGCTGATAATGAAATCAGAGGTAAGTTTTATGACGCTCTTTGTGTGTTTGGACGTGCTTTGAATATGGCATTGAACTCTGAAACAGTTTATGCTGCATTTGAAAAGTCTGAAATAGGAAAGTATCAGTCAGCATTTATTTTCTATTCCAAACTGCGTAGGAGCGTAAAAATTCGTTATGCAGATGTTATTGATAACAGAGAGTATGAGCCTCAGATGCAAAATCTGTTGGATACACATATGTCAGTTATAGGCATCAAGCAAATAACGAATCCTGTCGATATTCTGAACAAGGATGAACTTGAAAAAGAACTTGAAGAATTAGGCTCGTTACGTTCAAAAGCTGATGCTATTGCGTCTCATGCGACAAAGAGTATTCAATCTAAACGTGATGAAAACCCAGCGTATTATGATAGCTTTTCAAAACGAATAAAAGATGCATTGGAGGATTACAAAAACAGAGTGATCTCTGAAGCGGAGTACCTTGAAAAAATGAAATCTATTATGGCGGATTATCGTGAAGGTGTTACTAATATTACCTATCCCGAGAAGATAAAAGGAGATGCTCATGCTCAGGCGTTTTATGGTGTAATAGCAGCGATTCTTGATGATGTTATAGATCTTAATGAAAATATAGATATCGTTTCTGATATCACATTGGAGATAACAGATATAGTCAGGAAACACGATACTGTAGATTGGCAAACAAATAAAGAGATACACAATAAGATTGCTCAGGATATTGACGATATGTTTTATCGACTTGAAAAAGAATGTGGCTTCATAGTAGACTTTGATGTTATTGATAAAATTATTGATAACGTTATCACTGTAGCACTCAGGAGATTCAAATGATAAGAGAAATAGTGATAAACGGTAGGAGTGTAAGCTATAATCTTGAACGTAAGGATGTTAAGAACATTAATCTAAGAATAAAATCAGATCAAAAGATTTTTGTGTCAGCAAATAAGAAAGTTTCTGTTTTTGAAATTGAAAACTTCATAAACACAAAGGCTGATTATATATTAAAAGCTTTAGATTATTATGCT
Source organism: Ruminococcus sp. (assembly GCA_045541275.1). Lineage (GTDB taxonomy): Bacteria > Bacillota > Clostridia > Oscillospirales > Acutalibacteraceae > Ruminococcoides. The sequence continues at coordinate 32,802 of JAZQIX010000012.1, forward strand.
GAAATAGAGAAGTATGCTCCTAAGCCAAAGTTATATATAGATGGTGAGTCGTTTAGACTTCTTGGTCACGATAGGCGATTGAAGGTCGTTCAAGGCAAAAAGAATATGGTGGAGTGTGATGAGGCATATCTTACATTAACAGTAAAAGATGTAGATAACTTAGAAATGAAGAAGAAGACTATGGATAAGTGGCAAAAACTCTATTGTAAAGAAGTGCTGCTTATGGTTTGCGAGTCAGTGTATCCAAAATTCCAAAAATACGGAGTAAAGTTTCCTGAGGTTAAATTCAGAAATATGATTTCTCGTTGGGGAAGTTGCCAACCCAAAAGAGGCGTGCTGACATTTAACACTATGTTGGTAGAGGCACCTTTACTGTGTATAGAATATGTTGTAGTGCATGAGTTTACACATTTTCTTCAGCCGAATCATTCTAAAAAGTTCTATACTCAACTATCTATGTTTTTGCCTGATTGGAAAGAACGCAAAAATATCCTGGATAAGCATTATTTGTATACGGAGTGAGTGAATGAGATAAATAATTATAAATGCCATTCAATGCAAAATTTGTGGAGATGTTATTGAGTCTACATATTGCCATGATTATGTAGAATGCAGTTGTGGTGCTTGTGCTGTTGATGGTGGTCACGATTATCTTCGCAGATGTTTTAAGGACAAGGATTGTTATATAGATTTGTCAGTGACAGAATCTGACGAATAATAAGTCGTAATTTTCCCTGTGTGTGGTTTGTGTGAGATGAGAGGGTAAAGACTCGCTGATGACAAAACTCTTGTTTCAGGGCAATTGTGGCGAAGCTTGAAAAACTAAATATTCTTCTGGACTTATAGAGGTTTGTGTGGTATTTGTTGTGTTGAAGGAGGTGCTGAGATGGCACAGATGTCAATAGAGCAAATCTACAGCGGAGGTAAGTACAGCGTGATAAGTGCGGCGGTGGAGGAATATATGCGTGACGGTCGTCATCCTGAGTATGACGAGCGGACATGGATTGACCTGCTTATAGTGAAGCATGCACTTATTGTGGCAGACAAAATGAAAACAGAGGGTGACTCGGTATCAGGACTGATTGATGACGAGTCACCCTCTTCTTATGCAGAATATGTGAGGTGGAATGAAAATGACATTACTTGAAAGACTGTTCTACGCAACAACCACAGGCGAGTGGTACAAGGAAGAACTGAAGGAAACCTACGGAATACTTGATGCAAATCTGACGGCTCTGGAGAATGCTCTGAATGAGGAGCAACAGGAACTCTACGATATGTGCGAGGCGTATATGGATGAACTGATACATCTGGTGGAGATAGCGAACTTCTCCCACGGATTTGAGCTGGCACTTAAGCTTGCAGGCATAGTCGATGAGAATACTGAAATGTAAAATCCGATAAGAGTAACCGCCGCAGAGTAACATCTGTGGCGGTGCTTTTGTCAGCAGAAGGTAAAGGGCTTATCATTTCGCGGTAAAGAGTAAACAATACAGAAAAAACAATACAAAGTATTGTTTTTTCTAATCGCTTGGCGTTACTTAGTGTGGAGTTTTCTTTTCTCCCCAAACAGATAAAACCCATCGCCAGATGGCAAAGGGCTTAGCCACCCGGTGGTAAGGAAATATATAAAGCAAGAATTATAAAATATATTAAAAGCCTCAGATTCCCCGAATAAGCCATAAATTTGCCCTGTGTGGGATTTGTTTCGGTAAGCAGGGAACAGATGCGAATTACACAATAAAACCCACACAGAGGATTTGTAGGGAACTGTTGAGGTTTGAAAAATGGTGTGATATAATCAATTTAATAAACTTGAATTCATATAACTAGGAGAATTTAAAATGGTGTTAGAGTTAAAACAATTATCTGTTGATGATGGAATAGATGTATATCAAATGTTGCAAGAAATTCCGGCAGAGGAGAATGGATTGCTTAATAAAGCTAATGGATTAACCTATGATGAATACAAAGAGTGGTTAATTGCAAAACAGAGGGATGCTGAGCAAAAAGGTATCGTAGATGGCTGGAAAGTACCTTCTACAACTTTTTGGTTATTTGCTGATGGTATTCCTGTTGGATTTGGCAATGTCAGACATTTTTTAACTGAGGCATTGAGCAAAGCAGGTGGACATATAGGATATGGAATTGCACCTCGGTTTCGTGGAAAAGGATACGGTAATGAGATATTAAGATTATTGCTTGATGAGGCAAATGTAATTGGAATAGAAGAAGCATTAGTAACTATTCGTTTGGATAATACAGCATCTCAAGCCGTAGCATTGGCAAACGGAGGTGTTATTACTGAAAGAACTGATGAAAGGGTGTTGATTTGGATTAACACCAGGAAGATGGTTGAAAGTTAAATTTCAATTTAGGGAGGTGTTTTTAGTGGAACAGATTATTGAATACATAAAGCAAAAGTATAGTCCTCTTTCCGTCATCGTTTACGGTTCGTACGCCAGTGGCACAAATAATCTCAATAGCGATTTTGACGCCTTGGTTATTTCACAGCATCACAGTCAGTTTCACGATACATCTTTTGTAAATGGGGTTCAGTTGGATGTGTTTGTATATCCAAGCTCTTATTTTGACGGAGATTATGACTTAGCTGATTTTGTTCGGATTTTTGACGGAAAGATTATTGCGGATACTGACGGGAAAGGAAAGACTCTGCAAAACAGAGTTTTAGACTATATGCAAAACCGCCCAATCAAAACAAGCGAAGAAATAAAAGCGGAGATTGATTGGTGCGTAAAGATGTTTGAACGGGTAAAAAGATGTGACGCCGAGGGAATGTTCAGGTGGCATTGGTTGCTTACAGACAGCTTGGAGATTTTTTGCGATGCAGTACATCATCCTTATCTTGGACCTAAGAAATCCCTGAGATGGATGCAGGAAAATCATCCGCAGGCATTTGATTGCTATGAAAAAGCACTGAGTGATTTTACCGTAGAAAGTTTATCTGACTGGATTTCGTATTTGAAAAATATGGTTTAACAAGCTTTGATTTGCAGAGGAGTTTATTATATGAACCAAGATTATATATTCAATATTCGTATCACAGGAATTCTGATTGAAAATAATAAAATATTATTAGTTCAACAAAAATTGAGTGATAAGAGAAATTGGTCATTGCCGGGCGGAAGGCTGGAAAGAGGCGAAACGCTATCACAAGGGCTAATTCGTGAAATGAAAGAAGAAACAGGACTTGATGTAGAGATTGTTCGGATGTTGTATGTATGTGATGTTGCTTCGAGTTCTAATACGATTTTACACATTACTTTTTTGATAAAAAGAGTAGGTGGAGAAATAGAATTGCCATCGAATGAGTTTGATGAAAATCCAATTCATGATGTGAAATTTGTGCCTGTTTCGGAATTGGCACAATATGGATTTTCGGAAAAATTTATGCAAGTTATCAATGACAGATTTTCAAATGCAGGAAATTATGTGGGAGATAAAGCGAATATTGGCTTAGGTATATAACTTTCAATTTGATAGAATAGAAGTTTTGGATTTATAGGAGAAAACCATGATTACAGATTGTTATGATATTAAGACAGAACCGATTATCAGTCTTAAAGAGTTTTACGGAGAACCAAAGCATATCGTAGATATATGTCTGATTATCTTTTCGAAAGAGATACATACTCATTTGCTTAACACTTATGAATGTGAAGGAATAGGAGTTCTGACCGCTTGCAACGGAAATATTTCCATTTACAAAATGAATTATAAAGGCAAGGATATTGCTTTCTATTTAACGGCTATAGGCTCAGCTCTTGCATCGGCTTTGTGCTATGAAGTAAGCTGGCAGACAGGTGCCACAAAGTTTATAATGTTTGGCTCTTGCGGAAGTCTTTCAAGAGAAATAACAGAGGGTAAATTTATCGTTCCGACAGAAAGTTATCGCGGAGAGGGTGCTTCCTATTATTACGCAGAGCCTGCTGACTATATCAAAATTAAAAACAGCCACAAGCTTTCTGCTATATTTGAGAAATTAGAAGTTCCTCACGTACTAGGAAAAGTCTGGACTACAGATTCTATGGTCAGAGAAACCGCAGGACTGGTTGCAAAGCGAAAGGCTGAGGGGTGTATTGCGGTTGAAATGGAATTGGCAGGAGTGCAGGCTGTCTGTGATTTTTATGGCTTGGAGCTTTATGATTTTCTTGAAGCAGGAGATGTGCTTGAGTCAAGCGGATATGAGGTCGAAGGGCTTAAAAATGCAAATCACAATTTAGGGAAACTCTATATTGCATTGGAAACAGTGTTGCTGATTTAAACTTGAATCTAGGTGGAAACAAAAATGAAACTTGACGGTTTTGGATTGCTTGTAGAAGATATGCCTACTATGGTTCGCTTTTACAGAGATGTATTAGGATTTGAGATTACTGAAGGTGAGAATGCAGTCAATGTTTATCTTGTCAAAGACGGCACGCTTTTTATGCTTTATGAGCGGAAGAACTTTGAGAAGATGACAAGCAGAAAATATGAATACATAAAGGGTTTTAACGGTCATTTTGAAATAGCCTTATATGTAGACACCTACGAAGAAGTTGATGTAGAATACGCCAAAGCCGTATCAAAAGGTGCTCGCTCAATTCTTGAACCAACAACAGAGCCTTGGGGACAGCGTACCTGTTATATTGCAGACCCTGAGGGGAATTTGATTGAGATTGGTTCTTTTAATCGCCCCTTTGAAAGCAGGACGGATTTTAACGGTGTACAATAACAAATCCCAAAGAAAACTTTAATTTAGGGGGTATCTGAATGAAGAAATTCATAACCTTGATGACAATTATGCTGTTTACAACTTTGATCGGTCTGTGCGGCTGTGCAGGGGAGTACAGAAAAACGATTACCTCAATTGAAGCTATGACACTTACCTTGCAGGGAATGCGAGGCACCAGTGTGTATGAAATCGCAGAGGTCGACGGAAAAACAGAACTCAGGCGTTTCAGAAAAGTGTATTCAAACGGAGAAGATACTCTTGAACTTGAGAAAACTGCGGTTTGCGATACAAAAGATTTCATTGAGCTTATGAATAACTGCGGTGTAATTCGTTGGGACGGATTCCACGGCGAGCACCCGAAAAATGTGAAAGACGGGATAATGTTTGACTTCACCGCTACTGTAAACGGTGGACAGACCATACACGCTGATGGCTCTGCAAATTACCCCAAGGGTTACAACGAATTTGTGCGAGAACTTAATAAAATGCTTGCAGAGTACGAAGGTAATTGATTATTTTATATTTTGATGAGGTGTAGTATGAACATTGAATATAAAGATATTCACGATTTTAAAAGTGAAGACTTACAGAGGCTGTTTCTGTCTGTAGAGTGGTCTTCAGGGCATTTCCCCGATAAACTCGTAGTTGCAATGAAAAATTTCAGCACGGTATATTCCGCATGGGACGATGATAAACTGGTGGGAATGATATGTGCTATGGATGACTCGGTTATGAACGCCTATGTTCACTATCTTCTTGTTGACCCTGATTATCATGGAAAAACAATTGGCAGAACCCTTGTAAATATGGTAAAAGAAAAGTATAAGGACTATATGCGGATTGTGGTTGTTGCTTACGATGACGAGATGCATTTTTATGAGGCTTGCGGTTTCAAGAAAAGCGAAAAATCATCGCCGATGTTTATTACATCCTTGTGGACTTAAAAAAGATTTACGAGGTAGTGCATAATGATTATTTTAATTACAGGTGCGTCCCACACAGGAAAGACTGTGCTGGCACAAAAACTACTTGAAAAATATAAATATCCATATCTTTCAATAGACCATCTGAAAATGGGTTTAATCCGCAGCGGTAATACAGAGCTTACTCCCATGAGTGATGATGCTGACCTTACCGCATATTTATGGCCCATAGTTCGTGAAATGATTAAAACCGCCATTGAGAATAAGCAGAACCTCATTGTTGAGGGCGTGTATATTCCTTTTGACTTTGCAAAGGACTTTGACAAGGGGTATCTTGAAAATATCAGGTATATCTGCCTATGTATGAGCGAGGGCTATATAAGAAAACACTTTGCCGATATTAAGAAATATGCAAACACAGTTGAGAATCGTTTGGACGATGAAGGGTGTACTTTGGAGAGTGTGCTTGCAGACAATGCACGTTTTTTAGAACTTGCTCAGAAGCACAAGGTAGATTATGTGCTGATTGATGATGAGTATGAGATTGATATAGATTTGTAAATCTTGGAGGCAGAAAATGATAGAAACAGAAAGACTTATATTACGCCGATGGACTGAGGCGGATGCAGAAAGTTTATATGAATATGCAAAAGACCCCGATATTGGCCCCAGAGCAGGTTGGCCACCTCATAAAAGCGTAGACGAAAGCCTTGAGATTATCAGAAATGTTCTCAGCGGTGAGCAATGCTATGCTATTTGCGAAAAGGAAAATAACAAGGCGATTGGCTCTATTGAGCTTATGCTTAAAGGTAACACCGATATGACGGATAGGGACGACGAGTGCGAGTTGGGTTACTGGTTGGGCAAACCCTTCTGGGGCAGAGGATATATGCCCGAAGCCGTAAGAGAGCTTTTGCGTTTCGGTTTTGAAGAACTTAAGATGACTACAATCTGGTGCGGTTACTATGACGGAAACCTTAAGTCAAAACGAGTTCAGGAGAAGGTAGGTTTTGTGTACCACCACACCTGCAATGAAGTCGAAGTTCCGTTGATGAACGAAATCCGCATAGGTCATACAAACTATATGACCAAAGAGCATTGGGAGTCTCTTTACAAATCATAAAAGTTTATCTGGACTTGTGAAAGTTTGTGTGGTAGTGTGTTGTGCTAAAGAAGGAGGTGCAACAATGACCGCACTTGAAGATTTATGGTATGGGAATATCAGACCTGGTGAGAGGACAATCCGCAGAGGCAGTGAGCTTGATAATCTTCTGAAGCTTCTGTGTCAGAACGAAGATGACCTGATGCAAGGGCTCAGCGAAAAACAAAAAGAAACCTTTGAAAAGTTCAAGGACTGCCAGTCGGAAATTACAGATTGCCTTGAAACAGAAGCATTCATATCAGGCTTCACCATAGCCACAAAGTTTATGGTAGAGGTTATGGCAACGGCACTTAACACAGTGTAAAAATCAGAAATGCAACAGTGCAGAGTATCTACTTTGCATTGTTGCATTTTTAGTTTCCGTGACTATAAAAATATATTTGAAAAACATTTGACAAAACATCTGTTCGATGTTAAAATGGGCTTGTAAATGAAAGATTATAAAACAACTGGTAGTTTGGGTGATTTGTAAATGCAAGATTATTATGAATTGTTTGTTCAGTTGTCATTACAACAATGTTGGAAAGAGGATTATAATAACAATCGCAAAATAAGTTTGCATAATAAAGCTATGGCAAGACTTCAACAACTTAGCGAAGAGTTAGCGGAAACAGATTGCACTGAAATGATGACAAGGTTATTAATTCACGAGGATGATAGAGTTAAAATTAATGCGGCAAATTGTTGTTTGAAAATGAACTTGCTGGTTGAGGAAGCAAAAGCAACTCTGGAAAACGCGATGAATAATTGTGAAGATTCTGTGTGGTGTTTCACTGCGAAGATGATACTAAGTAAAACTGAATAATTATTGAATGTATGATGGTGAGAGTTGAGATGAAGTTGTGTTGAATGAGTAAAATTGACTGTCACCGTAAGGAGTTGAAAAATTCCTTGCGGTTTTTTATTTCTCAAAATTACAGGGTTATCAAAATTTCTACAAATCTCGTATGGTAAAATTTGTAGAGAGATGAAAAATAAATTTGAAAGGTGATGAATTTTATGAATCACGAGGATTACAAATCCTACGATGACCTTCCGCTGATGCTGTCGGTGAAGGAGCTCTCTGCGGTGCTGGGAATCAGTCGAACAAGTGCTTACGAACTTGTGCATACAAAAGAGATTCCGAGTGTGAAAGCTGGGAGCAGGATTCTGGTTCCCAAAGCAAAACTAATTGAATGGATTGAAAGTCAGGTGAATGACGATGGCAAGAGAAGAAAGAAAAGCAGTAGATAGGTCAGAAGGGTTCTTCAGACTCCCAAATGATGTGTTCAGAATCCAACTTGATGCTTATGAGTTCAAACTCTATGCCTATCTCGTTTGCAGGGCAGGCACAAGGGGAGAATGCTGGCCAAGCATACCGACAATGAGCGAACAGCTTGGGATGTCAAAAACAACTGTGCAGAAAAAGCTGAAAGAACTTGAGGACAGAGGTTTCATTAAAAAGATAAATGATTCAGGACTGGGCAAAAACGGACAGCCAAGGAAATTCAATAACCATTACATTGTCCGTGAGTTTGATATCCCCTGGGGTGCGGCTATAAACCGCCACAAAGCAAATCCCAAGTGCTGTGAGATATATGAGATGCAGTTGAATTGAAGCAAAGTGCAGTGACGCAAGTGCCGCAAGGGACGCATAATACGGGTGCCGTAAACTTGCGTCACTGTGCGTCACTATCGTCACTGAGGGCAAGGTTGGTATATCAAAAATTGGCACACAGAAAACAATGAAAAATCGGATTTTCAGAAATCGGTTATGCACAGAATATGCAATATGAAAATGTCCGATTTTTTTGCAGGAATAAGCGATGGCGTCATTAGTCGCCTTTTCGCGGTTCACATCGGATGGCAAAGCCCACCGTTGAGCCATTCTTGGGGGTTTTATTCAGTATGTCGTAAGACGTCAATTTTATATGCAATTATAACGTTTAGCGTCTTTATTATATGCAAACCCCATTGTAGAGCCGTTTGATGCGGGTTTGAGAGGGTAGAATGATGGCGTCAAAGGACTTTTTCAGCCGTATTGAGCGGTATTTTATGCGCTGAAAAATTCTCTGGATATTCCCGAAACTTTGTGGTAGTGTTGTGTGCTGATAAGGAGAGTGAAGCTAAAATGTCAGAAAAAAGAATCAAAACCACAGGAAATATTTTCAAACGAGCCAACGGCTACGGCGGTACAATCCGCTACGTTGACGAGGACGGAGTGGACAAAAGAAAATCCTTCTCGGGCAAAACCAAAGCCGATGTAAAAAGAAAATTCAAGGATTACATTATAAATTTCAATCAGGCAGTTACAGGCGGTAACGAAAAATATATGAAACTCAAGGACAGTATGCAGACCTGGCTTGAGTGTTTCAAAGCTCCTTCTGTGGAGCGAACCACCTACGACAGACTTGATTCTATGGCGAGGGTTCATATCTACCCTGCCCTGGGTGACAGAGTTCTGCATACAATCAAAGCGGTTGATATCAAAAAGTTCCTCAACGATAAGAAGGAAGAAGGCTACTCTTACTCAACTGTCAAGAAGATGCACAGTCTGTTCCACGACTACTTCAGATACATTATGGAGCAGGAAATTCTGGACAAAGACCCTATGCGAAGCGTCAGTATGATTAAGAAAAAGAACTTCTATGAAGAAGAAATCCCCACCTGCGATACCATAACGGTGTTCACAGATGAGGAGATTATAAAACTTAAAGATGAGTGCTTCAAGACCTGGGACACAGGCAAGCGAGTGTATCAGCAGTCTGCAGCTTACATATTTATGCTCAATACAGGGCTGAGAGCAGGGGAGATGCTGGGACTTCTCAACAGCGATATAGACCTTGAGAACAGGGTGGTTCATATCCGTCAGGGTGTGAAAGAGGTGCAAAAGCGTGACGGCTTTGAAAAAATCCCCGGACGTGAAATCGAAGTGGGCAAACCTAAAAGTGCTACAAGCAAGCGTACAGTACCGCTGAATAATACTGCAATCGAGATGGTGCTGGAGCTGAGAAAAGAGTTCTACTTCGGAGATGACAGTCCTCTTGTGTGTGACGAAAACGGTGGTTACACCCGACCGCTGAACTTCAGAAAAAGATTCTATCGTGTGCTTCAGGGTGCAGGTATAGAGCAGAAAGGACTGCATTCACTCCGCCATACCTTCGCAACGAACTTAGTCAACGGAATTAAACAACCTGACGGCAGTATAAAATGCCTTACCCCAAGACAGGTAGCAGACCTCCTCGGTCATAGCACATCCGAGATAACTGAACTCTACTATGTCAAACGCGACAGTTCAAAACTCATTGGTATAACGGATAGTTTTGAGATGTGAGAAGTTAAATAAAAGCGAAAAGGGAATTAACGAAATTTTATAAGATGGTGTGAATAAAAGTAATCATCATTTTTTTCTGCAACTCGTGGTCATTATATCTTGATGAGTGATTTCGCAACTGATTTCGTCAACAAAATGATACAAGGCTTTTTCGATGAATTCGTGTAATAACCAGTTTTGTTTTGAATTCATATATTTTTCAAATTGCTCAGGATTATATCTGACAAGTTCGCTCATCCAGTGCATAACAGCAAAAATTAGTGTTATAGAATTACGATTGATAATATGGTTGTTGTTTGGTAAATCTTTTTTTATATACCATAATTTAGTTTGACCATAGATATAATGAATGTTTTTTCTGACCTTGTTGTGATAAGAAGAAAGGGTTGTGAGGCGTTCTTCCATATCGCTGTGAATATCCCATTTGAAACGCGAGTTTTCTTTTCTAAATGTATAAGATGATGTAGATTCTAATTTGGTCCTTTTATAGCTAGTTGGGATGCTTTTAAGAACTTTGCTGTTTTGGAATCCTTTGTCTATTTCGAATTGAATCCATGCTTTATTTGTGCTGTCTTCTCTAATGAATCTTATACTATCTATTGGAATGAAAAGTTCAGAGCAATTAGAATAGGTTATTGTAAAAGTTCTATGTATGCAGGGAATATTATATAACAGATCTTTAATGTTAAGTGTTTGCTTGCAAGCTTCTTCACCAAAATATCTTGATAATTCAAATAATACTCCTTGACCTAAAAAAATGACCTCAGCTTGTCCTAAAGACTTGCTTATGGTTTGGTTATGTCTATCTTGTGTGATTCCGTGCGATATGTTTGAAACTGAGATTCCGTTTATACATAGTAAAGCTTTTGCAGCGTTCAAGCAACAATAGTATGCGGTTAGCGGTTTTGAGTTTTGAGGTAAGTTTTCAGAAGCCAAAAAGAAATGTTTCGCTTGTTGCCAATAAAACAATGCTTCTTTAGATTGTTTTTGCGTGCTACGTTTGAACCATAATTCTACATATTCCCACGCAGAATCGGTAAGTACAGTTTTGGAGTTGTAGTTTGCATTTGTTATAGGTTTCATAAGCGTAATTTCTTTTGCATTTAGTATAATAGCTTTTTGCATATTCCCATCTCCTTTACATAATTATATCAAATACTTTAATTTTGTAAATGTATAATGATGCTGAAATGATGCTGTACCGGTTGAAACGGTTGGATTTATTGGCATTTATAGCGATATTTGCGGCTTCAAAATGAAAAAAGCAGACCTCGAAAGGTCTGCGTAATAACAAAGGAAAAACGGCTTAAACCCAGTGTTTAAGCCGTTTTCTGATTGGCAGGGGCAGAAGGACTTGAACCCTCGGCACGCGGTTTTGGAGACCGCTGCTCTACCAACTGAGCTATACCCCTATATATGAATTTGTGTGGCGGAAGTTTCAGACTTTGCAATCTGTTGACTTGCGACTAAATTATATTACCACGAAGTGGCGAGTGTGTCAAGAGTTTATTTTGGTTGGGCAGAAATAATTGCTTCCCCAGCAGGACATAAGACTTTTATTGTTGATGGTGTGAATAATATTCGCACCACGGTAGCGTGTTGGTGTGGTTTTGTGTGTGGTTGTGGTGCTATGTTATATTATTATATTATGTGGGTTGGATGTGATGGGACAATATATAACAGCAGGTGTCAGTAGAATTTGCAGAATGAGCAAAACTAACACGAACATGATGTGCAGGCTTTTGGTCACAATGTTGCTTGCTGTTCCTTGTTGGTTTTTCGACTTTTTGTCCTTGATAATTAATCTTAATTAAATCTTAATGGCTTTATGTCTTTATTCTTAATCTGAGGTAGTATATAATTATAGTCAGAAAGGGGAGGCTTTGATGTACAACATTCTGATTTGTGATGATGAGCAGGATATTATAAATGCTCTTGAAATATATCTTTCTAATTCTGACTATAATTTCTTTGAGGCGCATACAGGAATTGAGGCACTGGAGATTATTGAAAGTGAGGATATACACCTTGTTTTGCTTGATATTATGATGCCTGAGCTTGACGGTATCTCTGCTCTTGCAAAGATTCGTCAGATGAGCAACGTGCCTGTTATATTGCTTACTGCAAAGAGTGAGGATGCTGACAAGATACTGGGGCTTGATGTAGGTGCGGATGATTATGTGACGAAGCCTTTCAGCCCTGTGGAGGTGGCGGCTCGGGTGAGGTCACAGCTTAGACGGTATATGCAACTTGGAAGCGGTGAAATTCGCTCTGACAGGTTTATTATCGGCGGAATTGAGCTTGACGATAGGACAAAGGTGGTTACCCTTGACGGAGATGCGGTGTCCCTTACTCCTAAGGAGTATGAGATTCTGAAACTCCTTATGTCTAATCCTGACAAAGTGTTTTCTCCCAAGGCTATTTATACTAATGTTTGGAATGAGCCTGCACTGGGAAACAGCGAGAATACAGTTGCGGTACATATCCGCCATTTGCGTGAGAAGATTGAGATTAACCCTGCACAGCCAAGGTATCTTAAAGTTGTGTTTGGGCAGGGGTATAAAATGGAAAGGGGTAAAGGTATATGAAAAATAGCGAAAGTAAGATTCGGATAATAGATATGTCCGAGGAAGGCGATTCAGATGGCAAAAAGCGGAAAGGGTTTACAATCACAAGCAGTATGATAACCAAGGTTGTGGCATTTCTGCTTACAATTATGATGACTCTTACTCTGGTGGCTTGTGTTGTATCTGCTGTACTGATGGCAGGAGGTAAGATGTACTCAACTCCGAAGTCTGTTATGGTTAGAGAGTCTTTTAATGCTATTGCACGAGAGGATTGTGAGGAACTGTTACCTCGTCTTTTAGTGCTGGGAGAAGGAAGCAACAGGGAAGAGGCTGAGAGGTATGCTCAAAACTATTGTGATGGTAGCAGTATTGTGTCTGCGGTTTTTACCGACTCCAGAACAGGTGAAATGATTTGGGAATATACTCCTCAGGGGGACGTAGAATATAATAATACTACAGATATTTCCTTTATGTGGCGAGAAAGTGATTATGTAAGATATTATGCCGAAACAGAGGAATTGATTGAAAATACTTTGATTCTGGCAGATGTAGATATGGTTATCAGCACAGAATACGGAATACAGGACAGCTACTTTATGGTGGAAAAACTTATTGACTTTCTGTATTCAATGTTGTACTGGGTTTATGTTGTAGGCGTTGTGGCATTGATTATTGTTATTGCCTGTGTTGTGTTTCTTGTCTGCTCTTCGGGTCACCGTGCAGGCTATGAGGGTGTGAAAGCGGGTTGGGGTACAAAGGTTCCTTTTGATATTCTCACTGCATTAACTGCAGGCTTTTCTGTGCTCTGTATTGTAGTGTTCTTTGCAGTAGCGGACGAGATTCTTTATTATGATGATTTTATAATTATATCCGCAATGGTTCCCGTTTTGGCGACGGCATTAGCTATAGTTGAATCCGTTTGCCTTGGGTGGCTTATGAGTTTTGCACTACGGATAAAGCTGGGCAAATGGTGGCGGAATACAGTTATCTTCTATGTACTGAGAGCTTTGTGGCGGTTTGCAAAATTTCTTTGGAGACAGTGCAAAAGACTTTTCCGTGCTATCAGAAATATTCCTCTTATTTGGAAAACTTTCCTGTCCCTTGTGGGTATAACGACACTTGAGCTAATCATTATAATGTGCTGTTGGTGGGAGCCTGATAACTATTTATCCTTCTGGATAGTGGAAAAGCTGATACTTATTCCTCTTGTGCTGAACTGTGTGTTCACAATGAAAAAGATCCAGAAGGGAGCAAAGGCTTTGTCTGAGGGGGATTTGAGTTATCAGGTGAATACCGAAAAGATGTGGGGCGACTTTAAGTCTCACGGCGAAAACCTCAACAGTATAGCCGAGGGTATGACTGTGGCAGTTGATGAGCGTATGAAGAGTGAGAGGATGAAGACGGAGCTTATCACTAACGTTTCTCACGATATAAAGACTCCCCTTACATCTATAATAAACTATACTGACCTGATTGCAAATGAGCCTTGTGAAAATGCAAAGATTACAGAATATGCAAAGGTTCTTGCCCGCTCCTCTGAGCGACTTAAACGCCTTATTGAGGACTTGGTGGAGGCATCCAAGGCATCTACAGGTAATATTGAGGTGCTTTTAGCTCCCTGTAACACAAACATTCTGCTGACTCAGGCGGTAGGCGAGTATGGGGACAGACTTAAAGAGGCTAATCTGGAATTGATTGTCACTCAGCCTGAGGAGGCTGTTATGATAATGGCAGACGGGAGAAGACTTTGGAGGGTATTCGATAACCTTATTAATAATGTATGTAAGTATGCACAGGAGTTCACCCGTGTGTACTTGTCTCTTGAAAAAATCGGAGAGGAGGCGGTGATAACACTTAAGAATACCTCACGGGTTGCACTGAACATATCCGAGGAAGAACTGATGGAGAGGTTTGTTAGAGGAGACCAATCCAGAAATACCGAGGGTAATGGTCTTGGACTATCCATTGCAAGGAGTCTGACACAGCTCCAAGACGGTACGCTTGAGCTTTCCATTGACGGAGATTTGTTCAAGGTAACTTTGAGGTTCCCTGTGATAAAATGACATATAAAAAGGACTGTATCAAAGCGATACAGTCCTTTTGTGCGTTTATGAAGTTACATTGATTTAAGAATATCTGCTATTACCTCGCGTTCGTCAAGGTGGTATTTAACACCTTTGATTTCCTGATAATCTTCATGACCTTTGCCTGCAAGTACAATGATGTCTCCGTCCTGAGCGTTTTCAATACAGTAGCGGATTGCATCTACACGGTTGGGAACGATAACATATTTACCGTTTGTTTTGTCAATTCCAACCTTAATATCTGCGATAATATCGTTTACATCCTCAAAGCGGGAGTTGTCCTCAGTAATAACAGAAAGGTCAGAGAGTCTGCCTGAAACCTCACCCATCTCGTATCTTCTTGACTTGGGTCGGTTACCGCCTGCACCGAACATAGTGATAAGTCTGGTGGGGTTATACTCTCTCAGTGTGGTGAGCACATTCTCCATAGACACAGCATTGTGTGCGTAGTCAATGAGAAGAGTGTAATTACCCGGTACAGGGTAGGTCTCTACTCTGCCCTTAACTTTGACGGTATCCAGACCTTTGAGCAAGTCTTCATCACTTACGCCGAAGTGGCGGCAAACGGAGATTGCGGCAAGAGCGTTATATGCGCTGAATCTGCCGGGGATTGCTACGTCCACGCTGAGTTCCTTAATACCCTTTGTGTTAAAGTGTACACCGATGTAGCCTGCACGTGCAATGAGTGAGTCGCCAAAGCCCACAAGGTCAGCATCATCTGAGAAGCCGTAGGTTTCTTTTTCGCAGGTGCTGTCTTTGAGAAGAGCGGAGCAATTTTCATCGTCAATGTTGATAAGTCCCAGCGTACACTGCTTAAAGAGAAGTGCTTTGCACTGGAGGTATTCCTCCATATCCTTGTGCTCGCTGTCACCAATGTGGTCGTGAGAGAAGTTTGTGAATACTGCATAGTCGAAAATGATGTTGTCTGTGCGGTGCTGTTTGAGACCGATAGAGGAAACTTCCATAACTACTGCCTTACAGCCCATATTTACCATCTTACGCAAAGCCTGTTGGATTTCGTAGGACTCGGGGGTGGTGTTGTTGGTTTTGAATATGTTGTTGTCTATTATGATACCTAAGGTGCCAATGGTACCAGTCTTGATGCCTGCACATTCAAGGATAGAGCGAATCATTGCAACGGTTGTGGTCTTGCCCTTTGTGCCTGTGATGGCAACGGTTGTAAGTTCTTTTGCAGGATTTCCGAAATATTCTGCACTCATTTTGGAGAGTGCTACCCTTGCATCAGATACTTTAATAATGTTTACATCCTCAGAAACATTAACCGCATCGGTTACAATAAGAGTGTTGGCACCCTTTTCTACTGCATCTTGGGCATATTTGTGTCCGTCAGTGGCATAGCCTTTGATGCACACAAAGGCACATCCGCCTACAACCTTGCGTGAATCATAGATTACATCGCAAATTTCTACATCGTCTGTACCCTGTACTATGGTATATTCAAGTGAGTTTAACAAGTCTTTGAGTTTCATATTTGTCAGTACCTCCGTATATATATTATATAGATTGGGTATCCTATATGCTAAATTTACAACTTTTCTCTTCACTTGTCAATGAGAATAAAAGGTATGGTGTCAGCAATATATAGGGGGTAAAAAATCACTTTTGTTAAAAATACCCTATAGGTTGATGATATGAGCGGTTTAAGCAGGCTGATTAATGAAAATAATCTGTATGATTTCTTGTTTTTAGCAAAAATAACTCACTTAGCTGATTTATGTTTGTCACAATGCACAAATGAAGAATGAGTGAAATAACCAAAAAAAGCAGTTGTGATTTGTGCATTGTTGATAGAAATCAAAAAAACTATAGTTAAATTAACTAAAAACAGACTTTAAAATTATTCTTTTAGATAAAAAGTACAAAGGGAGTTGAAAAAACCTTGCCTGTTGTGGTATTATTACTGTAGTGAAAAACGTGCATTTATTGTGGTAAAGGATAAATGTACGGCACTCGGCATATCAAAAATTATGCTGACAAAAATATTTTTAACAAAGGAGTTTTTTACCATGAAGACAAGAAAGATTCTTGCTCTGCTCCTCGCTGTTCTGATGGCTGTTGGCTGTCTCGCTGCATGTACCGGTAACGGTGGCAATGACACAACAACAGGCGCTGCTCAGGATGGTACAGGTACAGGCACATCCGAAGTTACAGAGTCTTGGACTGCTGACCAGATCGCTCAGATGGGCGAAGCTATCAAGACTGAGGCTAACGGCCAGGCTATCACACTTAAGCTCTGGGGTCCCGAGCTTGCTCAGGACGTTCTGAAGGCTCAGGCTGCAGCTTTCTCCGAGCTCTTCAAAGACTATGCAACAATCAATGTTGAGACAGCTGTTCAGGGTGAGAACGATGCTGCTACTGCAGTTATCAACGATGCTAAGGCTGCTGCTGACGTATTCGGTTTCCCCTCTGACCAGATCGACAAGCTCTACAATGCTAACGCACTTGCAGAGGTTTACTTCCCTGAGAACGTAACAGCTGACAACACAGCTGCTTCCGTTGCTGCTGCTTCCAAGGACGGCAAGCTCTATGCTTACCCCGAGACAGGCGACAACAGCTACATCCTTGTTTATGACAAGACTTATGTAACTGACGAGCAGGCTAAGACATGGGAAGGCGTACTTCAGGCATGTAAGGATTCCGGTAAGAAGTTCATCATGGACGCTAAGAACGGCTTCTTTGCTTGCACATTCCTCTACACCGGCGGTCTTAAGACTGAGGGCTTCGAAGAGGACGGCCTCACACAGGCATTCAACGATTACAACATTGACGATGTAACTGCTTCCGTACAGGCATTCGCAAACCTCTTCAATGCAGGTATTGCAGGCAAGTACTTCGAGAGCGGCGACACATCTCTCATTCCTGACGGTTTCAAGAACGGCACAACTGCTGCTGGTATTGCAGGTAGCTGGAACATCGCAGCTGTTAAGGCAAACCTCGGCGACAAGGCTGGTTATGCAATCATCCCCACAATCGACATCAACGGCACTGCAACTCAGTCCATCAACATGTTCGGTTACAAGTTCCTCGGCGTTAACAGCCAGACTGTATATCCCATCACTTCTCAGGTTCTCGCATACTACCTCACAAACGAGGATTGCCAGATGGAGAGAGCAGAGAAGCTCGAGTGGGCTCCTTCCAACTCAGCAGCACAGCAGAGCGATTTCGTTAAGAACAATCCCTCTATGTCTGCTCTGATGGCTCAGACAGAGTTCTCCGTTCCTCAGACAGGTCTTGCTGGTACATTCTGGGATCCGCTTGCAGCTCTCGGCACATACATGTGCGAGCCCACAAGCGACCTCTCTACTGAGGCTATTAAGGCTGAGGTTGAGGCTTGTATCACAAACATCCGTGACGAATAATTAACAGTTAATTATTTAGTTAAAATTATTTGCGGTAATTTGATAAACTAAGTCAGAAGGGCAGCTCGGACTTAAAGCGGCTCGGGCTGCCCTTTCACTTTCGGTATCAGATTTATCTAATATGTTTGATATTTAGATAAAGGAGAGTGAGAAGGGTGACATATACCGAATACATGTCGTTGAATGCTTTTCAGCGTTTCTGGTATAAGTTTACGCAGTTCATAAAAGCGATTCCCTCTAATCTTAAAAAATTCTTCTGCGCAATCGGCAGAGGTATAAAAAACTTCATCTTTGGCATCGGCAATGGTTGCAAGGATTTCTTCCTCGGTTTTGTCAAGGGAGATATTATTACAAAGCTTTCATACCTTATTATGGGTCTTGGCAATGTTTGCAGAGGTCAGGTTGTTAAGGGTATAGCATTCTTCGCTATTGAAGTTCTCTATATCCTCTTTATGGTAGCTTTTGGCGGTACATATCTTGGTCTATTCTTTAGCCTTGAAGCCGTTAAGGAAATTAAAATTTTTGAATTTATGGGCAAGCAGATGGAGCAGACTGTTGTTAAGTACTACAGTAACCAGATTCTGCTTTACGGTATCCTTGCCATGATGGTGACTGTTGCATTCATTGCAATCTATGTTGCAAGCACAAAGTCAGCACGTAAAAACGAGGAAATTATCAAGGCAGGCAAAAAGCCTATGACATTTATGGAAGAGTCCAAGGAGCTCCTTGACTCCAAGTTCCATACAACTATGCTCTCCCTGCCTGTTATCCTTATCTGTGTGTTTGTTCTTCTGCCTCTTATCTTTATGATATTCATGGCATTCACAAACTATTCAGATGTAAACTACGACTCCTTCCAGTGGATTGGCCTTGACAACTTCAAGGAAATCTTCAGCGCATCAGAAGGCGGCGGTGCATCCATGGGTTACACCTTCGCAAAAATCGCTGGCTGGACAATCATTTGGGCAATCTTTGCTACATTCTCCAACTACATTCTCGGTATGGTTGTAGCACTTATGATTAACAAAAAGGGCATTAAGCTCAAGAAGCTGTGGAGAACACTCTTTGTTATGACAATTGCTGTTCCCCAGTTCGTTACACTTCTTGTTATGGCTCAGATGATTTCTAATTCCACAGAGAGCCCTCTGAACCTGATTATCTCAATGTTCACAGGTCAGCCCTCCAGTGTGGATGTTTGGTCAACTAACAACAACGCTATTCTGGCACGTATTACAGTTATCGTTGTAAACATTTGGGTAGGTATTCCCTACACAATCCTTATGACCTCCGGTATTCTTATGAATATCCCTGAGGATCTGTACGAGAGCGCAAGAATTGACGGTGCGGGCCCTGTAAAGAGCTTCACTAAGATTACTCTGCCTTACATGCTCTTCGTTACAACACCTTATCTTATCACTACATTTATTGGTAACATCAATAACTTCAACGTTATCTATCTGCTTTCAGAAGGCGGTCCCAAGGTTTCCGACTACAAGTACAGTGCCGGTAAGACCGACCTGCTTATCACCCTGCTGTTCAAGCTCTCTGTAAACCAGAACAAGTACGGCTTGGGTGCTGCAATAGGTATCTTGGTATTTATTGTTTGTGCAACTCTGTCGCTGGTTACATTTAATATGACTAAGTCAGCGAAGAACGAGGAGGAATTCTCATGATAAAAAGCTATAAACTCAGAAGAGGTATTGCTAATGCCTTCATTTATATTGCTTTGGCAGTTATGGGTCTTATCTGGATATTCCCCCTTGTGTGGCTTGTTGCTCATTCCTTCCGTGTAGACCCTGCAGGCGGCGTTCCTGCTATTCTGTCAACAACCTTGTTCCCCAAGATTTCAGAGCTTGGTTTTGACAACTACATTGGTCTTTTCAAAGAGACAATGTTTATGAAGTGGTTTACTAACACACTTATCGTTGCTACATGCTCTTGTATCATCTCTACACTTTCTGTTCTGATGGTTGCATATAGCTTCAGCCGTCTTAGATTTAAGGCTCGTAAGCCTTTCATCAACGTTGGTATGATTATGGGTATGTTCCCCGGCTTTATGACCACTATCGCTCTGTATTACATCCTTAAGATGATGGGTCTTACTCAGACACTTCTGGGTCTGACACTTTGCTACAGCGGCGGCGCAGGTCTTGGTTACTTAGTTGCTAAGGGCTTCTTTGATACAATCCCCAGAGCACTGGACGAAGCTGCTACCATTGACGGTGCTAACAGAAATCAGATTTTCTGGAAGATTATCCTTCCTATGTCCAAGCCTATCGTTGTTTACACAGTTCTTACCTCCTTCATTAACCCCTGGTGTGACTTCATTCTTGTTAAGATTATCATGGGTACAGAGGTTGAGAAGTATACAATCTCAAGAGGTCTGTGGATGTGGACTGATAAGGAGTACAAGTCTAACTACTACCGTTACTTCCTGTCAGGCTCAGTTGTTGTTGCTATTCCTATCACAGCACTGTTCCTGTACATGCAGAAGTACTACGTTGAAGGCGTTACAGCTGGCGGCGTTAAGGGTTAATTGCCTTGTGCTTCGGTACTCCCTGCGGAGTATCAAACTTTAATTAAACATCAGGCGGCTGCCGCGTGGCGGCCGCCCTTTTGTTTGATTTGCTTAATTTGAAAATAACAGGAGTGTGTTCTGTGTTTGCAGGCGGATGCTCCTTTTATATATTCCAAACTATTGATTGGAGGCTATAATATGAAAAAATTTGTTTCATTGCTTTTGATTATAATTTTGGCTCTAAGCTGTGTACTGCTTACAGCCTGCGACAGTGACGAGAGCTATAAAGACCCAACAGAAGGTCTCAGCAAGATTCAGTCAACTGATAAATACAGAAATTACTATCATATCTGGGTTTGCTCTTTTAATGACTCAAACGGAGACGAAACCGGCGACCTTCAGGGTATTATAGATAAGCTTGATTATATCAATGACGGCAATCCTGACACAGACACTGATTTAGGACTTGACGGAATCTGGCTTTCTCCCATTATGCCCTCAGACTCATACCATAAGTATGATGTGGATGATTATATGGATATTGACCCTGAGTTTGGCGACCTTGAAACCTTTGATAAGCTTATTGAGGAATGTGATAAGCGTGGAATTGTTGTAATTCTTGACTTGGTGCTGAATCACTGCGGTACTGGACATGAATTTTGGCAGCAGGCAGTAACCGAAGCAAAGGCAGGAAAGCTTGACGGTTATGCTCAGTATTACAGATTCCAAAACGGTCTGCCGGGTGTGGAAGGCTGGAGACAGGTAATAGGTGCCGCTGACCTTTGGTATGAGGGACAGTTCAGCGGAGAAATGCCTGAGTGGAATTTAGAGTATGAGGGAACACGCAAATATTTTGAGGAAGTTGCTAAGTTCTGGCTTGAGAGAGGTGTTGCAGGCTTCCGTCTTGATGCAGTAAAGTATATGGATGATGACATAACAGACGGAAATGAGTTCCTTAATTGGTTCTACACAACATCTCAGAAATATAACCCTGATGTATATATGGTAGGCGAGAACTGGCAGAGTAACTCTTATCTTTATGAAACATATGAGTCAGGTATTGACAGTCAGTTTGCCTTTTCCTTTGCAAATTCAGGCGGAAATTTTGTGGCAGCAGTTAATTCGGGTACAGGCAATCAGCTGGCTTCACAGCTTAAAAAGTTTGACGAAAATTCATTAGATGCAAATGAGAACGTAATAAATGCAATGTTCCTCTCTAACCACGACTCAGTCAGAAGTGCAAACTACTTTGCAAGCGGTCTGAGCTTCCAGAAGATGGCAGCCGCCGCATATATGCTCTCACCGGGTAACTCTTTCACTTACTATGGCGAGGAAATCGGCATGGCTGTGCCTTCGGGTATGCACGGTAATGACGCTTTCTTCCGCGGTGCTATGAACTGGGACGATAACGTAGAATCTGATATCTGGTGTACTGCAGGTGCTTACTCTGACTGTCCTTACGGCGGCGTTGCACAGCAGACCGATGACGAGAATTCACTCTTAAGCTTCTACCGCAGAGTTGTAAAGATTAAGAACCAAAACCCTGAGATTGCAAGAGGTCACATTACAGAGACCTACACCTTTGACAACACAGCAATCTGTGCTTATAAGGTGGAGTACGAGGGTAAGGCACTGCTGATTATCCACAATATGGATAAGGAAAACACCCATACACTTACAATCACAGATGATATGATGGAAGATGCAGTTATCCGCGGAGATTTGTACGCACAGACTGTTGCCATTCCTCCTGGGAATACGGATACATCTGTCTCTGTTTATGCAACCCTTGATGACGGCACTCTCACAATGCCAGCACAGTCATCAGTTGTAATCGGTTGTGACGACTGAGTTTAAAACTTAATATATGGCATAAATCTTTATGGGCAGACGGAAAGTCTGCCCATTTTCTTTTGATGTACGTAATCTTGCAGTTTGTCTCAGATTTTCCTAAGAAGAACAGTTTAAGATACTTTTTACATTGCCTGGCTTGTTTTTTTACAAAAGTTCCGAAGAAAGTCCATTCAAACACCGACAAAACAAAACCTGTGAAGGGAATATAATGTAATCATCAAAAGACAGAAAAACTTCTGTCTTTCAAGGAAAATAGAGGACAGGACGGCAAAAGTTATGGATGCTACAAAAACAATCAAGAAAAAAAGAGAGCAGGAATTTCATTTTTCATCTCTTGCAAAGGAGATTATAATTCAGGCAGTGTATTTTTTGCTTGGAGTGCTAATATCCCGAGGAGCGGTGCTGTCAGAGCTTTCGCCCTTCGGTGCTTCCTATGTTTCGGCAGTACCACACAGGTTTACTTGGGTATCAATAATAGGCAGTGCTTTAGGCTACATACTGCTTTCTCCTTCTGACTCCTTTCGGTATATAGCGGTAGTTCTTGCAATAGGAGCACTGAAGTGGTTACTAAGCGATATAGATAAATTAACTAAGAGCAGACTGTTTGCTCCGCTGATTGCTTTTGTGCCTATGTTTGCAACAGGTGTAGCGTTGATGTTTGTAAGCACAAGCAGAATGTCGGAGTTAGGTGTCTGCCTTGTGGAGTCCCTTATATCTGCAACAGGTGCTTATTTTATATCCCGAAGTGCTCAGCTTGCATCAACCTCACGGGGAATAACAGGTTTTTCTCAGCAGGAGGTAGCTTGCCTGACGGTCTCTGCATGTATACTGATGCTTTCCTTTGGGTCTGTGAACATCTGGGGAGTATCTTTGGGCAGAGTTATGGCTGTGGTGACGGTGCTTTTGTGTGCAAGGTACGGAGGAGTGACAGGGGGTAGCATCAGCGGAATTGCCACAGGCGTAGTGTTTAGTCTTGGAACAACACAGATGTCTTTTCTTGCAGGAGGCTATGCTTTCGGAGGACTTGTGGGAGGACTCTTTGCAACCCTCGGTAAGCTTCCGGTGGGGGCGGTGTTCACACTTTGCAGTACAGTACTGTCCTTTGCAAGTCCTGATAAGCGTTTAGTGCTTTCGCTTTTTATAGAATGTTTGCTTGGAACAGGAATTTTCATGTTTATCCCCTCAGACTTTGGAAATGTAGTAAGGTCTGCATTTACACCGACTTCTGATAAAGGTGTTAACGAGGCAATGTGTCGTAGTGTTACAATGCGTCTTGAGCACGCCTCACAGGCTTTGGATGGAGTTAATGAGTGTGTAACTGAGGTTTCAAAAAAGCTCAGAAAGAACTTTGACCCTGAGTCGGATGCACAGATTTATGAAAGTGCAGTAAAGAAAACCTGCTCTGCCTGCGGACTGAGAGTGTATTGTTGGGATAAGCAGAAGGCTCTTTCTCAGGATGACTTCAGCAGACTTATGGAGGTGCTCAGACGTGAAGGCTTTGTAAGGGAGGAGGATGTAAACGAAAGGTTTACTAAGAAATGCTGTAAGCAGAGAGAGCTTGCAGGCAACATAAATGAAAGCTACAAGGAGTATCTAAGTGAACTTTCGGCTCAACGCAGAATTACACAGGTGCGGTCTGTGGTGGCAGGGCAGTTTTCAGGACTCAGTGATATGCTCTGGGACTTAAGCGAGGAGTTTCAGAGTTTTGAGGATTTTGATACAGAAAGTGCACAGCGTATTACAGAAGAGCTTAGAAATCAGGGCGTGGTGGCAGTTGACTGCTGTTGCCGACTCAACCGAAGCTTTGGTATGACTGTAGAGCTGGAAGTAGCCCTCTCAAGAAAGCGAGAGATAAACACACAGGAAATTCACCGCACAGTATCACGGTGTTGCGGACGGCGTTTTGAGTTGCCTGCTGAGAGCAGGACAGTGGACAGATTAAGGCTTGTTATGAGTGAGATTGCAGACTACGATGTGGAGATTGGCTCTTCTCAGCACATTGCAAAGGGGTATAATCTTTGCGGTGACTGCCTTGAATATTTTATGAACGGTTCAGGCAGTATGGTTGCAATTATCAGTGACGGAATGGGCTCAGGAGGCTCAGCGGCGGTGGACTCCAATATGGCGGTGAGCATACTTACAAAGCTTATAAAAGCAGGGCTTTCATATGACTGTGCCTTGTCGGTGGTGAACTCGTCTCTTATGATAAAATCTGAGGAGGAGTCTACAGCGACCCTTGATATTGTGGATGTGAACCTGTTTTCAGGCAAGGTGAATATTTTAAAAGCAGGAGCTCCTGTAACCTATATACGCAAAGGAGGCAGGGTTTACCGCAGGGAGTACCCATCTCTGCCGGTGGGAATTCTTAACGAGGTAAAGTTTGCAAAGGATACCATAACACTGCACGAAGGAGATGTAGTAGTGATGATTTCTGACGGAGCAACTGTGGGAGACGAAAAATGGCTTGAGGATTTAATACGAACCTGGAGGGAAGCCTCATGTCAGGATTTTGCCTCTCTTGTGGTGAATGAGGCAATGAAGCGAAGAGAAAACACCCACGATGACGATATTACCGCAATCGCAATGAAAATTGTTTACAATGAATAGGAGGAATGTGAGAAACATGACAAAAAGAAGGAGCATACAGAGGTAACACTCTGTATGCTCCTTTACTGTTGTGTTATTAATTTGACTTGTATTGGTTACACCTGATTATTTTGTGCGGACAATGGTGAAGGAGGATGCACAGACTGTAGCTTCCTTGCCTGTGAAGTCTACCTTGCCGATGGTGTAAATTGTTTCTTTGATATCTTCTGCGAAGGGGATGGTCTCATCTTTGTCACTGGGGTTTACAAAGATAACGTAGTCACCTCTGCGGTATACAAAGGGATACTTTTCTTTCTGTGCATATACAACCTCAAAGTCAGAGCCGTTGCCAAGCTGAGGGATTTTGTGACGAAGTGCGATGATGTCTGTTACTACCTTGTAGATTGAGTCAGGGTCGTTCTTCTGATTCTCAACTGTGGGAGCACCGACCTCGGAGTCTACAGGCAGATAGAGCTTATCGGCATCTGCCGTGGAGAATCCCATATTAGCAGAGGAATCCCACTGCATGGGAGTACGGGAGCCTGTGCGGGAGAATCCACCCTCTTTGCTCACAAGCTCTTTCTGATAACGCATACCCAGCTCGTCACCGTAGTAGAGGAAGGGAACACCGGGCATCGTGAATATCATAGCATGAGACAGCTTGATGGTGTCCTTGTCCATATAGTAAGTAGCACGGGGCATATCGTGGTTGTTGGTCATAAAGGAGATGTAGCCTGTGTTCTTTGTAAGTGTATATGCAGGCACATATTCATCAAGGAAAGCGGTGATGTCACCCTTACCGCTTTTGTGGAAGAATGCGTGGTTTACGCCTTTTTCATCCAGATATCTGAACAGCTTGGAGTAGCCGTTGCCGTAGTGGTCAAGATAGAAGTCCATATGGAATCCGCCGTCCATAATAGCACGCTCAGGATAACACCACTCAGCTACAAAGGCTGCTTCGGGGAAGTCTTTGTCAAGCATATCTCTAACATCACGCCAGATTTTAGCAGTAGCCTTTTTGTCCTTGTCGTTCTTAACAAGGGAGTCGGCCATATCAACACGGAAGCCGTCAGCACCCATCTCAAGCCAGAAGCGGATAATATCCTTCATAGCCTCTGCGGTAGCTTTTGCGTCCGGATGGTCACAAGGCAACTGCCAGTCAGGATGCTCTATCTCAGCAAAGCCGTAATTGAGAGCAGGCTGAGAGGAGAAGTAGTTTACAAGGTAGTTTCCGTCACGCTCGCAGATACCGCACATAAGACGGTAATCAGAGGGTGCATCCCATACACAGTTTGTGAAGATGTAGCGGTTGGAATACTCGCTCTTTTTAGCTTTCTTAGCTTCCTGAAACCAAGGGTGTGTATCAGAAGTGTGACCGGGTACAAGGTCAAGGAGAACCTTGATGCCCATGCTGTGGGCAGTGTCAAGGAGACGCTTCATATCCTCGTTTGTACCATAACGCTGTGCAACCTGTTTGTGGTTTCTTACGTCATAGCCTGCGTCCATAAAGGGAGAGTCGTAGCAGGGGTTAAGCCACAGTGCGTTACAGCCTAAGGACTTAACATAGGGAAGCTTTTCAATAATACCTTGAAGGTCGCCGATACCGTCACCGTTGGTATCATAGTAGCTCTGGGGGTAGATTTCGTAAAATACGGCAGTTTCAAGCCATTTTGGCATAATATTGTCCTCCTTGGATTTTAATATAAATATCTGTTATTAGTGTATCACGGGAATGAATTTATTTCAACCGAAAAGTTACAAAATTCCATCCAAAAACATTCACTTGCAAAGTACAACTTATCTGAATAATATGTTATATAGGCAGACTTTTAAGGGACTGCCTTTTTAAGGAGGATAGGGCTATGACCATTGAACAGCTTGATACCCGTAAGGTGCTGATTTCTCTGTGTAACGAGGATATGGAGAGTTTTGACCTTCGGTTTAATGATATGAGTTTTTGCGATGAGCACTCAAAGAAGGTACTGCTTCGGCTTATGCGACTTGCTTGTGTAAAAACAGGGCTGGAGCTTAAAAAAGGGACTGTGCTTATGGAGGCTCTGCCTCACAGAAGCGGATGCCTTCTTCTTGTAACACTGATGGAGAAAGCTGTACGCAAAACCTACAGGATAAAGAGGCTTAAGGATTTTCCTTGCTTTGTGTTTGAAGACGCTGAAGAGATGCTCAGCTGTGCAGAGAGCCTTGGAAGTAAGGATATATATATGCACAGAAATTCTCTGTGGTTATATATGGGCAGATACTATCTACTGTTTGATTACCCTGTGATTAGTCCTGTGTGCCGAGGGGTGCTGTGTGAGTACGCCAGAGAGATAAAAGGCACAGCGGTAACGCTCTCAAGAATCAGAGAAAACGGAAAACTGCTGTGGCGTGATAATGCTGTAGAGTTTATTTACAGTTCTATGGGTAATAAGTGCTGACTCCCTCCACGATGCAGTCTTTAAGTGAGAAGATAAAATAAGAAGCCACCGCCGAATATATCCGGACGGTGGCTTTGGTTTTATTGTTGGGTTTCTCCTTCGTCAGCCATAAGGGTTATAGTAATTTCAAAGGTCTTTCCTGTTTCTCTGCGGTATATTGTGAGAACTACCTTATCTCCGGGCTTGTGCTCTCCTAAGATTGCATACACATCAGAGAAATCTGTGATTTCATCATCGTCAATCTTTGTGATAATATCATTTACCTTTAAATCTGTATTGTCACAAGGACCGCCTTCTGAAATTTCGCCTACAAGAATACCTTTGGGAAGGTTATAATACTGTTGCATTGATGAAGAAACAGCCTGACCGGAAATGCCAAGACGGACACGGCCGTTTACATATCCCTGAGTCATCAGATCGTCAACGATTTCTTTAACTGTACGGCTGGGAATTGCAAATCCCATACCCTCAACAGACTCAGAACTGATTTTCGCTGTTGTGATGCCGATAACCTGACCGTACATATTGGAAAGAGGACCTCCGCTGTTGCCGGGATTAATTGCCGCATCTGTCTGAATGTAGGTTACCTGAGCGGAAAGTCCCAATTCACGGTTGAGAGCAGACACAACACCCCGTGTCAGTGAGTTCTGGAAATCCATTCCTCCGGGGTTGCCAACGGCAATAACGTCAATGCCAACCTCAACAAGTGAAGAGTCGCAGAACTCTGCTGGTGTAAGGTTGTTTGCATTTACTTTAAGCACTGCAAGGTCTGTTCTGGAGTCATAGCCTATAACCTTTGCTTCATAGGTTGTGCCGTCATTGGTAACCACCTGTACATTGTAGGCAGTACGGCTGTCACCGATAACATGGCTGTTGGTGGCAATGTAGCCGTCCTTAGTAATTACAATGCCTGTACCCTGAGATGCAGGCTTTCCTGTAAAGCCTTTTTCGTAGCATACAACTCCGATAGTTGACTCTGCAACTTTCTTGTATGCATACTGAGTTGTGTATTTGTCTGTGTTGGATTTGTCACGAGGCAGAGAATTCAGTTCAATACTGCCCTCTGATGAATACTCATTTTCGTCTTTTTCAGGCAAGGGGACAACACCATCGGGAGTTTCTTTTGAGTCTGACTCATCCGTTGCAGGCTCGGTTTCCTCGTTGTCTCGGAATTCCTCAAAGAATGTGGGCTTTGTAAAATCCCGTCCCTCTGAATTCTGTCCTGCTACATAGCCGCAAAGCACAAAGAAGCCAATAGCAAATATTCCGATTAGAGTCCACAGACAGATAAGAAATGCAATGTGGCCTTTTTTCTTTTTTGGAGGCTCAGATGCAGTGGGTGTGCCTGTGTTGTAATACTGTGGCTGAGGCGACGGTGCCTGATATGGAGGCATCCGGTAGGGAGGGGGTGTCAGAGGCTGAGTATAAACAACCTCTGAAGGTTCCTCAGAAGGTGCAATCTCAGAGTCTGCATTTATAGTAACTTCAGACTCTGAGGCTTCTGCAGATGCAGAGCAGAGTTTCTCCTGAGTATCTGAAAACTCCGTTGTTACCTCCTCAGGTGCGGAGACTTCTTCTACTGCTACAGTACACTCTGTAACGGGAGCAGTTGTTTCAGATTCTGCAGAAATATCGGTTATTGGAATCTCAGTAGGGATAATATCCTCATTAGGTGTGTTTCCCTGTGTGGGATTCAGATTGTCATTGCTCATTTTTCTTCTCCTTAATGAAATAGGGTAGTTCTTTCTTTATCTTTGCTTCGTCAGGAATCCAGAAAATAAATCTGCAGTATTCTCCGGGTTCGCTTTCGGCTGTGATATCACCGCCGTGAAGTCTTATAATGGTTCGTACTATATAAAGTCCCAGACCCATACTTTTTTTGTCGGCACTTCGGGACTTGTCTGCTTTATAGAATTTGTCAAATATTAGTTTTAAATCCTCAGGCAGGACGCCTTCACCGCTGTTTTCAACACATACATAGGTGGCATTGGCTTTTCGGGTGAAGCCGAAGCGGATGTATCCGCCTTCGTTTGTAAACTTCACTGCGTTTTCTACAAGATTGTAGAGTACCTGATGAATAAGGTCGCTGTCACCAAAGGTTATTATGTCCTCGTCTGTGTCCATTCCCTCAATACTCAGGTGTTTTTTTTCAATCTCGTTTTCAAAACCTAACAGAACATTGAAAGCGGTTTCCTGAATTATAAAGGGAGCTTTTTTTACATTGATTTCTCCGCTGTCAATCTTAGAGAGGGAAATCATTGAGGTGACAAGTCGGGAAAGACGCTTTACTTCCTGAGACACTATGCCCAGATAGTAGTCTTGCTCGTCTTTTGGAATAGTACCGTCAAGAATACCGTCAATGTAACCTGCAATGGTTGTCATAGGTGTTTTTAGCTCATGAGAAACATTGGCAATAAAGTTTCTTCTCATTCCCTCAGAAGATGCAAGGGAGTCAGCCATTTCATTGAAGGCCTGAGAGAGCTCGCCGATTTCATCGTTTGATTTTACGTGGCCTCGGCTTGCAAAGTCGCCTACCGCAAAGCGTTTTGCCGCTGCCGCCATTTGCTTTAAGGGGAGGGTAGTGTTGTAGGCATAAACAGCAGACAGAATGAAAATGAGTATAGCGGCAATCACCACAAGCATAACAAGAACACCGAAGATTGTGGGAATATAGTCTGCTGTCCACAGTGTGGCCTGAGCTATGATACAGTAGCCGATAACATCCACTCCGTTATCTGCAGTAACTGCAAGAGCGGAGATATAATATTGTCGGTTGTAAATGTCGTGTAAGGTTCCGTGTTCAAAATAACTGCTGCGGGAAAGTTGCTTTCTGAAACTGTCGGGCAGGTTGATTACCTTGCCTGAAAGCTCCTCAGAAGAGGAGAAAACTACCTTGCCCTGAGTATCGGTAATTGCTGTGATTGCGTGAAGTGACGAGGAATAGGTGTGGAGAGAAGCAGTGAAAACCCGCTTTTCGTCAGCACTCAGAGAGTACAGGTCATCTCCTGAAATTTCACTTACAAGGTTTGACAGACTCCGTGTGTTTTCTTCCAATGTACTTCGTTTTGAGCTTTCAATAAACTCAGACACAGGGTATGTGATAATTCCGCAGACCACAATTATACAGATAAGGGCAACCGCAAGGCTGAAGAACACAAACCGCCTGAATACGGATTTTGTCATATTTTACATTCTCCGTCCTTTAAGTTTATTCAAAGGTTACGAATTTATAGCCTCTTGCCCATACAGTGCGAAGCTCCCATTTGTCGGAAGCACCGTCAATTTTTTCGCGGATTCGCTTAATGTGAACGTCAATGGTACGGCTTTCTCCGCAGTAGTCAAAGCCCCATACTTCATCTAAAAGCTGGTCTCTGGAGAACATCTGGTTAGGGTTGCTTGCAAGATGATAAAGAAGCTCCAGCTCTTTGGGAGGTGTGCTTATGAGCTCTCCCTTTACTTTCAGTTCGTAGTTTGTCAGGTTGATAACAAGGTTGTCAAGCTTTACTTCTTTTACAGCGGTGCTCTCGCCTGTGGCAGTACGGCGAAGCACAGCACGTACACGTGCCACAACCTCTTTATTTTCAAAGGGTTTAACTATGTAGTCGTCTGCACCAAGCTCAAGTCCCAGAACCTTGTCAAAGGTTTCACTTTTTGCGGTAATCATAATGATAGGACACTGGGAGGATTTGCGGATTTCACGGCAGACCTGCCAGCCGTCAAGCTTCGGCAGCATTATATCCAGAAGAATCAGGTCGGGCTGTACCTTTTCAAACAAAGACAATGCCTCCGCACCGTCTGCTGCAGTAGCAACCTCGAAGCCTTCTTTTTCAAGGTAAAGTCTCAGCAGGGTAGAAATATTGGTATCATCATCGACAACAAGAACTTTGTAAGTACCCATAATTATTCCTCCGTTATATTCAGAACTCCTGTTTTATATTGTAAGAATTACCTGTTAATTCTTTGTCACCTTTAATTATATACTATTTTTGGAGGAAATAGTGAATAAATTAGAAACAAATGCGTTTTTTATCTTAAAAATCCGTGAACAAAAGGTGAAAAAGCGGTAAATTGTAAGCCTTTCAGAAAAAACAAACCGCTGCAGCAGGGAAGCCCCCGACTGCAGCGGTCAGATTCTTAATTGGAGATTACTGCAGCCTTTGTATTATTATCAGTAAGGCTGAGCCATACACCTGCGGAAGGTGTCGGTAATATACTGAGCGTCTTCATCTGAAAGAGTTGTGTTCAGAGGAAGAGTCAGCTGATTCTTATACATATTGTAAGCGTTGGGATAGTCCTTAATATCAAAGCCTAAATCCTTGTATGCAGTAAGCAAAGGCAGGGGCTTAAAGTGAACATTACAGATAACGCCGTTCTGAGCCATACGCTTGAAGAAGGTGTTTCGGTAGTTTTCGTCCTTGCCGTTAAAGCGTACAAAGTACAGGTGACCGCTTGAACGGTGGTTTTCATCAGCATGGTTAAGCACGCTGACAGGCAGGTCGGCAAAGGCATTGTTGTATCGCTCAATAAGCTCATGGCGGCGTGCGATAGTTGCATCATACCGCTCAAGCTGAGCAAGACCCATCGCTGCCAGAATATCAGGCATATTACACTTGTACTGGGTTTTTACAACATCATACTCCCATGATGTTCCCTTGTTTTTAGCATAGGTGTCTTTGGTCTGACCGTGGAGTGAAAAGAGCATATACTGGCGGTAAAGGTAGTCGTTGTCAATGCCCTTTGTATTTCTCCATGTGACTGCACCGCCCTCACCTGTGGTCAGGTTCTTAACAGCATGGAAGCTGAAGTTTGTAAAGTCTGCAGCTTCACCACACATTTTGCCATTACGCTGAGCACCTAATGCATGGGCACCGTCACACATAACTATAATTCTGCCGAAGATTTCCTGAAGCTCGCTGGAAGGTTTAAAAAGGTGCTTCTTTCTTTCTACAATTTCATAAATGCGGTCGTAGTCACACATTACACCTGCAAGGTCAACAGGAATGATAACCTTTGTATTTTCGTTTATAGCAGCCTCTACCTTGTCGTAGTCCATCTCAAAGCTGTCAGGTGCACAGTCGATTATAACAGGCTTTGCACCTATGTGACAAACAACGGAAGCGGTAGCTGTGTAGGTGTATGCAGGGACAATAACCTCGTCACCGGGGCCAACACCCAGAATACGCAGGGTCATTTCTGCACAGGCAGTCTGAGAAGAAAGACATACAGCTCTTTCTGTGTGACAGAACTCAGCGATCTTCTGTTCAAAAAGCTTTGCCTTGGGTCCTGTGGTTATCCAACCCGACTCAAGTACGGAAACAACTGCATCAATTTCTGCCTGTGTAATGTCAGGGGGTGAAAAAGGAATATTTCTCATATCTGATTTCTCCTGATTCCTCTTAAAAGAAAATTTTGACATTCTTAACTATTATGGAATTATACTACATTTGACTGTTTATGTAAAGTCAATTTTAATTTTATCTGTTGTTTTTTGCATCTGCAAGGCGAAGATACTTGTTCTTTGTGGCAATACCGCCTCGCAGATGCCTTTCTGCTTTGTTGTGCTCCAACACTTCCTTTACCTCGGAGTAGAGTGCAGGGTTCAGG
Organism: Ruminococcus sp.; assembly: GCA_045541275.1. Lineage (GTDB taxonomy): Bacteria > Bacillota > Clostridia > Oscillospirales > Acutalibacteraceae > Ruminococcoides. The sequence goes on from JAZQIX010000012.1 coordinate 65,963, forward strand.
CTTTGCAGTCGGTGGCTGACATCTTTATGTACGGTGGATTTACTTATTCCGAATACTTTAGCGGCAAGTCGTACTGTGGCTTTGTTCTCAATGATATATTCCCCCAATTCTACCGCACGTTCCTCAACTGTTTCTATCATAGTCTTGCCTCCTGTTCGGTAATGATAAAATATATGTTTTCGAACAGCAGGATATAACAGGGAAAACCCTTTTATGAAAATAAATGTGATTTTGAGGTGTAAAAAGATAGTTTGGTGCTTTTAGTATATGCAGTTGTGTTCTGTCTGAGTCTCAGACTTTTATGGAGCTTATAAAGAGGAGTTTTCAGATATAAAAGAGCCCACCTTATCAATGGATAAAGTGGACTGCATATTAATAAAGATTTTATTGTTTTATCAGTGCTTTTACTAAAGGTACATAACAAAAATTACTTGATTGGTTCAGTAATAATCTTTTGTGCCAGAGCGGAGTTGCGGTATCTGGGGTCAAAGGTTACATCTTTGATTACAGTGATAAAGTCAGGAATAGGAGGCTTTACCTCCTCTGACTCTACTTCTATTTCAAGGTAAGCCCTGTCGCTCCAGAAAGGGAAGATATCTACCTCATAGGTAAAGCCGAAAAGCTTAAAACTGTGACGGACTTTATGAATGGGAGAATATCCCTTGGCTATATAATTGCTTAAAAGGTTGAATTCCTCTTCACTTATTTCCGATTCGATTTCCACACGTGTTATTTCTGTAATTTTCTGCTTGAAGGTTTTGATATACTTTACACCGGCAGAATTTCTTACAGAGCGGATACGGCAACGGGTGCTTCCCTCTGAAAGGTTTTCGGGCAGACTAAGATACATCTGCAAAAGCTCACAGCACTTATACTCAGGCTGTGTCTCAAGAGCAGTTAAATCAGGAAAACGAATGAGGTATTTGTATTCAATTTCAAGAGGTTTATTATTTTTCATATTAAATCAATAACCATGAGTTCAGGGGGATTATGAAATCTGGGTAAGCTTTCGGGAGAAGACCCAAGACCTTTGCAAACTGCCAGATGGCCCAACTCCATTTCGTAGAAGCCTCCCGCATAATCAGGAAACTTTCCTTGCTCAGGTGCATATAAAGCACCTATAAAGGGCAGACGTATCATACCTCCGTGAGTGTGTCCGCTTACCATCAGGTCAAGAGGATACTGTTCAATGCCCCACAGGTATAACTCAGGATGATGACATAAAAGCAAAGTGAAACTCTCCTCGTCTTCAGACACATATTCCTGAAGATAAGCGTTTGATTTCTCATCCCAGCTGCGGTAGTAGCTGAGCCCGCCTATGCAGATTTTATTTCCGTTTACTGTTATATCCTGATAATCAAGTTCAAGAAGCTCAGCTCCGCTTTGTGTTAAAGCATCTTCTAACGCCTCACGGTTTTCATTGCTTAGTTCCTGATTCCCGAGACAGGAGTAAACAGGAGCTATCTCACAAAGCTTAGGAATAAGGTCTTCAAGCAGGGACACAGCTTCTGATTTATCAGCATCACGTTCTGTCAAGTCACCGACAGTAAGAATTAAATCAGGATTTTGACTACGGACTTTTTCTATTAGTCGGTAGTTATCCTCTCCGAACTCTTTGCTGTGCAAGTCAGCTACCACAACAAGTCTTACAGGGGATGTGATTTTGTCGCTGCTCAGAGAATACCTCTCCACAGTAATCACGTTGTTGCTGATTATAAGGTCAAGTCCTACCCATATTAACAGCATGGATAGGATAACTATGAGAACAAGTTTTATAATTCTTTTCTTATTAGAAATCATAGGATTATGCGGTATTATACGTATTTACTGTAGTATGGTTCAGTGCGGTCAAAAATCCAATGCCACTCGACTCTTGATGCATCAATATATACCCATACTATGGCATATAGTATCAGCGAAACCGCCTTAATAATCATTTGTTGGTTTTTATCAAATTTGTTTATAAGGAACAAAAGTGCTAAAGGGATAAATGGGTCAAAATATAAACCGATTCGGTTAAGATATGCACTGTTTGAGGTTGCAATTGTTATTGCGGCACGAACAAAGATAAAGCACATATAGAAATTTTCTTCTTCCGAAAAGGCTCGTTTTTGCAGTACAAGGAAAAAGTAGAGAAGAATTGGGGCAAGGGAAATTAAAATACGCAGGGGGTGAATTTCGCGTTGTACGTAAGCAAGGTCTGTATTTATGTCTTCATCTTTCAATACTCCGACTAATTCAAAGAGAAAATCATATGAGAAGATTAAGACGATACCGGCAACCATTATAAAAATAATTTTTTTTATATCCAGATTTTTGGTAATCAGGAAATACATAGGCAGCATTATAAGTGCAGTGACATGGAAAGAGGCAGCTAAAAAAACTACTATGCAGTATTTGATAAATTTTCTTTCAAAGATAAGCCTGTGCCCTGCAAAAAGGACTGCGGCGGCTAAATACTGGCGTATACCGTTGAAGCAACCGCTCCAACAGGATGTAAATATATACAGCATTACCACGAAGAAAAAGTCATCTGTATGCTTTGCGAGTGTGAAGACAAACAAAGTAACCGTAATGGCGGCACATACAAAGGTAAAAGCAGCTCCGTCATCAGTAAAGAACCCGACAATCTTTGCTATAACAGAAATGCCAGGTTCGTTCCAACTCATGAGTCGACTTCCCAATTCCTGAAGATAAATTGGGTATCTCCAGTAATAAGCACCGAAATCGGTACCTACAAAATAACGAAATCCTGCAACGCAAGCAAGGATAGCTGCACAAATAAAAACAAATAAATAATAGGAGGTTAGGTTACCTGTGCCGGGTTTACCTGTAACAGGGTTACTGGTAAATGCATGGTTATATTGTCTGTTTGCAAGATAAGCAAACAGACCTACTGCAATAGCAGTATATATCATAACTTGCATATATTGTCCTCCTTAATTGATTTATTTGTTAGCTTTTTTTGCTTGATATTTTCTGTATTTATAAGCAATGAAATTTGGGGTGAGCCCTTTTACAATAAAAGAAATAGTCGGTTTAATATACCACACTATTGGATATTTTAGTAGACGAAACCCTTTTACAGTAGTACGGTAAGCATTAAAGCGAACCTTGAAGGTACGGCGTTTTATAGCATTCATATCCTCACGCATAAGGTACAGGGGTTCCTGCATATTGACTCCTTTGAAGTTGTGGTAGAAAAATCTAAACCACAAATCGTAATCCTGAGCACGAACTGTTCTTTTAGAAACTGTATAACCGCCGCACTTGTCGTAGACATACTTGTATGTCATAATGGTTGCGTGATTAAATGCTACTTGGTGTCGCTGTGTGTATTTGTCGGGGAATTCAGGTTTACTTATTATATCAGCTAACCCGTTTTTATCAAAACGCTGAACAAGTGTACTGCACAAGTCAATGTCTGAATGTTCTCTCAGGTATTTTACCTGCTTTTCAAACCTGTCAGGACGTGAGATGTCGTCTCCGTCCATACGGGCGATAAACTCGCCGTCTGCATACTCAAGGCAATGGTTAAGAGAATAGGAAAGCTTTGAATTAACCTTGTTCTGAATAACTTTGAATTTGTCGGGATGCTTTGCTTCATATTCCTTGGCAATCTCAAGCGTGTTATCTGTAGAACAATCATCGCAAATAATGAATTCCCAATTTGTATATGTTTGATTAAGGATTGAATCAATTGCTTCTTTTAGGGTTGGTGCACAGTTGTACACTGCCATAATTATAGAAATTAAATTTTTTTTCATAGTTGTTTTGTGAGTTTAATTGTTCTTATGAATTATTTTTTTGTTGTTTATATCAATCCATTCGCCCATTTTCAAATCCCATTCTTCGGGTTCGATTTTGTTGCATCCACCGCCATGATAGAAAGTGATTTCTCCAAAATATATTTTTCCGTCAACATTATATAAATCAACCCTACAATGTGCAAATGGTTGTGAGAGTGTTCTTGCGATTTCGACCATTGCTTCAAAATTTTCAGGTTTCGCTACGGGGTAATTAGCATTAGGTCTTGTTTCAAAAACAGGAAGAAGGTTAAAATTCATATCGTAAATATTTCTGGGATAATCGTGGTTATAGGAACTGTCAGGATTTATTACTCCTAAGTCCAGAAATAACAATTTGGGTTCACCATTAAAACACATAAACTTATAGTCAAGAGGTAACTCTCCGTTTTTATTGCGTATTATTTTTTCTACGACTATTTTTGGAGGAATGTTTTTATAGTTCCATTCTCTAGAGAGAACAAAAGCGTTCTTTTTTAGAATGTAAGCTAAACGCTTTTTTGCGGTGTGAACTTCCTTTTTTGAAAGGGGCTTATTAGGATCGAAAAAGATATGTCCGCCAGAGTTATGCGTACATTTAGCAACAACTTCCTCGTTGTATTTTGAAAAATCTAAATTTTTAACAGACGAAAATACATCTAATTGAGGAATAAGAATATCTTCATAGCCATTTTCTTTTACATATTCTCTTACAGCAAGTTTATCTGAACATATGGTAAGTTTGGGATCTCTGTTATTAAGTTTTAACCACCACAATTTATGATCGAATGTTTTTGGATTGTCAAGGTCAAGTTCTTTTCCAGTGTAGAGATGATAGAACCATTTTGCATATCGCTCTTCACTCCAGATTTTGCCTAAGAAAGTGGCTATTCCATATTTTACTCGATAATACAGCATCTCTAGTGAACTTCCGTTGCCACCTATGTTTGATAAAGTAGTTTTAACTTTTGTAAGAAACATCACAAATTCTCCTTATACCACTCAATTGCAAGCTTGATGCCGTCTTGGAAACTGTAGTCAGGGTCGTAACCTAAAAGCTCCTTTGCTTTGGAGATGTCAGCGTTTGAGTGCTTGATATCTCCTGCTCTGTCGGGGCCGAAGTTTGGTTCTACACCATCTTTGCCCAGAGCTTTTGTAAGCCCATAGTAAATGTCAATCAGGTATTCTCTGCCGCCGTAGGCAACATTGAAAGCTTCGCCTGCTGCGTCTGAAGATGCCAGACAAGCTTTGAGGTTTGCTTCAACTACATTTTCTACGTATGTAAAGTCACGGGACTGCTTGCCGTCACCGTTGATTGTGGGGACTTGTCCGTTCAGAAGTTGCTTTATGAACTTGGGGATTACAGCGGCATAAGCTCCGTCAGGGTCCTGACGTCTGCCGAACACATTGAAGTAACGCATACCGTAGGTGTCCAGACCGTAAAGCTTTTTGTAAAGCTTGCCGTATTCTTCGTCAACTCTCTTAGTGAGAGCATAGGGGGAGAGGAGGTTGCCCTCTCTGCCTTCCTTTTTAGGAAGATTAGGCTCATCTCCGTAAACAGATGAGGAGGAAGCATATACAAACTTCTTAACCCCACAGCGTCTGGCGGCTTCCATCATGTTGAGAGTTCCGCCGATGTTGATGTCCTCATACAAGAGGGGCATTTCAATGGAACGGGGAACACTGCCCCAAGCAGCCTGATTGAGAACGAAGTCCACGCCCTCGCAAGCCTTCATACAGGTATCAAGGTCACGGATGTCACCTTCGATAAAAGTGAAGTTGGGGTTGTCAATAAACTCGTCCATATTGGATTTTTTGCCTGTGGAAAGGTTGTCAAGGCAACGGACTGTGTAGCCCATTTCAAGAATTGCCTGACAAAGGTTGGAACCGATAAATCCTGCACCGCCTGTAACTAAAAACACAGAATTTTCGGGAAATTTAAGATGTTTGTATCCCATTTTACATACTCCTCTTAATGATTACAGTCTCCAGTAAATATAGCCTGCGTTTTCATACTCTTTACGATTAAGAAGTCCCTTGATGTCAAGAAGAACTTTCTTGTTGTTGCCTGAGTAGAACTTTGCCATATCCTCCATAGAAAGGGAAGAAAACTCATCGTGAGCAACTGCAAGGATTACTGCATCCATATCTTTAATGGTGTTTATGTCAACAAACTCCATACCATACTCATGCTTTGCTTCCTGAGCATCTGCAACAGGGTCAGCGATAACAGGAGTGATGCCATATTCTTTAAGCTCGTTTACGATGTCAATAATTCTTGTGTTTCTTGTGTCAGGACAATTTTCTTTGAAGGTAAATCCGAGAATTGCGACCTTAGCAGATTTAACAGGAATATCAGCCTGAATAAGCTTTTTAACAAGGGACTCAACTACATATTTACCCATGTCGTCATTGATGCGTCTTCCTGAAAGGATAATCTGGGAGTGATAGCCCATTTGCTCTGCCTTATATGTAAGATAGTAGGGGTCAACTCCAATGCAGTGACCGCCTACAAGTCCGGGGAAGAACTTGAGGAAGTTCCACTTGGTGCCTGCTGCTTCAAGGACTGCCTTTGTATCTATGTTCATCTTGTTGAAGATAATGGAAAGCTCGTTCATAAAGGCGATGTTGATGTCACGCTGTGAGTTTTCGATAACCTTTGCAGCCTCTGCAACCTTGATGCTTTCTGCTCTGTGAACGCCTGCCTCAACAACAAGCTCGTAAACCTTTGCTACTTCCTCAAGTGTTTCTTCGTCCATACCTGAAACAATCTTAACAATAGTTTCTAAGCGGTGAACCTTGTCGCCGGGATTGATACGCTCGGGGCTGTAGCCGATTTTGAAGTCAACTCCGCACTTTAGACCTGACTCTGCTTCAAGGATAGGAACACATACATCTTCTGTTACGCCGGGGTAAACGGTGGACTCGTAAACAACGATGGAGCCTTTTGTCAGATATTTACCTAAAATATGGCTTGCACCCTCAACAGGAGAGAGGTCGGGTGTGTGGTCTGAATTTACAGGGGTGGGTACTGCCACAATGTGAAACTTTGCTTCTCTGAGTCGCTCGGGGTCACAGGTGAAATCAACAGAACAAGCCTTGATAGCATCATCGCCAACCTCTTTCGTGGGGTCGATACCGCTTTTGTAAAGGTCGATTTTAGCCTTGTTGACGTCAAAGCCGATAACCTGAACCTTCTTTGAGAAGGAAACGGCAATGGGCATACCAACGTAACCCAGACCTACAAGGGAAATTTTCTCTTCTTTGTTTACAATTTTCTGATAGAGTGACATTTGTATTCCTCCGTTTTCTGTATATACAGTATAAATTTTATATTAATCCTGTACTCAGGGTTAAATTTTTATTTTTGAATATCGGCACTTTCAATCAGTGCATCCATAAGCTTTTCTATGGGATAGCCTACTTCCCCCATCATCATGGGATACATACTAATTTCGGTAAAGCCGGGCAGAGTGTTGATTTCATTGAAAACCACACGGTTTGTTCCGTTTTCAAGGAAAAAATCAACTCTTGAAAGACCGTTACAGCCTAATACTTTGAAAATTGCCTCAGCGTATTTTTTGATTGTATCATTAACGCCCTTTGGAATATCGGGATTAAGAACTGTTTTTGAATCAGAGTTGTTGTACTTGGCCTCGTAGCTGTAAAACACATCGCCAGCTACAGCTTCGCCTGCGTTGGAAGAGACTATATTTCCTTTGCTTTCAAGTACGGCACACTCAAGCTCGCGTCCGCTTATTGCTTCCTCAATAAGTACCTTTGAGTCGTGGCTAAGCGCAAGCTTTACAGCAGATATAAGGCTTGCACGGTCTGTTGCTTTGGATACACCCTGAGAGGAGCCTGATTTGCAGGGCTTTACAAACATAGGATATCCCAGTTTGCTTTCTGCTTCTTCAATGTAGCTGTTGCTGTCATTTTTACGGACAAGTACATAATCTGCCTGAGGAACAACTCCGAGGCTTTCCACTATTATTTTTGTATACGCTTTGTCCATAGATACTCCTGAAGCAACAACACCGCAGCCAACGTAGGGGATTTCACAAAGCTCAAAGAGACCCTGTATGGTTCCGTCCTCACCGTTTTTACCGTGAAGAACAGGGATGATCACATCAATGTTAATAACAGTGTTACTACCGTCCAAAAGGAGCAGTCCCCTTGCGGAGGTATTGGGGGAGAGCACACAGGGAACGTTGGAGCTTTCCTGTGTCCATTTTCCTGTGGGGATAAGAGCTGTGTCACCGGTGTAATAAATCCAGTCACCGCTTTTTTTTATGCCCACATAGTGCTTTTCGTATTTATCTTCAGAAACATTGTTTACAAAACTCATTACGGACTTACAGGAAACCTCATGTTCAGTGGAGTTTCCGCCGAAGATAATAAGGATGCTTTTTTTACTCATATGTAACCTTCCAAATGAAAAATAGTTTTATATTCTTGTTGCTTTGCCAAAGTTAAATCTTTTGTAATATTGCATAAGTGTGAAAATGATTTTATGACCGATGGTTTGCCGGTTAAAAACTATGTTAATATTTACGGAATTGCTTTGATTCTTATGCCTTTGTGCAAGTGTACTGTTGCAGGTTGAAAGTCAGATTGCTTTGCGTGATGCATAAAGCTGTTTTGACGTTAATACAAACTCACAACAGACATACTAATACATTATTAACCTATTATAACAGACTAATTATAACACAAAACAAATAAAAATCAATTAAATTTACACAATATTTGTATATTGTTTTAAAGGTAACAGCAGGTTAACTTTAAGATGAATATAAAGAAACACAGAAAGGACGAATTTTTATGCAAAAATCGCACGAACAATTGACTGTAATTGTTGACTTTAGGGTAACTTTGTATTATAATTTCAATGAATTATTATGAGTAATTATATAGTTTAAGCATTAGCATAACATAAAGAATTACATAAATTCGGAGCGGAATATGAAGGGTTTTAATACTAAAAAATTAATACTTATGATTGCAGATGCTTTGATAGTTGCTGCTTTCGGCTTCTTTTCAAATCTACTTCTGATGTGGGTTGATATTAGCAGAAACGCTGTCGGGCAGAATTGCTTTCAAATAGAATGGTCTACACTCACTCTTGTTGTTGCGTTAGAAGTGCTCTTCTGTTTCTTTACTTTGAATGTTTCAGGAGCTTATAATTTCTTTTGGCAACTTTTGGGCAGACATGAGTATGTCAGCTGTGCTTTAGGTTCAACTGTTGGTCTTGCTCTTTCTATGGCTTTAATGAGCTTTTTTAATGTTTTTGACAATGGTTTCCCATGGCTGTTCATAGGAATTCAATTTTTGCTATGCTTGTGTGCCATGCTTGGATTCAGATATTTTGCAAAGAGTACGGTAGTGACACTCACAGAGGCAGGCAGGGCAGAAAATTATGAGCGTACTCTCATTGTCGGTGCAGGCCGTGCCGCAATGATGATTCTTACGGATATTGAAAATGCTAAGAAAGACCCGAATAACCCCTCACGTAATATCTTGCCTGTAGGGCTTGTGGACGATGACAGAAGCAAGTTTGGCAGTAAAATCATGGGAGTACCTGTTTTAGGAAACTGTACAGATATTCCTGAACTGTGCAAAAAAAGTGGGATTTCTCTGATTGTTTTTGCTATTCCCTCTTGCACAGAGGATGACCGCCAGCGAATACTTGAGCTTTGCTCACAGACTCAGTGCAGGATTAAAATGGTACCTTACCTGAGTCAGCTTCTTTTTGATGACAGCCATCCGCAGCTTCTCAATCAGGTTAAGGATATACATATTGAAGACCTTTTAGGCAGAGAGCCTATTACCTTTGATAAGGAACAAACCCAGTCTTTTGTAGAAGGCAAGGTGTTTATGGTTACAGGCGGCGGCGGCTCCATAGGCAGTGAGCTGGTGCGTCAGATAGCCAAATACAACCCTAAACAGATAGTTATAGTTGATATTTACGAGAACAACGCATACGATATACAGCAGGAGCTTATGCTTGAACACGGAGAAGAGGTGGATGTGGTTACTCTGATTGCCTCTGTCCGCGACCTTGAAAAGATGGATAAAATCTTCTCTGAGTACCGTCCTCAGGTTGTGTTCCATGCGGCAGCACATAAGCATGTTCCTTTGATGGAAACTTGTCCTGAAGAAGCTGTAAAGAACAATATCTTCGGTACTTTCAATATTGCAACACTGGCTGAGAAATATCTGGTAGATAAGTTTATTATGATTTCTACAGATAAGGCAGTTAACCCTACAAATGTTATGGGTGCAACAAAGCGTGCTTGCGAAATGATTGTTCAGTATATGGCACAGCAGACGGACAAAACAGATTTTGTTACTACACGTTTTGGTAATGTGTTGGGTTCCAACGGCTCGGTTATTCCGTTGTTCAGACGCCAGATTGAAAGCGGAAAGCCCGTAACGGTTACACACCCTGATATAATCAGGTATTTTATGACTATTCCCGAGGCTGTGTCTTTAGTGCTTCAGGCAGGTGCAATGGCACAGGGCGGAGAAATTTTCGTTCTGGATATGGGAGAGCCTGTAAAGATTACAACTCTTGCGGAAAACCTTATCAGAATGTACGGTAAGGTGCCCTACAGAGATGTGGAAATCAAGTTTACAGGACTTCGTCCGGGAGAGAAGCTCTTTGAAGAGCTTCTTATGAACGAAGAAGGTCTTAAATCCACAGAGAACAAGAAGATTTTCATAGGTAATCAAATTACTATTGACGAAGAAGACCTTCTTGAAAAACTCTCAAAGCTGAAAAGCTTTGCTGATGCCAACGACAGCGATGGCGTTGTTGAGATGCTCAGTGAGATTGTTCCCACCTTTAACCACAAGCCTAACAAATAATAATTTACAGACTTCAGGTATACTTACGTTATTACTGCTTTTTGCCTTATGTACAGACAGAAAGCTTTGAACTATAAACTATTTAAGGAGCATTTTTATGTGCGGAATTGTCGGATATGTTGGACCTAAGGATTGCAGCGAGGTGCTTGTTGATGCACTGAGAAAGCTTGAATACCGCGGATATGACTCTGCAGGTATTGCAGTCTTTGAGGATGGTAAAATAAAAGTAGCAAAGGAAAAGGGCAGACTTGATGACCTGCAGGCTAAGATGGATGCCGAGGGTAAGCCTGTAGGCAATGTAGGCATAGGTCATACCCGTTGGGCTACTCATGGAATTCCATCAGCAGTGAACTCCCACCCTCACAAAGGCGGAGATAAAGTCACACTGGTACATAACGGTATCATTGAAAACTACAAGGAGCTTAAAGAGTACCTTATCTCTCAGGGCAGAGCCTTTGTAAGCGAAACCGACACAGAGGTTGTGGCTCAGCTTCTTGACTTCAATTATGAGGGCGACCCCATAAAGGCAATCAAAAAGACACTCTCTCAGGTAGAAGGCTCCTTTGCACTGGGAATCCTCTTTGCAGACAGAGTAGGAGAGCTCTTTGCCGTAAGACGCGAAAGTCCCCTCATTGTAGGTGTTAATGAGGGTGAAAGCTTCATTGCATCTGACGTTCCTGCAATTATTAAGTATACAAATCAGTATTACCTCCTTGAGCATGATGAGATTGCACATCTTGACTCAAAGGGTGTAAGCTTCTGCGACCTTGAGGGTAATGCTATAGAGAAAGAGCTGAAAGTTGCTGACTGGAATCAGGAAGCAGCAGAAAAGGGCGGTTACGAGCACTTTATGCTTAAGGAAATCCACGAACAGCCCACAGCCGTAAAAACTACTATCACCCCCAGAATTTCCGATGGAATTCCTTGCCTTGAAGAATGCTCAATTACAGTGGAGAGTCTCCGTGAAATAAATCAGATTTACATTGTTGCCTGCGGTACTGCTATGCACGCAGGAATGGTAGGCAAGTACGTTATAGAGAAGATGGCAAAGGTACCCGTTATTGTGGACATTGCTTCCGAGTTCCGTTACCGTGACCCACTTATCAAAGAGGGTGATTTGGTAATCATTATCTCTCAGTCAGGCGAAACAGCAGACAGCCTTGCAGCAATGCGTCTTGCAAAGAAGATGGGTGCAAAGACCCTTGCTATTGTAAACGCAAAGGGCAGTTCCATTGCAAGAGAGGCTGATATGCTTATCTACACTCATGCAGGTCCTGAAATTGCAGTTGCTTCTACAAAGGCTTATATGGTGCAGATTTCAGTTATGTATCTGCTTGGTTTCAAAATGGCTCTCTCCAAGGGTCAGATTTCTCAGGATGAGTGCCGCAGACTCACAGAGGTTCTCACCTCTGTTCCTGCTTATCTTGAGAAGACAATAGCTGAGGTTGACGCAGTTTGCAACCATATAGCAACACACCTTCTGGAAGCAGAAAACCTCCTTTACATAGGCAGAGGTCTTGACTATGCACTTTCTATGGAAGGCTCACTGAAGCTCAAGGAGATTTCCTATATTCACTCTGAAGCATACGCCGCAGGTGAGCTGAAGCACGGTACAATCTCTCTTATTACAGAGGGTATGCCTGTTATTGCTGTTGCTACTCAGAACACACTCCTTGACAAAACAGTAAGCAACATCAAAGAGGTTAAGGCAAGAGGTGCAATGGTTATCGTTGTGTGTGACCAGGAGGCTGAAATCGGTGAGGATGTAGCGGATTTCATCATCCGTGTTCCTAAGATTGAGGAGAGCATAGCACCTATGCTTGCGGCAGTTCCCCTCCAGCTTCTGGCTTATTACACATCTTACAAACGCGGTAACGATGTTGATAAGCCCAGAAACCTTGCAAAGTCAGTTACAGTTGAGTAATAAATTCTCCGTCTGCGGTTTTCGCAGGCGGAGTTTTGGCTTTTTGATGAAATATACAGTTTATACACAGGTTGTTTACATTACGGATTAATATTACAATATTGTTTATTGACTTATAAATTTATAGGTAATAATATATCTGTAAGGGGAGCTGGCCTCCCGAATTTTTGAAATATATAAGAAAGGCGGTGTGTACTCTGATGCAGTTTATTGCGGATATAGCAGTGGTGGGACTTCGTATCCTCCTTGCAATCTATGCACTTTTTATAATTTACCAGTGCTTTGGTTCAATGCGCCGTCAGAAGCGTCAGGAGTCCCCCCTTGTGATGCTTTACAATAAAACAATCAGACAGAAAATCCCCGTGCTCTGCTGGGAAAATTCCATTGGCAGAAGCAAGGGCAGTGATATTGTTATCGAAGACCCCACGGTATCCAGAAACCATTGTGTATTACTTAGGCGTAAGGAAGGCTGGTTTGTGTCCGATACAGGCTCAAAGTCAGGCACAAAGGTTAACGGCAGACCGATTCATTCCAGACATCGCATTTCGCTTGATGATGAAATTCAGATAGGCTCCACAACCCTGGCACTTCGCCGTGCAGACGAATTTGACGGTGATATCCGCCACCACTGGTTTTTCTCAAAGGTTTCTTCAAAGCCCAGTGTGTCAGCTCCATTGCTTTTAATACTTGTCAATCTGTTCCATCTGTTTATGGCGGTTGAAATCTGCATCAGCTACGAACAGTTCCGCTTGCCTGCCTTTGAGGTTTGCGGTGCAATGATTCTTTTCTCTTGGGTGCTGTATGCATTTTCAAGGGGAGTATTTCTCAGAAAGAATTTTGAGCTTGAAACTTTGGCACTTTTTCTCACAGGCACAGGCTCAATGCTTTTGGTAGAGCAGGATATTAAGGATGCTTGGATTCAGATAATTGCCGCAATGGTAGGTGCTACAGGCTATATGCTGATGCTTTTGTTCATTGCAAACCCTGACCGCATTGTAAAATGGCGAATGGCAGTTATGATTGTAGCTTTGGGCTTTCTTGCAGTAAACCTTGCCTTTGGTAAGATGGAGTACGGTGCCGCCAACAGAATCTATATCGGCGGAGTTTCCGTTCAGCCCTCAGAGATAGTAAAGATTGCCTATATCTTCGTAGGTGCATCGGCTCTTGACCACTTGCAGACTAAGCGTAACCTTATTGAATTTGTTGCTTTTTCAGCTCTTTGCGTAGGTGCACTGGCACTCATGGGCGACTTTGGTACAGCACTTATCTTCTTTGTCACCTTCCTTGTAATTTCCATTATTCGCTCAGGTGACTACAAGACCGTTATGCTGGCTGTGGCAGGTGCTGTGTTTGCTGTTATGCTTGTGCTTCAGTTTAAGCCCTATATTGCAGAGCGTTTTGCAATCTGGGGACACGCATTAGAGGACCCTTATGACGCAGGCTATCAGCAGTCGGGAGTGCTCACCTACATTGCATCGGGAGGACTTTTCGGCACAGGTGTGGGTAACGGCATACTCCGCTACTACGGAGCGTCTGAAACAGACCTTGTGTTTGGAATTGTGTCTGAGGAGATGGGGCTTATTATTGCTCTGCTTGTTGCTATTGTAATCTTCGGACTTGTTATCTATTCCCGTGCAATCTCAACCCGAAGCCGCAGTACCTTCTACTCAATTTCTGCCTGCTGTGCCGCATCTATGATGCTGACGCAGACAGCACTTAACATCTTCGGCTGTACGGATATACTGCCCCTGACAGGTGTCACACTGCCCTTTATCAGTGCAGGCGGTTCAAGTATGCTGTCCTGCTGGGGAATGCTCGCCTTTATCAAGGCGGCAGACGAGAGGACATACTCAAATGCTAAGCTTACAGGCAACGCCTGATTATTCGGTAAAGGAATTATTATGAAAAGAACTATGTCACGAAGCATAATATCCCTGATACTGGCTCTGTGTTTTTTACTGGGGCTTGGTTTTTTATGCTTCCGATACATTACAGAAAACAGCCTGTGGGCAAGTCAGACCTACAACCAGTATCTTTCAACCGGTAAGGGGCTTAGCTCTGCAGGCACAATATATGACCGAAACAAGATAGCTCTTGCCGAGTCAGCGGACGGACAGAGGCTGTACAGCGATGATTATAACGTAAGGCTTGGCACTCTCCACGCAGTGGGTGACGGCTCCTACAACATTGCAACAGCAGTGCAGACAAGGTACAGAGCACAGCTTGTAGGTCATAGCCCGATTTTTGGATACGGCTTGCCTGAAAGCATTAAGTCCACAGGTAATATGAAGCTTACCTTAGACAGCGATGTGTGCGGTAAAGTGTACGAGGCTTTCGGAGGTTACAAGGGAGCTTGCTTTGTGTATAACTATAAAACAGGCGAGGTTCTGTGTATGGTCAGCACCCCTGCATACGACCCTCAGAATGTGCCTGATACAATCCCTGAGGGAGCATACCTTAACAATGCTATCTCCAGCACCTATTCACCGGGCTCAATTTATAAGATAATCACTACAGTGGCACTCCTTGAAAGTGACCCGAATGCAGAGAATATGACCTTTACCTGTGAGGGTAAAAAGGAATTTGACGGAGATGACGTAACCTGCCTTGAACACCACGGCACAATGAATTTATCACAGGCTTTTGCTTGGTCTTGTAACATTGCTTTTGCAGATGCCGCCACTCAGGTGGGTGCAGATAAGATGCAGAGTGTGTCCGAGAAGCTCGGTATTACCAAAAGCTACAATGTAAGCGGAATAAAGACTGCACAGGGCCATTTTGATGTAGAGGACGCAAACGGAAATCAGCTTGCATGGTCAGGTATTGGCCAGTATACAGATATGGTAAATCCTGCACAGATGGCAATTCTCTGCGGTGCAATTGCAAATGGGGGAGATGCAAAGCTCCCCACCTATATTGACGGTGTGTACTCAGGAGGCACAGGCAGGCTTATGAGTGCAGATACAGCTTCCCGTATGCAGGATATTATGCGTTACACAATCACCGACCATTACGGAGACAGTATGTTCGGCGGACTGACAGTCGGTGCTAAAACAGGTACCGCCGAAGTAGGCGAGGGCAAAGAGCCCAACGCCTGGATGGTAGGCTACAGCACCGACGAGGATTATCCCCTTGCCTTTGCAGTTGTTGTGGAAGAAGGCGGCTACGGCTTCTACACTGCAGGTCCCATTGCACGTACAGCAATGATAGAAAGTGCCCGCTCGCTTGGGTATGAGGGTTGAAGAAACTATAAAAGTTTTATAAGGGTTTTACAATAGGTAAATAAGGAGGCAAAAATGAGATTTAAAGTGTCTTTTCTGACAGTAATTTTTCTTTTGTTATCTGTTTGCTTTTGTGGATGTACAAAAAATAATGATAGTACCAATGTTGTTTCTAACAATTCGCAAGCCGAAGAAATTAAGTGTGTAGCTTATGTACCTGAGGGTGATGAATGGGTTGTTGAGGGAGAGCAGGCAAATAATCTGTATAAATACATCTGCGAGAATTTTAAAAGTTCGGAAAAATCCGATTGGTATTATGCCAAGAGTAGTGTTAATCCTAAAACTGATTATATATGCCTCTCTTTTCAAACAGGCACTCCGCTTATGATTAGTGATGATGAAACTGTAAGCACAAAGGTATATAACTTTGACGACTTTGAGATGTTTGAGGGTGAGTTTTTCGGAACCTTTAGGGTATATGTGGATGATTATGTTTTATATACCGAAACTCCCGTAACATCACATAACGAAATTTATATTTTCCCTGATGGAACATATAGGACGATTCAGGATATGCTAAATAATTAATTGAATTAATAAACAAAAGTCCCGATGTATACTCGGGACTTTTGTTGTTTACTGATGTAATGTCATACATAGTGCATTTTTTGTTTCCTGTTTGTAAATTTTGCAGTAAAAATCAAGGCTTTTTCAAAATTCTCTTTCTTTTTTCTGATGTGTGTGGTATGATAAACTAAATAAATATGATTATAATGGGATAGTTTGTTTACACACTATTCGTTGAAAGGAAGAATATAATGGCAAATTTCTTAAAGGCGCTGTTTGGCAGTTACAGCAAAAGAGAGATAAAGCGTGTACAACCCTTGTGCGATAAAACCCTTGCACTGGAAGATAAGTACAGCGCAATGTCAGACAAAGAGCTGAAAGCTCAGACAATTGCGCTCAAAGACCGCCTTGCAAAGGGCGAGACTACTGACGATATCCTCCCCGATGCATTCGCAGTCTGCCGAGAGGCTTCATGGCGTGTGCTTGGAATGAAGCACTTCCCTGTGCAGATTTTGGGCGGTATCATACTCCATCAGGGCAGAATTGCCGAGATGAAAACAGGTGAAGGTAAAACACTGGTGGCAACTTTGCCTGCATACCTTAATGCCCTTACAGGTGAGGGTGTGCACATTGTCACAGTTAATGACTACCTTGCTCGCCGTGACTCAGAGTGGATGGGTAAACTCTACCGCTTCTTAGGACTCACAGTTGGTCTTATTGTTCACGATATTACTCCCGACAAGCGTCAGGCTGCATATAATGCAGATATTACATACGGCACAAACAACGAGTTTGGCTTTGACTATCTCCGTGATAATATGGCAGTGTATAAGGAGCAACGTGTTCAGCGCGGTCACGCCTTTGCTGTTGTGGATGAGGTGGACTCTATCCTTATTGACGAGGCAAGAACTCCTCTGATTATCTCAGGTAAGGGCGATAAGTCCACCGATATGTATCAGCGTGCAGACAGCTTTGCACGCAGACTCAAAAAGTATGTGTTCACTGAGGTGAACAACAAAGAGGATATGGAGGCTTTCTTTGAAGAAAACGGCATCGACTACATCGTTGATGAAAAAGCAAAGTCTGCCACACTTACACAGATGGGTGTTAAAAAGGCAGAGGAGCACTTCGGAGTTGAAAACCTCACTGACCCTGACAACCTGACTCTCCAGCACCATATTAACCTTGCAATCCGTGCACACGGTATTATGCACCTTGACATTGACTACGTAAACAAGGACGGCGAAGTTATCATCGTTGATGAATTCACAGGCCGTCTTATGTACGGCAGACGTTTTAATGAGGGTCTGCATCAGGCTATTGAAGCTAAAGAGGGCGTAGAGATTCAGAATGAAAACAAGACCCTTGCTACAATTACATTCCAGAACTACTTCCGTCTTTACAAAAAGCTTTCAGGTATGACAGGTACAGCTATGACTGAGGAGCAGGAATTCAGAGAGATTTACAAGCTTGACGTTGTGGAGATTCCCACAAACCGTCCTCTTGCCCGTCAGGATATGAACGACTGCTTCTACGCAACACAAAGTGCTAAATATGAGGCAGTTATTGATACAATCGTAAAGTGCCACGAAAAAGGTCAGCCTGTACTGGTTGGTACAATCTCAATCGAAAAGTCAGAGCTTCTCTCAAAGATGCTTAAAAGACGCGGTGTAGCTCACAACGTGCTCAATGCAAAGCAGCACGAAAAGGAAGCAGAGATTGTTGCTCAGGCAGGAAAACTCGGTGCAGTTACCATTGCAACCAATATGGCAGGCCGTGGTACTGATATTATCCTTGGCGGTAATGCTGAGTTTATGGCAACCTCAAAAATGCGTAAGCAGGGCTTTACAGACGAGCTTATTGCTGAGGCAACAGGCTTTGCAGATACAGATAACGAAGAAATTATGGAGGCAAGACGTGTTTTCTCTGAGCTTCATACACAGTTTAAGGATGAGCTTAAGGAAGAAGCAGAGAAAGTAAGAGAAGCAGGCGGTCTCTTTATTATCGGCACTGAACGTCACGAGTCCCGCCGTATTGATAATCAGCTCCGAGGCCGTGCAGGTCGTCAGGGCGACCCCGGATGCAGTCAGTTCTTCCTCTCTGCAGAGGATGATCTGATGCGTATCTTCGGCGGCGACCGTATGAAGATGCTCATGGAGAGATTCTCAGGGGATGAGACTGTATCTATTGACATCAAGCTGTTCTCAAATGTTATAGAAAATGCTCAGCAGAAGGTTGAGCAGAACCACTTCGGTGCAAGAAAGAACGTGCTCCAGTTTGACGATGTTATGAACCGTCAGAGAGAGATTATCTACAAACAGCGAAATCAGGTGCTGGATGGTGAGGATATCCACGACACAATTATGAATATGATTGAGCAGACAATTACTGCAAACGTGGAGATGTACTTAAGCGGTACACCTGATAACTGGAATATGGTAAGCCTTAAGGAATACTACAACGGTTGGCTTGCAGACGACAGATGTCCTCTTGTATTTACTGAGGAAGCTTTAAGCGGTATGACAGCTTCAGAGGTAGCAGATATGCTTTTGAGCCACGCAAAGGAGCGTCACGCAGAGTACGAGGAGCTTATTACTGCGGAAACTATGCGTGAGGTTGAGCGTGCCTGCCTGCTTCGTGCAGTAGATACTCACTGGATGGAGCACATTGACGATATGGAGGAGCTGAAGCAGGGTATCCGTATGCGTGCCTACGCACAGCACGACCCTGTAGTTGAGTACACTCACGAGGGCTTTGATATGTTTGACCAGATGATTGACTCTATCCGTCAGGATGCAGTTAAGCTGGTGTTTACAATGCCTATGAACGTGTATGCAATCAAACGCCGTCAGGAGGAAGAAGAGAGACTTCGCCGCGAGGCAGAGAAAGCCGCCGCTGCAAGACACGAGGTAATCCTCGGCGGCAGTGCTGAAGTTCCAAAGGTAAATCCTGTAACCTTTGCAATAAAGCGTGAGCAGGTTGCAAAGCCCATCGAGTTTGCAGGTGACGGTACAATGTCTACCAACAAAACCGTCAAGAAAAGCAAAAAGGTAGGCAGAAACGACCCTTGTCCCTGCGGAAGCGGTAAGAAGTACAAAAAGTGCTGCGGCAGAGATGAGTAAGAAGCGCCGAATGCCGTAGACCTCGGCTTTTGAGAGCGACATCGGATTTACCGAATAATGCGATTTAATCAAGTCAAAAAGTGACAGCGTTTTCGCTGTCACTTTAGTTTTTGTTGACAAACATTTTCTAATTTGTTAGAATGAGTGGACAGTTTAAATGCACAGAGTTATGTGCATTTATCAGGCAAAAACTTATGTGGAGGTATGAGGTATGAATAAGAATAATAAACGTAATTTGATATTAATTCTGATGATTGTGATACTTGTTGTCTGTATCGGTGCATATATTTACGATATTGTTTTCAATAATGCTCCTTATCAGAAAAATCTGGTTAAGGTTATTTTGGTGGTTGTTCTGATTTTAATTTCAATGTTCAGAATGTTCAAAGGTGGCAACAGAGCAAATCTGGATTTTTACGAGAAAGCATATGAAAAGGAGCTTGGCTCCGCTTTTGCTCATACTCCTGCACTGAGAAAAAAGCTTATCTCTGCTACAAGATACTATGATGAGGATAACTACAATAAGGCGCTGAAGGTACTTTCTTCGCTTTCTCATCAGGCGAAGAGTGAAAACGACCTTGTACCTGTTTTGCTGTTTTCAGCTCTTTGTTACACAGATGTGGGACTCATAGATTATGCTATTAAGACCTACTACGGTCTGCTTGAACACTCATCTAAAAACAGTCAGGCTCACAGTAACTTAGGTGGTCTGCACCTTGCAAACGGAGATTTCGATCTAGCACTGAGTCATTATAGTGAGGCAATAGACTGCGATAGGACAAACTACTACGCCTACAACAACAGGGCAAACTGCTATTTTAGAATGCAGGATTATGACAAGGCAATACAGGATGCTAAAAAGGCTTTGGAAGTTAAGAACAACGGCGTAGAATCCGCAACACTCCTTGCTGTAATCTATGCTCTCAAGGGGGATACAGAGAATAAAGACAAGTATTATCATCTTGCCACCGTATCAGGCAGACCTGCACAGGATATTGACCGTGCAATCGAGCACCATATGAATGAACAAAAAGAAGAATCCGATACATAAAAACAGAGGACCGAGTATTTTTACATACTCAGTCCTTTTTGTTTGATAAGTGCTTATAAAAAGCTATAAAAATATTTTTCTAAATAATTGTAATATTGCTTTTCTTGTGGTAAAATTAATTATTAATATATGTTATTATGGGTAATTTTGAATTATTTCCGAAAGGACGGTTTTGAATATGACAGTACGTACACGTTATGCACCCAGTCCCACAGGCTTTATGCACGTAGGTAACCTGAGAACAGCTCTCTATGAGTACCTTATTGCTAAGAGCCAACAGGGTAAGTTTATCCTGAGAATTGAGGATACAGACCGCGAGCGTCTGGTTGAGGGTGCTGTAGATGTTATTTACAATACACTTAAGGTTGCAGGACTTAATCACGATGAGGGTCCCGATGTAGGGGGAGATTTCGGACCCTATGTTCAGTCCGAAAGAAAGGGAATGTACCTGCCCTATGCTGAACAGCTTATTAAAGAGGGAAAGGCATACCGTTGCTTCTGCACTAAGGAGCGACTTGAAAAGCTTTCTGAGGAAACTGTAGGCGGCGGATATGACGGCCATTGCAGAGATTTGCCTCAGGAAGAAATAGACAGACTCCTCTCTGAGGGTGTTCCCTACGTTATCCGTCAGAAGATGCCCTTGACGGGCTCAACTACCTTCTCCGATGCAGTTTTCGGTGATATCACTGTTGAGAACTCCGAGCTTACAGACCAGATTCTTATTAAGTCTGACGGCTACCCCACATATAATTTCGCAAATGTTATTGACGACCATACAATGGGTATTACTCACGTTGTAAGAGGCTGTGAGTATTTAAGCTCCACACCTAAGTACAATCTCCTTTATGAAGCTTTCGGCTGGGAAATTCCCACCTATGTGCACCTGCCTCTGATTATGGGCAAGAACGAGGACGGTTCTGTTTCAAAGCTTTCAAAACGCCACGGTGCAACAGGCTTTGAGGATTTGGTAAAAGACGGCTATCTGCCTGAGGCTATTATCAATTACATTGCACTCCTCGGCTGGTGTCCCAAGTCAAATCAGGAGATTTTTACACTGGCAGAGCTTTGTGAGAACTTCCACGTGGATGAGATTTCAAAGTCTCCCTCTGTTTTTGACTACGACAAGCTTTCTTGGCTCAACGCAGAGTATCTGAGAGCTATGACTCCTGAGAAATTCGCACAGGTTGCAGACCCGTATTTCAAGGAAGTGTTCGGTGATACTCCCTATGATGCAATGAAGCTCACCGCAATTTTACAGCAGAGAACGGTAAAGCTTACAGACATTCCTCCTATGATTGATTTCTTCAAGGAGCTTCCCGAATACACAGCAGAGCTTTATGTAAATAAAAAGAGCAAAACAAACCTTGAGAATGCACCTGCACTTTTAAAGGCTGTGTATGATGAACTGAGTGCTCTCTCTGATTGGAATTGTGATGCAATTAAAGAGCTTCTTATCTCTCTTGCAGAGAAGCTGGAAGTTAAAAACGGCACAGTTATGTGGCCTGCACGTATTGCAGTAGCTGGCAAGACAGTTACTCCCGGCGGTGCTGTGGAGATTCTGGACATTCTCGGAAAGGCTGAGTCCTTACGCAGAATGGAAATCGGACTTGAAAAGTTAAATGCATAATTGCTTTAAGTATAATTTACTTTAAGAAAGGTGAACATAAATGGCAGACGAGAAAATTACTGCAGAAATGAATGAAGAAAGCACAATGCCCTCTAACTTTATCCACGATTTTATTGACGAGGATATAGCAAAGGGCGGACAGTACGAGGGTATGACAGTACACACACGTTTTCCACCCGAGCCTAACGGTTACCTGCATATCGGTCACGCAAAGGCTATATGCATTGACTTTGGCACAGCAATGAAATACGGCGGTGTGTGCAACCTGAGAATGGACGACACAAACCCCACAAAGGAAGATGTGGAGTACGTTGACGCTATTCAGGAGGATATCAAGTGGCTGGGCTTCGATTGGGATGACCGCTTCTACTATGCTTCTGATTATTTTGATGATATGTACCGCTTTGCAGTGGAGCTTATCGAGAAAGGTCTTGCTTACGTTTGCGAGCTTACTGCAGAGCAGATGCGTGAGTACAGAGGCGACCTGACTACTCCTGCACAGAGCCCCTACCGCGACAGACCTATCGAGGAAAGCCTTGACCTTTTCGAGAGAATGAGAAAAGGCGAGTTCGAAGAGGGCACAATGACCCTGCGTGCAAAGATTGACCTTGCAAGCGGTAACTTCAATATGCGTGACCCTGTTATCTATCGTATCAACAAGCTTCCCCACCACAGAACAGGCAACAAGTGGGTTATCTATCCTATGTATGACTTTGCACATCCCATTGAGGACGCAATGGAGCACATCACCCACAGCCTTTGCTCTCTGGAGTTTGAGGACCACAGACCTCTTTATGATTGGGTTATCAATAACGTTTCTGTTCCTGCTAAGCCTCGTCAGATTGAGTTTGCACGTCTTGGTATCAACAACACTGTTATGTCTAAGCGTAAGCTGAGAACTCTCGTAGATGACGGCTATGTAAGCGGTTGGGACGACCCCCGTATGCCTACTCTGTGCGGTCTCAGACGCAGAGGCTATACCCCCCAGTCTATCCGCAACTTTACAGAGCGTAACGGTGTATCCAAGGTGAACTCTATTGTTGAGTACGCTTTCCTTGAGCATTGCCTCAGAGAGGACTTAAACGAAAAAGCTCAGCGAGTTATGGCAGTTATCAATCCTGTGAAGCTTGTTATTGAGAACTACCCCGAGGGACTTACTGAAACCTTTGAGGTAGAGAATAACCCCAACCGTGAAGAAGACGGCAAGAGAACTATCACCTTTACAAAAGAGTGCTACATTGAGGCAGAGGACTTTATGGAGGAGCCTATCAAGGGTTACCAGAGACTCTACCCGGGCAACGAGGTTCGTCTTAAGTCTGCATACATCGTTAAGTGCACAGGCTGTAAGAAGGACGAAGAGGGTAACGTAGTTGAGGTTTACGCTACCTACGACCCTGAGACCAAGGGCGGTAATACTCCTGACGGCAGAAAGGTAAGAGGTACTATCCACTGGGTAGATGCTAACAATTATGCTGAAGCGGAAGTTCGCCTTTATGATAACCTCTTTACAGTTCCTGACCCTGACGCAGGAGACAGAAACTTCCTTGATTTCCTTAACCCTGAGTCTCTTAAAGTGCTCACAGGCTGTAAGGTGGAACGCTCACTTGAAAGCGCACAGATTGGCATGGGCTATCAGTTTATGAGACTTGGCTACTTCTGTGCAGACAAGGATTCTACTGCAGAGCATCTTATCTTCAACCGCAGTGTATCCCTGAAGGACGGCTTCAAGAAAAAGTAATCAATATATCTTAAACAGGAGGTTTTTGTTATGAAAACCGCAGTGGTTACAGGTGCATCCCGAGGTATCGGTGCCGCCTGTGCTGTAGCCCTTGCAAAGAGCGGCTACAATGTGATTTTAGGATATAAAGTAAATAAAGAAAGAGCAGATCAACTTGCCAAGGTGCTTATAGAAGGCTACGGCATTGCGGCTATTGCAGTGCAGGCTGATGTGTCTGTATCTGCACAGGCGGATATGCTCATTGAAACAGCATACAGGAACTTCGGCAGAGTTGATGTGCTGGTAAACAATGCAGGTATTGCACAGTTCAAGCTCTTCACAGAGATTACTGACGAAGAGTGGAGCAATATGATAGGCACAAACCTGACAGGTGTGTTCAACTGCAGCCGTGCCGCTGCAAAGCATATGATAAACGCAAAGAGCGGAAGTATTGTGAACATCAGCTCTATGTGGGGTCAGGTAGGTGCTTCCTGTGAGGTGCACTACAGCGCCTCAAAGGCAGGCGTTATCGGTCTGACTCAGGCACTGGCAAAGGAGCTTGCACCCTCAGGTGTGCGTGTCAACTGTATAGCTCCCGGTGTTATAAAGACAGATATGCTCTCTGAAATTGACGAGGAAACTATTGAATCCCTCAGGGAGGAAACTCCCCTTGACAGAATCGGTACTCCCAAGGATATAGCCGACTGCGTGGCTTTCCTGTGCAGTGACAGAGCAGAGTTTATAACAGGTCAGGTCTTAGGTGTAAATGGCGGCTTTGTAATATGAGTCTGACTCGTTTTGTCAAAAGCGTTCTGGCGGTACTTGTTTCGGTGGCTTTACTGGTGTCTTCTGTGTTACTTGTTCAGGGTGCAGAGGGCTTAGGATTTTCTCTTTCCCATGTACAGGTGAGTGTAAACCGACTTTTTGAGGTGACTCTCAGTGCAAAGGGTGAGTGCAGCTTATCCGCCTTTGTGGCTGAACTTAGCTTCGACTCTGAGGCTTTAAGATTTGACTCTGTCTCTGTGCAAGGTGATGTGCAATACAGTGTGAACAGCCTTGAAGAAGGCAGTCTCACTGTGGTTTACCTTGATGAAAGCGGAGCTTCCTGTACAGACGGTACAGCACTTATGAGCTTTAAGTTCAAAGCATTAGCTGAGGGGAATACAAATATACAGCTTTCTGTCAGGGATGCTATAACTCCTGAGGCAGAGGATATATCTGTTTCTCAGTGTGTTTCTTCACAGGTTACTGTTCTGAGTTCTGCCAATGCAGATAAAAACAGTGAAAAGGGTGTATCACCCCGAGGAGCGGCGGTAGAGCCTACAGAAAAGTACGATGAAAGCAAAGCCTTTATAAAGGGTACTACCTACATCGGCGGTGTGCCTGTGAGCAATCAGACCATAGTTTCCCTTGTGCTTTCCTTCTTGTGTACCTTGTGTGTTGCAGTTTACATTGCATATAAAATAGGTTCACACAAACAAAAGGAAAAACAAAAGCCTGTGCCCCTTGTTTTCAAGGACAAAGCAGGCAAGGATGAAATATCAGATTAATTTTATTGTAAGAGAGGTAGACAGATGAAGAGAACACTTAATGCGTTCTGGATTATTTCCTCAATATTTCTGGCAGTAGGTGCATTGTGGGGAGTTATCTCAGGACTTGCCAGTGTAATGGGTACGGACACTATGTGCGGAATAGCACTTATTATCTTCGGTGTTATCAGTGTGTTAGCATTCTTTACAGCAGGAGTTAAAGCCAATGGCAGCGGATGGCTCTTGTTTGACGGTGTATCCTCATTCTTTTGCGGACTTGCCTTTATATTCTCTTATGTAGACAATGCACTGTTTACTGTAAACCTTATATACATAATGGGCTTGTGGCTTATGTTTCTGGGTATTTCCCAGGTTGCACGTGCATCACGCGTTGCAAAATCCTTTGGCAGAGTACTGATGACAGCTACAGGCATTTTAGCAGTGCTTGGGGGACTCTCACTTTACGTAAGACCTGTGTCCGATTTACTGCTTATCTCTGAGGCAATGGCACTTTTTGACTACACGGTTACATTCCAGCTTATCTTTGCGGCTGTGCTTGTAATCTCCCGTTGCTTTGCAAAAGAGCCTTCCAGAAGATAATTTTTATATCTGTAAAACGAAAACTCCCTGAAGTCTTGTTTGAAACTTCAGGGAGTTGTTGTATTTTGATTGTTATTTTGTCAGAACTTTTACAATCTCGCCAACATAGAAGGTGTGGTATGGTTCATTCTCACCGTAGTGCTTGACTACTTCCTCATTGACTACACAATCCTTGTTCATTTCCTGAGCATACATTTTACGGCAGATAATAACAAGGCTTGCCTGCTCAAAGCAGGGTACGCCGTCAATAAAAACAGGTGTCAGATTTGCTTCCTTGACCTTGTTGCAGTCTCTGCCTGACTTTCTTCCGCAGAGAGTCAGGGCATCTCTGTATTCTTCAGGGAAGAAGCAAAGGGAAAAATATTCCTCTCTCTGTGTGAACTCATAGGTGTAACGGCTGGGTCTTATAAAAGTGAAAGCAACGTCCTTGTTCCAAAGCACTCCCATACCGCCCCATGATGCGGTCATTGTGTTGAAAGCTTCTTCATTTCCTGCTGTTATAAGCATCCATTCCTTGCCGATTTTAAGGAAAGGATTAAGGTTTAAGTCCTTTATGCTGATTTCTCTCATATCTATGCCTCCAAGATTTATATATGCTGAAAATTATCAGTAAATACCGTTTACAAATACTTCTCCGAATCGGATTTCCTCAGTGCCGTCTGAGGTGTTTATTAGTAACGAGCCGTCTGCGGATATGCCCTCGGCAACACCTGTTTTGTCTTGCCATTTAACTTCTCTGCCTATGTTTGCACACAATGGTGTGTATTCATTTATAGCTTCCTTAGTAAGCTCTCCGCTGAAATTCTCTATTGTTTCAAAAACGCAGTCAGCTACCTTCTGCAAAAGACTCTCAGGTTCAAAGGTGTTGCCTGTAAGTAGTCTGAGTGAGGCTGCCTTGTGAGCGATTTCCTGAGAAAATTTTGTTTGATTTAAATTAATTCCTATGCCTGCCACAGTGCCGTGCTCCGTACCCTCTGTGAGTATTCCGCAGAGCTTTTTGCCCTGTACAATTATATCGTTAGGCCATTTGATTTTTATATCAGGGCAGATATCCTTGAGTGCATTGTGCACACCCAAAGCACTGAGCAGGGTTATACCTGACTTGTAGGTATAGGGGAGGATAAGACTCATACAAAGGGAGTCGTTCCCTTTGCTTTCCCAAGTTCTGCCAAGTCTGCCTCTGCCTGCAGTCTGCTCTTTTGCATATATTACTGTGTAAGGTTTTAAAGGCTCTCCCGATTTAAGGAGAGCCTTTGCGTATGTATTTGTTGAATTTACCTTTTGAAGAGAAATAAGATTTATCATACTAATCTTTTCTTTGCAATTGTGAGAGGCTTGCAGATTGCAGTACCTACCACAATGTTTACTGCTATTTCAATAAGTCCGTTGGTGCCTGCAAAAAGTGCAAACAGAGCAAAGATATTGTCAATAGCAACTCCTACAACATCGCTGAGGTTTTCACCGAAGAACAGCCACATGGAACCAAGGAAGAATACAGTGTTAATAATAGCCACGCTTGCACCTGCAACGGGGATTGCGAGCATTGTACGTTTGGTGCCATTCTTGCTGATTGCCTTGTAAATAAGTGCAGGCAGATAACCGCAAAGCACTCTGGGTACAAAGCACATTACAAAGGTGAGAAAGGGGTTAATGCTTAAAAGTCCCATTCCTACAAAGTCCATACCGAAGCAAGTGTAAAAACTTGTAAGTCCGAACACACTGCCAAGGATAAGACCTGAACGTGTACCAAGCACAACGCTACCAACCATTACAGGCAGGGTGAGTAGTGTCATCTTCACAGGGCCTATGGGAATGTAGCCGATAGGGGTGAAGGTCATGAGGATAATCAACGCCGCAAGTATGGCGGTCATGGTCATCTCTACTACCCAAGGGTTTACGGTGGATTTTCTTG
Source organism: Ruminococcus sp. (assembly GCA_045541275.1). Lineage (GTDB taxonomy): Bacteria > Bacillota > Clostridia > Oscillospirales > Acutalibacteraceae > Ruminococcoides. The sequence continues at coordinate 93,888 of JAZQIX010000012.1, forward strand.
TTGACATAATAATACCTCCTGCTGTCTCCCCATAAGTTTCGGGTGAGACGCTTTGTATATTTTACGGCTTTTAATTTAAAACCGCAGAAAACAAGTTGATATATACGAACAAAAGGGTTCGATTTGTGTGTGATGATTATTTATTCTTGTTGTAGATAATACGAAGTCCCTGAAGCATCAGGTCGTCACGGAGAATAATATCGTGAGCACAGCTGGGGACAATATCCTGAGCTATACCCCCTGTGGCAACTACTGTACACTCCGTGCCTAACTCTCTGTTAATGCGGTCAATCATACCGTCAATCATACAGGCATTGCCAAGAACAACACCTGAGCGGATACACTCGTCAGTGTTTTTTCCTATGACCTTTTTAGGGGCTTCCATGGCGACAGATGGCAGAAGTGCTGTTTTGTCAGATAACGCCATCATAGAAATGCTCACACCGGGGGAGATTGCACCGCCTATCATAGCACCTGACTTATCTATAACTATGATTGTGGTTGCAGTGCCCATACTGATTACAATGGAAGGCGCACCGTAAAGATGCAGTGCCGCAACACAGCCTGTCACCAAATCTGCACCTGTAGAGGAGGGGTTGTCGATTTTGATGTTAAGTCCTGTTTTTATTCCCGGTCCTACTACCAATGGCTCAATTCCTACAGTTGTGATGATTGCCTGACGTACAGTACGCAGTACCTGAGGTACAACGCTTGAGATAATACAGCCGTCAATCTGATTGGTGTCAAAGCCGTACACCTTCATAACTGCGTGTATTTCCCCTGCAAATTCGTCAGAGGTTTTGGTTCTGTCTGTGGACACACGGGCAAGCATTACAAGCTCCTCACCCTTAAAAAGTCCGAATTTAATATTTGTATTGCCAATATCTATTACAAGCAACATATTAATCACCGCTTTCATTATATTTCATATTTTAATATATTGCAAGAATCAGTACGCGGGAGAGGGAAGATTTATTCAGTGGTTATATTAAAAGTCATTCTTGCAATCTGTTTTTGTTCAAAATTACAAAAAAGAAAAAAACAAGTTCTTTTTGTCAAAAAGTAAATATAGAAACACAAAGGTGTGATAATATATTTAATGTACTATGTATTAGTATGCTTCAAATAATTGTAAGGGGGCAGTTGCTATGAACAACACTGAAAAGCTTCAGCTCAGCACTCTTGCGGCTAAGGCAAGACTGGGCGCAGTAATCGGCACATACCATGCCAAGTCAGGTCATCCCGGCGGATCTCTTTCTGCTGCAGATATTATGACCTACCTTTATTTTAAGGAAATGAACGTAGATCCTGCAAATCCTAAGGACGCAGACAGGGATCGTTTTGTATTATCAAAGGGACACTGCTGTCCCAGCCTTTACGCAGTGCTTGCACTGAAGGGCTTCTTTGATTGGGATGAACTCACAAAGCTTCGCCATGTAGGTGCAATGCTTCAGGGTCACCCTGATATGAAGGGTACACCCGGTATTGATATGAGCACAGGCTCTTTAGGTCAGGGCGTTTCCGCCGCTTGCGGTATGGCACTTGCAGGCAAGTGTGACAAGAAGGACTACCGTGTTTACGCAATTCTCGGTGACGGTGAGTGTGAGGAAGGTCAGGTTTGGGAGGCTGCAATGTTTGCTTCTCACAACAAGCTTGACAACCTTGTGGTTATCGTTGACCAGAACGGCCTTCAGATTGACGGCCCTGTTGCAGAGGTTTGCGGTATTGAGCCTCTTGATAAGAAATTTGAAAGCTTCGGCTTCAATGTAGTTAAGATTGACGGCCACAACTTTGATGAAATCGAGGCAGCATTTGAAAATGCTAAGACCGTAAAGGGCAAGCCCACAGCAATCCTTGCAAAGACTGTAAAGGGTAAGGGCGTTTCCTTCATGGAAAATCAGGTTGATTGGCACGGTAAAGGCCCCAACAAGGCTGAGTTTGAGAAGGCATCAGAAGAACTGAATGCTGAAATTGCAAGACTGGAGGGTGAGTGCTGATGGCAGATGTAGTAACAAAGGCAACCAGAGAGAGCTTCGGTGAGGCTCTTTGCGAGCTTGCTAAAGAAAACGACAGCATCGTTGTACTTGATGCTGACCTTGCAGGTGCAACAAAAACATCCATATTCAAGAAAGCTTATCCCGACAGATTTTTTGACTGCGGTATTGCAGAAGGCAATATGATGAGCATTGCGGCAGGTCTTTCTACCTGCGGTAAAATTCCCGTTGCCGCATCCTTTGCAATGTTTGCAACAGGCAGAGCTTACGAGCAGATTCGTAACTCTATCGGCTACCCTCATTTGAATGTTAAGATTGCAGGTTCTCACGCAGGTATTTCTACAGGTGAAGACGGTGCAACTCACCAGTGTCTTGAGGACGTTGCACTTATGCGTACTATCCCCGGTATGACAGTTCTCTGTCCTGCTGACCACTACGAGATGATGGCAGCTACAAAGGCTGCAATTGAGCTTGAAGGTCCTGTGTATATCCGTCTTGGCAGACTTGCTATTGACTCTTTCAACGACCCTGCTACCTACAAGTTTGAGCTTGGCAAGGGTATCACCATGCACGAGGGCAGTGACATCACAGTTATTGCTACAGGTCTTGTAGTAAACGAAGCAAGAAAGGCTGTGGAAGAGCTTGAGAAAGAGGGACACAGTGTCCGCCTTATCAACATTCACACCATCAAGCCTATTGACCGTGATATTATTATTAAGGCTGCTAAGGAAACAGGCAGACTTATTACTATTGAAGAGCACAACGTAATCGGCGGTCTTGGCGATGCAGTATGCGATGTTGTTACATCTGAGTGTCCTGTTCCTGTTCGCAAGGTTGGCGTTTATGACCGCTACGGCTACTCAGGTCCTGCTTGGGAGCTTCTGGAGAAGTTCGGTCTTACTGCAACAGGCATTGCTGATGTTATCCGTGAGGAAATTGCTAAGAAGTAATTTCAACACAATATAACTCAATATATAACCAACTCCGATAAGGCTTAAAAACCTTGTCGGAGTTTTTGTTTTTTCTTATATTTATTCTTCCTGTTCACATACTAAAAGAAACGAAACAGGAGGAATTTTAATGACAGAAATAAACACAGAAAACTTTGAGTCAGAGGTTATACGTAGCGAGTCTGATGTAATGGTAACCTTTACAGCACAGTGGTGCGGATTTTGCAAGTCCACACTGAAAATGCTTGCAGATACAGAGCATGAGCTAAAAGAAATAAAGTTTTTTACGGTGGATATTGAGAAGAACAATGAGCTTGCAAAGAAATACAGTGTCAGAGGTGTACCCACTACTTTGTTTTTTAGCTCAGGTACTATGAAAAACCGCAAAACAGGAGCACTGACAAAGGCTGAGGTTTATGCCCTTGCAGGCAGAAAATCCCTTAAAACAGCAGATATATAGAACACGGCACCTGCGTGAAAATACGCAGGTGTTTTGTTTGTGAGACTTGCAGTAAAACTAACGCAGTAGTTTGTATTGTATGACAAAATTTGGTAAGGTGTACTGAAAATTATTGACGTTGAATATTTTACTGTGATATAATTATGGTGAGCAAAGTATTAGTTACAAAAAGCATTTGTATGCTAATAGTTTGTGAATAGTTTTTTTGCGAAGGAAGTGAAACCGATGTACTGCTCAACTTACTCCGAAGTGTTTTTTGAATCTAATAAATTATAATTAGGAGGAAAAAGAAATGAAACGTACAAAAATGATATGTTCAATTACCTCTGTACTTATGGCTGTACTGTTGATAGCTCTGTCGGTTTCAGCTCCTATAGGCGCACTTGATACCCTCACTGCTTCAAACGAGGATAAGATTGACTCTGTACTCAAAGAAAAAATGGCTGAGGCTTCTGAAAACGAAAAAATTCCTGTAGCTATCTGGTACTCTGACGTAGACCAAGATAATATTGATAAGATTACTGCTCAGAAGGTAGGTTTTACTCAGGATGATGTGGCAGTAGCTTATGAGATGCCCTCTACCGAGCTCCTTGCTTCCCTTGAAAAGGAAGAAGCAGGTGCCACGGATGAAATGCAGGCATACCTTAAACGCACCGAAAGCCTGAGAAAACTTGAACGAGAACGCACAGACGAGTACATAATGACCCGCCGTGAGTTCTCACGAAGCAAATATAACGAAAAATCAGCAAAGCTGATTAAAGATGTAAATATCAAGAACGAAGATATTACTTTCCAAAGTCAGTACGCTCCCATGATTTTAGCAGAGCTAACTGCTTTGGAAATTAATTCTATGGTTAGCAACCTTACAATTGAAAATATATACTATTTTAAAGAAACAGAACCTGTTCCAGATGCTAATAATATAGATGCGGAAATGCAAGCTGCAAGAGTTAATTTGATAAAAGATTGTGAACTTTTAGAATTAACCGGAGCTCATGTTAAGGTTGGGATTATTGAAAATGGGCGGCCAAGCTTAACAATTGATGATCCTACGGCTGATATAACACCAACCTACATAACACCTACAACCAGAAGTGTTAATGATGTAACATTGACTGATTATGGTAATTATGTTGTAGTAGGAACTCCTTTCTATATTGGTGATTATCATTCGAATAGTGTTTCAGATATAATTATGAATATTGCTCCAGAAATAACTTTGTATTGCTCAACATATCAATATGCTTATGTTGAGGCAATGATTTCTGATGGCATCCAAATTATGAACATTTCTTTGGGGTGGCCTGTGACAGAAGATGAAGAATATGCATACACTGTGTTGGAAAAGTGGTACGACCACATTAGTGCTATGCACAATGTTTTAGTTGTTAAATCGGCGGGTAATAACGGAACACACCCGGCATATGATCCGACTATAGAAGAACCCGGACCAAGAGTTACATCTCCGGGTATGGCTTTTAATGTGCTTACAGTTGGAAGCTATCACGATGCAATAGGCAGTAGTGCTTTGACAGAAGATACCTATGAGGAAACAAGCTCCTACAAAAACTCATTGCCGGAATTAAGTATATATGGTTGTGAAAAACCGGATGTAATCGCTCCGCAAGCTATAAATCAATCAGGAAAAGGTACAAGTTATGCTGCACCATTTATAACGGGGTGTGTAGCTTTGATGTATGAATTAAAACCAAGCTTAAGTAATTACCCTCATCTGGCAAAGGCTATTGTTATGGCTTCCTGCAACAGAAAGGTTGCATCCCCTAACCAGAATGTACCAACAGAAACAATCTCGCAGGGGATTACAGACCGACAGGGTGCAGGTGCGGCAGATGCTTGGACAATGATGTGTATTGTCAGCATAGGTACATATGGATTCGGTGTTATAAACGGTACCGAAAGAACTATTGATATACTACAACCTAAGTACAATTCCGATAATATGAACATTACTCTAACTTGGCTAAAAGAAAACACAAGTTCCGATAACCACTTATATGAAAATAACGCAGAAGAAGGCCCCTTTGTTAATCTGGATATGGAAATATATAACAATAACAGCTTGGTTAAGGATTCCAGATTAGGTATAAGCTCTACAGAAATGTGTTATGTTCCTCTATCTTCTGATGACTTCAGATATAGAATAAGAATTTTGCAGAATAATACACTCACAGCTGTCCGTTATGCTTATGCATGGAGTGTAGATAATATGTTTTTCACACCAGAAGCAGATGAAAACATATATTATTTAGCTAATAATGCAAACGGCAGATATTTACAGTACAATCCTACAACCAATACAACTTCAATGAGATCTGCTACAGATCAAACGGTTCTCGGTAATGAGCATAGCTGGATTATCAAAAATCTCGGAAATAACAACTGCAGTATTGTTCCTAGCTTAGCAACAACTGGCTTAGGCTTATCAACAAACACTTCAAATTCTGCAGTAATAACTAATATTACTGATACAGTCCAGATGCAGAGTAATGGTGACGGAACTGTTTCTTTTGTCAATGTACAGACAAACAGGATTTTATCATACAGTGGAAGCACACCCACTTGGGCGGCATACAGCGGAACTCCAACCTCATCACAGAAGTGGAGATTGTCAAAAATAAATTACCGCCACGGAGATGTTGATTTGAATGGAGAACTGAATATCAAAGACATTACAAACATTCAGAAATTTGCAGCAGAATTGACTACTCCTGAGAACCATATTCAGCAATTATTAGCGGATGTTGATGTAAATGGATTGATAAATATAAACGATGCCACAAAAATGCAGAAAATTATAAGCGGATTAATACATTGGTAATATATATTTAGTAGTAAATACTACATACCACAAACGATTGAAAGGTGATTTTATGAAGAAGATATTAAGTTTCACATTGGCGCTTGCACTGCTCTTTGGCGTATGTGTATCAGTTGGTGCTGTGGAAACTGACACAGAGCTTCAGCAGAAGTTTTACAACTACTGCCTTGAAGTTTTACCCGAAGATATGAAGCCTTCCGAGGGGGACAATGTGCGTATTTACTCCTCCAAGGAAGTAGATGGAGTGGAGATTTTCTATGGCGATTGTCCGTGGATTGAAAGTGAACCTATTTCAGTTTATAAGTTTATCGGTGATTGGCGTTTTTACACGGGTTATACACACTATCCTTATGACCTTGGTGTGTATGTAAGTAGCGGGAATGAGATATATACTCTTGAACAAGCATACGAAATCGGAGTGTTTACTGATTTGACACCTGTTAATAATATGTATTCTCCTATCTGTATTAAATTAGATAAGGATTATAAATATGCAGACAGAATCTTGCCTGATTTTTTGGATGTGTATCGTGATATGGTTGGTCGTTTGTCCTACGATGAGCACTATGAATATTATTCATCAAATAACACTTCAACAGGCGATGAAACAACACCCGACTATGTTTTAGTGAGTGTATATACCAACTGTTTCTTTGAGGCTCCTACCGTAATGGTTTTCGGAGATTATATAATGATTGATAAAGATAGTACTAATGTGCCTTTTTACTTTGGCAAAGGTATCTATATTCCTGCAGAGGATAAATTGGATTCTCTTACCTATGCGTATGATATGGGCATTGAAGGAATAGAGAGTGTTTTTACCGAGGGAGGTCTTGGTTTACTTATAGGAGATATGGATAGCGACAGAGTTGTCACCATAAAGGATGCAACATTTATCCAGAAATGTATTGCAGGGCTTGAATATTTTGCTACAAGTGATTATTTAGGTGACTTGGTGTTTGTTGCCGGTGCAGACAAGGAGATTCCAACACCGCGTTATATTTCCGATTTTAACCGTGACGGAGAGAGAAACATCAAGGATGCTACTGCAATTCAGAAGCACATTGCAGGACTACCTTACTAAGCGAAAATAAAACTTTGAAGGAATATGAGGTGATTTTATGAAAAATATTAAATGTATTATGTCTTTTGTATTAGTGTTGATACTTATGTTTGGTACAGTTTCTGTATCGGCAGTATCAAACACAGAAACCTTTAAGTACAAGGATGTGGTACTTTTGAAGGCTAATGAAGATAAGCCTTTTTTGGATTATCCCTCTATTTATAAAAATATTCATTACGGAGAGGACTATGAATATTATTCGCCTGAAAACTTTGTTACAGGTGACGAAGCAACTCCTGACTATGTGCTCATAACTTTATATCTTGATGAGTATCTGCAAGCTCAATCAACTATGCTTTTCGGAGATTATATTATGATTGACGAACCGAGTACAAAAACTCCCTATCCTTTTGGAAAGTGCATTTATGTTCCTGCAGAGAACAAGGTGCACTCTCTTATGAGTGCGTATGGAAATGTAGAGGGTATAGAAAACATCTTCACAGAAGCAGGTCTTGGAATTCTTGTAGGTGATATGGATAAGGACAGAGAGCTTACCATAAAAGATGCAACCTATATTCAAAAATGCCTTGTAGGTCTTGAAACCTTTGACAAAGACGACTATGTAGAGAGATTTGACTTAGTGTACTCAGACAATGAAAATGTACCCTTGTATGTTTCCGATTTTAACCGTGACGGAGAGAGAAACATCAAGGATGCTACTGCAATTCAGAAGCACATTGCAGGGCTTGAGTATTGATTGTTTAATTGAATACAAATGTTAAATTAACAGGGCACACGATGTTATCAAGCTTCGTGTGCCCTGTTTTTGTTATGTGTTATATGCAGTATAAATTTGTGTCCCAAAAGGGGATGTAGGGATGATGTCTAAGGTGAATTTTGTAGTCAGGGTTTATGCTGTGAATTAGAGGTATCAGTGTGCATAAATCCTCGGTTCTGTGGTAGCAGGCAATGCTCAGCTTGGGCTTCTGTGTTTTCATTAGCTCCTGCATTCCCTCTATGGCTTCTTTCTCAACACCCTCAACATCCATTTTTACGTAGGTGATTTTTCTGTCCTTTGTAATGCTGTCAACTGTTACTGTTTCAACTGTGTATTTGCCTGTAGGTGCAAGTGTACTCTGCCTTCCTCCGCCTCCTGAGAAAACAAGCTCCTTGTGCTCGTTCCACACTGCATAGGGCAGAGCCTCGGTGTTTTCTTTATCCGCAAGGTAGATGCATAATTTTTCAAAGGATTTTTTGTCAGGCTCAAGGGCTGTGACCGAGGAGTATCCGCCTGTTAAGGTTATTAGCTCCTCCACAGTGTCGCCCTTGTAGGCACCTAAATCCAGCATATCTTCCTTGCCTGTAAGCTCCAAAACTTCTGTGAGGGCTTCTTCTCTTGTACTTTCTGAGTCAAAAAGATAGGAGAGTCTGCCTGTCAGGTGAAACGCTACCATATTATCAAAGATTCTCTTTGACGCTTCATCGTGTAGCATAGCCCTTGCATTTTCAAGTTTATCAAGATTTGCTTCTAAATAATCACGGTTAAATATAGTGTCGCCGAAAACAGGTACTACAGGCATAATTACCTCATACTCTTTTGCAAGCTCTTTTACATAGTCCATAACCTGTGGTATTGAAGATGCAAAGCCGAGAACTACAATAAAATCCTCATAAATATTCTTTATTTCATTTATACTTTTAACAGTGAATCCTCTGAAATCTCTTTTGCGAACAAAGCCCTCAGATGCTACTACTTCAGAAACCTTGATGCAAAGACGGTCGAACTCGTCAATTACCATATCAGCACCGTTGCCTGTGCCGTAGAGTATTATGGGTTTTCTTGTGTCTTTGAGGTACTCCCAAGAAGATTCAAGAGACAGAATTTCCTTTATCATATATTCACCTTTAGTTAAGGGTTACAGCTTCCGCAGGGGGTATAGCCTGATTTCTCCGCGTCCTTACGGTTTTGGAAGTTTACTTTGTTTTTGTCGCTCATTTCAGACACAGAGGCACAGTCAGGAGTATGAAAAACTTTTGAGTTTTTGTTGCCTATATAAGCAGAATTAACTTCACTGAAAGCCTCAGTGCTTTTTTCAACCGTAATAGTTTCATCATCTGCTGATATGTAAATTTTTTCTCCGTCTGTTTCAGCCTTGATACTGCCCTGAAGGTCTGTACGCCATACAGGAATGTTATATTCACTGAGAAGAGTCTTTACCTCCTTGTGAGGATGACCGTAGTCGTTGTCCTTACCGCAGGAGATGATTGCAGCTGCAGGTTTTACTGCCTGCAAAAACGTTTCGCAGGTGCTGGATGAACTGCCGTGGTGTCCGCATTTGAGCACATCTGCAGAAAGGTCATAACCGCTTCGCACAAGCTCTTTTTCTACAAGCTCCTCAGCATCTCCTGTAAGGAGAAACGAGGTGTTGCCGTATTCAATCATTGTAACTATGGAGTAGTTGTTAAGGTTTGAGTATACAGCGTTTGAGGCAGGGGAAAGCACAGTAACAGTAGCACTGCCTACCTTATAAGTGTCGAAAAGTTCAGGGGTTTCATACTCAACTCCTCTTTCGTCTGCGGCATCCAGCACATACTCCCATGAGGGCGAAGTGCCTTCTGCATCAGGCGAAATAAGTACATCTGTGTCGAAGTACCTGATTACCTCTGAGAGACTTCCGCAATGGTCAGAGTGAGGATGAGTAGAGATTATGAAATCAAGAGTATCTACACCTTCCTTTGAAAGATAAGATATGACTTTTTCACGTTCGCTGTATTCACCGGCGTCAATGAGAGCAAAACGTCCCTTTGATTCAATCAGGGCACAGTCGCCCTGACCTACATCTATGAAGTGTACAGTCAGTCCTGTGTCCTCTTCTGACAGAGGTTTATCTGAAAGAATATCATAATGCCATAAAAAGTACTGGGTGCATACACAGAGGGCAACACAGCACAACAGTATAATTGAGATAATTGTTACAGTCTTTTTCATATTGCCTCCCAAAATATGTTGTAGTTTAATTATATATCAATATGTAATAGTTTGCAATTCACAAATAAATGGATTGTCAAGCAAAATTTTGACAAAGTCGAGGATAAAAAAGGTTAGGCGAAGTGTAATTTACCCCAATTTTTGCACAAAAATTTGTAAAAAAATAGTTAATTATAGTCTTTAGGGCATTTACAAAAGTAGTGTTATATGCTAATATACTACCATAGGATAATAATTTCAAGGAATCAAGGTGGTTTTATGGCAAAGAATTATAGGTATAAGTATGAAATTGTTTCTGCAGATGACAATCTGCCCGGAAAGGTAATCCTTTTTGACAAACCCGGTCAGGAATGCTTTACAAATAAGCACTGGCATAAGAACATTGAGATTGACTATGTTCTCAAAGGCAACCTTTGGGTTATGGCAAATAATGAGGAGTTTACTGTTTCTGACGGTGAGTATGTGATTGTTAATAACGATGATATTCACCAGACCTGCGGTAAAGACCCTGCAGAGAATGTAAAGTATCTGGTTGTTCTCTATTCTTACAATTTTATCAAGGCTTATTTTGATGATTTTGAGTCCTTTAGCTTTAATGTAGAGAAAGACCCTGCAGCAAAAGCTGAAATCAAAAGACAGCTTGACCTTATTGTGGATTGTGTAGAGGATCAGGGAGATTTCACAGATCTTAAGATTACCTCAGCAATGACACAGATTCTTATTGAGTTGTGCACAAAGTGCCTTGAGGAAAGAGCAAAGACTCATCCTGAGATTGAACATGAGGAGCTTGAGTATGCTAAGAAGGCTATTGATTACATCAAGCTAAATTTCAAAGAAAGAATTACTTTAGGCGAGATTGCATCTCACGTGGGACTTACTCCTACATACTTCTCTCGTTACTTCAAGCAGAACACAAGAAAGACCTTCAAACAGTATCTTAACCTTGTTCGTCTTGAGCATGCTCTGCGTGATATCCAGACAAGCGGTATCTCTGAAACCCGTGCAGCTGTAGAGAACGGATTCCCCAGTGTCAAGGCATTTATCGCAGCTTTCAAGAGCGTATATAACTGTACACTAAGCGAGTATGTAAGACAGTATCACGACATTCCTTCTATCTCGGAAATCAGACGTATATAACCTGTGAGCGAAAGCTCAGAACGTATAATATCATAATGATAAAACAAACGCAGAGCGAATTGCTCTGCGTTTTCTTGTGTGTTTATTTTTAGTTTACAGGTGTATAATATGTATCCAGAATAAGCTCATAGAGGGCCTCTTCATCAACAATATACTCTGCATAGGTGCCGCCGCTTATAAGCTCTCCGGGCACAGTTATAAATTCAAGCTCAGAAATACCGTTTGTAACTACACTTGTTGCAAAGGCAGTAATTGTTGAAGGGGTAAGATTTGTTTCGCTGTTCTCTGCAACAATGTTGTATAGGGTAACAGGGGTTGTCAAATCCTCTTTAGTCATTTTCAGAGCTTGTGAGGTGAACGACTTAAGATAAACCACCTGGCGATTAAGTCTTTCTGTAGATGAACTAAGATAGGATACCTCACGCTGGCGGACATATTTCATTGCGTTTTGTCCGTACAGTGTAATAGTTTCTCCTTTGTAATGACGCTTTAGGTTAGTATCGTGGAAAGTATCGTCAATAAGAGTGACAGTGACTCCGCCTACTGCATCATTAAGCTCAGGAACTGCACTTGTGTTGATTGCAAAGTAGGAATTGATTGGAAGCTGATAGAAAAGACGGGAAACCGCTGTGGCTGTGTTCAGACAACTTGTTTTTCTTCCGTCACCGTAGGCGTATGCAAGACAAAGCTGATGCTTTTCTGTTTTCAGGTATTCGCCTTCAGGGGAATAGATGCCTATATCGGTAACGATGTCACGGGGAACGGCGATGACGGTGGTTTTGCCTGTTGCTGTGTCTAAGGCTATCATATAAATCGCATCAGCCTGTCCGCCTGTGCCTTCTTCAACTCCCAGTTCGTCTTTGTCAACACCGATACAAAGAATGCTGGCCATATTTGTGTTGAAGGTGTATTCTTTGCCTTTATATACAACCGTGTGTCCGTTGTTTTCAACTGACACGTTTGCGTTTTCGATTACAGGTGCTGTCATATTAAGATTGTTGTAATCTGTGAGTTTTACAATTCCTGCATATCTGAGAGCAAAAAAAGCAACAACGGCAATAAGCAGAAGTGCCAGAATTATACCGAATATCCAAGCGAGGATAATGAGCAGTTTCTGCCACCAAGAGCGTTCCCCCCAATTTTTATCTTTTAAAGAGAATTTCTTATGGTGTCTGAAGTGTTGCTCAGAATTGCTTTTTACAACCTCTTGCCCGTTATCAGCGGCATATTTATATTTGCTTCTTTTTCTCAGATGTTTTGCCTGTTTGCTGTGTTTACCGTGTTTGTCGTATTTTGCAAACACATAGTCCTCCACATTGTCTTCCGGCAGGATTTTGTCGCTGTCGGATTCTATTGTTTCTGATGTGGGCAGAAGTTCTTCTGACTCGCTGTTCAAAATATCATCATTGTGTCCGTTGGTCATTTGTCAGTACCCCCTGTACTAAAAAGCGGAGATTTGAGTTGTAATTTGTGCAAGTGCTGAGAGTTATAATGCGGTCGTCTGTTGTAAGCTTTGTGCCCTCTCTTACAATTGCGTTAGCAGAGTGAGGATTAAGACAATCATTAAGATACTGCTCATAAACCTCATTGTCAGAGAATTCAAAGGAATTCAAAATGTGTCTGTCATCATAATCATACGCAGCAAAAATCCGGTAGGTGAGGATGTGTCCCTCAGTGTAAATATAGATATACTGATTTTCTTCAAAAAATTCAGGGTCGGTAAACTTGTGAAGTTCTGCAAACATTGAACCGTTCAGCATATTGTGACCGTAAAGAACAGTTACCCTGTCTATAAAATATCTGGTGTTGTGTCTTTGAGAGTAAATTGTGCCCGCAAATTCATAATTGCCCAGATAATTGTGATGAAGGTAGTAGTTATCATCGCTGTTTGAGCTTTGTGCAACAGGATAATCTATAACTGTGCCGGGAATGCGAATCCATGCATATAAGTCCTTGTTGAGATTTTTAAGTTCCTCAAAATTAATAGGATTTTCAGGGAGTGCTTCTGTAGTAGCTTCCGCAGATGATGCAGGCTCTGTGGGGTTTACTACCAGAGAGTAGTCTGTGGGGTCCACGGTGTTTCCTGTGCAGCTGCATCCTGACAGACAGGAGAAACCTATGGTGCACATAAGAGCTACGCAAAGGCAGGTTATGAATTTCTTTAAAGTGTTTCTATGCATAAATAAGTCACCTTCAAAGATTAATTTTATCAAATACTTATCTAATAAATTATACATAATAATGTAGGCAATGTCAATTGATTATACGCTTTGATAAAAGAAAAGCTCCGCGTTTGCGGAGCTTTGTTTAACAAATTAAGTTTGGTAATTAAGCGTTCTGCTTCTTCTTCATTACAACTGTAACAGCGATGAGCATTACAATTACTGAAGCACATACTGCATAAACAACAGTGTTTTCACCTGTTGTAGGGGACTTGTCGCCGTCATCGGGCTTGGGAATTGTGCCTGATGCAGGAGGAGTAACATCCTCACCCTCTTTTACGAAGTGTGCGTAAGCTCTTACGTCATCAGTACCTGTGGGCTTAATAACGATTGTGGGTGTTGTCATATCACCAGAGATAATGTCAAACTCACCGAAAACGAATTCCCAGTGGGAGAATTTGTAGCCGTCCTTGGGAGTAGCTGTAAGGGTAATAACCTCACCTGAGTTAACCTCAACTTTACCGGGATTGTTGATGTCGGGAGTTGCGTTACCTGCAATGTCAGGAACGGGGATTGCATCAACGATAAGCTGCTCCTTAGCAGTAGAGGCTGTGGGGCTTATCTCTGCAGAAACAGATGCAACTGCACAGCACATAAGTACGAGTGCAACAAGAATGGAAATAGCTCTTTTCATATTGTATATCCTCCTTAAGGAATTATGGTTCGGTATAATAAACCACTTTATTAATAACTAAAGTATATCACCTGATTTTTAAAAAGTAAAGAGTTTTATTTATCAAAATAATTATTTGTTCATAGTGTATAATACGAATGGCAGATTTTTGTAATATTGATGTAAAGTTTTGTCCTGTTTATGTTTTTTCTGAGTTTCTTTGTGTGTTATGTCAATGAAAAAATAAAGGGGAGCACTTGGATAAAAGTAACAATTATATTGGTTCTTTTTGTGACAGTCTACAAAAAAATGAAAAACTATAGTATTTCTATAAAAATCATTGAAAATCTTAATATATAGTGGTACAATTATACAGTAATTGTATCAAGAGAAGTGTGCTTTTTATAAGCAAAATTGATTTGGCTTTATTCGTGGTCTGTATGTTTAAGCTCTATCAATCTGCGTAACTTCCATAGAACATTATTCACTAAGTAAACAGGAGGATAAACAAATGAAATCGAACAAGCGATTTTCAAGAAGATTTGTTTCAATGATTCTTGCAACAGTGATGATTCTCTCAATGTGCGTTGTAGGTTTTACCAATGCGGTGGCTGCTGATGTTCAGCTTGCAAAAACCTCTGCAGACACAAAAACTATTTATCTGTCTATTAACGGACAGTGGACACAGAAGCTGTGTGCTGTTTATACATGGGGCGATGAATACGATGCAGGACAGTGGCTTGCAATGAAGAATCTTGACAGTGCTACTGACCTTTGGATTGTAGATATACCTGCTGATTATAACAACATTACCTTCTGCAGCAGAACAGCTCCTTTCTTTGGTTGGAATGCAGTTAAGAACCAGACAGGTGAGCTTGCAATCCCTGACGGATGCGACCACTTCACTTTGACAGGTGAGTCATCAGGTATGTGGGATTCTTATGCTGACACAGAAGCCCCCATCGGTACACGTATAATCTACTTTGCACCTAACACAGAGTGGATGGAAATTCAAGCCGCCGAAGGACACAATTTCGTGGCACGTGCATACAACACAACCTCTGACTCAGTAGGTACTTACCTTGATATGACTCTGGTTCAGGGCGAATACGGTGTTCATCCTGCAATCTGGGCTGTCGAGGTTTCTGAGGCTTACACAAACATTGAATTTTGCAGAGGCGAAGGTATTTACGCAGACGGAACATGGAAGCAGTGGGAAGCTACATTCAGCTTCGGAATTCATCCCACATACAATCTGGTTACTCAGGACGAAGAGGTTTATCAGATTGGTGAGTGGAGTTATATAGATGCTCCTGAGGCAACAGAGCCTGACGTAACAGAGCCTGAGGCATCAGAGCCTGAGGCATCAGAACCTGAGGCATCAGAGCCTTCGGTTGACCCTGTAGAGACTAAGAAGGTTTATTTCACAGCTAACAGTGCGTGGAAAACAGCAATCAGCCAGTCAGGAGCTTTCTGTGCATATGCATGGCCTGAGTCTGCAGATGCAGGTACTTGGGTATGGCTTACTCTGGAAAGCGGAAGTAAATACAGTGCGGATATTCCTGCAGACAGCAAAAATATCTACTTTGCTATTTCTTACAGCACAGAGCCTGATGCTGTCTGGAACCAGACCGATGATTTAGTAATTCCTGAAGATAGCAACCATTTTACACAGGACGGCACTGATTATACAACAGGTACTTGGTATGCATCTGAAAGTGCAGGAGTTGCTACATATTACGTTGTGTTTGTAGACAGTGACGGAAAGCTCATCAGTGCACAGCTTGTAAAAGAAGGCGAGAGTGCTCAGGCACCTGAGAATCCTTCTAAAACAGGTTATAACTTTATAGGCTGGGATACTGATTTTTCATCTGTTACAGAGAACCTGACAGTAAAAGCTAAGTATGAGAAAAAAGACTCAACTGTAGTTCCCGCAACAACAGGTACTCTTAAGATTGAGGTGTCAGGCGGCACAGGTTTTACAATATCAGTAAACGGAGCAGGAGCAAGACCACAGGGAACATCCTATGTAAATTCGAAAATGCCAATCGGAGCAACAGTAACGGCAGAGGCAAATGCAATAGAAGATAAGGAGTTTATTGGATGG
>JAZQIX010000013.1:0-63032 GCA_045541275.1 Ruminococcus sp.
TCCCACATCCGTTGTAGAGCCCGGCACAACAGATAAGCCTGCAGATGCTCCTAACACAGGTGCAGCAGCTTACATCTATGTTGTAGTTGCAGTTCTTGCAATGGCAGCATGTGCAGTAGTTGTTCTCCGCAAGAGAGTTAACGGCTAATTGCTGAAAGTAAAAGGTCAAATATAATTAGTTTCTATATCTAATTATTATGCTTTTTCGCCCCTTCGGTTTTCCGAAGGGGCGTTTTTCTGCATATTAACGAATAATAATATATTATGCGCAAGTTTGAAATTAGCTAATCATAGCCAATCTCTGCTTGGTTGAGTTTTTGTTCATAGGGGTAGCGAAGCTACACGCACCTGTTACCTTCCTCACCGAGCAGAAGGTGTAATGCATTACTAGGAGGAGTAATACAGATAAGGTGCTGACGCTGAATAAATATTAAACATTTGTACTGATACTGTGTGTCCTACTCTCCCGGTTATATGCGGCGAAAGATTTACCTCAAGCAAAAGCCTTTTAAGCCTTTTTGACTAAAGGTAAGTGTTACAGAGAATGCTGTGACCATAATAGTTAAAAGGTCAGATTTGCTTTCCAAGCAGTCTGACATATACACTGTTTCTCTTGCATAGAATACTATGTATAAATATGAGGGAGGAGATTGCTGTGAGGGATAAGCTTAAAACCGCTTTCTGTGCTGTGCTTGCTGTTGTGCTTGTTGTTCTGGGCTTCTTTTGCTTGTGGACGAGTACAGATACCTTTGGGCTTGGCACAGACAAGGCGGCTTTAGCGGCGGCGGCTTTGGCACTGCCTGACGGCGGATACAGGCTTGTCACGGTTTATAATTCAGACGCAACCGAGTCCTCAACCTCTTATTCCTCAGTGAATTCTACTGAAGAGACAACTTCAGCCGAAACCCTTACCACCGCTTCAGTTGATGAAACGGTTTACACTGAGGATCCTTCTGTATACGATGGCGAAGAACATCTGCCTGTGGTTGAAACTCAGTATTCAAGCGGTGAGTTGGGGTATAACAATTTCTTTGTAAAGAACAGCACAGGCTTTAATCTTGATATCGGTAAATATCTTACACGTCCTCTGGGGTTTGATTTTGAAAAATCTTCAAAGGTGCAGGTGCTGATTGTTCACACTCATACTTGTGAAAGCTACTTAACTTACGACAGCGGATATTACCATGAGAGTTTTTATCCCAGAAGCGAGGACAGCGAGAGAAATATGACACGTGTGGGAAGAGCCGTTGCCGAGGGACTTCAGTCTCAGGGAATAGGAGTTGTTCACGCAACAGAGGTTCACGACAGTCCTGCCTATGACGGTGCCTATTACAGAAGTTACGATACAATAGAAAAATACATTGAAAAGTACCCTGACATCAAGGTTGTACTTGATATTCACAGGGACTCAATCAGCTACGGAAGCGGTGGAGGAAAGACGAAGCCTACCTTCACTTATAAGGGTAAGAAGGCAGCACAGATTATGATAATGGCAGGATACGACCCTGACGGATACTATGAGTTTCCGTTCTGGGAGGATAATCTGACCTTTGCTCTGAAGCTCCAGAATACCTGTGAAGAAATGTATCCCGGTATGACGCGTCCTCTGTATTTCGGAAATTTTGCTTATAATATGAATGTGAACAACGGTTCACTGCTTATTGAAGTAGGCACAGATGTAAACACCTTAAGCGAAGCAGTGTATACAGGTAAATTGCTTTCAAATGTGCTTGCTAAGGTCTTGCAAACAGGATGATGTTTTGATATAATAAACTTAATAATAGGGAAGTTTTTGTATTTGAGGATTTGAGCGGAATGAAAAAGATTAATTTGTGTAAACCGATTATCTTAATATTGTTCTCTTTTCTGGTGTTTTTCTCAGGAAGTTTTGCTGTTTTTGCAGAAACTACAGCTCCCTCGGAAACTTATGCAGTGGAGTCCTTTGTCTCTGAGACAACTGTTCCTGAAATTGAAGACCCCACACAAGAGGCTACCGACCCTTCAGAGAATACAACAGGCGAGGTGTCTTCAGAGACAACTGCTCCTACAGAAACAACAAGACCCGAACCTACGTATCCTGAGTCTCTTCCTGAAATATCTGAAAGCGATATTGTTATTCCTCCTGTAATAGGAGAGTTAAAGGAAGAAAACGAGCCTGCCTTGTTCTGGGGATTTGTTGCTTGGATTTGTGTTGGTGTAGGTGCGGCAGTTATACTGGCTGTACTCCTCACTACAAAGACCAAGGCGTACCGCGGGGGAGGAAAGAAGCGCTATTCTACAGGGGACAAAATCTCAGGTAAAAAGCGGCTTCTTAATGACCAATACTATAATAATTCCAGACGTAAGTAATATGAAAATAGGAAACCTTGAAATTAGTGGCTTTGCTTCCATTGCACCTATGGCAGGGGTTGCGGACAGAGCCTTCCGTGAGCTTTGCACTTCCTTTGGTGCCTGTATGGCTACCACAGAACTTGTAAGTGCAAAGGGAATATCTTACAACAGTAAAAAGAGTGCTTCGCTTATGGAGATATCTGAGGCTGAGCGTCCCTGCGGAGTACAGATTTTTGGCTGTGAGCCTGACACAATGGCGTATGCGGCAGAGTTTTCTCTCAGATATAATCCTGATTTTATAGATATAAATATGGGCTGTCCTGTGCCTAAGGTGAATTCCATAGGCTGTGGCTGTGCCCTGATGCAAACCCCTGACCTGTGCGGTCAGATTGTAGAAGCTGTGAATAAGGCAGTAGATGTGCCTGTAACTGTGAAAATTCGCAAGGGAATAGACGCAGACCATGTAAATGCGGTTGATGTTGCGAAAGCTTGCGAGCAGGCAGGAGCTTGTGCTGTGACGGTACACGGCAGAACAAGAGAGCAGATGTACAAGCCTTTTGCTGACTGGGAGATTATCCGACAGGTTAAAGAGGCGGTGAGTATACCGGTTATCGGCAATGGCGACATTTTCTCAGCTAAGGATGCAGTGAGAATGTATGAGGAGACAGGATGTGACCTTGTGATGGTAGGCAGAGGAGCTATGGGGAATCCTTGGATTTTTTCAGAGATTAATGCCTATATGTCAGGGGAAGTTCTGCTGCCTGAACCTACACTTTCTCAGCGTCTTGAAATTATGAGAAGACACATTGAGTCTCTGTGTGAATACAAGGGCGAAAATGTGGGTATGCGTGAAGCCAGAAAACACGTAGCCTGGTATATCAAGGGCTTTCACAGTGCGGCGTCACTTCGTAACGATGCAGGTAACCTCCGTACACTGGAGGATTTTTATAAATTGTTAAAACGAGTTGCTACAACTCAGGAAATATAAGGAATGGAGCTTTAATTATGGATGTAACAAAAAACATTGAATTGGTTGCTCAGTTTGACAAAGAAGTAGCAGAAGCTATGGACGCTGAGTACCGCAGACAGTGCAGAAACATTGAGCTTATCGCATCAGAGAATATTGCTTCCCCTGCAGTTATGGCTGCGATGGGAACAGTTCTCACCAATAAATATGCAGAGGGTTATCCCGGCAAGCGTTACTACGGCGGTTGTCAGTGTGTAGATGTTGTAGAGGAAATTGCAAGAAAACGTGCTTGCGAGCTGTTTGGTGCAGAGCATGCAAACGTTCAGCCTCACTCAGGTGCACAGGCAAACCTTGCTGTTTACTTTGCTATTCTCGAGGCAGGTGACACAGTTATGGGTATGAGCCTTGCAGAGGGCGGACACCTTACCCATGGTTCACCTGTAAATATGTCAGGTAAAACCTACAACTTCGTACCCTACGGCGTTGACCCTGAGACCCACGTTATCGACTACGATAAGGTTCTTGAAATTGCTAAGGAGTGCAAGCCTAAGCTCATCGTTGCAGGTGCTTCTGCATATCCCAGAGTTATCGACTTTGCTAAATTCAGAGAGATTGCTGACGAGGTTGGTGCATATCTCATGGTAGATATGGCTCACATTGCAGGTCTTGTTGCCGCAGGTGTACATCCCAATCCTGTTCCTTACTGTGACTTTGTTACTACTACGACTCACAAGACTCTCAGAGGTCCCAGAGGCGGACTTATCCTTTGCAAAGAGGAGTTTGCAAAGGCTGTGGACAAGGCTATTTTCCCCGGCTCTCAGGGCGGCCCTCTTGAGCACATCATTGCGGCTAAGGCTGTTTGCTTCGGCGAGGCGCTGAATGACGACTTTAAAACTTATGGCGAGAACATTGTTAAAAACTGCAAGGCTTTAGCTGATGCACTTGTTGCACGTGGTCATAAGCTTGTCAGCGGCGGCACAGATAATCACCTGCTCCTCCTTGACCTGCGTGACAGCGATATTACAGGTAAAGAGCTTGAGGCAAGACTTGATGAGGTTAACATCACAGTTAACAAGAACACAGTCCCCAACGAGCCCAGAAGTCCCTTCATTACCAGTGGTATCCGTATTGGTACTGCTGCTGTTACAACCCGTGGCTTCGGTGTTGAGGAAATGGAGAAGATTGCAGATCTTATCACTATGGTAATTGAAGATTTTGAGGGTAACAAGGAGAAGTGTATTGCAGAGGTTAAGGCTATCTGCGACAAGTATCCTCTTTACGCATAATAAGATAAACTTTGCATAGGGCAGGGCGGTTGCCCTGCCTTAAAATTTTGATTGGAGTGGGTGTTATGTCATCACCTCTTGCTGATAGAATCCGTCCCGACTCCCTTGACGATATAGTAGGGCAGAAGCACTTACTATCAGAGGGGAAACCTTTAAGACGGATTATTGAAAGCGGCGAAATTCCAAATTTAATATTTTACGGTCCAAGCGGTGTGGGTAAAACCACACTGGCGACTTATATCGCCAGAAAGACCAACAAGACCCTGAAAAAGCTCAACGGTACCACTGCCTCTACTGCTGATATCCGCCAGATTGTACAGGAGCTTGATACTTTCTCAGGATTTGGAGGTATACTGCTTTATCTGGACGAAATCCAGTATTTCAATAAAAAACAGCAACAGACTCTCCTTGAGTTTATAGAGGACGGTAGAATTACTCTTATTGCTTCTACCACTGAAAATCCATACTTTTATGTCTATAATGCAATTCTCTCACGAAGCACAGTGTTTGAATTTAAGCCTGTGGAGGCTGTGGATTTAGAGCCTGCAGTAAGACGTGCAGTGCGTATCCTCTCTGAGGAAAAGCAGGAAAACTTAGAAATTACCGATGAGGCGGTAAGGCATATATGCTCTTCCTGCGGAGGAGATGTGAGAAAATCTCTGAACACTGTTGAGCTATGTGCTTTGGCGGCAACTGAGGCTGACGGTGTAAAGACTATAGATATTGACCTTGCCCGACAGCTTTCACAGAAAAGTGCTTTCCGCTATGACCGTGACGGTGACGAGCATTACGATATTATTTCTGCTTATCAGAAGAGTATGAGAGGTTCTGATGCAGATGCTGCACTTCATTATTTGGCAAGACTTTTACAGGCAGGGGACTTGCCCTCTGCTTGCAGACGGCTTATGGTTTGTGCCTGTGAAGACGTGGGGCTTGCTTACCCTCAGATTATTCCTATTGTGAAGGCTTGCGTAGACATTGCACAGGCGGTGGGACTTCCTGAGGCAAGACTTCCTTTGGCAGATGCAGTTGTGCTTGTGTGCTTGGCACCAAAGTCAAACTCTGCTCATGATGCCATAGCTACGGCGATGGCAGATGTAGAGGCAGGCAAGGCAGGACCTATACCAAGAACCTTGCAGAATAAGCACTTTGACGGTGCAGATAATAATAACCCCGGTCAGTTTTATCAATATCCTCATGTATTCCCTGACCACTATGTACCTCAGCAGTATCTGCCTGATGTGCTCAAAGACGTAACATATTATAACTTCGGCGACAATAAAAATGAGCAGGCGTTTAAGGCTTACTGGGATAAGGTTAAGGGTAAATACGGGGTGTGAAATAACAAAGATTTAAGGGCAGAATGATGCGTTCATTCTGTCTTTTTTGTGCTGTTTTTTGTGAGAGGATTGCTTGATTATTATTGACTTTTGCTAATGAAAACATTATGATGGTGTTAAAGATGAGGAGGCGATTTCATTGAAAAATAAAATGATAAAATTTCTTTCCGTTATAATTGTTGTGCTTTTACTTCTTTTGTCCCTGCCTTTTGCAGTTTTTGCAGACTCTTTTGTTGTGGCAGGGGAGAATTTCAGTTATGAACTTAACGAGGAAGGCACTTATACTATTACAGGCTATGACGGAGAAGACGAGGTGCTGGAAATCCCTGCTTATATTGACGGGATTGCTGTGACCGAGCTTGCTTCTCACTCTTTGTATAATGATATTGTTGGATATAAACTTATAATTCCTGATACTATAGAAAAGATTGGCAGTAATGCTCTGACCTGCAGTAATTTGACTGATATAGAGGTTCATCCAGACAACGAGTATTTCTGCGATGTAGACGGTGTGCTTTACAATAAGGATGTAACCAAGATTGTGTATTATCCTGAGGAGAGAGAGGAACTTTCATATACTGTTCCTGCGACTGTCACTGAGCTTGGAGAATACTGCTTTCATTATGGCGGGATGCTTGAGAAAATCACACTGCCTGAGGGGCTTAAAAAAATAGGACAGCGTGCCTTTTATTTTGTGGATACTCTGAAGGAGATTAATCTGCCCGATGGACTTGAGTTTATTGAGTCAAATGCGTTTATAGGTTGCAGTGAGCTTACGGATATTCGTGTTCCTGATTCGGTTACTGCTTTGGGAGGGAGTGTTTTTGACTCTTGTTCAAAGCTTGAGAATGTTTATTTGGGAAGTGGAATACAGAGCATAGAGGGTGAACTTTTTACAGGATGTTCATCTCTTGTGAATATTACTGTTTCTCCGGATAATCAGTTGATTTGCGTTGAGAGCGGTGTGCTTTTTAACAAGGATAAAACCAAGCTTATGAAGTATCCTTCCAAGAAAGAGGATAAGAGCTACTCCATACCCGTTACTGTAACAACGGTTGGCAGAGAGGCCTTCTATGATGTGGAGTATCTTGAAAGTATAGATATTCCTGACAGCGTTGAAACTCTTGAGGAAAGTGCTTTTTGGAATTTGCGTGAGCTGAGATACGCAGAAATTCCCGACAGTGTTACAAGTTTTGAAAATTCTTTTTCAAATTGTCCTAAGCTTGAGCGGATTTTGATAGGCAAGAATGTTGATTTTCGTAACAACTACAATGTGTTCAGAGATTGTGATTCCTTGACAGCTATTGTGGTAGATGGGGAAAATCCCTACTGTGCCTCATTGGGCGGAGTTCTTTATAACAAAGAAAAAACAGCATTGATTAAGTTTCCCAAAGGACTTGATATGAAGAGTTTTAAGCTTCCCGCTTCTGTGAAAGAAGTTAATTATTCTGCGTTTTCTGACCAAGAGGGCTACTTTGACGAGTTCTGGGAAAATAAAGAAATGTACGTTGATGACTGCCTTTTAGAGTATGACTATCAGGATAAAGGCAATGTGGTAGTAAAGACAGGTACCCGTGTTATTGGAAGCCATGCCTTCTGGGCAGAGAACGAAATCTGGGGTATATCACTGCCTGAGGATACAGAGATTATAGGCTCAATGGCTTTCAGCTGTATGAATGTGTTGCAGGCAATTTACATTCCCGAGAATGTTACATATATGGGTGACAATGTGTTCTGGGAAAGCGATATGTGCTACGATATTTACTACGGAGGCAGTGAATACCAGTGGAACCGTATTGAGAATATTGAGAACGCTGACATTCCCGAATATGCTACCATACACTTTAATAGTCAGGGAAATGAGTTTGTAAATCCTGTTTTCCCTGAGGATGAATATGATTATTCATACACTGACGAGGATTGCGGTATCTCTGTTTATACCGATACGGATGCACAGCTAAATGCTGACAATATCACCAATGAGGAGATAGTTGCTTCTGTAGATGAGCTTCTTCCAAAGGCAAATGTAGAGGCTGTGTATGAGATTAACTTAAGCCGCGAGGGAGAGAAAATTCAGCCTGAGGACAGAGTTGTTGTCAAAATTCCCACAAAGAACAGATTTGCCAGAGTATACAGAATGGAGGAGGACGGCACCCTTACTGATATGAACGCAGAATACAGAGACGGATGCCTTGTGTTCTATACCGACCATTTCAGTTTTTATACCCTTGCGCAGAAGGTAGCATCTCTTTACGAATGCGGAGATGTTGATATGGACGAGCACATAAACATCAAGGATGCAACTGCTATTCAGAAATACATAGCCTCAATAGTTGAGCTTGAAGAGGGTGTGCTGGTTCATCTGGCAGATTTTGACAAAGACGGAGATATCAATATTAAGGATGCAACAGCTATTCAGAAGGTTGTTGCAGGACTTGTATGATGTATGGCTAAAAATTAACATTTAATATGACAATTTTACAGCAGGTGCGTGGAAGACAGAGTCCGCGTACCTGCTTTTTAAGTGTTAGGATAAATTAATTCTTTGTGAATGGCTAAAAAATACGATTTGGCACAAACGACCATAAACAGTGGGTTTTATAGATGTTGATAAAATCAATATTATTGAATAGCGGATAAAAAAAGACTATATATCATTACTAAAAGAGGAATGAAAACCTTGTATATTAATAAAGGGAAATAATTCTAAATAAGAAATATATTTCTGATTGTATTTTGTATAATTATTATGACTGATAGTATGCGGTAATATTGCCTGCATGCTATGACATTTTACTTCTAACGAAGGAGGAATATTTATGGTAAGAAGAAAGCATCGGCTGATGTCCCTTGTGCTCACTGCGCTTTTAGTGCTGTCACTTGCAACTGTTGCAACCACAGCTACCATCAGCGCTGCAAATGGTGACACAGTCTATTGCCAGAACGACAAAAACTGGGGCGAAGTCTACTGCTATATGTGGACTGACGACTCCAACAAGAATGCCCAGTGGCCCGGTGTCAAGATGACAAAGGGCGAGGGTAACCTCTGGTCCTACACAGTTACCGGCGATTGGGGAAACATCATCTTCAATAACGGTAGCGGCGGTGATGGTAACCAGACAGGGGATATGACACATCAGGGTAACGGCAGTTGTTACAACAACTCAAACGGACAGTGGACAACTATTGACACACCCGACCCTACACCTACTACACCCACTCCCACTCCTACACCCACTCCTACACCTACACCTACTCCCGGTAACTATGTTGTGTACTGCAAGGACGAAGCAGGCTGGGGTAAAGTAAGTGTTTACATGTGGACAGACGGACAGGGAGATAATAAAGCATGGCCCGGCGTTGCAGCAACAAATATCGGTGATGATGTTTGGATGCTTGAGTATGACAAAGAATATGCAAAGATTATATTCAATAACGGCAGCGATCAGGCTAAGACCGGGGATCTTACTCATCCCGGTTCAGGTCAGATGTATAATAACAAAACAGGTCAGTGGTCACTTTATGACCCAAGCCAGCTCCACATTAAGAGTGTGACAGCTGACCCTGCATCTCCTCAGTACACAGGCGTAGAGATTAAGCTCTCTATTGTTGCAGGCGGCGGCGAGGGCGACCTGCTTTACAAGTTCTCTGCAGGTAACACTGTTATCAGCGACTATTCAGCAGACAACACTGCTGTTTGGACTCCCACAACAGCAGGGAACTATACAATCACCTACGAAGTAAAGGATGAGGCAGGTAACACAAAAACTCAGACTGCTTCCTTTACAATCAAGGATATTAACGCAGAAACAAAGCCTGTTGTTCAGACAGTTAGCGTAACTCCTACAAACGCAGAGAAAACTGAGCTTGAAAAAGGCAAAGAGGCTACTGTAGATATTACTGCAGGCGGCGGTAACACAGGCACAAAACTCCTGTTCTACAAGGTTAAGGTTACAGACCCCTCAGGCAAAACTGCAAACGTTCCTTACTATACAACCAAGGATGTTTACAAGTTCACTCCTACAACACTGGGTACTTATACAATCGAGGTTTCTGTTCAGGGCTCTGACAACTCTACAGTTGTAAGAGAATACGAGTATGAGTGCGTATCTGAGCTTTCTGCACCTGGCGAGCTTTCTGCAAGCCTTAAGACTTCCGGTAAGGTTGAGGTAGGCTCTACAATTACAGCTACAGCTTCTGCTTCAGGCGGTGTGGCTCCCTACACATATCAGTTCAAGCTTAACGGTCAGGTTGTAAAGGTTTTCTCCTCTGCATCTTCTTATTCCTTTGAGCTTGCAACTGCTGACACCTACAAGATTGAAGTAACTATTAAGGACAGTGAGGGTACTACAGTTACAAAATCTGCGACAATCAATGTTGATGCAGGCGAGAACCCCACAAATCCCTCTAATCCTACAAATCCCACACCTGCAAACCTGAAGGGTGACGCAGACTGTGATAAGGATGTAAACATCAAGGATGCAACTGCTATTCAGAAGCACGTTGCACTTATCGAGATGATGTCCGCACAGGGCACAAGTAACGCAGACGTTGATGCTGATAATGATATCACCATCAAGGATGCAACAATGATTCAGAAACATATTGCAGGTATTGATGTAAACTGGTAAGGAGGAATTATAAATGAGTAAATTCAAGAGATTAACCGCTTTTGTACTTGTTTTCATCCTTACACTTTGCGTTGGTGTTATCGGTATCTCTGCCGCTGACAGCGAAACAGCAGAGGTTTCTGCTTCTTCTGATGCAGCAGGTATCACAGTATACTTCAAAAGTGAAGATACAGTTCCTTATATCTATTACTGGAATGCACTGCCAAAAAATCTTGAGGTCGCTTATCCCGGTGTGAAGATGACTTTGGATGCAACCCAGGAGGGTGGAAACTGGTACAAGTATACCTTTAAAGATTCCACAAAAATCAATATGCTTTTCACAGACGGAACATCTGACTTAGATGGTCAGATATCTCCTGAGCTTACACGTACATCAGGTGAGTGGTGGTACAAAGACGGAAAGTGGCGTGGCAGAAACCCCGACCTTCCAGACGAGTATGACCCCTCTGATATGCGTGAGGACACAATCTACTTTGTAATCACAACTCGATTCTACGACGGTGACACAGGTAACAATGTTCACTGCTGGGACGATGGTAATGCTAACAACCCTGATTCCGATCCTGCCTGGAGAGGTGACTTTAAGGGCTTGGCTGAAAAGCTTGATTACATCAAGGCTCTTGGCTTCTCTGCTGTGTGGATTACTCCTGTTGTAACAAACGCATCAGGCTATGACTACCACGGCTATCACGCTATGGACTTCAGCACCGTTGATGTTCGTTATGAGTCTGATGATTTTACATACGAAGACCTGATTCAGGCCGCTCACGACAAGGATATGAAGATTATTCAGGACGTGGTATGGCAGCACACAGGCAACTTTGGCGAGAGTTTCTTCTGTCCTTTGTTTGAAAAAGATACTTCAGGAAATGCAGACCTTTCTGTAATTGAAGAATCTATGATTCCCTCGGAGTATCTGCTCAATGCTTATAATCTTTCTTCTGCTGAAGAATACTGGGCACAGCAGCCTGGCGTTCAGCATGACCAGAGACTTAATTTGATGAAGAACACATCTTCTGCAGCTGCAGGAAACAACTCGACAGACGGATATCCTGCTGATAAAGATTATGCAATGTCTAAAATGTCTACTGACTCAAAGAATAATCCTAACAACTATTATCATACAGGTTACTTCCAGAGTATGAACTGGGACAACTGGGTTAATAAGTATTGTCAGATTGCAGGTGACTGCGTAGACCTTAATACTGAGAACCCTGCTGTTGCAGATTACATCGTTAAAGCTTACTCCAAGTACCTTGAGATGGGCGTTGACGGCTTCCGTGTTGACACAGTGCGTCACATCTCCAGACTTTCTCTGAATATGATGTATAACGATGCTTTCAACGATGCCGCTAAGGATGCAGGTAATAACCACTTCTATATGTTCGGTGAAATTTGTTGCCGAGCTACAGACGTGTGGTACAGAGACCATGCCTGCGAATCTGTGCAGTTCTATACATGGGATGAAACAGACCCAAAGTATAAGAATAACTGGAACTTCAATGTGAATGCGACAACAGAGGAAATCAACGAGAATATGAATCTTACTTTTGACCATTGGTTGGAGTATGATAATGTGAATAAGCAGCCCACATCTGACAATGCGTTCCTCAACGGAATTACATATCATACACCTGATTACTCTAAGAATTCAGGAATGGGAGCTATCGACTTCCAGATGCACTGGCTCTTTAATAATGCAGGTAGTGCATTTGGTATGGCAAAGTCTGAGGATAAGTATTACAACGACTCTACATGGAACGTTGTTTACGTTGAGTCTCATGACTATTCACCAGACCAGAGCCAGAGCACACGTTACACAGGCGGTACTCAGGCATGGGCAGAGAACCTCTCTCTTATGTTCACTTTCCGCGGAATCCCCTGCCTCTACTACGGTGGCGAGGTTGAATTCCAGAAGGGTGTAACAATGGACAAGGGAACATTAATTCCCTTGTCAGAGTCCGGTCGTGCATACTACGGCGATTACCTTGAGGGCACAGTTACTGCAACTGACTTCAGTGAGTACACTGCATCAGGCGAGGTTGCAAAGACTCTGAACTCCACACTCTCCAAGCATATCACAAAGCTCAATGCTGTTCGCCGTGCTGTTCCTGCTCTGCAGAAGGGTCAGTACACAACAGACTCCAAGTATGTATCAGGTAATATTGCTTACATCCGCCGCTTTACTGATGCAACTGAGGGTGTAGACAGCTTAGCACTGGTAACAGTTTCAGGCGGTGCAACATTCAAGGGTATCCCTAATGGTAAGTACATTGATGCTATCACAGGCGATATTCAGAATGTTACAAACGGAACTTTGACAGTTCCTTCTATTGGCACTGCAAACGCAAGAGTTTATGTTTGCTGTGCATCAGGCTTCACAGGTATAGATGGTGTTGTCGGTGAGACAAACCTTACTTACCTCAAGTAATTGATTACCATAATTATTAAAGATAAAGAGCACCGCTTATCTTAGCGGTGGGCGGTGCTTGAATTTACTTGTTTGATATGCTTCTATGTTTTTAGAAGTATAATCAACTATTAATGAGAATTTCTGAAAAAGGAGGATTGATACTGATGAAGCGAATTAAGTCTATCGTTGCACTTGTGCTTTGTTTGGCTCTCTGCCTCGGCGTAGGTGTGCTCACATCTTTCGCCGCTGAGGAGGAGGTAGTTGAGACAGGTGCTGCAGGTATCACTATCCATTATTACCATGAGGGCGGTACTCCTTCTATCTACTACTGGAATGCTCTTCCTAAGAATCTGGAGACCACATACCCCGGTGTTAAGATGACTGCAGACAGTGCATCAGGTGCTAACTGGTACAAATACAGCTTCTCTTCATCTACTAAAATCAATCTTATGTTTACAAACGGTACAAGTACCCTTGCAGGTCAGCTCAGCCCTGAGCTTACCCGTCAGGCAGGTGACTGGTACTATAAAGACGGCAAATGGAGTAAGTCTCCTAATCCCACTCCCACAGACCGTACAGACTTCCGTGAGGAGTCCATCTACTTCGTAATCACAACCCGTTTCTATGACGGTGACACAGGTAACAACGTTTTTTGTTGGGATGATGGAAATGCAGGAAATGCTCCTGTAGATAGTGAAGGAAATATATTATTAAATCAAGGCGGTGACCATGCATGGCGAGGCGACTTTAAGGGCCTTGCTGAAAAGCTGGATTACATTAAGGCTCTTGGATTCTCCGCTATCTGGATTACTCCCGTTGTAGAGAACGCATCGGGTTACGACTACCACGGCTATCATGCCTTTGACTTCGGTAAGGTTGATCCCAGATATGAGTCCTCTGACTTTACATATCAGGATCTTATTGATGCTGTTCACGAAAAAGGCATGAAGCTTGTTCAGGACGTTGTATGGAACCATACCGGTAACTTTGGTGAAAAATTCCTTGGTGAGATGTTTACCAAGGAATATAACAAGCTTCAGGATCTTTATACGCCAGAATGTATGAAGGTTGTTTCAGGTTCTGATCTTGACAAGTCCTATCCTAACTATGATAGCATGGAAGGTGGTGCACAGTTCCAGGCTCGTCTTGATATCCTTAAGAACTTGTCAAATGGTAGTCACGATCCCAACAACTACTACCATCGTGAAAAGAACATGGGCTACGAGTCCTCAATCGAACAGCAGGGCTCTATGGCCGGTGACTGTGTAGACCTTAACACGGAGAATCCTGCAGTAGCTAAGTACATCACAGACACATATCTTGATTATGTTGATATGGGTGTAGATGCATTCCGTCTTGATACAGAGAAGCATATCAACCGCTGGACCCTTAACAATGCATACTTCCCTGCATTCAAGAATATTGAGAACTTCTATATCTTCGGTGAGGTTTGCTCACGTGTTCGTGAGACTTGGAACCACAACATTCCCTCTTCATCCCCTGCCTTCTTCACATGGGCAGAGACAGAGAGTGCTTGGATTGGTAACTGGGATACAAAGAGCCCCACAGCTAACATCCAGAAGTCTATTGATCACTATGATGCTCACAGAGATCCCAGTGGTCTTCCCACATCTAAGAATGCATTTCTTAACGGCATCACATACCACACACCCGACTACTCTAAGTCCAACGGCACAGGTGTTATCGACTTTACAATGCACTGGAACTTTGAGAATGCTTACAATGCTGTAAGAGCAGGTTATGCTGAGGACCAGTATATCAATGACTCTACATGGAACGTTATGTATGTTGACTCTCACGACTATGGTCCTGACGGTATGGAGAAGACTCGTTACAGCCAGGGCACACAGGCTTGGGCTGAGAACCTTAACCTTATCTTCACATTCCGCGGTATTCCTTGCGTATATTACGGCACAGAGATTGAGTTCTGTAAGGACCTTCCTATTGATGTTGGTCCCAAAGCACCTCTTGCAAAGACAGGCCGTGCATACTTTGGCGACTACCTTGAGGGCACAGTTACTGCAACTGATTTCTCTCAGTACACTGCAACAGGTAAAGTTGCTACTACTCTGAACAACTCCCTTGCAAAGCACATTCAGAAGCTTAATGCTATCCGCCGTGCAATTCCTGCACTTCAGAAGGGTCAGTATACACATGACGGAGCTTATGTAAGCGGTGGCGAAATGTCCTACATCCGCCGTTATACAAACGCTTCCGAGGGTGTTGACAGCCTTGCATGCGTTGCAGTTACAGACGGTGCAACATTCAAGAACATTCCCAACGGCAAGTACATTGACGCTGTAACAGGCGATGTTAAGAATGTTACAAACGGTACTCTCTCAGTTTCCTCTACAGGTAAGGGTAATATGAGAGTTTACGTTTGCTGTGCATCAGGTTTTACAGGCATCAGTGGTGCAATCGGTCCCGCTGGACAGTCTTACCTTAAATAATTCCTTTTCAGATAAATACTGAATAAATCAAACAGCGTGCTGATAAAAATCAGTACGCTGTTTTTTAGTTTACTTTCTAAGTAGGGGAGTAACAGCAAAGTTGTGATGAGAGTAGTAGAGTGGTTTGCTGATGCAAAATATATTGTATAAAAACTGAGTTTTGCACAAGAGATGGATTAATGTCAAATTTACACTCCCATTTTTGTGCAAAAAGTTGAGACGATTGTTTGTAAAAAGTATTGCAGTTTTGAAACATTTGTAGTATAATCATTGATGACGAGAAGAATCTCGAACGAAAATTTTTAGGAGGTAAAATCCAATGTTCAAGAAAATTCTTTGCCTTGCTATGATTCTTGTAATGGTAGCAAGCATGGCTGTTATCGGCGTTTCTGCTGCTGAGGACACCAAAATCTACTTTGAAGTTCCCTCTGACTGGAACAACTACACAAATATCTTCTGTCATGTTTGGCCCTATGGCGAGCAGCCTTTCTTCAACTGGCAGTCCAAGAAGGAGAAGTGCACAGACGAGGGCAACGGTATCTATTCTTACGATACAACTAAGCTCAATGGCTTCAGCGCAGGCACAACTTATTGCGTAATTTTCTCTGCTGACACAGGTATGCAGACATACGACACACTGTTCGGTACACCTTGTCTTGGTGACACAGTTTACTGTGACGGTACAACATTTGAGAACCCTGCTGACAGCACAAAGACAGCTATTGCTGCTTTCTGGAAAGGTCAGTCCAAGACTGCTTACGGTCCTCTCCTTCAGGTTTCTTCTATCGGTAACATCGTAGGTACTTGCCTTGCTCCCGGTGCAACAGCACAGAGCGTATTCTCTTCTTTCCTTACAGAGAACCTTGAGAATGCAAGAACATACTCCGGTAAGGAAGACCAGGCTATCGTTGACGATATCGCAAAGACACTCGGTCTCGGTCAGGATACAGTAGAGAAGCTCATCAACGAGTCTGGTGTATCTGTTGCATGGACAAAGGCTGAGTCTGCAGCTCCTGAGAAGGACGACACAACAAAGATGCCTAACCCCAACACAACAGCTACAGGCCAGGAGATGACAATTGTTTACATTGCAATCGCTATGATGCTTGCTTCTGCAGCAGTTGTTTTCTTCGCACGCAAGAAGAGAGTTACTGAGTAATCAATAACCTTTGATTGCTAATTCTTAATAAAGAATTACTTAACCTCCCAAGGCAACTTGGGAGGTTTTTGTATATGTGTAAGAATGGGCAATGATTATCTGAAACTTTGATAAAGATGAAATGTTTATATGCCTCCCTCTCAGAGGGAGGTGGCTGTGCGTAGCACAGACGAAGGGAGTAAAAGGCAAGGTTTGATTTACTGCCTCCGTCTTTCAGTTGAGTCGAAATCCAGCTCTTAACTGAGCCTACTCTCTCAGTCTCGCGTTGCTCGACAGCCCCTCGGGGAGGGAGTAAAAAACAGGACGCCTTTTTATAAGACGTCCTGTTGCTATTTTATGAGTTGTTATGTTATTCTGAAAGATTTATCAGAATGCACACTTCTCTGTGAGGTACTGTGCAAGCTCCGAGATAGGCATTCTTACCTGCTCCATTGTGTCACGGTCACGGACTGTAACACAATTGTCCTCAAGAGAATCAAAGTCGTAGCAGATTGAGAATGGTGTACCGATTTCGTCCTGACGGCGGTAACGCTTGCCGATAGAACCTGCATCGTCAAATTCAACGGGGAAGTATTTGGAGAGCATATCTGCAACTTCCTCTGCTTTCTCAGAAAGCTTTTTTGAAAGGGGAAGTACTGCAGCTTTGAAAGGTGCCAGTGCAGGGTGGAGTCTGAGCACAACTCTTGTGTCGCCCTCTGCAACCTCCTCCTCATCATAAGCCTCTGTAATGATGGAGAGGAAGAGTCTTTCAACACCAAGGGAAGGCTCAATAACATAGGGGATATAACGAGAATTGTCGGTGGGGTCAAAATACTCCATAGATTTACCGCTGACTGTCTGGTGCTGTGTGAGGTCGTAGTCTGTTCTGTCAGCAATACCCCACAGTTCACCCCAACCGAAGGGGAAGAGGTACTCAAAGTCTGTGGTTGCCTTGGAGTAGAAGCAAAGCTCCTCAGCAGAGTGGTCACGTAGTCTCAGGTTTTCTTCCTTGATACCCAGAGAGTACAGGAAGTCACGGCAGAATGAACGCCAGTAGTCAAACCACTCAAGGTCTGTGCCGGGCTTGCAGAAGAACTCAAGCTCCATCTGCTCAAACTCACGAACACGGAAGATGAAGTTACCGGGTGTAATCTCATTACGGAAGGATTTACCAATCTGAGCAACACCGAAGGGAACCTTCTTACGGCTTGTACGCTGAATGTTCTGGAAGTTTACAAATATACCCTGTGCGGTCTCGGGACGGAGATAAATCTCACTCTTGCTGTCCTCGGTAACGCCCTGGAAGGTCTTGAACATAAGGTTAAACTGACGGATATCTGTGAAATTGTGCTTACCGCAGTTGGGACAGGGGATGCTGTTATCCTTAATATACTGCATCATATCATCGTTGCTCCAGCCTGCAACGTTTGTGCCGTCAAAGTCCTCAATGAGATTGTCAGCTCTGTGACGAGTTTTGCACTCCTTACAGTCCATAAGAGGGTCAGAGAAACCGCCGAGATGGCCGGATGCAACCCATGTCTGGGGATTCATAAGGATAGCGGAGTCAAGAGCCACATTGTATTTGTTCTCCTGAACAAACTTCTTCATCCAGGCATTTTTGATGTTAGCCTTAAGCACTGCACCTAAGGGGCCGTAGTCCCAAGTATTTGCAAGACCGCCGTAAATCTCAGAGCCGGGATATACAAAGCCTCTGCCTTTGCAAAGGGCAACGATTTTTTCCATGACTTTTTCTGTATTCTTCATAACTGTACCTCCATATTTTAGAAAATACCATACCTAAATATAGTAATACATTAATGAAAGCTTGTCAACCGAAATGGGGAAATATCAGGAGAATATCTGTATTTTTAGATGTGTTTTTGCTGTGTTTTACGCTTTATTATAAAACTATTTAAAGCAGAATTTGTTGACTTGCTATGGGGCATGTGATATTATTAAGACAATAAATTATCTTTAAGTGCAGTACAGAGATGCTCACAAGATATGACATTTGTTTTCTTTGTGACCTGTCTGCATCAGCAGACGGTTTTTGTTTGCCTTTATGAGGTGAGTTTATGAACTTTAAAGCAAAGATTCTCAGTGAGTCGGATATAGACAGAATTCTTATCCGAATTGCACATCAGATATGCGAAAAAAACAACGGTATAGAAAATCTGTGCCTTATCGGAATCCGCACTCGTGGAGTGCCTCTAGCACATAGATTGTCTGAATTTATATGCAGGATTGAGGGGACAGCTCCTGAGGTTGGGGCACTTGACATCACTCTTCACCGAGACGATATTGCAAAAGACGGTGCTCCTGTAGTATCATCCACAGATGTGCCTTTCTCTGTAGAGGGTAAGACCGTGGTGCTGGTGGATGATGTTATTTACACCTGTCGTACAGCCCGTGCCGCACTGGATGCAGTTATGTCACTGGGCAGACCTGCACGAATTCAGCTTTGCGTGCTCATTGACAGAGGTCACTCAGAGCTTCCCATAAGAGCAAATTTTGTGGGTAAAAACATTCCTACATCTCAGGAGGAAATCATTGCAGTAAGGCTCAGGGAGCTGGACTCAGAGGATTCTGTGAGTATTTACAGCAAATGATAATCGAGTATCTTATTCTGTTTTTTGATAATATGTATAAAAAAACGGGCTGTTTACGCAGTCCGTTTTTCGTATTTATGGAATTTACTTTCAGAATATTGCAAAAAAAACCATGTAGTGATAAAATTCTCTTCAAAGAAATTTTATTGTGTTAAAGTATGAGGAGGAAACAAGATGAAAACCCTGAAGAAAATACTCAATCATATTTTTATTGACGGACTTTCAGGTATGGCACTGGGTTTATTTGCAACCTTGATTGTGGGCACAATTCTGGAGCAGATAGGCAAATATGTGTCTGAGCTTAGCCCTTACATCGGCGGATTTATAGTAGTCTGTGCAGGTGTGGCAAAGGCACTGACAGGTGCAGGCATAGGTGTAGGAGTGGCTTGTAAGTTTAAACAGCCTCCTCTGGTGGCGGTTTCTGCCGCAGTTGCAGGTATGGTAGGTGCTTTTGCGTCAAAGATTATTGCAGGTACACTTATTGCAACTCCGGGCGTTGTTACCCTTGCAGGCCCAGGTGAACCTTTAGGTGCATTTATTGCGGCGTTGGTAGGTATTGAAGTGGGCAGACTTGTGGCAGGCAAAACAGGGCTTGACATTCTGCTTACTCCTGTAGTGACAGTTGCCTCAGGTTCTGTTGTTGGACTTATTGTAGGGCCTCCTGTGTCCTCCTTTATGACAATGCTGGGAAGCTTTGTGAACTGGGGAACAGAGCAGCAGCCCTTCCTCATGGGTATTATTGTTTCTGTAATTATGGGTATTGTGTTGACTCTGCCTATAAGCTCCGCGGCATTGGGAGTTTCTCTTAATCTCTCAGGTATTGCGGCAGGTGCGGCAGCAGTAGGATGCTCAGCTCAGATGGTTGGCTTTGCTGTACAGAGTTTCAGAGAAAACAAGGTGTCAGGTCTTATTTCTCAGGGGGTGGGCACATCTATGATTCAGATGCCCAATATTGTGAGAAAGCCTGTTATCTGGCTTCCTCCTATTATTGCCAGTGCGATTTTAGGCCCTATCTCTACTTGTGTGTTTGGTATGGTGAACAACGCTACAGGTTCTGGTATGGGTACCTCCGGTTTGGTAGGTCAGATTATGGCTTACACAACTATGACTGAGGCTGGGGTTGCTCCTTTGATAGCTCTTGCAGAGATTTTGCTTATGCACATTGTGGCACCAGCGGCACTCACTCTGCTTATAAGCGAATTGTTCAGGAAACTTGGTTGGATTAAATACGGAGATATGAAGCTGTCTCTGTAATGGCTTCCAAAAAATGACAAGATGTACTTGACAATCATATCATAGTGAGTTAAAATACAATCAAACAAAACAGGGGTGCTGACGGCAAGTTGGCTGAGATTGAGAATAAACGTGCTTCTCTGACCCTATAACCTGATACGGATAATGCCGGCGTAGGGAGTAGATTCACTGATATTATCAGCACTGCAGACCGGTATGCAGTGCTGTTTTTATTTTTAGAAAAATATCTTCTGTTTTGTTGAATATAATTTTATGAGGTGGTTTGATGAACGAAAACACAAAAACCAACGGAAGCTCAAAGTCAACAAAAAACAGAGTTTTGATGCTGACTGAGAGTGCAGTAATGATTGCTTTTGCAGCAGTGCTGAGTATTGTAAAAATTGTTGATATGCCTTACGGCGGAAGTGTTACTGCCTGCAGTATGCTTCCTTTGCTGATTATCTCTTACAGATACGGCACAAAGTGGGGCTTGCTTACATCCTTTACCTATGGTTTAATTCAGATGTTCTTAGGTATGGATAACCTTACCTATGCCACATCATTCTGGGCGGTAATTGCTATTATCTTCCTTGACTATCTGTTTGCTTTTGTTGTTTTGGGCCTTGGCGGACTCTTCAGAAAGTTTACAAAAACACAGGGTCAGGCACTTTGTTTAGCATCAATTGTGACAGGCTTTTTACGTTACCTGTGCCACGTGATTTCAGGCTGTACAGTATGGGCAGGAATGGCTCTTCCCACAAAGGAAGCCCTTATCTACTCCTTCTCTTACAACCTTACTTATATGCTTCCTGAGATTATCGTGCTGGCTGTAGGTGCAGTTCTTATTTCAAGACTTCTTGATTTCTCACAGACAGATATCAAGAGAATCGTAGTAAGAAAGAGTACATCCGTAGTGTCTGTAATTCTTTCTGCAGTTGCAGACGTTGCACTTGTAGCGGCAGTTATTGTATCAATTGTATTTATCGCACCTTATCTTCAGGCAGAGGATGGTACATTCCTTCTCAAGGGTATACTTCTTGTAAACTGGACACCTGTGCTTATTACACTTGTTTGCGGTGTAGTTGTGTTTGCAGTACTCTTTGTGATTTCCAATGTAATCAAAAAGAAGCAGGCAACTAAATAATAATTGTTTCAAAAAGAAAACAGGCAACGTGGTAAAAAGCGTTGCCTGTTACTGTTTTTATATGAACTTTTTACATTCATTTATGAATGCTGTGGTAAATAACTCTTTATCTTTTTCTGCATAGAGATAGTGGGTGGAGTCTGTGAGGATAAAGGTTTCAATATTTGAGTTCTTTCTGAGGATTTTTTCAGAGCGGTTTGACACAAGCTCATCGTGGCTGCTTTGAAAAGCCATACAAGGAGCTTTTATCTGAGCCAGATCTTTCTTTGTGCTGTGAGCTTTTTTGAAAAGCTCAATGAATCTTGGCACCCAGCCTATATACAGCCAAAGCCGTTTGTCAATCTCTATACCGTAGGCATCTCTGGCGGCAACCTCGTCAGGCTTTTCCTCCCGTACCTTTTCAAAAAGCACACGATATGAGTGCTTGGTTGCTTCAAAGGTTGGTCTGGGAGTTAGTGGTACATTGAGGAGAAACAGGGTTTTCACTTTATCAGGATACTTTTTTGCAGTGCCGATTGAAAGAAGTGTCCCCATAGAGTGTCCCACAAGGATAATATTTTTATGACTTTGTGCAAGGGCTTTGAAGGCTTCTTCTGTTTGTGTCTCCCATTTTCTCATTGATGTGTGAGAAAAATCTTTTACTCCCTTGCCGTGGCCGTCAAGAACTATATTGTGCACAGAGAAGTTCTCAGGTACTAAAGGGAGTAAATCTCTGAAGTGCTCAGTTGTACCCATTATACCGTGGATAAATAGTATGGCGGTGTCAGCACCCTCAACTATTCTTTTGTATTCTTTGCCTATCAATATGACTCATCTCTTTTGCAGATGGATTTTTATTAGTCCAGCTTGTTCATTACCATGCCTGTTATCATCTTGGGGTAGAAGTAAGTGGATTTTTGAGGCATTTTTTCACCCTCGGATGCAACATCGCGGATTTCCTCTACCTTGGTAGGGTTGAGCACAAAGGAGCACTGAGCCTTGCCTTCATCTACACAGGAGATGGCTTCCTCAAAGAACTTGGTGTAGGTAAGGTTAATCTGCTGTGCCATATTCTCCTTGTCAATGCCAAAAATCTTCTCAAGAATAAGTGTGTGCAGAACAGTAACATCAAGCTGTCTGGAAGCTGCAGACAGCTCAGGCAGGAGCTTATCCATAATGGAAATATCCTTGAGAGTCAGGAGATACCACTGACCCTTGCCTGTATAGAAGCCGAAGGCTTTTTTGCCCTCTTTATCATTATCTGCAAGTGCTTTTTCCATATTCTCTGTATCGGTTCTTTCTTCTACTTCAAAGAACTCTTTGCACTTTGCAAGGACTTCTTCTTTGTTGAAGGTGTCAAGGTCGCGGACAAGTCTGTGAGTAGGGAATACTACCAGTCCGGGATGACCCATATCGCAGAGGAAAATCATCTGATAGTCGCAGGCATCGCCCTCTTTGGCAATACCCTGTTCACGGCACCAGTTGCGGTAATTGAGAGCGGTTTCATAGCGGTGGTGTCCGTCAGCAATGTAAATCTTTCTATCGTCAAAATCAGCACAGAGCTTCTCTATTGCATCCCTGTCGGTTACAATCCACAGACGGTGGGTGATATTGTCATCATCTGTGAACTTAAGGTCAGCCTCACCCTGTGACAGTGCGTCAATGGTGGAAAGTGAGGTGTGCTCCTCGTCCATATAAAGACCGTAAATCTGTGAGAAGTTGCAGTTTGTAGCTTTCATCAGGTTGAGTCTGTCCTCTTTAGCTTTAGAGAGTGTAAACTCGTGGGGAAGAACAATACCCTTTGAAAATTCCTCAACCTTAAGACGGCAGATAAGACCCTTGATTGATTTCCTCTCTCCGTAGGCGGTGAACTCCTCCTCGTAGATGTAGAGAGCCTCCTGAGCCTCACGGATAAGTATGCCCTGATCCTCCCACGTTTTCAGAACGTCTGAAGCAGTGGCGTAGGGATTCTCACCCTCCTTGGGAAGCTCCAGACGGATGATATTGCTTTCGTTGTTGCAAAGGTAGCATTTTCTCTGCTCCTCGCTGATAATATCGTATGGGGGACAGCAAAGGGATTTTATACTGCCTGCTGTATCGCAGTTGAATCTGAGTCCCTTAAATGCTTTAATCTGTGCCATAGTTTACCTCCGTTACATTTTTATATACATAGTATATCAGCCAAGAGTAATTTGTGCAACAGGTTTAA
Organism: Ruminococcus sp.; assembly: GCA_045541275.1. Lineage (GTDB taxonomy): Bacteria > Bacillota > Clostridia > Oscillospirales > Acutalibacteraceae > Ruminococcoides. Next base: position 23,752 of record JAZQIX010000013.1, read on the forward strand.
AATGAAAAAGACATGCTCCGCTTTGGAAGATGTCTTCCTGTGTTGGTGGGCTATTAGTAGGTGTTGTATGTAGGGAAAGGTGAGTACCTCGTATGATGGATGTGTTTGAGAGGACAAGTTGCATCAACGCTCTCCTTAAAAATGATTTCCCGAATCGTTTTTACCAGCGGAAGAAATGCAGAGGCATTCCTTCCTTGGCACAGTCGCCTCGAGTCCCTGAGACGATTCTATACAAAAAAAAGAACAGACACCTTTCGGAATCTGTTCTTTTTATGGTGGGCCATCAGGGACTCGAACCCCGGACCAACCGGTTATGAGCCGGTTGCTCTAACCAACTGAGCTAATGGCCCTCATTGGTAGCAAAAGTAATTATATCAATTCACTTTTATTTTGTCAATATTATTATGCGGATAATTTCCTGAGTTTTCTGTAATTATTTATTGCTCATTAGTTTTATACGTGATATAATATTATATATGTTTATCAAAGGAGATATGAGCTTGGCGGAGTTTATTACTCAATTTGATTTTTCTGTCCTGTACTGGATTCAGGAGAATATACGCACACCCTTTCTGGATTTGGTTGGGGTTTTTCTTGACCGTGCATTTTATGCAGGGTTTTTCTGGATTGTGCTTGGGGGAGTTCTTCTTATATTCCGCAAGACCCGTGTGGCAGGTGCCGCATTGCTTTCGGCTATGCTTGTGGCACTTCTTGTAGGTGAGGTAGGACTCAAAAATATTATTTGCAGACAGCGTCCTTGTGTAATTGACCCTTCTGTGCCCCTTGCAATTCCTGTGCCGTCCTCTTACAGCTTTCCATCAGGGCACACAGGCTCATCTTTTGCAGCAGCAGGAGCACTCTTTGCATTCAATAAAAAGTTGGGTATTCCTGCACTGGTACTGGCATCAATTGTGGGACTTTCCCGAATGTATCTTTTTGTACATTTCCCTACGGATGTGCTTGGCGGTATTGTGCTTGGACTTTTATCGGCATTAGCTGTGTATCTAATATTTAGAAAATTCAGTATAGACAGAAGGCTTCAGGGGTTAAGACAGAAAGCCTGATGTTCTATACACAATATACTCAGGAGGTTTTGGTATGAATGAACTTAAATCTGTAAATCTGTTTGACTTTTCAAAGACAATTGCAAGGGAGCTTTTTGAGTCCAAGGAGTATCCTTGGGAGCTTTTGCCCCTTATTTCTGATTACATAAAGAAGCTTGGAGAAACCCTCAGTGCTGATAAGTTTGATAAAATAGGGGAGAACATCTGGGTTGCAAAGAGTGCAAAAATTGCTCCTACAGCTTCTCTTAACGGACCTCTCATTATTGACGAGGAAGCTGAGGTTCGCCACTGTGCATATATCAGAGGAAATGCAATCGTAGGCAAGGGTGCAGTGGTAGGCAACTCCACAGAGCTTAAAAACTGCATTCTCTTTGACTGTGTGCAGACTCCTCACTATAACTATGTGGGTGATAGTATTTACGGATACAAGGCACATACAGGTGCAGGTGTTATTGCATCTAACCTTAAAGCGGACAAGTCCCTTGTAACAGTAAACTTCCGAGGTGAAAAGGTGCCTACAGGGGTTAAGAAGTTCGGTGCTATGATCGGTGACTTTGGTGATATCGGCTGTAACACAGTCATGAATCCCGGTTCTGTCATTGGCAGGGGCACAAACGTGTATCCTCTTTCTTTTGTAAGGGGATATGTTGAAGCAAATTCAATCTACAAGAAGCAGGGTGAGGTTGTGCAGAAGGTTTAACCGCGTAGGGACGGGCACTGCCCGTCCGCACAATTATAAGTTCAGGTGATAAGAATGGAATTGCCTAAACGAAAGACCATACGTCTTAAAGAATATGATTATAGCAGTCCCGGTGTGTATTTTATTACCGTGTGTACTTCCGGGCATAAGAAATATTTTTGGGATACTTCAAAATGCAAAATGCCTGTAAGAAACTATAATGAGGTCGTTTTGTCGAGGGTTGGCAAATTCGTTGAGTGTGCTATCAAAAATATATCGGAACACTATTTTAATGTCTCTGTTGATAAGTTTGTGATTATGCCAAATCATATACATATGTTGATAAGGGTTCTTTCTACAGAGGACGGACGACCAATGGTCGTCCCTACGCGTGATGGCGGTTGTGCTCCAACGTTGTCACGTATCGTTCAGCAGATGAAAGGTATTGTCACGAAGCGAGCGGGTTTTCCTATTTGGCAGAGTAGGTTTTACGACCATATAATCAGAAATCAAAAGGATTACAATGAAAAATGGTTGTATATTGAGTATAATCCCATTAATTGGGAAAGAGATGATTTCTATGTTGATTAACACCGCGTAGGGTCAGGCAGTGCCCATCTGTAAAATGATATATTGAGGTGAACACGGACGACCGATGGTCGTCCCTACGGCGTGTTTGCGTTAATTTTGGGATAATTTTTTAAAATTTTATAAAAACGGGCGGTTTTTCGTTGAGCCGTCCGTTTGTTTTTTTCTTTAGTATGCTGAATTGAAATTTTAAAATTTGTGTTCTTGCGTTGTAAAAACCACAATATATAGGCTGGTTACAAAAATAAACACAAAATTTTGCATTGTGCAATATAAACAAAAAATAGATTGAAAATTTTCTATATTTCTACAAGAGATTTTGTCTGAAAAAACGCCGAAAACCCTTGATTTTGCCCTATATATAATATATAATATTCGATGCGTGACTGCAATAATGATATGCGATGAAGCGGGAGGTTGCGGCTTTTTAGCCGGTTTTTCCGTGGAGTATGTCCGATTTCAAACCGGGCGAAAGAAAATTTTAATGCACATAACGGACAAAGGGGTTGCTATGCCCGAAGTGTGTACTTTTGCTTTTCAAGACTTCCCGGTTAACAGAAAAGTTAATCGGCTTTTTTAATGCAGGGTGATGAAACACCCGGCTGTGTGTAATGAAAAAGCCAAGGAGTCTGGAAGGCAATCAAGCCCGCCAACTCAAAAATATTTAAGGAGGCGTTTTTATGGCAGTCAAGGAAAAAATCAGAATCAGATTAAAGGGCTATGATCATCAGTTAGTTGATCAGTCTGCAGAGAGAATTGTTCAGACAGCTAAGCGTACAGGTGCCAGAGTTTCCGGTCCTGTTCCCCTTCCTACAGAGAAGCAGGTTGTTACAATTCTTCGTGCGGTCCACAAGTATAAGGACAGCCGCGAGCAGTTCGAGATGAGAACTCACAAGCGTCTGATCGATATACTCAGACCTTCAAACAAAACTGTAGATGCTCTCACTAATCTTGAGCTCCCTGCCGGCGTTGAAATCGAGATTAAGTTCTAATTTGACTTAAGGTTCGGTTATCAACCTACAAGCAGACAGGGTCAAGTCGGCGGATGACTACATCGCCACCGACCAATAACCTTAAAAGGAGGAAAATAAAATGCAGAAAGCATTAATCGGAAAGAAAATCGGTATGACACAGATTTTCGACGAGAAGGGAAATGTAGTTCCCGTAACTGTTGTAGAAGCAGGCCCCTGCGTTGTTTCTATGAAAAAGACAGTTGAAACTGACGGCTACACAGCTGTTCAGATTGGCTTCGGTGATATGAAAGCTAACAAGGTTACCAAGCCTATGCAGGGTCACTTCAACAAGGCAAACGTTGCTCCCAAGAAGGTTCTCAAGGAGTTCCGCTTTGACGATTGCGATGCATACAGCGTTGGCGACATCATCAAGGCTGACACATTTGAGGCAGGTATGAAGGTAGATGTTACCGGTACCAGCAAGGGTAAAGGTTATGCAGGCGTTATCAAGCGCTGGAACTTCGGCCGCTTGAAGGAAACTCACGGTTCCGGTCCTGTTGCCCGCCACGGCGGTTCCATGGGTGCTTGTTCTTCTCCCTCCAGAGTTTGGAAGGGCAAGAAGATGGCAGGCCACCTGGGTGCAGAGAAGGTTACCGTTAAGAACCTCACAGTTGTCAAGGTTGATGCTGAGAACAACCTCATCGCTATCAAGGGTGCTATTCCCGGTGCTAACGGCGGTTATGTTGTTATCAAAGACATCAAGGCTTAAAGGGAGGAGGAGTATTAATGCCTAACGTAGCAGTATTAGATATGGCAGGTAAGAAGGTTGGTACAATCGATCTTTCCGATGCTATTTTCGCAATAGAGCCCAACGAGGCTGTTATGCATGATATGGTAGTTAACTATCTGGCAAACCAGAGACAGGGTACACAGTCTGCTCTTACAAGATCAGAAGTTTCCGGTGGCGGCAAGAAGCCTTGGCGTCAGAAGGGAACAGGCCGTGCTCGTCAGGGTTCAACCAGAGCTCCCCAGTGGACTCACGGCGGTGTTGCTTTTGCACCCAAGCCCAGAGACTACCGTTTCACAGTTAATAAGAAGGTAAGAAGACTTGCTATGAAGTCTGCTCTTTCCGCAAAGTGTGCAGCTGAGGAAATCATCATTCTTGATTCCATCGCTATGACTGAGTACAAGACAAAGACTGTTGCTGATATGCTTAAGGCAGTTGGCGCTGAGAAGAAGGCTCTTATTGTTCTTCCCGAGGTTAACAGCTTTGTTATCAAGTCTACAGCTAACATCGAGGGTGTTAAGACAGCTCAGGTTAACACTATTAATGTATATGACATACTCAATGCTGATAAGCTTATCATCGTTAAGGATGCCGTTGCTAAAATCGAGGAGGTGTACGCATGATTTCTCATGACATCATAATCAGACCTATCATCACTGAAAAGAGCATGCTGGGTGCTACCGAGAAGAAGTACACTTTCGAGGTTGCTAAGACAGCAGGTAAGATTGAAATCGCTCGTGCTGTTGAGGAAGTATTCAAGGTTAAGGTAGCTAAGGTTAACACTGTTAATGTTCGCGGCAAGTTCCGTAGACAGGGCAGAAGTGAGGGCTACACAAAGTCTTGGAAGAAGGCAATCGTAACTCTTACAGCAGACAGCAAGAACATCGAATTTTTTGAAGGCATGATGTAAGCCTGTAAAAAAATATACTCTATACTATATTAATACAGGCAGAATGTATGGGAAGCGCCATCTTCCCGCAAAGCCATCATGAGGAGTGTGAATATAATGGCTATTAAAGTTTTTAAACCGACTACAAACGCACGCCGTAACATGTCGGTTACTGATTACTCTATCCTTTCTAAGGTAGAGCCTGAAAAGAGCCTGCTTGCACCGCTGAAGAAGAATTCCGGTCGCAACAGCTACGGCAGAATCACCGTTCGTCACAGAGGCGGCGGTAACAGAAGAAAGTATCGTATCATCGACTTCAAGCGTCAGAAGTTTGACGTTCCCGGCAAGGTTATGACTCTCGAGTACGACCCCAACAGAAGTGCTTTTATCGCACTTGTACAGTATGAGGACGGCGAGAAGGCATACATCATTGCTCCCGAAGGTCTTAAGGTTGGTGACACAGTAGTATCCGGTAAGGATGCAGACATCAAGGTAGGTAACGCACTTCCCCTGTCAGCTATCCCCACAGGTACATTCATCCACAACGTTGAGCTTTATCCCGGCAGAGGCGCACAGTTCGCTCGTGCAGCTGGTAACATGGCTCAGCTTATGGCTAAAGAGGACGGCAAGGCTCTTCTGAGACTTCCTTCCGGCGAGCTCCGTAAGGTACCCGTTGATTGTATGGCTACAATCGGTCAGGTAGGTAACACAGACCACGAGAACGTTAAGATCGGTTCCGCTGGTCGTAAGAGAAACATGGGTTGGAGACCTACAGTCCGTGGTTCCGTAATGAACCCCTGCGATCACCCCCACGGTGGTGGTGAAGGTAAGTCCCCCGTTGGACGTCCCGGCCCTGTTACTCCTTGGGGTAAACCTGCTCTTGGTTATAAGACCAGAAAGACACACAACCGCTCCGATAAGGATATCGTGAAGCGTAGAAACAGCAAGTAAGGCGTAAGAAAGGAGCTTATATATTATGAGTAGAAGCATGAAAAAGGGTCCTTTTGTTCAGCCTGTACTGCTCAAAAGGGTTAAGGAAATGAACGCTTCCGGCGAGAAGAGAATTCTCAAGACTTGGTCCAGAAGCTCTACAATTTTCCCTGATTTTGTAGGTCACACATTTGCAGTCCATGACGGACGCAAGCACGTTCCTGTATATGTAACTGAGGACATGGTAGGTCACAAGCTCGGTGAGTTTGCTCCCACAAGATCCTTCAGAGGTCATGCAGGTTCAAAAACATCCAGATAAGCGGGAAGGAGAGTACAGAAATGGAAGCTAAGGCATATCTTAATTATGTCCGTATTTCACCTCGTAAGGTTAGCATCGTTCTGGATCTTATCCGCGGTAAGGATGTTAAACTTGCTAAGGCAATTCTCGAGCACACACCAAAGGCAGCTTGCGAGCCTCTTCTGAAGCTTCTCAAGTCCGCGATGGCTAATGCAGAGAACAATCACGATATGGACGTTACCAAGCTCTACGTTGCAGCTTGCAGCGTAAGCCAGGGTCCCACACTCAAGAGAATCCGTCCACGTGCACAGGGCAGAGCCTTCAGAATCAACAAGAAGACTTCCCACATCACACTGGTTCTCAAAGAGAGAGAAAACTAAGAAGGAGGTAAATAGTCATGGGTCAGAAAGTTAATCCACATGGTATTCGTGTTGGCGTTATTAAGGACTGGGATTCCCGCTGGTTCGCTAACAAGAAAGACTTCGGTGATACCCTTGTTGAGGACTATAACCTCCGCAAGGAACTGAAGAAGCAGCTCTATGCTGCAGGCATCGCTAAGATTGAAATCGAGCGCGATGGCAAGAAAGTAAGAATTCACATCCACTGTGCTAAGCCCGGCATGATTATCGGTAAGGGCGGCGCAGAGATTGAGAAGCTCAGACTCCAGTGCGAGCAGATGCTTGGCGGCAAGGCTTGTGCAATCAACATTGTAGAGGTTAAGCTCCCTGATGTTAACGCACAGCTGGTTGCTGAGAGCATTGCACAGCAGCTTGAGAAGAGAATTTCCTATCGCCGTGCTATGAAGCAGGCTATCGGCCGTGCTATGAGACTTGGCGCACGCGGTATCAAGACACAGTGCTCCGGCCGTCTCGGCGGTGCTGAGATTGCTCGTTCTGAGCGTTACCACGAGGGTACAATCCCGCTGCAGACACTCCGTGCAGATATTGACTACGGATTTGCAGAGGCTGATACCACTTACGGCAAAATCGGCGTAAAGGTATGGCTTTACAAGGGTGAGGTTCTCGGTTATACAAACAACAACCAGAGATCCGACCGTCCCAGAAGAAACCGCAGGGAAGGGGGCAATAAATAATGCTGATGCCCAAAAGAGTTAAGTACAGAACAGTACACAGAGGTCGTATGACCGGTAAGGCTTACAGAGGTAACAAGGTTACTTACGGTGAGTTTGGTCTTCAGGCATTAGAGCCTGCATGGATTACCTCAAACCAGATTGAGGCAGCCCGTATTGCTATCAACCGTTACTGCAAACGTTTCGGTAAGGTTTGGATCAAGATTTTCCCCGATAAGCCCGTAACAGCTAAGCCCGCTGAAACCCGAATGGGTTCCGGTAAAGGTTCACCCGAGTACTGGGTAGCAGTTGTTAAGCCCGGCAGAGTTATGTTTGAACTCGCAGGCGTTGATGAGAAGATTGCTCGTGAGGCTATGCGTCTTGCAGCTAACAAGCTTCCCATCAAGTGCAAGTTTGTAAAGAAAGCAGATCAGGAGGTTGAGCAGTAATGACAGCTACAGAACTTAAGAAATTATCCGCTTCTGAGCTTGAGAAGAAGCTTGCTGACCTCAAAGAGGAGCTTTTTAACCTCAGATTCCAGCTTGCTATCAACCAGCTCGAGAACCCTATGCGTATCAGCGCTGTAAAGAAGGACATTGCAAGAGTTTCTACCGTTCTTCGTCAGCTCGAGCTTGAGAATAAGGCATAAGGGAGGACGAAACAATGGATAGAAATATGAGAAAAACTGTTATCGGTAGAGTTGTAAGCGATAAGATGGATAAGACCATCGTTGTTGCAATCGAGGACAGTGTTAAGCATAAGCTTTACAACAAGGTTGTTAAGCGTACAGTACGCTACAAGGCACACGATGAGAACAACGAGTGCAGAGTAGGCGACCGCGTAAAGATTATGGAGACTCGTCCCCTCTCCAGAGATAAGAGATGGAGACTTGTTGAAATCGTAGAGAAAGCTAAGTAAGGAGGGAACACGATGATTCAGCAGCAGACCTATTTAAAGGTTGCCGACAACACAGGTGCTAAGGAACTTATGTGTATCCGTGTTCTCGGCGGTACTCGCAGAAAGTACGCAAACATTGGTGACGTTATTGTTGCTTCTGTTAAGAAGGCTGCACCCGGCGGCGTTGTTAAAAAGGGTGACGTTGTTCGTGCAGTTGTTGTTCGTTCCGCTAAGGGCGTAAGAAGAGATGACGGCACATATATCCGCTTCGATGAAAATGCAGCGGTTATCATTAAGGAAGATAAGAACCCCAGAGGTACTCGTATCTTTGGACCGGTAGCAAGAGAGCTTCGTGATAAGGATTATCTCAAGATTCTCTCCCTTGCTCCCGAAGTACTTTAATGGAGGTGTCAACAATGGCTAAAGTTCATGTAAAAACAGGTGACACCGTAGTAGTAATCAGCGGTAAGGATAAGGGCAAGAAGGGCAAGGTTCTTGCAGTAAGCCCTAAGGAAGGCAAAATCATCGTTGAGAAGATCAATATGGTATCCAAACATGTAAAACCCAGAAAGATGGGCGAGCAGGGCGGTATCATTAAGGCTGAGGGTGCTTTCTATGCATGCAAGGCTCAGATCTATTGCTCACGTTGTAAGAAGCCTACAAGAGTTGCACACAAGGTAAACGAGAAGGGCGAGAAGACCCGCGTTTGCGCTAAGTGCGGCGAGAAGCTTTAATAAGGAGGACTGAAAGAAATGGCAAGACTTAAAGATTATTACATCAAGGAAGTTGCACCTGCTCTTCAGAAGAAGTTCTCCTACAAGAGCGTTATGCAGATTCCCAAGCTGGACAAGATCGTTCTTAACGTATCTTCCGGCGAAGCTAAGGATAACTCCAAGATGATGGACGCTATCTGCACAGACCTTGCAACAATCACAGGTCAGAAGCCTATGGTTTGTCACGCAAGAAAGTCTGTTGCTAACTTTAAGCTCCGTGAGGGTATGCCCATCGGCGCTAAGGTTACACTCAGAGGCGAGAGAATGTACGAGTTCCTCGACAGATTCTTCAACGTTGCACTCCCTAGAGTTCGTGACTTCAGAGGAATCAACCCCAACTCCTTTGACGGCCGTGGTAACTACAACATGGGCCTCAAGGAGCAGCTGATCTTCCCTGAGATCGACTACGATAAGATTGACAAAATCCGCGGTATGGACATTTGTTTTGTTACAACCGCAAAAACAGACGAAGAGGCTCGTGAGTTACTCACACTTATGGGCGCTCCCTTCGCTAAATAAGGAGGTATTACTGTGGCAAAGACAGCTATGAAAATTAAGCAGCAGAGACCCCAGAAGTACTCTTCAAGAGAGTATAACAGATGTAAGATCTGCGGTAGACCCCACGCCTACCTCCGTAAATTCGGTATCTGCCGTATTTGCTTCCGTGAGCTCGCATACAAGGGCGAGATTCCCGGTGTAAAGAAAGCAAGCTGGTAATTCATCAAAGGAGGAAATTAAGAATGCAGATTACTGATCCTATTGCTGACCTTCTTACCAGAATTCGTAATGCAAGCTCAGCAAAACACGACACAGTCGATATCCCTGCATCAAACATGAAGAAGGCTATTTGCCAGATTCTCCTTGATGAAGGCTATATCAAGAATTTCACAGTTACAGAAGACGGCAAGCAGGGCCTCATCACTGTAGTTCTCAAGTATGGCGAGGGCAAGACCCCCGTTATTACAGGACTCAGAAGAGTTTCCAAGCCCGGCCTGCGTATTTACTCTGACGTAGAGAATATGCCCAAGGTTATGAAGGGCCTGGGCGTTGCTATCGTTTCCACATCCAAGGGTGTTATGACAGACCGTCAGGCACGCAAGGAGAACGTTGGCGGCGAGGTTCTTGCGTTTGTTTGGTAAGGAGGTGCGAAGATGTCTCGAATTGGAAGAAAACCTATAAATATTCCCGCCGGTGTAGATGTTAAGCTCGAAGACGGCGTTATGACAGTAAAGGGCCCCAAGGGCACTCTTACTCAGAAGATCCATCCCAACATGCAGGTTGAGATCAACGGTGCAGAGATTACAGTTTCCCGCCCCGATGATGATAAGCTCAACCGCTCACTGCACGGTCTCACCAGAACACTCATCTTCAACATGATGGTAGGTGTATCCGAAGGCTTCAAGAAGGAGCTGGAAGTTAACGGTGTAGGTTACCGTGTTCAGAAGCAGGGTAAGGACCTTGTTATGAACCTGGGTTACTCTCATCAGGTAATTATGTCCGACAATGAGGACATTACCATTGAGGTTCCCGGTCCCAACAAAATTATTATTCACGGCGCAGATAAGCAAAAGGTAGGTCAGTTTGCTGCCGAGGTTCGCTCTAAGCGTGCTCCTGAGCCTTATAAGGGCAAGGGTATCAAGTATGTTGATGAGCATATCCGCCGCAAGGAAGGCAAAGCCGGTAAGAAGTAATTAAGGAGTGAATTAAAATGGTAAGAAGACCTGATACAAAAAAGGCTCGTATTCAGCGCCACAAGAGAGTTCGTGGCAAAGTAAGCGGTACAGCAGATTGTCCCCGTCTTTGTGTTTATCGCTCCACAAATAACATCTACGCTCAGCTTATTGATGACGTAAACGGTGTTACTTTGGCTTCTGCTTCCTCTCTGGATAAGTCCATTGAGGGTAACGGCGGTAACAAAGAGGCTGCAAAGGCAGTCGGCAAGCTCATCGCAGAGCGCGCAAAAGAGAAGAACATCACTGATGTTGTATTCGACAGAGGCGGTAATATCTACCACGGCCGTGTTAAAGAATTGGCCGAAGGCGCTCGTGAGAGCGGCCTCAATTTCTAAGGAAGGGGAGGAATTACTTTGGCTATTATTGACGCTTCCACAATGGATCTTAAAGAGCGCGTTGTCGCTATCAACCGTGTTTCCAAGACTGTTAAGGGTGGTCGTATCTACAAGTTTGCAGCTCTCGTAGTTGTAGGTGACGGTGAAGGTACAATCGGCTTCGGTATTGGTAAAGCAGGTGAAGTTCCCGATGCAATCCGTAAGGGCATCGAGGATGCTAAGAAGAATCTTGTTAAGATTTCTCTTCGTGGTACAACAATCCCTCACGATGTTATCGGTGAGTATGGTGCAGGCAGAGTTCTTATGAAGCCCGCTGCTCCCGGTACCGGTGTTATCGCAGGCGGTCCTGTTCGTGCTGTGCTTGAGGTTGCTGGTATCAAGGATATCAGAACTAAGGCTCTGCGTTCCAACAACCCCTGCAACGTTGTTCGTGCTACTTTCCAGGGACTTAAGGCTCTGCGTACAGCTGAAGAAGTAGCTGCTATCAGAGGCAAGTCCGTTAAGGAAATTCTGTAAGGAGGGCCGCATAATGAAAATCACATTGGTTAAAAGCCTTATCGGCTCTAAGAAAGATCAGATCGCAACCGCTCATGCTCTGGGCCTTCGCAAGATTGGCGATGTAACTGAGCAGCCTGACAACGCTCAGACTAAGGGTAAGGTTAAGAAGATCATCCACCTCATTGAGGTTGAAGCTTAATAGGGAGGTGCGAACATAATGAGATTACACGATTTATCTCCGGTTGAAGGCTCTAAGAAAGAGGCTAAGAGAATCGGTAGAGGTCACGGTTCAGGCCAGGGCAAAACTGCCGGTAAGGGCCACAAGGGTCAGAAGGCAAGAGCAGGCCGTGGTATGAGAGTAGGCTTCGAAGGTGGTCAGATGCCCCTTCAGAGACGTGTTCCTAAGCGTGGCTTCAACAACATTTTCGCTAAGAAGATTGTTTCTGTTAACGTTGGTACACTTGAGAAATTTGACAACGGCACAGTTGTTAATGTTGAGGCGCTTGTTGCTGCAGGCATCGTAAAGAACTCCTTTGACGGTGTTAAAATTCTCGGCAACGGCAACCTCACCAAGAAGCTGACTGTTCAGGTATCTGCTTATTCCGAATCTGCTAAGGCAAAAATCGAGGCCGCAGGCGGAAAGGCAGAGGTGATCTAATTGTTTAAGACAATCAGAAACGCATGGTCCATTCCTGATGTAAGAAAGAAGATCCTCTTTACTCTTCTCATTCTTGCTATTTACAGAATCGGCTGTGTTATCCCTGTTCCTTTTGTTGACATTGCATCCCTTGCAAACAGCTCTTTTCTTACAAGCGGCAACACAGTTTTCGCTTATCTGAATACTCTGTCCGGTGGTGCATTCGGTAACGCAACAATTTTCGCAATGGGTATTACACCCTACATCAACAGCTCCATTATTATGCAGCTCCTCTGCGTTGCAATCCCTGCTCTTGAGAGAATGAGCAAAGAGGGTGAGGACGGCAGAAAGAAGATCGCTACAATGACTCGTTATCTGACAGTTATTCTCGGTCTTATTCAGGGTACAGCATACTTCTTCTATCTGAAGGGCTACAATTTCCTTCAGTATAAAGAGGGCTTCTCTGTTTGGTTTGCTGCATTCGTAATCATTCTTGCTTTTACAGCAGGTACTGCTCTTATGATGTGGCTTGGTGAGCAGATTAACAATAAGGGTATCGGTAACGGTATATCTATGCTCCTGTTTGCAGGTATTATTGCTCGTCTGCCCTCCACAATCTACTATATGTTCCCCGTGCAGAAGTCCACAGCTTCTATGAGCTATTGGTATCTTGCACAGCAGGGTCAGTGGAAGTATTACATCCTTGTTCCTGTATTTATCCTTCTTTTCCTTGCTATGGTATGGATTATCACATTCATGCAGGATGCAGAGAGAAGAATCCCTGTACAGTATGCAAAGAGAGTTGTAGGCAGAAAGATGTACGGCGGCCAGTCTAGCCACCTTCCTATCAAGGTAGCTCTCGGCGGTGTTATGCCCGTAATCTTCGCTTCCTCTATCCTCTCAATCCCCGGTACTATCGCTATGTTCCTCAACCTTGAGGAAGGTAGCTTCTGGTACGGTTTCTTCAATGCATTCAATCCTAACGGCTGGCTGTACCTTACACTCAGCTTCCTGCTGATTCTTGCATTTGCATACTTCTACACAACTATTCAGTATAATCCTGTTGAGATGGCTAACAATCTCAAGCAGAATAACGGTACTATCCCCGGCATTCGCCCCGGTAGTCCCACTGCCGACTTTATCAAGAAGATTCTCTCCAGAATCACTCTTATCGGTGCTCTCTTCCTGGCAGTTGTTTATCTGGTTCCCTCAATCTACACAGCTATTGCAGGTCTTACCAACCTTTCAATGGGCGGTACTTCCATCATCATCGTAGTTGGTGTTGCACTTGAGACAGTTAAGCAGCTTGAAAGCCAGCTGATGATGCGTCACTACAGAGGATTTCTGGACTAATCAATAGATAAAGGAGAAGGATTATGAATATTATTCTCTTAGGTGCGCCCGGTGCCGGCAAAGGCACACAGGCAGCAGTTATCTGCAATCACCTGAATATCCCAACTATCTCTACTGGTAATATTATCAGAGAGGCGCTGAGAACCGGCACTGAGATGGGACTCAAGGCCAAATCCTTTATGGATGCAGGCAAGCTTGTTCCCGATGAGGTAGTTATTGGTATCATCGAAGAGAGACTGAAGAATGACGATTGTCAGTCAGGTTTCATCCTTGATGGTTTCCCCAGAACTATTCCTCAGGCTGAGGCTCTGGATAAGATGGGCGTTGTTATCGACAAGGTAATCGACATCGAAGTACCTGACGAGACAATAGTTACCAGACTGTCCGGACGCCGCGTTTGTGAGAAGTGCGGCAGACCCTATCACATTGTTGACCTGAAGCCTCAGGTTGACGGGGTTTGTGACGACTGCACAGGCGCCCTTATTCAGCGCAAGGACGACCACATTGATACTGTTAAGGCAAGACTTGACATTTATCACGCTGAGACAGAGCCCCTGAAGGACTACTATGGCAAGCAGGGCAAGCTCGTAATTGTTGAAGGTCAGGATAAGGTTGAGGATACAACAGCTTTAACACTCAAGGCACTTGAGGCTTAAACTATGGTAGTTATCAAGTCTCCGCGTGAGCTTGCTCATATGCGTGAAGCCTGCAGAATCTCTGCAAACGCTTTGAAGCTTGCGGGTACGGCAGTTGAGCCGGGTGTTTCGACACTTGAGATTGATACTCTTATTGCTAAGTATATCGAGAAAGAAGGCGCTAAAGCCTCCTTTCTCGGTTACGGCGGCTTTCCAAAGAGTTCATGTATCTCTGTAAACAATGTGGTTATCCATGGCATACCCAATCGCAATTGCGTCCTTAAAGCAGGCGACATCGTCAGCATTGACGTTGGTGCTTTCTTTGAGGGATATCACGGTGATAACGCTTACACCTTCCCCTGCGGTGAGATTTCAAAGGAAGCTGAGGCTCTGCTTTCAGCAACAAGAGAATCTCTCTACGAGGGTATAAAAGCCGCTCAGGCAGGTAACCGTGTAGGTGATATCGGCCACGCAGTTCAAAGCTATGTCGAAGCTCGCAGTTACTCGGTGGTACGAGATTTTGTCGGCCACGGCGTAGGTGCGAAGTTACACGAAGAACCAAGCGTACCAAACTATGGCACACCCGGTCGAGGCGTGCGTCTGATGCCTGGTATGACTATTGCCATTGAGCCTATGATTAATATGGGCACGCACAAGGTAAATGTTCTGGATGATGAGTGGACTACAGTCACTGCTGACGGCAGTCTCTCTGCTCACTTTGAGCATACAATTGTAATCACTCAGGACGGCCCGAAGATTCTCACAATTCCTGACGATGAGGTGAGGTTATGACCGTCACCGAGGGCTCTGTTGTCAGAGCAAAGGCAGGAAGAGACAAGGACGGTTTCTTTGTGGTGATTAAAACCGAAGGGTGCTATGCTTACATTTGTGACGGCAGACGCCGCAAGGTGGAGCACCCTAAAAAGAAGAAGCTTATTCATCTTCAGGCTACAAACAGTGTGTTTGATATTTCAATGGTTACTAACCGCAAAATCAGAGAAGCCCTCAGAACTTTCACTGAGGCAACACTTTAGGAGGTTATTTTATGTCTAAGCAGGATGTTATCGAAATAGAAGGTACTGTAACAGACGCTCTTCCTAACGCTCAGTTTAAGGTTGAGCTTCCCAACGGCCACACAATTCTGGCTGTAATTTCCGGAAAGCTGAGAATGAACTTCATTCGTATTCTTCCCGGTGACAAGGTTACAGTGGAGATGTCTCCCTATGACCTGACAAGAGGCAGAATTACCTGGAGATCCAAGTAATTCAGAATATTTCAAATTTCAAGAAAGGAATGATTATTAATGAAAGTCAGACCTTCAGTAAAGAAAATTTGCGAGAAGTGCAAGGTTATCAAGAGAAAAGGCAGAATCATGGTTATCTGCGAGAATCCTAAGCACAAGCAGAGACAGGGCTAATTACCCTCAGGTCGCAAGACTTTACAGGTCGGATTTCTTCTGACCAACAAACAAAACTTTAACTTAAATTTTATATGGAGGTGCAACCAATATGGCTCGTATAGCAGGCGTTGACCTGCCCAGAGATAAGAGAGTTGAAATCGGACTCACTTATATCTACGGCATCGGCAGAAAAAGTGCAGACGACATCATTGCTGCAACAGGTATTAATCCTGACACACGTGTCAGAGATCTGACAGAGGATGATATTTCCAAGCTCAGAGAGTACATTGACCACAACTGCACAGTAGAAGGTGACCTTCGCCGTGAAGTTGCATTTGATATCAAGAGACTTATCGAAATCGGCTGCTACCGTGGCGTACGCCACAGAAAGGGTCTCCCCGTAAGAGGACAGCGCTCCAAGACAAACGCTCGTACTCGTAAGGGTCCCCGTAAGCAGGTTGCTAACAAGAAGAAGTAAGGAGGGAAACACGAAATGGCAGTAAAAGCAGCTAAGAAGACTGTTCGCCGTCGCCGCGAGAAGAAGAACATTGAGCGTGGTGCAGCACACATTCAGTCAACTTTCAACAACACAATTGTTACTATCTCCGATGTTCAGGGTAATGCAATTTCCTGGGCTTCAGCTGGTGAACTCGGTTTCCGTGGTTCCCGTAAGTCCACTCCCTTTGCAGCTCAGTCTGCTGCAGAGACTGCTGCTAAGGCAGCTATGGAGCACGGCCTCAAGTACGTAGACGTATACGTAAAGGGCCCCGGCCAGGGCCGTGAGGCAGCTATCAGAGCATTACAGACCGCAGGTCTCGAGGTTACTATGATTAAAGACGTAACTCCGATTCCTCACAACGGATGCCGTCCTCCCAAGAGAAGACGTGTATAATAGGAGGTAACTAACTATGGCAAGATATACAGACGCTGTTTGCAGACAGTGCCGCAGAGAGGGCAAGAAGCTCTTCCTTAAGGGCGAGCGTTGCTACTCCGGCAAATGTGCTATTGCACGCAGAGAGTATGCTCCCGGTCAGCATGGCCAGGGCCGTAAGAAGGTTTCCGAGTACGGAATCCAGCTTCGTGCAAAGCAGATGACAAGACGTTACTACGGTGTACTCGAGAGCCAGTTCAGACATTATTATGAGCTCGCTGAGAAGAGAGAGGGCAAGACCGGTGAGGCACTGCTCGCTATCCTCGAGAGCCGTCTCGACAATACAGTTTACAGACTCGGCTGGGCTTCATCCCACGCAGAGGCAAGACAGCTTGTTAACCACGGTCACTTCACCGTTAACGGCAAGAAGGTAGACATTCCTTCTTATCTGACAAAGCCCGGCGAAGTTATTGCTATCGCTGAGAACAGCCGTCAGAGCGTTAAGTTCAAGACTGTTATTGAGGCAACTTCCGCAAGACCTATTCCCAAGTTCCTTGAGCGTTCTGCTGATACATTTGAGGGTAAGGTTCTGGCAGTTGCACAGCGAGAGGACATCGACCTCGACGTAGACGAGACACTTATCGTTGAGCTGTACTCCAAGTAATCCCTCATAATTAGGTTTACAAACATCTCAGCAAGATGCTGAAAAGTGTTAAGGAGGATTCGCATGATCGAAATTGAAAAGCCCAGAATTAGTGTTGAAGATTTATCTGCAGACGGCAAATACGGCCGATTTGTAGTTGAGCCTCTTGAGAGAGGCTTTGGCAACACCCTCGGCAACAGCCTCAGAAGAGTTCTGCTGTCATCCCTTGAGGGCGTAGCAGTTACATCCATCAAGATTGACGGTGTACTGCACGAGTTCTCTACAATTGAGGGAGTTAAAGAGGATGTTACTGAGATAGTCCTCAATATGAAGAGCCTGGTAGCAAAGCTTCACAGCAACGGTCCCAAGACTGTAGAGATTTCTGCAGAGGGTCCTTGCACTGTTACCGCTGATATGATCAAATGCGATAGCGAGGTTGAGATTCTTACTCCTGACCTGCGCATTGCTACACTCGGCGAAAACGCAAAACTCAACATGGAAATCACACTGGACAGAGGCAGAGGCTATGTTCCTGCAGAGAAGAATAAGCTCATCGCAGGCAACTCAGTAATCGGCGTTCTTCCCGTGGACTCCATTTACACACCTGTGCTTAAAGTTAACTACACAGTTGACAATACCCGTGTTGGTCAGATTACTGACTATGACAAGCTCACACTTGATGTTTGGACAAACGGCGTGCTCAACGCACAGGAAGCTGTTTCCCTTGCAGCCAAGGTGCTCTGTGAGCATCTGAACCTCTTTGTTGACCTCTCTGACAGAGGATCACAGGAGATTATGGTTGTTAAGGAGGATAGCAGTAAGGAGAAGGTTCTTGAGATGACTATCGAAGAACTTGACCTTTCTGTTCGTTCCTTCAACTGCCTCAAGCGTGCCGGTATCAACACTGTTGAGGACCTCATCGGCAAGTCCGAAGAGGAAATGATGAAGGTTCGTAACCTTGGTAGAAAGTCCCTTGAGGAAGTTATGCAGAAGCTTGCAAGCCTTGGCTTCAGCCTGCACAGCGAGGACGAATAAACCCTTTCTTAAATCAGATAAAGGAGTGAATTTTAATGCCCGGTACAAGAAAACTCGGAAGAGCAACCGCTCACAGAACAGCAATGCTCAGAGCAATGGTTACCTTCCTTTTCGAGAACGGTAAGATAGAGACCACAGTTACTCGTGCCAAAGAGGTTGCTTCTATGGCAGAGAAGATGATCACCATCGCTAAGGAGGATACTCTGCACAACAAGCGTATGGTTATGTCCTTTGTAACTAAGGAGGACGTTTCCTACAAGCTCTTCACAGAGATTGCTCCCAAGTATAAGGACAGAAACGGCGGATACACTCGTATCACAAAGATCGGTCCCCGCCGCGGTGACGCAGCAGAGATGGCTATTATCGAGCTTATCTGATAGGTCTAATCATTTTTAAATCAAGGGACAGCACGGCTATGAGTATAACCTGCTGTCCCTTTAATATCCGCCCGTGGCGCAGCTGGATAACGCAGCAGATTCCGATTCTGAAGATCGGGGGTTCGAATCCCTTCGGGCGGGCCAATAAAAGCAGGAATCACTCCCTTAGGGAGTAATTCCTGCTTTTATTATCTTGAAATTACGAAGGGATTCTACACTCAAGAGGGTGAGGAGCGTTAAGAAAATGTGCCTGTGGCACATTTTTAGCTCCGAAGTCCGCAGTAGCTATGCTACAAGGACAGATGACTTGCAACCAGAGGTTGTATAGGCATCATCCCTTCGGGCGAGCCACGTAAAAAAACTCTTTTGTCTACCGAACAAAAGAGTTTTTTTACAATGATATCCGTTCCTTGCGGAACGAGTGATATATCTTCGATATGATATCGCTCTGCAAGCGATGATATATGCCTTCGGTATATGAAGGGAACGGATATTATATCATTTTGAGAAAGCGATATATCATTAAAATTACAGCTTTTTATGATAAAATACTATCAAGGGAGGCGATATATGGTGGCATACGAAAATCTTAAATATATTGATCAGGATGAATTTTACGATAAAGACCTTACATTACACGATTGCGGTTCTATCCGCAGAATGCTCATCGCCTCAATCTGTACTGCAAAAGAGAACGCTAAGCAGTTAGAGGATTAATACAAAAACTTGAAATTTCCACTATTTTGAATTTTAGTAAAGAACAGGGGACACCTTGCTCTTTTTCTATTCTTTGCTGAGGTTATGGTTATTATTTTGACTTTGTATGCATATATAGATAACAGAATATTGTTGATGAATGTTTACAATCTGCGGTAAGAGTATTCTCAAATCTTATGAATATGGTCATAAATTGTCGGAATTTGTTGACAATATAGGTATATCGTGATATAATTGTCACAAACAATTCAGGAGGTTATATTATGAATAACAAAGTTTTATTCGGTATTATGTGCATCATTTTTAATTCCATCGGCGTTCCTTGCTTTATGCAGGGCAGAGTTAAGAGCGGTATTCTCAGAATTGTTCTCGGCGTTGTAACCTGCGGTGTTATCGGTGTTATCAATGAGATCAAGGGCATCATCCTTGGTATTAAGGTGCTCAAGATGACAGAGGAAGAGTTCAACGAGAAGAAAGCAACTATCACAAGCGGTATCCCCGCTTAATAGGCTTTATTACATAAGCACATCGACAGACCGCAAAAGCGGTCTGTTTTTTGTTTTACATAGTTTGGCTGATGTGTTGTGTGCGTTGTGTTTTTGTAGTATAATACAGAAAAGATTATTACAGAAAGCAGGGAGTAATTTGAAGCCTGCCGGTATAAAAATTAATAACCTCATGGACAAGCTGGTTACCTGCTTAATTCTTATAGTGATTCTTGCAGTGTTTAAGATTTTTGATATACCCTGCATTTTTAACTTAATATTTAAAATTCCTTGTCCAAGTTGCGGGATGACACGGGCGTATATAAATCTTCTTCACCTTGATTTTATAGGAGCTTTTCGTATGCATCCGATGTTTTGGTCTGTGCCTGTGCTTTTTGTATACTACTTTGCAGATTGGAAACTTTTTAAGATAAAATGGCTTGACTATGGTGTGCTTATCCTCATAGGTGCAGGTTTCCTTATGAATTGGATTTTCGAGATTGCGGGGGTGTTTATGTGAGGAAAACTGACTACAAAAAGATGTACGATAAAATATTCAAGGTGATGGGTGAGCTGACGCCCCTTAAGACTGATTGCGGGAAGCTGTGCGGACACGCTTGCTGCAAAGGTGACGATAGTACAGGTATGAGGCTGTTCCCTTTTGAAGAAACTGTACTTTCCGTAAAAGTTACAGAGTCGGGGGACAGGCTTGCAGTGTGCAGTGGCAGTTGCAACAGGGAGGAGCGTCCCCTTGCCTGCATGATTTTTCCATTCTTTCCCACCATTGACGATAGAGGCAGAATCTTCGTTGAGCCTGATGTAAGGGGAAAACGGCTTTGTCCTCTCATTACTCACAGCGATGAGATTGTTTTTGATAAACGTTTCTTCAAGACAGTGAAAAAGGTAGGTAAAATTCTTGCAAAGGATGAGGTTTGTCGTGAATTCTTACGTGCTACAACTGAGGAAATTGACACTTACGCAGAGTTTTACGGTGAGTAGATTTAGTATACGGAAAAGCTTTTGGAAGGAGAACTAATATGAAAAGATTGATTGCATTTGTTTTTGCATTAGTTATTGCCTTGAGCTTTACAGGCTGTGACTTTCTTGAGGACATTTCTCTTTTGTATGACGGTAATGTTTATGTTGAAAATCTGCATATCTTCATCAATGACACAGCAAACTGTTGTTTTGCAGGACCTTACGTATGCGAGGAATATACAGAGGGGATGGAGATTACCATTCCTGATGAGTATGAAGGGAAGCCTATTAAACGCATAGGCGGATATTATGGGAGAGGTTTCCCTACACCTTTTTACTTTGATATGAGCGGTTTATTTACAAGCTCTTCTGACGAAGTCTATTATTTTAATATGTCAACAGTTGATGAAGCATGCGACGATATTGTGGATTTGCCTTATGTGCTGAACATCGGAAAAAATGTGAACAGCATAGTGTATGTTGAGAATGAATATTATCCTTATTTCCAGAATGACGGCAGTGTAGTTTATTATCACCCTGTGGTAAGCGTTAACTGTTCTGAGGAGAATGAAACTTTTTACTCAGAAAACGGCAGACTCTACAGCAGAAAAGACAACAGTCTTGTTACGGATTTTGATTATGTAAGTTAATTAAAACCGCATAAACACTGAGTGCAACAGATTGTTGCTTGACTTTTTGCAGCTTTGGATTTTATACTGTGCACAGAGGTGAGAGCTATGAAGATAAATGAAAGCTTAAGAACGGCAAGGATGAACTGTGGATTTACTCAGGAGCAGGTGGCAGAACAGGTAGGTATTACAAGACAGGCACTGTCCTACTATGAGTCCGGCAGAAGTCAGCCTGATATTGATATGCTGCTGAGTCTGTGTAAGGTTTACAATACAGATATAAACGATATTCTCTATGGACGCAAAAAATCCCGAAAGGCATTGACAGCAGTTAAAATTATAGCTGTTGTGTTAGGAGTATCGGTGCTTCTGCTCACCTTTGCAAGTGCTTTTATGCTTACTTATGCAGATATGTTTTATCCTGTTAGTGAGGGTCAGGTGCGTACTGATGAGATGATGAATCTTCTTGTCAAAGTGTCTCTGTGGGATAAAATCAAGGTTGTGGATTCTGTGAATCTGACCTTGTCCTTTTGGGGACATGCAGGACTTTTAGCGGTGATACTTGCTACAAGAACATATCTGCCAACAAGCAGGAAGCTTATTTATGCAGGAGTTGTGACATTCTCAGTGCTTGGAGTAGGTGCTTTATTTGCTCTAATTAATCCAAGAGACCTGTATACATTGCAGGAGTACATCACTACACCTTTACGCATTTGTATACGTATATGGGTGATACTTCTTGCAGATATAATTGCAGAGTATTTTATTCTGAAGCAAAAACGCAGAAAATTTGAAACAGTATAATAAATTCACCGCTTGCAAAGCCTGCGAGCGGTGAATTTTCTTTAGATTAATAAGTCTTTCTTATATTGTCTACATATCTGTGCATTTCCTGACGTGAGTTTACGCTGTGAGTGCCGTCTATTATCTCCTGCTTTTTAGCATCGCTGAGAGTTGCAAATTTCTCCATTGCCTCAGGATTTTGTGCTAAAGCCATAGAAAAACCTACGGGAATTTCGGTCTTCTCCATATTACATACCTCCTGATTGTATTAGTATTTCATTTGTCAGAGAGCGTATACGGATTGTTAATATTTATTTTACAGGGATTTAACGGATTAGAATGTTGTAATTGATAATAAAATGTGTTATATTGATGCTAACAAAATGTGGAGGAATTATTATGACAAAATCAAAGAAAATTGCAAAAATAGTTATAATTGCTGTTGTGGCTCTTTTTGTGCTGGTTACAGCATTCAACTGTTTCACCATTGTTGAGGCAGGTCACACAGGTGTTGTTGTAACTCTCGGTAAAGTAAATGAGGGTGTGCTGCAGGAGGGTCTTCACGTTAAGGCTCCTTTTGTGCAGGAAGTTGTGAAGATTGACAACCGTATTGTAAAACTTGAAGTTGACACTGAGGCTTTTTCAAAAGACCTGCAGACAGTGGCAACCACACTGGCTATCAACTACCGTGTTGACACCTCCAAGTCCTACAGCATTTACAAAAATATCGGTGCGGATTATGAAACAGTGCTGGTAGCACCTGCTGTAAATGAGGTGCTCAAGGCTATTACCGCTCAGTATACTGCTGAGGAGAGCGTTACTAACCGCTCACTTATTTCTGATGGCTTAGTTGAGGGGCTTAACGAAAAGCTTAACGCAAGCGGTCTGTATGTGACAGATGTAAACATTATCAATTTTGACTTCTCTGAGGCATTTATCACAGCTATTGAGGAGAAGCAGGTTGCACAGCAGCAGCTCCTCAAAGCAGAGACCGAGAAGCAGACAGCTATTACCAATGCAGAAGCTGAGGCTGAGGCAACCCGTATTCGTGCTCAGGCAGAGGCAGACGCAAACAACCTTATCAAGGCATCTCTCAGTGAGTCAGTTATCAGAAGTAAGTTTTATGACAAATGGGATGGCAAGCTTCCCCAGGCAATGGGCAGTGACTCTGTAATTACAAGCATTGACGGCGGAAACGCAGAATAATTTGTAATAATAGGGAATATGTAAAAATTAGCTCTTCGGAATATAGGGAAGGCGGTATGAATATGATGAACGATGATTATAGTTTCTGTACACCTCATCTGACATTAGGAGAGCAAATTCTGTGGAAAGGCAAGGCTCAACAAGGTAATATGCTTACACTCTATGACCTGTGGGTAATCCCATTTTCCGTCTTTTGGACAGGCATGGTTGTTCGTATTGGATGTAGTGTTCTGTCCTCAGAAAATGGTATTCTTGCTTTACCTTTTCTACTTCTTTTTCTTGCAGTTGGTCTTTATCTGATGTTCGGCAGGTTTATTCTGACAAAGCTTATAAGAGAGCATACTCTGTATGTAATCACAAATAAAAAGATTATAAGAAAAAGAGCGAACCGAGTCCGTACAGTGGATATATTTGCTTATCCCCGTATGAAAACAAGAGTTTGCAAGGATTCAAACGGATATATAATGCTTCTGACAAATGCAAGGTCTTTCTCGTATGCGTTTCATATTCCTACAGAGCCTCTTTTTCCTGATGGAATGGGTGTAGGATATTTTGTGCTGGAGAACATACCCGAGGTTGAATGGGTTGAAAAAATCCTTACAGATATCAGGACTCCCAAAGGCTAAAATACAAAAAGTAAGACCTATGATAGAAAAAACATCATAGGTCTTGTTTTATATGTTGTTTTATTCAATTCCATGCTCTGCACAGAAGTGGCGGAGAGTTTTGAAATAGCTGTCAGGGTCTACAAGGTAGGCAAGACCGTGGCCTGCATTCTTTATTGTGAGCAGCACCTTCGGAGAAGGACACTGTTCATATACATCACGGCTCATCTGACAGGGAACATAAGCGTCAGCCTCACCGTGAATGAAGATAACTGGTATTTTACAGTTTTTGATGGCAGATATAGGAGAGGTCTCGTCAATGTTGAAACGTCCGTACAGGAGTCCTCCAAGCTTCACAAAGGGAAAGAGGAGGTTTTCAGGGAGCTTCATATCGTGAATAACTTTTTTGATAATGGCTCTGGGCGAGGAGTAGGGGCAGTCTGCAAGGACACTGATTACATTTTTTGGAAGTTCTTTACCTGCAGTCATCAGAACAGTTGCACCGCCCATAGAAATACCTGTAAGTATTATCCGCGAATTAGCTCCGAAATGATTTATAATAAAGTCAATCCACGTAAGGCAGTCCTTGCTCTCGTTTACACCGAAAGTAATAACGTGTCCTTCGCTTTTTCCGCTTGCACGCTGGTCTACTATGAGGACGTTCCTTTTTAATGCAAAGCACCTTTGCACGCCTCCGCACAAGTCTCTCTCAGCGTTGCCGCGGTATCCGTGAAGCATTAGTTCA
The DNA here is from genome assembly GCA_045541275.1 of Ruminococcus sp. GTDB lineage: Bacteria > Bacillota > Clostridia > Oscillospirales > Acutalibacteraceae > Ruminococcoides. Next base: position 48,343 of record JAZQIX010000013.1, read on the forward strand.
ATGGGTGCATCTTTTTGGTATTCATAGTATTTGCCTCTAAGTTTAAGTCCGTCAAAGGATGTAACCTCAACATCTTTACAAGGCATAGCACGGACTTCTTTCATCCAGTTTACCATCTGGTCTCTGTAAGGCTCATAGATTTTGCCCTCGGGAATACTGAACTCTTCAGGATTTTTATCACTCTTTCTGTTGGTATAAAAAGCCATATGAAAGCAGATGAATGAGGTGATTAAAATAAGTACCACAATAAATCCTATGATACCTAAGGATATCCATAAAAATTCCATTGCACCGTCTCCGATTTGTTTTAGTTTATGATGGGTAATTATACCACTTTTTATGCGTAGTTTCAATAATTTACAAACCATTATAAAGCACTTGCATTTTGTTCACAAATCCTTTACAATTTAAGTATAAATGAGAATTATGAGGGATATTATGGCGAATATTGACGTAAACTACAAAAACAAAAAGAGATATAAGACAGCTAAATACCCAATCCGCCAGCCTAAGATTATTGTGTGGCTTATTTGGCTTTTGTGTAAGCTGTGTTTGCTTAACAAGAAACACAAGGTGGAAAAGGTTAATATGGAGGGTTTGAAGCCTCCGTATATGGTGCTCAGCAACCATATGTATTTTATTGATTTTAAATTAGCTGCAATGGCAACCTTCCCACACAGGGTAAATAATGTGGTGAGTATTGACGGGTTTTACCGCAGACCTTGGCTTTTAGAGCTTATAGGCGCAATCTGTACCCGTAAGTTTACTCTTGATTTACACCTGATTAAGTCTATAAGCCGAGTGCTCAAACGAGGAGATATACTCTTTATGTACCCTGAGGCAAGATACTCTCCCTGCGGTACGCTTTCTTATTTGCCTGAGTCCTTGGGCAAGCTTATAAAAATGAACAAGGTGCCTGTAGTGGTAGCTGTACACAGAGGCAACTACCTGCACTCACCTTTCTGGAACTACCGCAAAAAGAGAAAGTCTGTTCATCATACAACCTTTACTCAGATACTTACTCCTGAGGATATTAAGAATATGTCCGTAGAGGAGATTAACGAGGCTGTAAAAAAGGCAATGGAGTACGATGAGTACAAGTATCAGAAAGAAAACGGTATACTTATTAAAGAAAATTTCCGTGCAGAGGGTTTGCACAAGGTGCTTTACCACTGTCCTCACTGCGGAGTAGAGTCGAAAATGGACTCAAAGGACTCTGAGATATTTTGCACTCATTGCGGTAAGAGATGGACTCTTAACGAGGATGGTACACTGAAAGCCAACGAGGGTGAAACCGAGTTTTCTCACGTGCCTGACTGGTTTGAGTGGGAGAGGGCACAGGTGCGTGCGCAGGTAGAGAGGGGAGAGTATTCATTTACTGATGAGGTGGAAGTTTACTCACTGCCCAGATGCTGGAAATTTGAGTCATTGGGTAAGGCAAAGGTTACTCACGATTCAGAAAACGGATTTATTCTTGAAGGTTTTTACAACGGTGAAAAATATCGTATACAGCGTACACCTCAGGAGATTAACAGTCTCCATGTGGAGTATGATTACTGTTATATAAAACCCTTTGACTGCTTTGATATTTCTACAGAGAACGACTCCTTCTACTGCTATCCAAAACAGAAAAATGTAATCACAAAGCTCAGCTTTGCAACTGAGGAGATATACAGAATAAACCGTGAAAAAACTGTTTTGCAGAAGAAAAAACTCTCAACCGGCAAATAATATTTTTCTTGTTATAGGGCATACTTTTTGTAAATAAACAAAAAGGAGCAACACCCTATGATAGAACAGGATACAATCAAGCTTTTACGTGAATGTGACGCAGGCATAAAAATGGGAGTTACATCAATTGACGATGTGACCCCTCACGTGCGTTCTGAGGAATTCAGAAAGCTACTGACAGATTGCAAGCAGGAGCACGAAAAACTTCGCTCAGAGCTGGAAGTCCTCCTTGACAAATATAGGGATGAGGGTAAAGACCCCAATCCTATCGCAAAGGGCATGTCATGGATGAAAACAAACGTGAAGCTGGGAATTGAGGACTCTGACAAAACTGTTGCGGATTTGATGACTGACGGATGTAATATGGGAGTTAAAAGCCTTAACAGATATCTGAACCAGTATAAGGCAGCAGACGAAGTATCCAAGGATATCACAAAACGCCTTATTAATCTCGAGGAAGAACTGACAATTAATATCCGAAAGTTTCTGTAATATTTAAAGTTTTACACCGCTGAGACTTTTCTCGGCGGTGTATTGATTTTTTTATACGTAAGGCTTATAATTCTGTACATAATAATTTATTAACCTGTAAATGAGGTGCTTTTTATGATTATCAGACGAGCTGAAATAAAGGATATGGAAGGAATCAACAACCTGCTCAGGCAGGTGCTCTATGTACACCACGTGGGCAGACCCGATATATTCAAGGCTGAGGGAAAAAAGTATCGTGACGAAGAGCTTAAGGCTATTATAGAGGATGACAGCACACCTGTTTTTGTGGCGGTAGAAGAGACATCAGGTAAGGTGATTGGCCACTGCTTCACTGTGATTAATGAAGCAAAAGGACACTCTTCTCTTGTAGATAACAAGACTCTTTACATAGATGATTTGTGCATTGATGAGGGTGTCCGCGGTCAGCACACAGGTAAAGCACTTTATGATTATACATTGGAATTTGCAAGGAGTATCGGTTGCTACAATGTAACGCTGAATGTCTGGGCAAAGAACGAGAGTGCAATGAGATTCTACGAAGCAATGGGACTCACCGTCCAAAAAATAGGTATGGAGATAATCCTGTGATTAACGATAACAACAAAACGCATTGTTTGTGCAGAAGCACTTACAATGCATTTTTTGCTTATACTATGTATTTTTTGATTATAGGAATGTGCTTGAGTACAGCGGAAAGTGCAGTTGAAACTATAAACACCGTAATTGCCAACAAGGGTACTGTAATGAATGCCTTTGGAGGGTATACAGCATCAGAAATTATATAGGTTTCATACAGCTTTATTAGCAAAGGATGAATGAGATAACAGCCAAATGTATATTTTGAGAGCTTACCAATTAAACTCTGTGCTCTACTGTTTATCTTGTGTGTAGGCAATTTCTTTGCCAGAACAAATACTCCCTGTGCCTGTAAAAATACAAGGACGTTAGAATATGAGTAAACTCGTTCGTTAAGTCTTCCGTTTTTAACAGATAAAATGGCAGTAATTGCAATAACTCCCACAAATCCTGCAATTCCAAGCAGGCAAGAAGCTATTCGGAATTTTTTGGATAGTTCGGTTGAGTGGAGGAAATGTCCCAGTACAAAGTAAAAAGCATAGCTATTCAGTGGATTAAGCTTTAAGTCTGAAATTACAGAAGAAATGGAATCTCCTAAAAAAACTAAGGCTGTGTTGCCTGTATACCTAAGGACTAAGACTATGAACTTAGGTACAATAAACAAAACGAGAGAAATAATAAGGAAGTATCGTGTGAGATTGTCTGACTCTGTTACTTTTTTTATCAGAGGCAGAAGGATGTACATTCCTATCATTGCAGGAATGAACCACATGTGGTAATATCCCGATACAGTGTTTTTTAGAAAGCTTCCAAGTGAGAATGAGCTGTTTAAAAAGACTGTGAAACAGGCATAAAAAACTGACCAGAAAACATAGACTGTAAAAAGTCTCAGAATATTCTTTGTATAAAGGCTTTTGGTGCTGATTGTTCTGTTTTTGTCAAGAAAGAGAGCACCGCTTATCATAAAGAACACAGGTACTGCAAATCGTGAGATGCTGTCGTAAACATTAAGTGCGTGCCAGTATGCATCTATAGTACGAGCGGATATGCTTGTTGCACAGCAATGGATAAGTACAACTGCAAATGCGGCAATTATTCTGAGTAAATCAAAGTACAGGGTGCGATTTTTGGAACCTGACATATTTACCTCCCCCCTTCTATATGGATTTATTATATATGACTATGAGAATATTGTCAAAGAATGTTTTATATGATATGTAAGATTTGTTTTTTTAATAAATTGCACTCTTATTATCTATTCCTAAATCTCTGTGTTGAAAAGAACGAAGGGGATTTTTGAGCTTTTTATAGAGATTGTATTTATAACAAAAACCTCCCTTGTGCGAAAGGGAGGTTTAGAGTTTACAGTTTGTGATTTTGTGTTATCTTACAGAATATTTTATTGTGTCCATATAGAGGTTTATTTTGCTGTTTTCGTTCTCTGCAGCCTCTGTGGGAATATAGATGAAGCCTCTGACTTCGTAGGCAGTTGTGTCACCGGGTTCTAAGTCGAAGCTCAGGGAGTTCATGTCAAGACCATAGTTCTGTCTGGTTTCCCAACTTATGTCAGAACCAAGGTCGTACCAGTTGTTGTCAGGAGCTTTCACTATTATTATATAGTTTGTGTCAAATCTTCCGCCCTTGCACTTGACAATAGGTACAAAGAATTCCCTAACTGTGTCAGAGTCCTCTGTGATGTCTCCATTGTATGTATACTCTGCTGTGAAATAAAGAAGCTTGCATCCGCCGGGAGCAGTAAACTCCTTATCGCTTGAACCTGCAGGTGTGAAAAAGTCCTCAGCAGAGTATTCACCGAGCTTTACACTGTCAGCGATTTGCACGTCTGTGATTGTGTAGGAGAAATTCCCTACCTCTACTGTGTCACCGATGCTGTGTGCTTTTCCGCAGGCACAAAGTGACAGGCACAGCACAAGTGTAAGCACTGTTGCAATTATTCTCTTCATAATGTATACATCCTTTCGGTTTTAGTTTAGTTGCCTTGTATATGATATTAGTCTTTTGAGAGAAAGTCAAGAGCTGAGAAGAAATGTTTATAATTTTCTTGACTGAAAAAAGGTAACTGGCTATTATTGAATTGTAAAAGAAAATTCTGCAGAAATTTCTGAGAGGTTTTAGTGCTCTCTTTTGTATTAACAGTGTAGGGGGTGAGATATTGTCATATGATAAGAATCAGATTGAGTCGGCACTGTATAAATACGGTGACAGCCTGATGAGGGTAGCTTATACATATACTCAGAATATGGAGGATGCACAGGATATAGTGCAGGAAGTTTTCCTTAAGTATATGTCAAAGCCTCCGCACTTTGAGTCTGATGAGCATGAGAAAGCCTGGCTTATCAGGGTGACAATTAATCTGTGTAAAAACCACCTTACCTCGGCTTACCAAAAAAACTACTCAGAGCTCTCGGACAATATATGTGTTTATGACAGCTACAGCTCAGGAATTTTGGAGGCGGTGAACTCTCTGCCTCAGAAATACGCAGTTGTAATTCACCTTTTTTACTACGAAGGTTACAGTCAGAAAGAAATTGCAAAGATAATAAACCTCACCGAGTCAGCGGTGTCAACACGGCTTCAAAGAGGAAGAAGCATGCTTAAATCTAAGATAGGAGATGATTTTTTTGACTGATAAGAAGTTTAGAGCAGAATACATAAAATCTGTTGACAGTGCAGAGCTTCCAAGCGGTTACAAAGATAAAATCCTCTCCGCTCTTAAGGAACAGGAAAAGCTCGTTACATTTGAAGCAGAAAGAATAAAATACAGCAAAAATAAGGTAAGGCTTGTAAGTTCCTTGGTGGCGGCAGTGCTGATAATTGCGGTAGGATTGAGCGTTATTTTCTCAATGGGAATTAATAACAGCCTTACAAAGGAAGTCAGCTTCTATGTAGCTTCTGCCACAAATCTAAAGGGGATTGCAGGTGCAAGGATAGTTTTCAAGACCTCTGCAGGAGAATTGCTTAAGGACGAAAATGGCGAGATTCTCACAGCGGTTACAGACGAAACAGGAGAGGCTTTGACTGTTATTCCTGACAATGAAGAGTATACCGCACAGATAAGTGCACAGGGCTATATAACCATAGAGCAAAGTGCACAGGAGGGCAATGTCTATGTAAGTCCTGTGATGAACGAGGACACCTACAGAGCGGTGCTTACATGGAGTAAGGACTGGGATTTAGATGCTCACCTGAGTGTGACTTCAGGAGATGATACTGAAAAACTCAATTATTTTAACAGTGACATTGAGGATGCACAGGGTAATGTATTAGCGGCTTTGGACACGGATTCTGACAAAGGCGGAAGTCCTGAGACTATTACTTTCAATGCCCGAGAGAATATGTGTTTGCGGTTCAGTGTTGCTTCTTACTCTTCTCTTAAAGAGGGAGATAATACTAAACTCTCATATTCAGGTGCAAAAGTTACTTTATACAGAGGAGAGAGACTTGTGGGGACTTACAGTATAGACACGGCCTCACAGGGTAACGTGTGGTGTGTGTTTGAAATAGAAGACTCACAGCTTAAAATCTGCGATTATACTTATTCGGTTAGTGCTATGACCGAAATAAAATAAACATTCACGGGGGAATATTATGAGGAAGTATTCAAGTGTTTTTCTCTGCTTTGTTCTGGTAGTTGTGCTTTTGCTTGGAACAGTAGCTGTTCAGGGTGCAGAGAATGATAGCAGGAAAATTTATTACACCGAGAACTATATATACGAGGAAAATGAGGATGGTACGGTATCTATTCTCTACTATGTAGGAGAGAGTCAGAATGTGACTGTGCCTGCTTACATAGACTATATGCCGGTAGTGTCTGTGGAGTCTCAGGCTTTTTATGGTACACGGATACAGACTGCTGTTGTTTCTGAGGGTATCAGAAGCCTTGGAGACGAGGTTTTCTTTAATTGCAATAGGCTTAAGTTAGTGTCACTGCCTTCTACTCTGGAGAGTGTAGGCAAGGGCGTTTTCAGAGTTTGCGAGAACCTTGAAAGTGTAAACTTTGGAAACAATAAAGGCGTGCTTGGAATGTATATGTTCTACGGATGCACAAGCCTTAAGAGTGTGACTTTACCTGAGGGGGTCAGAGAAATACCAAAGGGTGCTTTCAGCTATTGTATAGGACTTACTGAGACTACTCTGCCTGAGGGTGTGGAAACAATTGAAGACTACGCTTTTTACAGAAGCGGTCTTGTAAGAGTTGAGTTTCCCTTGTCAATGCGAAATATTAACACAAAGGCGTTCGCAGGAAGTACAGCTCTTTCGGAGATTGTAGCTGAAAATGTGGAGCTTGACTACATAGCAAGCGATGCTTTTGATGACTGTGCTACAACTTTTCCTGGCAGTTCTGAGGACCCTACCGAACCATCAGATTCAAACACACCGGTTTTACCGCCTCCTTGGGCAGGTGATGACCAAAATCCCACAGAGGACCCCGGGGTGTGTACTGCTGATGAGTTACCAACTGAAGAACCAACAGAGGCACCTACAATAGCTCCTACAGGTGCTCCTACTGAGTCACCTACAATGGAACCTACTTATGCTCCCACTTGTGCACCTACAGTAGCTCCCTCCGATGCATACTCTGACCCTGCATATCCTTTTGAGGGTGATATTACCGAAGAAGGATACTGCATAGGTAGCTACACGGATATGTCATATTACGAAAATAATGTTTCTTTGAATACAAAAGAAAGCGTTGATAAAAACAAAAAAGAGCTTTTGGAAATTGCCTACAATGTCCGCACTGCAGGAGACGCAAACAAGGACGGACAGGTAAATATTAAGGATGCAACTGCAATTCAAAAGTACATTGCAGGGCTTACAACTGAAGCTGACCCCGATTTCAGTTATAAGAATTCTGATGTGGACACAGACGGACAGGTGAATATCAAGGATGCCACGAAAATTCAGAAGTTTATTGCAGGACTTGTAAGCACATTGTGAATATTCAGTCCCCCGAGGGCCTTTGCGTAGCACCGCAAAGGATTATCAGCAGACACCGTGACCCGCTTCCTCTTGTACACGGTGTCTGCTTTTTTTAAATTTTCTTAAAATCAGTGAGATGTTTTTGTTGGTTTGATTGTATTAGTAATAGAGGACAGAAAATCTTGTTTCAATAGGAAGACTTATTAAGCCCCTCTTTGAGGGAGTCTTCCCTTTACACAAGGGAGCATTGGGGACATTGTATATTGAATAATTGTTTATCGGGATTTTTGGGTGGTAAAAACTGCCCTTGCAATATAAATTAACAAAGGAGTGTTATTATGAAGCTGAGAAGATTGTTGGCTGTGATTTTGTCACTGCTTATGCTTGTGTTTATGGCAGTGCCCGCTGTGTCAGGTGCAGATGAGCCACCTGTATGCGGTGTGCCTTACCTTACACTTTTGTCGGAGCTAGAGGCAACCGTGGACCATGCAAAGAAATATGCTACTCTTGACGGCGTTGAATACACTGAGGAATCCTTAGCACGTATGAATGAAGCAATTAATGAAGCGGAGGCTTTCCTTGCGATGCCTGATGAAGGTACAGAGGCACAGGCGTATGCTCTTATTGAAGAGCTGAACCTTGCAGTCGAGGGGCTTGAAGGCGACCCTGTTGTACCTTACGCAGATATTCCCTTCACTCTTGTGCAGGAACGCAGGATTCAGTGGTATGAATTTGAATTAAGCAATCCTCTTTTTCTTGTGAAGTCCCCTGAGGAAATGGACAGAATTATTGATGGTGCATACGGAACTGCGGATGATGAGTGTCCCAAGCCTGTAAGAGACCCTAAGTATAATGATGAGTTTTTTGAGGAAAATGCTCTTGTTATAGGCTTGTATATGTTCGGCAGCGGAAGTGATCGCCAGAGCATAGAAAAGCTGACAGTTGAGGGCGATACCCTGACAGTACACAGGGTCATCTATTATCCTGGTGTTGGAACTGATGATATACAGTGGCGTTATGCCCTGATGGAGGTTAAGCTTTCTGATGTAGAGGGCGTGGTAAATCTTGCAGACAGTTATACACCGGTAGGAATGGACTGGAATGAAAAGATTTATGGTTGTTGGGGTGACGTGAACAACGATAATGCCGTAAACGTTAAGGATGCTACCAGTGTACAGAAGAACGAGGCTGAAATACATCTTCTCTATTCTGCAAACCTGTATCTTGCAGATGCAAACGGTGACGGGGATGTAAATATCAAAGATGCCACAGAGATTCAAAAGTATTCTGCTGGTATAGTGCTGCAGAGCCACGTAGGAGAACTGACAAAGGTTTGTATGTCTGTTGTTCGTTACGAAACAGAGGGTGTGCTTACTGAGCTTCTTAAAACCATTAAAGAAGCTGAGAGGATTCTGATGGCACCCGGCAGTAATTATGTACACGCAACTTCACAGAGACTTTCTGCAGAAATCGACAAAGCAAAGGCACTTTATGATAGCGGAAATCCTGACTATGACCAGGTGGTTGCTCAGACTCAGGCTCTCAAAGAGGCTATAGAAGGTCTTGAGACTCCGGATTTAGATACGAGTGAACTTATACCTCTTATGAATGAGGCTCAGCGGCTGATTGATGCAGGCGGTTATACAGATGAAAGTCTTGACAAGCTTATCGATGCAGTATTTATGGGTCAAGGGGTATGTCTTTACGGTCAAACTCAGGAGGAAGTAGCCGAGGCTATAGAGGCAATTGAGCAAGCTATGGCGGCACTTGAGTCATTGTATGATCCTGAAGCGGAGGAGATTCCCTTTACGGTTGCACAATCTTGCCGTGTGTGGCGTTACGGTTCCTCTCAAACAGAACTTTATCTTGTGAAATCCCCTGAGCAGATGGATGAAATTCTTGACACAATCGGCGGACAGAACACTGCTGTATACACAAAGCCCGTAAGGGACGAGAAGTACAATGACGAATACTTTGCGGAGCATTCCCTGATTATCTCCCTGAATACATTGGATGGCAATGACTGGGAGGAGGAAATTGAGGCTATTTCGGTAAAGGATAACGATCTCATTATTCGCAGAAATGTATATATGGTTTATCCCTCTGATAAACTCAACAATCATCAATATATACTGATTGAGGTGAACAACTCTGACATAGAGGGTGTTACCAAACTAAAAAACGGCAATGAATACTGGACTGTTCTTACAGAGCCTGCGGTTAATGTAGAAGTTCCCTTTGAGGTTTTGGAGCAAAGACGTATTGAGGAGTTTAATCCTTATGAAAACGCAATCTATCTTGTGAATTCACCTGAGGAGATGGACTCTGTTCTTGCTACAATTGAGGAGGGCTCGGGATATTACAAGAGGCCTGAAAGGGATGAAATCTTTAACGAAGCATACTTTGCAGAGAAATCCCTGATTATATCCTTGAGCTTTGTTGGCGGTGGCTGTTGCAATCAAAGCATTGACAACCTGATACAGAATGGAGATACCTTGACACTTTACAGGACCGTTTACAAGAAGGCATTACCTACTCCTGATATGAACTATCAGTATGTACTGCTGGAAGTAAGTAATGAATCTATTGATGGGGTAAGCAAGATTGTAGAAGATGTTGATGTTGTTGTAAATGGAGAGGATACAAAAGCAAACGATAAAGAATCGGCAGAGAATATCAAAGTGTTTTTTACAAATACACAAGGCTGGGAAAATGTGTATATCCACTACTGGAATGAGACAGAAACCACCCAGTGGCCTGGTTTTGAGATGGAGTTTGTAGAGAACAATATCTATGGTCAGGACGTTTATTGTTATGAAATTTCGGCGGATACTACAGGCATTGTTTTCAACGATTTGCATTCACCTGAGCAGACTGTTGATGTTCTGACAAATATCAGAGACGGTTGGGGATTTTATCCCACAACAAAGGCTGAAAACGGCTGGCTTGTAGAAACTTATGAGTACATAATCCCTGCTCCTGTGCCCACAACGGGCTATGTTCCTGCACCTCCTGTAGACGAGCCTGCATCAATTGACGAAACAGAGATTGACTTTACTGTGTTGCAAGACTCCAGAGTTCAAGGATGGGGAGAGCTTTATGGAGATGAAGGACTTGAAATCTACCTTGCTGAAAGTGCAGACGAGATGGATGAAGTGCTTTCACATATACTCGGTGAAGTAACAGACCAGTGGGAGCCTAAGCCTACAAGAGGCGAAAAATTTAATGATGAGTATTTTGTGCAAAACAATGTGATTGTTGCGTTGGTCCCCCTTGGAAGCGGAAGCTATTCTCAGGAGGTTCAGAAGCTCACTGTAGAGGGCAACGTGCTCACAATCTACACAAATATTCTGGTTCCCTCTATATCTACTTGTGATATGAACTATCGTTATTTACTCATTGAGGTTAATCCCGATGACATTTCCGAGGTTGATACTTTTGAGTATGTGTGTGAAGAGAAATGGATTGATGTTGAAGAAGTGTATTGAAAATAGAAACTAATTAAGAAAGCGAAAAGTTGTCTTGCCAAAAAATGTGCAGGACAGCTTTTCGCTTTCTTAAGCAAAAGACTTGGGATTCGCACAAATACAGCGTTTTCATAGTTTTTAGATGCTTCGAGTGAAATGAAGTCAAATTTTCGTTTTTCATTATTTATTATAAGTAGATGTAGACTGAAAAATATGCGGAAAATATGGAAATGCGTTCTTAAAAGGTGCGAAAACGATTTCATATCTTCTGCATTTTCTATACAAATTTTTAACGTTGTACTATATTTCACCAAACAATACTTTGTTAGTTGAAATTATCGAAAAATGTGATATAATATTTATATAGTATATTTTTGGGTGTAGCTATGAAAAATGCAATTGTAGATAATAATTTGATTTTTGCGCAGCCTTTCAAAAATAGATTTGTGAATATGTATAACGATACAATTAAGGCACTGGATGTTTTTACCACTGCCGAAGTTGTTGCAAAGATTACAAAAACTGCAGTAAAGACTGCCTGTGGTAGTGCATCCTGGTGGGGAATCCACCAGCCTAAAGAGCCTAATAATCTTAAAAAGCTTTTAAGCGAATAAGATTGTTAAAATCCTGCCTTGGTATATTTCCCTATGATTTCCTCACCAAGGCAGGACCACCCCAAAAAAGCATAATTTTATATCGGTGGACGACAACAGTTGTTCAAAGAGAAGCGGGACAACTGTTTATATCACAGCTATGTCTCGCTTTTTTGTATGTGAAAGGAGTATAAAAATGAGTAAATTCAGAAAAATGACGACAACTATTCTGTCAGTTATGTTGGTTTTACTGATATCGTTTACTCTGCCTGTACAGGTAGCAGCTGTGGCAACCTCTGACGAGGCTGAAGGTTTAGCTGATTCAGAATCAGTACAGCAGGAGGATACGGCAGAGGAAGGTAACATCATAGGCGAAGATATCTCCAAGCGTGATGAATATACCAAACACTTCATTACAGACGCAGGAACAACAATCGCCGCTCAGTATGCCGTGCCTGTGCATTATAAAGATGAAAACGGAGAATATGTGGATTTTGATAATTCTTTGATTTCCTCACAAGCAATGAATTCAGAAGCATCAGTAGATGAAGTAACCGCAGACGAAGTTTCTGCATATAGCCTCAGAACTACTGAAGAAACAGAGGAGACTTTTACTAACAAAAAGAGTAACTCAAAGGTTTCTCATTTTAAGAAGTCAGACAAGGCAAAACTTATAGAAATTACAAGGGATAACCATACAATTTCCTGGGGGTATTCAGGAGCAAATATTGTTACTGCAAAAGAGCAAGAGAATAACGCAGAGGAGTTTGTGGGCAACGATGCTTTTATGGTTCTTCCCAATCTCAGCAGAACAGTTATTTATGAGGACATCTACAATAATGTGGATTTAGAGGTTATAAACTCCACTATAGGTGTTAAGGAGAATCTGATTCTCAAGGATTCAAATGCTAAGAATGTATTTAATATTGAGTATAATATCGGAGAACTTACAGCCGAGAGCAAGGATAGTCAGACCATCGAGCTTAAAGATGCCGAGGGAACTGTTTTGTATACTATCTCTGCTCCCTATATGACAGATGCACAGGGTGAAATGAGCGAAGCTGTAGAACTTAAGATTCTCAAGAATAACAAGGGTAAGCTGTCTGTAAAACTCACAGCTGATAAAGAATGGCTTAAGGATAATTCAAGAGTATATCCTGTTTCAGTTGACCCTGCTTTTACTTATGGTTAGAACTGGGGTCAGATTCAAAGCACCTATGTGAATAGTGGTGCTAAAAATACAAGCTACACAGAGGGTTCATTTTATGTTGGACGTCCCGGTGACAATGGAATTCGGCGTTCGCTTATTAAAATTCCAAATCTCCCTAGGTTAAATGTAGGAGATATGGTTGTTAATGCACAACTTATCCTTTGGCAGGTAGACAACGCTCCCACAATTGACATGTATGTGGGAGTTTATGAATCAAAATCTGATTGGACAAAAAATAATAAGGATACATGGGCAACTCAGCCGGGGTTTATTGATAACTTAATTGATTATGAAAAATGTAAAGCTAATACTTGCGAATGGAGAGATTTAGATATCACTGAGCTTGTTAAAAAGTGGTATAACGGTGCAGCTAACAACGGATTTTATTTAACTATGCTGGACGAGGATAACGTTTATCAGGGGTTGTGGTTCTCTTCATCTTTGTATCCAACGGACTCCATAGTTAGACCCGAGTTGTTAATCTCCTACCGTAATAATAAGGGTTTGGAGGATCGATGGACTTATACTCCTGTAAGTGCAGGTTCAGCAGGAACAGCATACATAAATGACTACTCAGGTAACCTTGTTTTTCAGTTCAATGCAGCAAGCACAAGCGGACTGAAATTACCCGCAAGTATTGGTTTAACTTATAACTCATATATGGCGGATGCGACATATATATCATCAGGTTTATATGCAGGATATGGTTGGAAAACCAATTTTCAGCAAACACTATTGCTGTCACAGCAATTTGGTTTGACGGGAACAGCAAAGGATACTTTCCCATATGTGTATACAGACGAGGACGGTACCGACCACTATTTCTACAAGAAGACCGATTCTAAAACAAATACTACTGAATATATAGACGAAGACGGACTGGGACTTGAGTTAGAGGTTGGTACAGCTGAATATATCATTACTGATAAAAATAAAACAAAGAAGTATTTCACTAAATCAACGAACAGACTTGCGAGAATAGAAGATTCAACAGGACAAGAGGTTATAGTAGAATATGTTGACGAGAATATCTGTATTGATAAAATCATCGATGCTAATGGTAAAGCTCTGGATATAGCATATGGCTCTGATAGTTTTATACATACCATCAAAGACCCTGCACAGCGGATAACAACATTTGTTTACGAAGATGATTTACTTGTCTCAGTTACACGTCCTGATGGAACGATAGTACGGTTTGGATATGACGAAGAGGACTTTTTAACCTCTGTTACCGATATTGACGGTAAGAAGTTGTTGTTTGAGTATGCACAGGGCGGCTCACGCGGTGTCACAAGCGTGCAGGAGGTAGCCGCAGATTGTACAGAGGGGCAGAAAATTACCTTTGACCGTACAAAGTACAACACCACCAAGATGCGAACCTCAGGAGCAGACTGCGTTTTTGGCAACTCAGACGATATCATAACCATATATCAGTTTGACAACTGGGGAAAGACTGTGTCTGTGCAGAGCAAGAACCTATCAGGCGAAGACTTAGGTGCATCTGCATATACATATAACAGCAGTGAGATAGATTCCACAGGCTCAAATATCAAGAAAATAAACAAGCTCAGCAGTAACTATTCGCTGGGAGCAAACAGAGAGAATCTGGCGGTAGACCATAATATGGAAAGCATTGATAACTGGATTGCGCAATACTGGCAGTCAGAAAATCTT
>JAZQIX010000014.1:0-101350 GCA_045541275.1 Ruminococcus sp.
TGCACCGTACTCTACGGACTGTACTTCGCCGATTGCCTTGCCGTCCTTATCAAGGAAGGTTACGTTGTACTTGTTTACTGTCTTCTCGTACTGTGCTGTTACAACTGTGTCTGCTGTGATTGCAGTAAGGTCTGCATCCCAACCTGCGAAGGTGTAGGTGTACTGAGCATCTGCTGCCATTGTGGGATCTGCGATGCCAACTGCTGCCTTGCCTTCTTCTACCTGCTCAAAGCCGAGGAACTTGCCGTCTGCGTTCAGGTAGATTACTGTGTAGTACTTAACTGTGGGCTCAACGGGAACGTCAGGCTCGTCAGGTGTTGTAACCTCATCGAGAACTGCTGTTACAGTAACCTTATCTGTCTCAGAATCGAATGTGAAGGTATATGTACCGCCGATAGTTGTAAGCTTACAGTTACCAAGGTCATTACCCTCTGCATCCTTATTCTTGAATGTCCAGCCTTCTGCTGTGTTCTCAATTGTGCCGTTATTACCAAGCCATGTACCGAACTCGATAATCTTGAACTCGTAAGGAGCGTCTGCTGTTGCAGCATCAAGTCTGATGTCTGTAGCTGTATAAACAGTTGTAGAACCCTCAACAAGTGTCATTTCGATAGCACCTGTTTCCCAATCTGTGAAGGAACCTGCGAGCTTAACTGTTGTGTCGGGCTCAGGCTCATCGGGAGTTGTGGGCTCAGGAACTTCCTGACCGGGATACTGAACTGCAAGCTGAGACTTATCAAGTGTCCATGTGAATGTGTATGTGCCAGCATCAGTTGTTGTGATAGTTGTGTTATCGCTTACGGAAGAGCTGAATGTAAGACCTGCAACAGACTCTGTGATAGCAAGAGTATCCTTGCAGGATGTCCAAGCACCCTCGCGAACGATCTTGAACTCATAAGTTGTAGCTGCCTCGAGGTCGAGAGTAACTACTGCTGTAGCTGCGCCTTCCTCTGTGAGCTTAAACTCATTAGCAATTGTGCTCCAATCGTTGAACTCGCCTACAAGATATACATCTGTTGCAAGTGCGTCAACTGTGGGAACTTCCTCAAGGCTGTCGTACCAAACGCCTGCCTTGATGTCATAGTACTTGCCAGCCTCAACTTTGAGGTCGTCAGTCTGTGAACCGTTGTCATTGTTATTGAAGATAATGTTTACGTTAGAAGCATCGAATGTAAATGCGTATACATCGAAGCCGTTAACGGTCTCACCTGTCTTCTGCATTGCTGTGCCGGGCCATGTGTTACCGTCTACACCACCCCAAACATATGCAGAAACTGTATCCCACTTAGCGGAGTTGATAGCGTAAACTGTTACAGTTGTAACTACGGGGAGGTCAGGATCTGAAGGAGCATCTGTGGGTGCTACTGTAGGCTCGTCACCGGATGCAGGAGCATCTGTGGGTGCCTCTGTGGGCTCCTCAGTAGGCTCCTCATAGAGGTACTTGTCTGTGTGCTCGCCCTCTTCCTCTGTCCAATCCATGTAGTAGCCGTAGCCGTCTTCAGGCTCGATGTCAGCGGACTGCTTGAGTGTACCATTGTCAAGACCTGTGAATACGATACCTGTTACATCAGCAGCAACTGTTGCTGTGTATATATCCTGATCGAAATCATTGGTTCTAAGGTATGTCATTGCCTTACCGGGCCAATCTGTGTCAGCCTCGTATGCACTGCCGAATGTATGAACGCGAACGTCTGTCCATGCCCATGCATTGGAGAAGTAGATTGTGATGTACTCGGGCTCAACAGGTGCATCTGTGGGAGCATCTGTAGGAGCAACTGTGGGCTGCTCGTCACCTGTTGTTACAGGAGCGTCTGTAGGTGCCTGTGTGGGAGCCTCTGTAGGCTCTTCAGGACCGAATGCCTCATCGTAGTTGTATACGCCAGCAGGCTTTGTGTTGGTAGCAGAATCATATGTCATGTAGTATACATTGCCGTCAGCAATGCCAGTCTTGATATCAGTACACTGTTCTGCACCGTACTCACCTGTACCGTTGAATACAATACCCTCAACATCTGCAGGAATTACATATCTGTAAACTGTATAACCTGCATCTGTTGTTGTAGCAACCTCGGAGAGCTTATCGCCGGGCCAAGTTGTGCCTGTGGCTGTTGTGCCGCCCCACCAGTGGATAGCTGCATCAGGCCATGCCCAGTTGTTCTCAAAATAAATTGTGATGTAACCATCGGGAATAGCAGTTTCAGCCTCATTGAACTGAGCATCCAGCCAGTTAAGTCTGGAAATCATCCAATCTGCTGCGTACTGTGCCTGACCGTCAAGTGTATTGTTCTTGTATGTAACTACAGAAGATGTTACAGTGTTATCCTCTGCATTGTAATCATACATTGTGAGTGAATCGTGAGCTGCAACCCAATCTGTGTTGTAGACCATATCCCACATTGTGTAGTTCCACTCACCGGACTTTGCAAGGCTGTTCATATAAGAATCAGCTGTCTGGAGTCTGCCCTTTGTAGCAGTAGCTGTACCCTCAAGGATATCAGCAATACCTGCGAAGTCAGCTGCCCAGATTTCCTCAACCTTTGCCCAGAACTCGTCCATCTCACAAGCCTGCGCAAATACACTCTGATATGTGTCGTCATAGTGACGGAGATATCTTGTGTACCAGTTTGCAGGAGATGTAAGGTCAAGAGTCTTGTGGTTTTCATCAAATCTTGCAGAAGTGTTTACAGAGTTGCCAAGAGCATTGTCATAATCCCAAACAGGAGATACATAGAACTTACCTGCTGCAGAACTATATGTGAAGTAGGTGCTTGTAACACCTGCGTCCATGTTCTTTGTAACTTCGTTTACAAGATATGCTCTTGCAAAATCATCGATATCAACGAGTGTGCAAAGTGTAGCATAGTCGCCGCCATAGATAGCGTCTTCAACTGCCTGATACTTGGACATAATCCAAGCCGCCTGCTCATCTGTGGGAGCATCGGGGGTTTTGAAGGTCATAGTCTGACCCATTTTTGTATCTTCGTGCTTATCGCCTGAGCTGTCAGCGTTTTCTGCTGTGTCCATCTCAAGAATGAAGTCAAAGTCAGATGCCAAGTACTCTGCCTTTGTGTTGTCAGTCTCTACCTCATTGAGGTCGGGCATTACAGTGTTATCACCCATCTCAATCTTCTGAGTGAGCTGGTAGGAACCCTTATAAACACCGCTTACGAACCAATCAACAAAACGGGAGTCACAAGCATACTTCATACCAATCTCGTTAGCAAGGTCGTATGCAAGACGGTTACGAAGGAGAGAAGGATCCTGTGCGTTAGCAAGGAGTGACCACTTCTTACCTGCGTCCATGCCATCGAGCTCGATAGCATTCTTATATGTAATGTTGAAAGGCTTCTTGGAAAGCTTCCAAGTAGAGTTACCTCTACCCTTGATCTTCTTAACAGGAGCGTCAACAACACCATCCTCGTCAGCTACTGCGCCGCCGAGACCTGTAACCTCACGGTTCTTTGAGCCACCTGTAAGGAAGCCGTAAATGTCGTATGTAGCGTCAACAGTAGTCTCTGTCTCAGCTTCGTCATCATTAACGGTTACTGCACCATCTGCTGCGTTGATAAAGAGAGTACCCTCAGCGTCAGTCTTGTTAATAGTAACAGAGCTTGTTGAACCGCCGGAGCAAGTGTATTTTGTGCCGTCTGCATAAGGAACTGTTGCATATTCACCTGCGGGAATCATAACACCGTTAAGAAGAACATCAGAGGAGTATGTGTTAAGAATAACAACCTCTGTGTCGGAAGCAGAAGCGGGCAGATAGAATGCACGCTCTGTATCGCTACCGAGCTTTGTCCAACGCTGCCAAGCCTCTGTACCAACAGTCTCTTCAGCTGCGGGAACTGATGCATAAGCATACAGGCCATCAGCTACCTGATAAGGCAGTGTGAATGTGTTGTCCTCAACAGGTGTGTCTGTGGATGCCTCATAACCCTTAACATATACTGTAGTTGTAGCATATGTCTCAGAATATGCCTTGTCTGTAGCAGTTGCGTTGTATGCCCAGAGGTATACATTAACAGCCTTTGCTACATCAAGTGCAGGAGCAGTAGCACCTGTGTAAAGAACAGATGTCTCACCTGCAGCCCAGTCAACCTTAGATGCTGTGTAATCAACATTGTAAGCAAGACCAGTTGCATCGCCAACAACGCCTGTGATTACCATGTTCATTGCTGTTTCGGGAGTTACCAGATAAGGATCAGCCTCTGTACCTGTACCGCCCATATTACCGCTGATTGTAACGGTAGCTGCTGTAGGCTCTGCAGGAACCTCAGCAGGAACGGGAGGTGTGTAAACACTCCATGTACCGCCGCCTTTATCCCATGTGCCTTCTTTAACTGTGTAATGGTTGTTTGTGCCGTCCCATGAAAGGTCAGCTGTCTGGTTCCACTTTGAATTACTGTCCCAGCTGTTTGTTGTGTTAGCGGGATTCATACGGCAGAAGATAATGCCTGTATAACCTGCGGGAACTGTTGCTTCGTAGAGATTTGTCTCATTAGCAACCTTTGTCATAGAAATCCACTTTTCGCCGTTACCGAAGAGGTAAACTGCAAAACGAGCGTTATCTACGTTCCAGTTAGAGTTGGGAGTGAGGTAAAGTGTGAGACCATCTGTTGTAGCAGTACCGGTCTGAGCAACTTCTACCTTAGCTGCAGAAGCTGTAAAGCCAACTGTAACCAGTGAGAAAAGCATCATAACTGCAAGAACTACTGAGAGAAGTCTTGCAGAAATCTTAGAAATTCTCATTTAGATTTTTCCTCCTTAAAGAAATTTTAATTAATAAATAGTTATTTGTGAAATGCCATTAGTCTTTGCCTGCCGTCTGACCACCGGAGGGTTCGGACAACCTATACAATACGCAAAGCACGGTTGAGCGTACTCTATGCGAAGCACAGTGAATACGCCCTGCTTCGCACATTGCACAGGTTGCCAGATAAAGCCTCGGCATTATCTACCTGAGTTTATATATAATAATGTATATGTAAAAACCGAGCAAGGAATTTGTCAGCATCCCTTGCAGCCCTTTTTCATAAGGAATGCTCGGTTGTATGAGGAAAAATAGTGTATTGTTAGCAAAAGTTATTATACCAGTTTAGATAATTTTGCTATTTTATACATATTAATTATATCACGTATTGTAAAAATTACAACAAAATTGTAAACATCAAACCTCACAAAAATATCTTAAATCTTTTGTTGAACTCGTCAATTGACTGCCACAACGTGTGCAAATATTAGGAACAAGAACAAAAAAAGGTCTCAGTATACGGAAAGTTTTTTCACGTTATTCTTCACAACATAATTTCTTCAAAATAACACTCATTGTTTATAAAAAGTCCTCCCCTGACTCAAATCAAGGGAGGTATATGTATATTACATTATATGTTTTATCTGAAACCGATTACTCTGTAGGTCTTGCCTGACTCGTTGAGACAGTTCATAAAGCCTGAGGTAGCTGAGCTGTCCTGCACAACTGTCACAGCACTGCTGTTAAAGCTCACACCTGAGGATGAACCTGCACCGTACATTGAAATACCAAAGTAATTCTTGGTACAGCCCTTGGCAGAGTCATAAACCGCACAGGGGATTGAGTCACAGAACACAACAACTGTTGTCACCACTGCAGGCAGAGTAACCGTTCTCTGTGCCTGTCCATCACCAAGGTATGACACTGTAACCATAGGCTTTTTCACCTTGGTTTTTTCTGACTCGGTCAGATGGATGGTTTCATTTTCCATATGTCCGCCCAGTATCTCCTCGATAATGGAATTATCTGAATTAAAATCATTACGCTGAGGTCTGTCTGTGCCTTCCCACAGGTTAAGTCCCAGCCTTTCGGTTTTATTTGCTGATGGCATACTTTCTCTCCTTATCCTTCGTATATATCAATCTCTGACCAAGTAAAACTATTTGCATCCATTTGGTCAAAGGTGAGGTTGTTATCTTCTATATCATCAAAGCAGAAATTTCCCCACAGCACATCAACATCCAAATGTGCAGGAAGCAAAGCGTTCAGCTGAGAGTGCACCCAGTTTTTCTGACCCTGAGTAAAGCCTGCTTCTTTTGTATCAACAACAATTCTCTGTGCTTTAGGATACTCATACACAACTCCGTCTACACCTAAGAAAGCAAGAAGCTTCTGCACTCCCTCAGGAGTAAAATCATCATAGCCGAAGGCACTTCGGGTAATAAGCATCTGTCTGCGTTTTGAAGTCGTCAGGTCATCTCTCACCTTACCCCAGAGTCTCTCCGCTCTTTCAAGCCCGTAGGATTCTGCTGTTGCGTAAAAGCTCTCTTTGAGTATAGTTTCAAGCTCTGTTCTCAATATATTGAGTCCCTCGGCATATGCCTGAAGCTCACGAAAAATGTTGCTGTCTTCGGTGATATTATATATATGAAGAGGAGAGTGCTTTGTAATTAAAGAATCAAGTATATTCATTATGAAACACCTTCTGTAAATCTGATGTTACCCACTACAGGGTATCTGTTCTGAGGACATCTTATGTTGAAGTTAGAACCTGCAGGCATATAAAAATCCCGCACTCCCTGCGTATGGCAGAGTATGTCGGTAATATGGTTGAGGAGCACACTTCCGCCTACTCCTCTGGTACTTATGTAGTCCTCGATTGCACTCAGGCAATTCTCTTTAACCTCTGAGAACTCATAACCATCCTCTACGTCAAGGTAAATAAGCAAATTCACGTTCTCAGCGTCTGCCTTGTAAACTGCCACATCCACATTGACCTCACGGAGGTTGCTGAGCTTCTTCTGAACTTCATCGAGCACTTCGTCTGAAACCTCTCCGCCTTCACCTGAAATATAAACATCCACAGTGCCTGCACCTCTGCCTTTTGGAATAACACCTGCACCTGCTACCCCCACAATCTCTGAGGCTACGTTTTTGTAATAGGCACAGTTTGTACCATTAGAAGCAAACTTGTAGCTATCAATCACCCTTGCTCTCAGACTTTCATCGCTTTCGGTATCTGTGCCTGAGGTACAAGGGTCGGGATTTGTGACAGCTTCAACTCCTGCAGGCGGAGTAACTAATATGCAGATTTTCTCTGCTGATACATTGTATTTTCTGCCGGTTTCCAAAGCTTTAATCTGTGAGTGGACAGAAGTACCTTTAACAGGAATGCTTACAGTCTCCACCGTTTCAAACCTGAGGGGGATTTCCTCACAGGTTGCTACCACCGTGCCTGCAGGAATAATTATCTCTTTCAGCGCAGGCTCAGTTACTGAAAAAACAACACTACCCACAGCGTAGGATGCCTCACGGCGGACAAGTCCCCTCTCCTTTGCGTGGAGCTCCAAATACTCACCCTGTGCAGTATCTGCAAAAAGCTGACGTTTAAGCCACTCCATATTTACGTAAGCGGAGTAAATCTCTCCGGCAAGGACTCGGAGTCTCACTGAAATATCAGAGGCTTCAGCAGGAGTGTTGCCTGAAAGCTCTGTGTACTTATCGCTCATTCTTTTAAGTATGCTGTCATAGGATTCCATCAGATAATCACCTCCATAGATACTGTATCTTCACCGTAGGTTACGGTTATCTCTGCAAATATTTTGCCGTCAACAAGCTGTGAGGCACTTTCAAGGTAGATATTGACCCCCTCTACCCCTGCTACAGCCTCACGCAGACGGGCTTCAAGGCTCTTGCACTCCTTTTCTCCCGACACATCTGTCACAGCCTGCACGCCCATATCCTTATTATATATAAAACCGCCTTTTTCGGCAGTAATGCACATAAGTACCTGCTGTATAACCTCTTCTGTGTCTGTTATCTGCACAGTGCCGCCCGTGCTGTCAAGAAGTATATCTCCGTCTTTAATCTTCACGTCCATTATGCTCCTGTGAACTCCTTTCCGTTAATAAGCACCCTGCCGTCATTTTTGAGGACAATGCTTGCACCTCCTGCTGAAGAAAGCATCAACTCACCCTGCTTTAGGTCTTCATATCCCTTCATTACAACTCCGATGCATGCGTCTCCTGCATCAGTTGAAACAAGTACCGCATGCTCTCCCACGGGAGGCACGTACACCACACCGTAGGGTGACACAACAGGCAGGTTAAGCTGTCTCAAAGAAGCATCCACTTCTACTCTGCCACCTTTGACTCCTGTGACACTTCCTGCAGATGCAGATTTTCTATCTTTTGTATTCTTCGCCATAAATGATGTAAGCCACATAATCAGCTCTCCTTTCTTGTGAGAATAAGCCTTGTGTTTTCAGAGTCTTGGGTCAGACTGTACCTGATGCCAGTCACGCAAAAGCCCGTAAGGTTACCTAACCATTTATCCCTAACCGAGGCGGACTTGCCCAAAACATCTGTCATACAAAAAGGTACATTCACTGTTACAGTCTCCCCTTTGCTCCTTGATGCAGATATCAGCCTGTCGGCATCTGAAAGAGTCTTAGAAGAAAGCTCTGTCGCGTTTATGTAGCGTTCTCTTTCAATTCCGCGTCTGATAGCCTCTTCATCCTTCACAACAGCACTGTACTCTCCCCCTTGCTCAAGCTTCACCCGAACACGGGATATAAGCTTGCATCTGAGTCTGTTGTATTCAAGGCTTGTAAAGGGTATTCCGTCACCTATGTTTGATAACACTGCTTCACCCACACACACAGCACCCTTCATACTCACCTTACTGCCTGAAACATAGGGTATGGTGCCGTACACAGCCGCTGCGAAATCTTCAAGGACTTTGTAGCAGGAAACACCTTTTTGTACCCTGAACTCTCCTTTCAGTGTAGTCTCACTCTCCCCCTCAAGAGTAAAACCGTAAGGTGCGGCATATCTACTGAAAACAAGTCCTGCAGATGCATCGGTAAAGCTCTGAGGACAAGCCTCGTTATCAAGGAGCAGTGCCGCGGTACTTCTGCATACAAGCTTGGTTTTCACATTCTCTCCTGAGAGGACAATCTGCTCATCTGCAATACCCCTGAAAATCTCCTCGTCTTGGTAGTGCACTGTCACAAAAGCAACCTCTTCCTCCACAGAGAAAGGAAGCACCGCAGTCAGTATGTCAGCAGGAGTATACAAATCCCTGCTGAGTGTCAGCGACACAGGATGAGAGAGGCTGTGCCTCTCTCCCTTGGAAGTTATTGCTTCTATAGTCAGCACAGCCTCACCGCCTCTCCTTCTCTTAGTTCATCAGGACGTTTAACCTGTGGGTTAAGCCTTACAAGTTCCTCCACAGACACACCCTGGTCATATGCTATATCAAAGAGAGTTTCTCCTGACTTCGGCACATATTCCCTCTGTGTACCCCTCGAAATCTTACTTTGTGCCTCAGTGAACTCAAATGTGTATGTAATAAGGTCAGGGGTTGCCTCGCCTTTTAATGTAAGGTCAGTAAAATATGCATAAAAGGGACTCATAAAAGGAATAGTCAGCAGACCTTTTCTTCCTCTTTCAAAAAGGTTCATCAGTTCTTCATACCGTTCAAGGCAGTTCTTTCCTGCAAACTCACCTTTGCCTTTTACAACTCTCAGGTCACAGCCTATAGGAGACACAATGCTTCCAAACTCCGGCATATTCTGCCTTGACATTTTTCTGCTATACAGCACCTCTATACTGAGGGGATTGTACTTCCACTCAAAGGAGTCAAACCGCATATCTGAAATTATCACTGAGCATCCTCCTCTTCATTAAAGAAACGGCTGTATCGTCTTGAGTCACGCTCAAACATAAGGCTTAGCT
The DNA here is from genome assembly GCA_045541275.1 of Ruminococcus sp. Taxonomy (GTDB): domain Bacteria; phylum Bacillota; class Clostridia; order Oscillospirales; family Acutalibacteraceae; genus Ruminococcoides. The sequence continues at coordinate 9,709 of JAZQIX010000014.1, forward strand.
TTTCAGCCTGTTCCAGCTCTTCATATTCCATGGCTGTATTATCTGTCATTTTACTCACCGTTCCTTTCACAAACCTCTCTGCTTAGTGCTAGAAAGCTGTACTCTCTGACTTCCGTTTCCTTGGGAGTCTTCACCTGAGTAACCTTCTCTGCAACACAGCCCTTGAAAATATATTCTTTGTCTGCACAGTAAAGAATAATATCAGGACACGCAAGTTTCTCAAAGGGATCACGTATAGTTTCTACTGCTATATCTGCCCTGTATTTTCTGCCCTTTAAAATATGCCTGTCTGTGTCACCTAAAAGAAGCTCTCTGAGTACATACACATCATTAAATTCCTGAAACTTTGCAGACAGCACCTGTACACTTTTGCCGTTTACAACAATCTCTACCGTACTGCTTTGGGGCAAAGCTTCAGGATTCTGAGGAACAACCTCCCACAAAAGCTGTGCTTCTACCTTCTGAGTAAGGGTACACAAATCCTTGTCATACACAAGGTCGCAGATTTTTATATCCGAAATCTCGCCCTCTGAATCCGCTCTATCAAGAGCCTCCATAAGGCTTATGCAAAGCTTTGACAGCTCTCTTCCGCCTTTGTTACAGGGAGCGTAAATCTGAAACTCCAGCGTGGCTGTAAAAGCTCTGTTCCCTGCAAGGTCTTTCTCCTTGTGCACCCTGCCTACTCCGCAGGCAACGAAGAAATTCTCCACAGGCTTCTCTGCATCTGCAGCTTTTCTTGCATAAATAAACCGAATCTCTGAAAATTCCTCAAAGGATTTTAAGGTTTTTACAATTTTATCAAGTACATTCTCAGGCCTCAGCATAGTCGTCCTCCGATGGGGCGGTGTAGGGAGTCAGCACCGCCCATATATATAAAATCCTATTGTCTGCACTTACCCGTTCACTGCGTTTGATAGTGTAGGTTACACCGTCTGCAGTTATTCGGGTGCTGGGGTAATCCCTTATTACCCCTTCGCAGGGTGCTATCATCAGATAATGTCCTGCATCGTGGTAGCCTGCCGGGAGGGCATCTCCGCCTAAATACATCTTGTTCTTGTACAACAGAGGCTGAATAATAGCCTTGCTGTCAAAACTTCCGAATCTGTCCGAAACCACAATGTCACCGCCGTAGCGTTTTATCATTTTATCCATACATTTATATACGCTCACGACTTCACACTCCTGAAACAAAAGTCCTCGAAAGACTCAAGCAAATCTGCCACAGACTCCCTCTCAAACTCCCAGAGCTTACGGGCTTTTTCTCCGTCAAGCTCTGAGTGTGTCACACTGACTGCCCCTGCGGTAAAGGACTTTATGCCTTCTCCCTCTTTGTACAAACAGTATTTATAGTAAGCAAGCACTCCTGCACAGGCAGAAAGTCTGAGAACATTCTCTTCCTTTTTCAGAGCATCAGGTATAAGCTTTCCTCTGAGCTCGTTCATAGCATCAACACATAGAGGAGTCCACCTTGTAACCTCTGAAGGCTCAAGACCTGACACAAGAGCGAACCTGTTTATAACTTCATTAAGCCTCAAGCCTTTCCCTCCTTATCAGTATGTAAGCTTTACGCCTGCATCGTTAAAGATTTTTGCAAAGCCTGTGATACAGCTGATAGTTGCACGCTCAAGCTGTCTGTCAATAAGCTTGTCATAATCGGTGATAATATCTCCTGCCTGAACCATCTCCAGAGCACAGTTTTTATCAATACCGATAATAGTACCCTCAGGCACAGCACTGGTATGTATAAGCTTTGCACCCAGAGGTGTTACCATCTTGCCTGTACCGTGGAAATTCTGAGAAGCCGCAGCATCCTTAAGCTCAGGCATAGAGAGCATCTTCACCATTGCTTCTGTAGGTGCCAGAATTGCAGTCATCTCATAGGGAGAAAGCTCAGCCCAGAGAGATACAAGGTCGCCGTAAGAGATATCACCTGTCTGCACTGCAGTGATACCCTTACAGGGATTTGCATTGCCGTCACCCTGAAGGAGCACTTCAATGGCATCCTTAAGCTGTGCTCTTGCAATATAAGCACCAATCTGCTTGAGTGTAACTGTGAAAAGGTCAAGACGCTGAAAACGCAGAGCCTCGTAAGAAGCCACCAGCATTCTGCCTCTCTTGTGAAGCTTCACAAGGTTCTCCTGAGTTGAAACCTTTGTCTGGGGAATATATGCACCCTCAGAAACCTTAACAAGAGATTTCTCATCATCAGAGGGTGTGGAAGTGATACTTCTGTAGTCCATACCATTGATTACAGTCTTTGCCGCAATAATTTCAGAGAGCACGTCTGCCTGCTCCATACCCTGTCTTACAGCACGGCAAACATACTCAGGGAAAAGTGCCGCAGACTCTGTAGCAGCAAAGAACTTCTCCACGGGGTCTGACTTTACACCGCTTACTCTGATGTCAAAACGTTTGAGCTGACGTGAAAAAGCGTCCAGACCTTCAAGCTCACTGCCCACATAATTTGCAGAAGGGTCAAGCTCCTCCAGAATATCTGTCATACTCTTGCCTTTATAGCCGTACATACCTCTTTCAAGGGAAATCTTTTCGTAATTAGCCATATTATTTCTTCTCCTTTACATTAAAGAATAAAGCCTGCTGTGTCAGCATCTGTGCATACACAGAGAACTTCTCTGCCATCTTCGTCTGCTTTCACCTTGCCGTCAGCAGTAGACACTACCTTAACAAAGCCTGTAGCCACAGCACCACTTACAGGAAGGCTTACAAAACCTCTGAGCTGAACTGCCGCAAAACCCTCGCGTGCACTTGTGCACACACCGCAGATTTTGTCACCCTCACCGCAGGGTGTAACCTTACCGCTGTCTTCTACCTTTACAGGAACACCTGCAGTTACGTTTTCATCACATTCAAAGGTAACTGTATTTTCCATAAATCCATTAAAACTGATATTCATATAAACCTCCGTCAGATTCTGAAATCTTTATTGCCTGCTGATGCACAGGACTTTTCGTTATGTTTCTTTGTTTGAGGAAGGAGCTCTCCCTCGGCCTTTTTTCTGTATACAGACAGGAACTCCTTGAGCTGAGAAATAGAAAGTCCCTTAAGGGCACTCATCATAGTATCTCTGGAGATACCCTCCTTAGAAAGAGTTGCGTATCTCAGCACTTCTCCCTCTAAGTCCTGTCTGTACTCTTCTCCCTGACGTGCTTTCTTTTCAAGACCTGTGATGTGCTCATAAAGACGCTTTGCATCATCTACGCACAAAGTCACACTCTCTCCGAGAGTCAGGGATTTAATAATTTCATTCATACCTTCAAACTCCTTTTTTGAGGGCTTTTCAAAAGACTTTATAACTCCTGCTTCCCTCTGAGCAGGAACAGCCACAAAGCTCCACTCGTAAGCATCTGTTACCTCGCACAGCTCAAAGTAGCACATTTCTCCTGCATACATCTGCCCCTTTATATGTCCGCAGGGAGCTGTGCTTCTCTCACCACCGCACACAGAGCACACAGCCCTCTTAGCACTTATACCTACGCTGACTTCCTTTCTTATACCGCTTTCAATCTGCATAATCACATCTTCATTAGACTTACATCTGGGCATATAAGCTTTAGCCACAAGGCGGAAGTAGTCATCTCCTGTAGATGTTTTACGTCCCTGCACAGCCTCTACCCTGCAGTCAAAAATTCTTGCGGTCTGATTGTTGGCTTTGGGACTGTGGTCGTAAATACCCGTCTTGCCCACAAAGAGCTTTTCCATCTGAAACAGAGACTCCACCGTAAACCGCTCAAAGTCCCTGTCTACATCGTTATCACACAGCACCGCAGAAAACACATACACCTCGTCCTCTGTAAAGGGTCTGCGGGTGTATTTGTTTATAAGCTCCAAGTCTTGCGGTGTAACAGACTTGTTGGCAGTTTTGATTATTTCTCCTGACCTCAAACTGTCACCTCCAATGAATTCTCAATCTCCAGTGCCTGAGCATTCTTGAGTCTTGCCTGAGCAAGTTCCACCTCATCCAGCAGAGAAATATTGTCCCACTCTACTGTAACAGCACAGTCCGAGCCCAGAAACCGAAGCTGAGTCTGTGCTATTTTTTCAATTACGGGGGTGAGTACAGATCTGAAAAACTCAAGCTCGCTCGTAAGAATATCCGCCTGCACAGTGCTCATACGCTCTGTGCTTGACCAAGAAAGCCCCAGTAAAAAAGGCGGAATACAAAGCTTTGACACAATCTGCTCTGTAATGCGTCTTATGGGCACATCACAGTCAAGCACCTGTGAGTCAGCACCGATAACCTTAACAGACACATCTCCCACAGCAACAAAGTCACATACCCGAGACTCATCCCTCATAGCACGGCTCCACTCTCTTGCAATCTCCTCGGCTCTCTGTCTGGCATTAACGCCTGAAGAGTCAGTGGGCTTGTAAGTAACTGCATAGCGGATGTTGCCTGCTCGCTCCCAGTTGTTGCCAATACAGCCGAAAATCTTCAGAAGTACAGAGCTTACAAAGGGCAAACCCTTAAGGATAGAAGTACCCTTTACGCTTCCTGCTTCAGGACTGAGAAGAGATGCTAAAATCAGGTTCTGATTTTCAATCAATGTGTTATCCACATCTCTTCTGCACACTAAAAGCTCCAAAGGGTTGTCCCCCTGAGTAACAGCCACATCCTTTAAGGATGCATTGTAAAGAGCACCGATACCTCTCATATCCTTTTGGGGGACAATCTCACCTACAGCACATCCAAAGGTGAGAAGCTGGTCAAGATATCTGCTTATAAAGCACTGAAGGGATACCCCTCCCGCACCTGCACTTACACTCCTTACAAACTGCTCCATTGGCCTCTGAAATCTCTCGTCCTCCACCTTCACCTGAAAGCTTCCTACAAGACGTACAAGCTTGCTCAGTGCCGCATCAATCACAGGCACAGCCTCTCTGAGTGTAGAGTAAAGCTCCAGCTCCGCCACAGAACACGGGGAGTATCTGTCAAGAGCTGTGAAAGGGTGCATCCCTGCAGAGTTTTTCACCGCAGTCTGCACCCCTGCGTGCTGTGTTTTGTTTTTCTTAGAAAATAACTTCACAGCTTTTCCTCCTGTCAGCGGCAAAGGCAAAGAACTCCTCACCGCTGTCTTCTAAAATTGTTGTGACGAAATATCTTATATCGTCCATTGCGTGGTCATACTCCTTGACAGGGGACTCTACGCCCTCTTTCTCATCCCAGCGGTAAAGCGAAAACTCCCTTACCGAATCAAGACAGTTTTTGCAGATTTTAATTCTGCCCTCTTTTAGTGCCGAGGACACACTGCGTATACCGTCTGTCACAGAATTTTTAGCAGGCTTAACCTCAAACTCTCCGTGCCGCTTTATCACCTGAATGAAACTTGCCGCAGAAGGGTCAACAGTAACTTTTGAAACCCTCACTCCCTTTGCAAGTTTACAAAGAGCCTCGTAGTGCTCTTCATCGGTTCTTTGCATACCTTCCTTTTTAGAGTCGTAGTAGTATTCGTCAATTCTGTACCACACACCTGATTTAAGTCCCCAAAGTCCGAAGGAAGCAGGATTCACCGTACCATAGTCACAGGATACTGCGTAATCCTCAAAAGGAAGAGAAGGAACTTCGCAAAAGGACTCCTCCTTATCCATAAAGGGATACACAGCCCCTGAGACCGCCGTCCACTCTCCTTTTATAAATCTTCGGTAAAAGCTTCCCGAGTACATATTCTCGTACCTTTTACGTATCTCCTTGGAAAGCGAAGGGTTGTCCTCCATAAGAAAACGGATGTACAGGGTGTTTTTCTCCTGAGCCTTCTTCACCCACTCTCTGTAAAACCAATGAGCAGGATGCTCGGGGTTACAATTAAACCAGAATTTGGAGCCGCTGACAGAGCAACGTGCAAGTGCCTGCTCCACAAAGGAGCGGGGCATCAGTGCCACCTCATCAAGCAAAACTCCCGAAAGAGTCATACCCTGAATAAGTGACTGAGAGGACTCGTCCTTGCCTCCGAAAAGATAGAATCTGTTTTCTTTTCCCTCAAAAGCAATTTGCAGGTAATTGGACGAGATATTCTCTTTTACTGAAAAGCCCATCTCCTTCAGTACGGGCAGTATGGGGACAGTCACATTTCGTCTGACAGAACGTATTGTCTTTGAGCATATGGCAAAGGATGCATCAGAAAATCGTGAAAAAGCCCAGACGATAAAAGACATCGCCATACAAAAGGTTTTTCCCGACCTGACTGCTCCGTCACATATAACTGCATCGCAATCTTTATATACAGAGTCCTCAGACCACCACGTAAGCAAAAGCATCTGCTTTTTTGAGAAGGGTTTAAGCTTCATCGGACTTTGCCTCGCTGTTTTTTAGAGCTAACGCGCCTGCACGGATAGCCTCATAAACAGGAGAAGCCCCATTCTCCTGAGAGGTATCCTCACACAGCTTTTCCAAAGCCTTGAACCTGTCAAAGAACTTAATCTCCATAGAACCGTCCTTAGGACGCTTTATTTCCGCTACAGAAAACAAATCCATTTTTTCAAGCTGAGTCCTTGTAGGATTTTCCATGTAAAGCAAAGAAACCGCATCAGCAATACTGCCGAAAGCAAGGCGTGTATACCCTGTGCAGGCAAGAGAAGCAGTGGTCTGTCTTTTCAAAGCACAAAGTCTGCTTATCTCCTCCACAACTTCCTCTCTGCTCAGAAGCTTGGAGCCAATCATACCGCTGTCTCTCCCATAGCCCGAGGCTTCTGCCGCCAAGAGAACATCCCCCGACAAAATATACTGCCTGCAGAATTCCTTTTCTTTTTTTGTAAGCCCTTTTCTTTTCATCTCAAAACCTCCTGAAACTAAGTCAACGCTCCGACAACTCCCCAATAAAACAAAAAAATTGCATATTTCTATGCAACTTCTAAAAAAAATTTTAAATTCTTTCAAAACCAGATGTCTACACCTCACTTATATTAAATAGCGAAAATTCTCAGAGCACGGAAAACTTGTAATTATTCACAATCCCCTTACATATTCTGCCTTAATCAGTACAAACTACCACAGGGTGAAAATATGCTCAGTAAAGAACTATCAAAAAACAAAGAAACTATAGACAAAGTACTCCGTGCAGACGAAAGCTTTGACATCATAAGGCGTGACATTGTAATCTGCAACAGAGAAGCCCGCATCTACTCCATTGACGGACTTGTAAAGGATACCGTAATGGGCAAAATGATGATTTTCTTCTACGGACTTAAAGACGAAAGTGTTTTGGAAAGTCCTGAGATTTTTGAAAAGAACTGCGTACCTTACATTGAGGTAAACACAGAAAAAGACATAAACGTGATAACCCAGAATATTTTAAGCGGCATCAGTGCTCTGTTCATTGACGGATTTGACAGTGCCATTATGATGGATACCCGCACATACCCTCAGCGTCAGACAAGCGAGCCTGACACAGACAAGGTTATGCGTGGAAGCAAGGATGGCTTTGTAGAAACAATCATCAGCAACATTGCTCTGATGAGAAGGCGAATAAGGGACGCAAACTTCACAGTAAAGCCTTTTTCCGTCAGCCGAACCTCAAAGGCAGATGTAGTTATCTGCTATATGGAAAACAAGGTGGACCACAAGCTTCTCAAGTCAATTACCCAGAGAATAGAGAGCGTGAAAGTTGACTCCCTTGCAATGAACCAACAAAGCCTTGTTGAGGCAATCTACCCGAGAAAATGGTTTAATCCTTTCCCCAAGATAAAGTATACAGAACGTCCTGACTCAGCCGCTGCAAATGCAATAAAAGGCAACATCATAATACTGGTGGACAACTCCCCCTCTGCACTCATTCTTCCCACCTCAATCTTTGATGTGACAGAAGAAGCAGACGATTACTACTTTCCGCCTTTTACAGGCTCATATCTGCGTCTTGCAAGATTTCTTATCCTGCTTTCTTCTGTGTTCATCACTCCATTGTGGCTGTTGGCACAGCAAAACCCTGACATTGTCCCGGAAGCTTTTAAATTTGTAGTCGTCACAGAGGAATACAACATGTCCTTTTTCTGGCAGTTAATAATACTGGAGCTTGCCATTGACGGTCTGCGTCTTGCTTCCCTCAACACACCCACAACTCTTTCCGGAACAATGGGTATCATCGGTGCAATCGCTCTGTCAGAATTCTCAGTGGACGTAGGCTGGTTTTCTACTCACGCAATCCTCTATATGGCTTTTGCAACCTTAGCAAGCTTTACTCAGCCTAACTATGAGCTGGGCTACTGTGTTAAGTTTATCCGCATAATGCTTCTTATCCTTACCTCTCTGTTTAACCTGTGGGGATTCATTGCAGGACTTATAATCACTGCAGTGCTTCTTATTACTAACAAAACAGTTTCAGGCAAAAGTTATCTTTATCCCCTTATTCCTTTCAACGGGAAAGCTTTCCTAAACAAAGTCCTGAGGCTCAGATAAAAAAACCGCTGTAGTTTGTACTACAGCGGTTTTTTGTTTATCTAAGTATTTTCAGATAATTCCTGCCAATGTTTTTTGAATGTAAGTTGCGTCCTTAATAGTCACATAAAGGTCACCGTCAAAATCTGCACTGTAAACCTCCACCTCAGAAGGAGTCACAAGTTGTGCAAGCATCTTCTGAATATGAGTTGCATCCTTGATTGTAAGCACTCCGTCACAGTCGGTATCACCCACTGCAGGCATGGGAACATAATCCTCAGCCTTACCCAGAGGCACAAAAACAAAATCGTAGATATTTTCTTTTGCATGAGCCTCAGCCGCACTGCCTGTATATCCGTAAAGACTTACAATATAAGGAAACTTCCAAAATACAGTATCAGCAATATTCACCACAGTAGGAGGTATCAGAACCTGATAAAATCTGTTACATGCCCAGAACACTCCGCCCTCTATGGTATGAACATTGTCGGGCACCACAAACTCAGTCAGATTGCCGCAATCATAAAAAGTATCTTTGCGGATAACATCGGAATTTCTGGACCATGACACACTTTCAAGGTTTTCACATTCCTTGAACGCACCAATTCCCACTTCCTTTACACTGTTGGGGATCACAACACTTTTAAGGTCGATACACTTTCTAAAAGCAAAATCACCGATTTTTTCAAGTCCATATCCAAGAGTAACACTTTCAAGTCCTGAGCAGTATTCAAAAGCATTTGCACCTATTTCTTTTACTCCGTCAGAAATCACTACAGATTTAAGACCCCTGCAATCATAAAAAAGCCTGTCCGGAACCTTTTTTACACTTGAAGGGATTTTTATGCTCTCAATCCTCTTGCAATTCGTAAAAGAACTTTCGCCTATACTTTCAAGCCCCTGAGGCAAATTAAGTTTGGTAAGATTTGCACATTCTTCAAAAGCATCTCTTTCAATATTTTTTATACTGTCAGGAAGCACTATTTCGTTCAGTTTAAGACTGTATCTAAACGCTGCCGTTCCAATAGTCTTCACACCCTCAGGCACAGTATATACCATATCTGCTCTTCCTTTGGGATAAAACATCAGGGTTTCCTGTGACTTATCAAAGAGAACTCCGTCAACAGTGGAATAAAGTTTATTTTCTTCGCTCACTTCGAATTCCTTAATCATCTGGATTCCGTATAAGGAATAGGCTCCGTAAGATTCAAAATCTCTTCCGAAATATATTTTCTCTACAGAATCACAACCGCTGAAAGCATAGTTATCCAGAGTCTTTACCTTATCTGGCAGAACAAGTTCTCTGACCATATAGCAATGCTGAAATGCCCCATATCCTACGTACTCAAGGTTCTCAGGAAAGGTAACGGACTCCAGAGAAATACACCCAGAAAAAGCCTCGCCTCCTATTGAAACCAGCGACTGAGGAAACTTTATATCTGTCAGTGCCTCACAGCACAGGAATGAAAGAGCTCCAATCTCGGTAACTCCCTCAGGAATAACTATACTTTCAAGGCTGTGACAACCCTGAAAAACAGACAAACCGAAATCTTCAAGCCGCTCAGGCATTCTGATATTCTGCATATTCTCACAGCAGTCAAAGGCATAGTCCTCAATACTCAGTACACTGTCAGGCACATATGCACTTCGTATATAGTTATTGAACTCAAAAGCCTTCTCTGCAATTTTAGTAACAGGCAAGCCCTCTATTTCTTCAGGTATAATCAGTTCAACACACTTACCCTGAACACCTGTAACGGTAACCTCTGAGTTTTCAATAATATATGTAAGCCCCTCCTCGGTAATGCCTTCTGATGCAGCCACTAAGGGCACTGACACCAAAACAACAGCCATAGCAAGTAAAAAAACCAATAGCCTTTTAACCGTCTTTTTCATTATAATACCTCCTTTAATTTCTAATTCATTAGACGATTATAATTTATCAAATCCACTCCTCTTTGTCAATCTTTTTTTCGTAGAAAAAACTCCCTATATTTTATATAAAATAAACAATGTATCTTTCATGTAAAAAACAATCTGACAGTTAAAACCGAGAATACCACCGCCGTAAAGTCTGCACACAATCCCGCAAACAAGGTGTGTCTGGACTTTTTTATTCCCACACTCCCGTAATACACTGCTATTGCATAGAAGGTGGTCTCTGTAGAACCTGCCATTACGGACACTATCCGTCCTGCAAAACTGTCAGGACCGAATTTCTCAAGTATACCCACAAGTAAAGCCGTTGAGCCTCCCCCCGAGATAGGTCTGAGCAATGCCACAGGTACAATCTCTGCAGGAAATCCCAGCTTTTGTGCCAGAGGAGTTATTGCCTTTGTAAGCATATCTACAGCTCCGCTTGCCCTGAGCATTGTCACCGCAGTAATAAGCCCTATAAGAGTGGGTGCTATCATATAGGCAGTGTGAAGTCCCTCCTTTGCTCCCGTGAGAAAAGCATCAAAAACTCCCACCTTTTTCACAAGTCCGAAGATTATAAACGCCACAGCCACCAAGGGTACAATTATTTCCACAGCCTGCCTCCTCTAAAATCTCTTTTTATCTCCGCCTGAGCAGAACACTTTTGCAACTATAATTCCCACCGCAAGAGCAACCACTGAGGTTATCCATACACAGTGGATAATCTCAAAGGGCTTTTCGCTTCCATAAGTTGCCCTGTAGGCACCAAGGGTCGTAGGTAAAAGCTGTATTGATGCAGTGTTGAGAACCACAAACAGAAGCTGTGAGTCTGATGCTCTGTCCCTTATGGGGTTAATTTTCTGAAGTTCCTTCATTGCTTCAAGCCCGAAAGGCGTTGCCGCATTACCCAGACCTAAGAGGTTAGCGCTTATATTAAGGCTTATGTACCGCATTGCCTCAGAGTTCTTCGGAACATCAGGAAAAAGAGGAGAAAGTACAGGTGAAAACAGCTTTGCCAGCATATCAGTAAGCTTTGCTCTCTTAGCTATCTCCATAAGTCCGGACCAAAAGCACATAATTCCCAGAATACCTATGAGAAGTTCCACTGCATCTGATGCCCCTGCAAGCAGAGCATCGGACACTTGTTTGGTGCTTCCTGTTATAAACGAAAAAACAAGGCTCAGGAATATCATTCCAGCCCAGATATAATTCATCATTTTGTCAGCTCCTGTCATATTTTGCCAATGAAAAAGCTACTTTGACACATACCGTTTTCTATTGACACATATGGTAGTTTTTGGTAAAATAAACGTGAAAGTATTTCAATAGGGTGGTAATTATTATGAAAGCTGCAGGATATATTGTACGTGTGGACGAGCTGGGAAGAATTGTTATTCCCGTCAGACTCAGAAAGGCACTTGATTTTGATAAGGGTGCCTGTCTTGAAATGTTCACCGAGGAGCAAAGCCTTGTCATCCGCAAGTATTCCTCCTGCTGTGCTTTCTGTCAAAATGACGAAGACCTCAAAGAGTACAAGGGCAAGCATATATGTGCCCATTGTCTCAGCGAACTCACAAAAAACTAAACCACATTAAGATTTACAAAAAATTTTCCTTGACAACCTCAGTTAAATATATCATTATAGAAGTGGAAATATGATACGGAAAATTCATTTACAGAGGAGGTCTTTACATGTACCGTATAGACAAGGAAAACTACTATCTGGACATTGCAGAAACCGTACTTGAAAGAGGCACCTGTCTCAGACGTAACTTCGGCGCAATCATCGTAAACAACGACCAGATTGTTTCCACAGGCTACGTAGGTGCTCCGAGAGGACGCAAAAACTGCATCGATCTAGGTCATTGCGTCCGCGAAAAAAACAATGTTCCCAGAGGAGAAAGATACGAGCTGTGCCGCAGTGTGCACGCAGAGCAGAATGCTATCATACACGCTTCCCGTGAGCGTATGATAGGTGCTACACTCTACCTTGTAGGCAAAGATGCAGTAACAGGTGCATATGTAGAAAACGCCAGTGCCTGTTCACTGTGCAAGCGTATGATAATCAACGCAGGCATTTCCCGTGTAGTTATTCGCAACACCAAAGAAAAATTCACTGCATTATATGTGGAAGAATGGATTGACAATGACGAGTCCCTCGAAGCAGTAAAGGGTTACTAATAACCACTCTCCACAACAATCAAATGAGCCGATACACAACACAACCGCCGATTACTTCATTGAGCAATCGGCGGTCTTTCTTTTTAATCCCCTGAGTAATTATCATCTTATATTCAGTTGATTTTACTCAGGTCTTTTTTGCTTTTTTCAAGCTTTCTGCCTAAGCTTATTTTTCATAAACTCAGCATTATACACTTATACTTACTTTAAGCCTCTCTCGTAGGACTCGATCATTTTCTTAACCATCTGTCCGCCTACTGAGCCTGCCTGACGAGATGTCAGGTCACCGTTGTAGCCCTGCTTGAGGTTAACGCCTACTTCTGCAGCAGCTTCCATCTTGAAGCGCTCGAGAGCGTCCTTTGCCTCAGGAACTACGATGTTGTTCTTAGACATTTTACTTACTCCTTTACTAAAAAGTTTATCTCAAAATCAAATCCTTGCGACTACTGAATTTTCATCGCAAGGTTATTATGTGTTGCCCCTGAACATATATAATATGCAAATTTTGCAAACAATTGATTTTTTAAAAGATAAAAGCTTTCTTCTGTAACTCTTACAAACACTCAGCTACAGTATTCATTAATGGCTCTTCTCAGTTTTTCTTCAGAGTCAAACTCAATTCCTGCTCTGAGTCTTGCCTGTACATCATAAGGCAGAGAGCTCACCGCTGTAGTGGTCTCTATATATGGTCGGTCTGCACCTTTTACAAAGGCAACTATCCTGTCATCTTCACAGGTAAGCACATAAGTTCTGCTATTCTCCTGACCGTTTACAGCTGTGCTGCTTTGAGGTGTCACAGTTTCAGTAGTCACAGGTGCAATAACAGCAGATGCAATAACACAGGCAACCACAATTACCGCTGTGAAATAAAACACTTTTGTTAATTTAATATTCTTATAATTCATATAACCACACCTTCCCAGTTATTTTTTCACAAAAATGAGCGAATATTCACATTGCATACTGACATATTATAAGAAAATATATAATACATAATAAAAAAACTTTAATTTTGCAGTAAATGGTGGTATAATAATCATCATATGATTATAATTACCCGTATTGTATAACAATCTATAAAGGATTTTCTTTAAACACCAATGCGGTGCTACTATGTCCGCCACCTCAAAAGAAAAGGAGGATGCCTTGTGCGTAAAACAGACATTAGCAATTACAAAGCAAATCAGGACTCTGACAAAAAGGGGCTTTCCCCTACTGCCAGTGCCATTCTTTCAGGAGCACTCAAAACCCTGCTCACATTACTTTTGGTATTCTTCATTGCAGGTGTAATTGTCTGCTTCAACATCTTCTTCTACCTTATGGAGTTATCATCTCAGCCCTCGGGCATCGACCTTAACGCCCGTTCCCTGAACCTTTCAAGCTTCGTGTATGTTAAGGACGAAGAGACAGGCGAGTTCTACGAATACGAAACCCTCTACGGCACAGAAAACCGTGTGTGGGTTGACTACAATGAAATCCCTCAGGCTATGATTAACGCTCAGATTGCCATTGAGGATAAACGTTTCTACGACCACAAGGGTGTAGACTGGCTCCGTACAGGTGAAGCTATGCTGAATTTGGCAGGAGGCGATGACTCCTTCGGTGCATCTACCATCACCCAGCAGCTTATTAAGAACCTGACTGAAGATGACGAGGTAAGCATCAACCGTAAAATCCGCGAGATTATCAAAGCTTTAAAGGTTGAGAAAGAATACACTAAGGACGAAATTATTGAAGCTTACCTAAATGTTGTAAACTTCGGCGGAAACTGTCAGGGTGTACAGGCAGCAGCTCAGAGATACTTTGGCAAGGATATTACCGATTGCTCTGTAGCAGAGTGTGCCGCTATTGCAGGTATCACCCAGAACCCCTCCAAGTGGGATCCTCTCATTTATCCTGAAAATAACTACATCCGCCGTGAAGACGTTCTCTTTGCTATGCACAGCTACGGCTACCTTACTGATGAAGAGTACGAAGCCGCTATGGTAGATTCTGAGAATATGACTTTCCGTGATTATTCCAGTGATGATGAAGAGAATGACACTCCCGTGAATGTTCAGAATTGGTACTTTGACGAGCTTGTTTACGACCTGAGCCGTGACCTTGCAAAGGTGTACAACATCAGCGAGGATGCAGCAAGAGTTAAAATTTACACAGAGGGGCTTAAAATCTACTGTGCAATGGACGTTGAAGCTCAGAAAATAATTGAAGAAGAAGCTCTGGACATTGACAAAACCAACAACTCCGACCTTGAAATTGCTATGACTATGATGGACTATACAGGCAGAATCATTGCAACCGTAGGTTCTTCAAATGTAAAGGATGCAAACCTTCTCTTTGACCGTGCATCTATGTCAGTTCTCCAGCCGGGTTCATCCATCAAGCCTGTTGTTGCCTATGCAAAGGCTGTGGACAACGAACAGCTTCACTGGTCATCTGTTGTATCCGACCAGCCTCTGGACTCTTGGATTTATTCTGACGGCACCCACGGTCCCTATAACTGGTATGACTACAACCACAAAAACGGATTGTTCCTTGTAGATGCTATAGAGTGGTCTTCAAACTGCTGTGCCGCCAACACTGTAGAAACAATCGGCGGTCCTGCTGTGGCTTATGAGCACGCTGTCAACTACTTAGGTTTTGACAATCTTAATGCTGAAGAGGATATGTACAACACAGGTGCGTTCTCTATGGGCGGTATGAACGGCGGTGTTACTGTCCGTGAAATGGCTGCTGCTTACACCTACATCGGTAACGGCGGTATGTACTACGAACCCTACACTTACTACTATGTAACCGACAGAAACGACAAGATTCTTCTTGATAACCGTAACAACATCCCAATTCAGGCCTATTCCTCAGAGACTGCTTCTATTATGAACAGACTCCTTAATTATAACGTAAACCACTGTGCTCACACATCAGCCGCATATGCAAATGTTTACGGCTGGGAGATTGCAGGTAAGACAGGTACAACAAACGATGACAAAGACAGCTGGTTCTGTGGCGGTTCTCCTTTAGCAACTCTTGCTGTATGGACAGGCTTTGACGACCCTCATCGCATATACTCACCGGGTACTATGGTAGCGGCAGACACATTCTCCGATGTTATGTCCCGTTATCTGGAGGACAAAGAGCACAAAGACTTTGACCTTGATGACAGCATTGAATATCTGGAGTACTGTACTCACACAGGAAAACTTGCAACTTCAATCTGTAAGGACACTCGCTACGGTTGGTACACAGACAGCAACAAGCCGGGCAACTGCACCTCACACGATGGTGTAAATATTAGTGCCGATGAAGACGAAACAACATCACCTACAGAGCAGGCTACTTTCGCTCCTGCAACCGAGGGTACAATCTCTATTGACTTTGGAGATACAACTGACCCCACAGGTGAGACAGTCACTGCTCCTACAGACCCTGCAGAATAACAAAAAACGGCTCTCTCAAAGAGGCCTGTAAGCAAATCAGACTTAGGTAGCCAATCCTTAATTAATCTTAAAAGAGGGTGTGTGCTCTCACCCACCCTCTTAAAATAAATTATACTAAATATTAAATGCTATATAAAGGGGTATACAATATGATTTCAGTAGCATTAATGGGACATGGCGTTGTAGGCTCAGGCGTTGCCGAAATACTTACAACCCATAAACAGAAGCTCTTTTCATCTATTGGTGAAGAGATTTATCTGAAACACATTCTTGACTTAAGGGATTTTCCCGAAAGTCCCCTGTGTGACCGATTCACCAAGGATTTCGAGGACATTATCTCTGACCGTGATGTTCGTGTAGTTATTGAAACTATGGGCGGAATCAACCCTGCCTATGAGTTCACCAAGCGTTGCTTAAAAGAAGGCAAGAGCGTAGTAACCTCCAACAAAGAGTTAGTTGCCCGCCACGGTGCAGAGCTTCTGCAGCTTGCAAAGGACAACAACGCAAACTACCTGTTTGAGGCAAGCGTAGGCGGCGGTATTCCCATACTGCGTCCTATCAATCAGTGTCTTGTTGCCAATGAAGTAGATGAGATTGCAGGTATTCTCAACGGTACCACAAACTTCATCTTAACCAAGATGATAAATGAAAATATGCCTTTTGCTGAGGCTCTCAAGCTTGCTCAGGACTTAGGCTATGCAGAGCGTAATCCCGAGGCTGACGTTGAAGGACACGATGCCTGCCGCAAGATTTGTATCCTTGCATCCCTTGCATACGGCAAGCACATCTATCCTGACAATGTACATACAGAGGGCATCACCAAAATCACCCTTGAGGACGTCGAGTATGCTGCCTCCTTCGGATGTGTAATCAAGCTTATCGGCAAGTGCAAACTTCTGGAGTCAGGTCTTATGGATATTGTAGTTGCACCTATGTTTGTGCCCTGCACAAGCCAGCTTGCAAACATCAACGATGTATTCAACGGCATTATGGTACGAGGCGACTGCACAGGTGACGTAGTATTCTACGGCAAGGGTGCAGGCAAACTCCCCACTGCTTCTGCTGTTGTTGCTGACACAGTAGACTGCTGCAAGCATCTGAAAGCCAGAAAATATCTCTTCTGGGCAGATACAAAGGAAAACTGCATTGCAGACTATAAAGACTCTTTAACTAAGATTTATCTGCGTCTTGAAGCCTCTGATGCTGAAAACGCATATAATAAAGCACAGGATATCTTAGGCGATATCACCCGTCTTGAGAGAGCTTCTGCTCCTGCAGACGAGGTTGCCTTTGTAACAGACAAGGAATTGCCCTACGGCAAAATTCTTGGGGCTGTAGAAAATCTTGAGCAAGCAGGTATCAAGGTAGCATCTGCTATCAGAATCGGCAATTTATAATACAGAAAGGTACTGAAACACATGAGCTTAATCGTACAGAAATTCGGTGGTTCCTCTGTTGCTGATGCAGACCGCGTCCGCAATGTTGCAAGAATCGTAACCGAAACTTATAAAAAAGGCAATGACGTTGTAGTTGTTGTATCCGCTCAGGGCGACACAACAGACGACCTCATTGAAAAGTACAAGGAGATTGACCCTAACGCTTCTGAGCGTGAGCGTGATATGCTCCTTGCAGCAGGTGAGCAGATTTCTATTTCTCTCCTTGCAATGGCAATTCAGAGCATGGGATGCCCTGCAATTTCACTTCTTGGCTGGCAGGCAGGTTTCAAAACCTCTTCCTCCCACACATCTGCCAGAATAAAAAAGGTAGACCCCACAAGAATCAGAAACGAAATTGCAAAGAAGAACATTGTAGTTGTTGCAGGTTTTCAGGGTCTTGACAAACACGATGACGTAACTACACTGGGCCGTGGCGGCTCTGACACAAGTGCTGTTGCTATTGCGGCTGCAATGCACGCTGACCTTTGCCAGATTTACACAGATGTTGAGGGTGTTTACACCGCAGACCCCAGAAAAGTTCCCGGTGCTATCAAGCTTCCTGAAATCTCCTATGACGAGATGCTGGAGCTTGCAACTCTGGGTGCACAGGTACTCAACAATCGTTCTGTTGAGCTTGCAAAAAAATACGGAATTGAACTCGAGGTTCTCTCAAGCCTTACCAACAAACCAGGTACTATTGTAAAGGAGCATACTAAAATGGAAAAATTACTTATTTCAGGCGTTGCCAAAGATGATGATATTGTCCGCATTTCTGTAACAAACATTCCCGATGAGCCCGGTCTTGCTTTCAAGCTGTTCTCTATCCTCTCTGCAAAGAACATCAACGTTGACATCATTCTCCAGTCCATCGGCAGAGACAAGACAAAGGATATCTCCTTCACAGTAAACAAGGACAACGGTCAGGTTGCAGTTGACCTGCTCACAGAGAAGTTTGTAAGCCGTCACGATGGTGTAAGCATCTCTATGAATGACAACGTTGCAAAGGTTTCCATTGTAGGTTCAGGTATGGAGAGCCACGCAGGTGTTGCAACAGATATGTTCGAGGCTCTTTATGATGCTAACATCAACATTCATATGATCTCCACAAGTGAAATCAAAATCTCTGTTCTCATCCGCAAGGAGTACGCAGACAAGGCTGTCCGCATTCTCCACGACAAGTTCTTCCCTGAGGTTTAATTATAAATAAGCTAAACAATTCAGCCACCCGTTTCAAATGGGTGGCTGATATTTTGTATTTTATCCTTACCAGTTAGTTACAAAATTGTATAAATTTCAAAAAACTATTGACATCAAAGGCAATTAACAATAATATGTTTTTAGTGTTAGTAAACTAACAAAATTTATTATTAGAAAGGTTGAGTCCAAATGGAAAGTATCAAGAAGTATATTGCTGAGTTCATCGGTACATTTGTACTTGTACTCTTCGCCTGCGGCACTGCAGCAGCACTTGGCTGTTCCACCACCGACCCCAACACTGCATACATTATGACTGCACTGGCTTTCGGTCTTGTAATTGTGGGTATGGCTTATTCTGTAGGAAACGTTTCAGGCTGTCACATTAACCCCGCTGTTTCTATTGCAATGCTTGTTGACGGCAGACTCTCCGTTAAAGATTTCATCGGATATGTAGTTGCACAGTTTGCAGGTGCCATTGCCGGTGCCGCAGTACTGGGTGCACTTCTGGGAAATGACTGCGGTTATGGTGCAAACGGTCTATATGAAGGAAACATCTGGCTTTCTCTTCTTGTTGAGGTTATTCTGACATTTGTTTTTGTATTCGTAATTCTTGGTGTTACATCCAAGCCTGAATACTCAAACGTTGCAGGTCTTGTAATAGGTCTCACACTTACCCTTGTTCACATTTTCGGCATCCATTTCACAGGTACATCCGTAAACCCTGCCAGAAGCTTCGGTCCTGCTCTCTTTGCAGGCGGCGATGCTCTTGCTAATGTTTGGGTATTCATTGCAGCTCCCTTAGTTGGCGGTGTGCTTGCAGCTCTTGTGTTTAAGCTTTTCAAATCCAAAAAGGCATAAACTCATAATTTGCAGACTTCAGTGTCTGCGGAAAGTGACGGGATGTTCCCACTCACACAAAATACATAGTGCATAACAAATATTCATCAAAAGTATTTGTTTGGCATAAAAGATGCTGGCAAATCACAATACTATATGGTCAGCACAAAGATTCCCACAGGAGGCATTTATCATGGTTTTAGAGAAAGTAAAAGCTATTCTTGCAGAGCAGTTCGACATTGAAGAGGATACTCTCACAGTTGACACTGACCTTCAGGAGGATCTGGGCGCAGATTCTCTGGATGTTGTAGACCTGCTCATGTCCATAGAGGACGAGTTCGAGGTTGAGATTCCCGATGAAGAAATCGAGAACATCAGAACTCTCGGCGAGCTTGTTTCTTACATTGAGGCAAACGCTTAAGTTTAACTGAATCTTTCAAAACCTCCGACTGAGTATTTTTTTGCTCAGTCGGTTTTGTTTTTACAGAATAGTCCGAAAACACTTGAAATAATATGTATTTATATGTATAATAATTTTATATGTTTATTATCCTGAAGGGGTGTTAATATGGCAGACAACAAAAAAATGGTTGAGGCTATCACCAGCCGAGACGAAGATTTCGCAAAATGGTATACCGACATAGTCAAAAAAGCTGAGCTTGTTGACTACAGTGGCGTTAAAGGTTGTATGGTTATCCGTCCTTACGGTTATGCTATCTGGGAGAATATCCAGCGCGACCTTGACAGACGTTTCAAGGAAACAGGCCACGAGAATGTATATATGCCCATGTTTATTCCCGAGAGCCTTCTCCAGAAGGAGAAAGACCACGTTGAAGGCTTTGCTCCCGAGTGTGCATGGGTAACTGTAGGCGGAAGCGAAAAGCTCACAGAGCGTCTGTGTGTTCGTCCTACATCCGAAACTCTCTTTTGCGAGCATTACGCAAAGATTATCAATACCTACCGCGACTTACCAAAACTCTACAACCAGTGGTGCAGTGTTGTACGCTGGGAAAAAACAACCCGTCCTTTCCTGAGAACTTCCGAGTTCCTCTGGCAGGAGGGTCACACAATGCACGAAACACAAGAAGAGGCAGAGACAGAGACATTGCAGATGCTCAAGGTTTACGAGGACTTCTATCGTGAGACTCTGGCTATTCCTGCTGTTGTAGGCAGAAAGACAGAGAAGGAGAAGTTCGCAGGTGCTGAGGCTACCTATACAATCGAGCCTATGATGCACAACGGTGTGGCACTGCAGGGTGGTACAACCCACTACTTCGGCACAGGCTTTGCAGAGAGCTTCGGTATCACCTATCAGGGCAGAGATAACAAGCTTCACTTCCCCCACCAGACATCATGGGGTGTTTCCACCCGTATGATTGGTGCAATCATTATGGTTCACGGTGACGATGACGGCCTTATCCTCCCCCCCAGAGTTGCTCCTGTACAGCTTGCAATCGTGCCTATTGCTATGCACAAGGCAGGTGTCCTTGACAAAGCGCAGGAGGTTGCAGACTCACTGAAAAAGCAGTTCAGAGTCAAACTTGATGCATCCGACAACTCCCCCGGATGGAAGTTCTCACAGTATGAAATGCAGGGTGTTCCCCTCCGTCTTGAGCTTGGTCCCAAGGATATTGAGAACAACCAGTGTGTTCTTGTCCGCCGTGACACAAGAGAGAAGATTTTCGTATCTCTTGACAACGTAGCAGAGGAAATCGCAAAGCTCCTTGACATTATCCACGAGGATATGTACAACCGTGCACTTGAGAATATGAAGGCTAAGACCTTTGAAGCACGCACCTACGAGGAGTTCCTCACAACAGCCAAAGAGGCCCCCGGATTCATCAAAGCTATGTGGTGCGGATGCACTGAGTGCGAGGAAAAAATCAAAGAAGAAACAGGCGGCGTAAAGAGCCGTTGTATCCCCTTTGAAGAGGAAAATCTCTCTGATGTATGCGTATGCTGCGGCAAACCTGCAAAGCATATGGTATACTGGGGCAAACAATACTAATTAAGCAATCCAATCCATAGGAGGTCATATTATGGCAGACGATATCAAAGTAAATGCTCCTGAAGAGGAAGAGGCAAACATCATCGTTCTTGAAGACGACCTTGGCAACGAGGTTGAGTTTGAATTTCTTGATGTAATCGAGTACGAGGGCGTTGAGTATCTTTACCTCCTCCCTGCAAATGAGGAGGACGGCGATGAGGTTGTTATCCTGAAGATTACTTCCATCGATGATGAAACCGAATCCTTTGAGGGCATTGAGGACGAAGAGCTCCTCCAGACTCTCTTTGATTTATTTAAAGACAAGTGGAAAAACGAATTCAACTTCGAATAATTAACAGATAAAACCCTACACAAAATATAACAGGAGATGCAGTTTTCTTTTCTGCATCTCCTGTTTTTTATATCTGTATTCTTCTATCAGTATTCAAGTCCTGCAAGTTTTTTCTGAATTGCGGTTGCATCTGCAATGGTAATCTTGCCGTCTTTGTTGAAGTCTGCTACATCCTTCTGCATAGTGCTAAAGCTGATTATCTCTGCAAGATATTTTTGAATTGCTGTGGCATCCTTAATATTCACTTCGCCATCCTGCTCTGTATCTCCCATTATTTTCACTGCAAACTTAATATCCTTGCTTTGGGCATATTCCTGTGCATAGGAGTCTTCTTCACCATAAATGGTAAGTGTATCAGTATTTGAGAACACATTGTCCCCCATCTCAGTCACACTCTCAGGGATATATATATCTGTAAGACTTGAGTCGTTGTAGAAAGCAAAATTTTCTATACTCTGCAAGGAATCAGGCAAAGAAACTCTGCTGAGCATTCTGCAATCTCCAAAAGCACCCTCACCGATATGAGTAACACCCTCGGTAATAACCACTTCTGAAAGCTTGTTTGCATAGTACACGGAGTACGCACCTATCCGCTCTGTACCCTCAGGCACAGCGAACACACCCTCCTTGCCTGAAGGATATGCAAACAGCGTGTTTTTATCTTCCGAATAAATCACTCCGTCCTCAGAACAGAATACCTCGTTTCCCTCATCAACATAAAAAGCCTGCAGACTCTTAATATCACTGAAGGCAAAGCTGTCTATTCTTTTTACAGTGGAGGGAATGGTAACGCTTACAGGTGCAAACTCCTCCCAGCCGTTATAAAAGACCACCGCACCGCCGATTTCTGTAACAGGTGTATTATTATAAGTCTCAGGAATCACCACGTTGCTTTCCATTCCGTCATACTGATACATTGCATATCCGTCAGAGCAGGATTTGAAAGAGAAGCCGTCCGCAAGCTCTCTTATATAATAGTATCTGGGAGCAGTCCCCACAAAGCCAGCCTCTGCCTCGTAGTATTTTCCGTCAATGCAGACTACAGCATTTCTGTGCCCGCTTCCTGCACCGGGGTCGTTTACGGCGTATCTCACTGCAGCATCAATACCAAGGAACTCGTTGCACATATAGGTGATAAGTGTTGTACTTGCCCAGCAGTCACCGCCACCAAAAATTACCATAGTTTTATATCCCGAATAATCAACGCTGTAATCAAAGCTTGCCGCATACTGACAAGCCTTTTCAAGCTTTTCATAATCAGTCATGGTGTCTGTGATATTACTATCAATGTACTCCTGTATTTTTTCATCTGCATATATGTCAGAGTAATCAAGTACATTTATCACTGCACTTACTATTTCACCATCTGCAATACATACAACTGTGCTTTCACCTATAATGTAGCTTACCTCCACACTGGTAGGTTCTTCTCCCTCTAAAGGATACGTCGTTCCATAACCTCCGTACCAGTACCATGTTTCTGTACGTGGAGTAACAAGGCCATTTTGGTCAACGGTAACAGACTCCCCCTCAGCCACATACCAGTACACTGAATCTGCTGATGTATTAAGCTGAAGCTTCACAGATGCAGGATACTCAGAAGGTATCTCACCGATAACTGCCTTGTAGTCATCATCAAGCACATAAATCTCAGACCTGTCACAATTGAGGCTTAGACTCTCCTGAGCACTGACAGGCATCATAAAGGCAGTCAGCATAACCAATACAAGCATCAGTGCAAATACCTTTTTACAATTAAATATATTTTTCAAAGCAATAACCCCCTCTTATTTATTATAACAATCCAATTGAATATTTCAAGATAATATAATATAAACAAAAAGCAATGTATATACAAACCAGTACACACATTGCTCTATTTCAAATTTTTATTGATTTTTAGTTTGTAAACATTGGCAGTTTTTTCAGCATAAAGTAAAAGGGAATTCCTAACACAATACACACTCCAAATTCCCCCAGTGCCACAGTTGCCGCCTGAAAAAGAAATCCTATGAAGGTAAAATCGCCTTCGATGTAGAAAATCTCCAGTTCCAAACCGATTATCACAGCATTGAACACAACAGGCATCAGCAGAGATAAAACAGGCACAGAGAACACTTTGATATTTCTGAGGTAATAGGCACACACCGCCGCCAAAAAGGTTGCCAATGTACCCAGCACCATATCAAGAGGAAGCACTCCCACTGACACAATATTTGACAGCAGACATCCTACAGTCAGTCCGGGGATAGCCGCAGGGGTAAACACCGCCAAAGTACACAGCACCTCGCTGACTCGAAACTGCACAGGACTTATTGACGATGTAGGCAGTATCATCTCCTGAGCAAAGTTTATGGCAACATACAACGCCGCCACAATTGCCGCCTGCACCATATACAGGGTAGCAGACTTTTTAGTTTTGTTCATCTTAAATTCCTCCGTAGTTTTGATTTGAGATTTTTAAATCTCTGTCAGGATTTTGCGAACTGACATAGTTATGAATTGTATAATAAATTATACTATAAACCGTCCTTTATTGCAATACACAAGAAGAGAACAAGGCGATACACCTCGGCCTTAGCTTTCACGCCTCGTATGCTCTCCGCTACTCCTTAAAAAGGCTCACAGTCCTCTGATTTGCCTGTACGGATTTTTGAAGTATCAAATCCGTACTTTTCGGCAAATCCTCCGTCCCATGGCATTTTTAAGGGCTCCGAGCCTCGTCGCTTCTGACAAACAAAAACACCGCCTGTATACAGACGGTGCTTTTGCTTTTTAGGTTTTTGAAATCAACGTGAAACGAAGTTATCGTGGTTTGATAAGTTTACGCAGTCTTTGTTACCACTTCGCCGTACAGACCGAATCTGAACAGCTTGCTCTCATCCTCCTGATTGTCACAGAGAATGTAAGCCTCAGTGATCTTACCGCCCTCGATCAGCTGTGTTAAGCCGATGAGCTGACAAAGCTTGCTTTTAAGGTTGAGGTGATCTCCCTCACGGGTTACAAGATATACATTGCCCTTGCAAGTGTCAAGCACGGTGAGGAACTTATCAACATCGATGTTGTGCAAACTGATGACTGTAGTCATACTGTTTCCTCCTTTTATTAATATAAAATTTTCGTGCTGCCATTTACCATTTGGCATGTTCCTAAAATACTGACTGATTATTGAGATTGTGTATAGTCAGTAATCAGGTGGACTTTTAACCTGACAACTTCATTATATTCATTTTTTCGTGATTGTCAACAACAAATTGTATTTTAAGTTGTGCATATTGCTATTTACGTTATAATATTTCACTATCTCCAACTGCCATTTTTAGTTATTTTGCACACCATCTCGTTGTTACTGATTTTTATGATTTTTCTTATTGTAGTCACTTTATACCGAAATTCAGATTACAACCTCTCTGTTTTTAATAAAATCTCCGAAAGTGAGGATTTGACTCAGATTTAATGAAAAACATCGTAAAAATGTGGTTGTGAAGTGCCTTTCTTTAATGTATAATAAGCTTATACATAAAAAACTCGGAGGATTTATTATGCTTAATGACTTTTATAAACAGTTCAAAAGCGGTACCGATATCCGCGGAATAGCCAGTGAAGGCGTAGAGGGCGAAGTCCTCAATATGACAAACGAAGCCGTAAAGGATATGACAGGAGGCTTCTGCCGTTGGCTTATGGATAAAACAGGCAAGAATGCAAAAGAACTTACTGTGTCCGTAGGCCGTGACAGCAGAATCTCAGGCGAGAGAATTGCTTCAGTTGTAACCGAGACTCTTTCTTCTTTCGGTGTAAAGGTTATCTACTGTAACCTTGCATCCACTCCCTCAATGTTTATGACCACAGTAGATTTAAGCTGTGACAGTGCTGTGCAGATTACTGCAAGCCACCATCCCTTTAACCGCAACGGACTTAAGTTCTTCACACGACAGGGCGGACTTGAGGGCTCTGACATCACAGCTATCCTTACAAACGCAAGTGATAAATGCTTCCCCGAAGAAGCACAGAGCGGAGTTATTGAAGCAGTTGACTATATGACTCAGTATGCAGAGCACCTTTGCGACATTATCAAAAAGGGCGTTAATGCTGAAAATTACGACAAACCCCTTGAGGGCTTTAAGATTTGCGTAGATGCAGGCAACGGCGTAGGCGGTTTCTATGCTGACAAGGTCCTTGCCGTGCTGGGTGCTGATACTAAGGGTAGCCGTTACCTTGACCCTAACGGAATGTTCCCCAACCACGTGCCCAACCCCGAGTCCCCTGTAGCTATGAAGGCTATCTCTGAGGCTGTTGTTGATGCAGGGGCAGACCTTGGAGTTATCTTTGACACCGACGTTGACCGCGGTGCTGTAGTTGACAGCAAGGGAAATGAAATCAACCGTAACAGACTGGTAGCTCTGGCTTCTGCCATTGCACTGGAAAACTGCGAGGGCGGTACAATCGTTACCGACTCTATCACATCTGACGGACTCCGTGAGTTTATTGAGGAAACTCTTCACGGAAAGCACTACCGCTACCGCAGAGGCTACAAAAATGTTATTGACAAGGCAATTGAGCTTAATAAAGAGGGAATCCCCTGTCCCCTTGCTATTGAGACATCAGGTCACGCCGCAATGCAGGAGAACTACTTCCTTGATGACGGTGCTTATCTTTGCACAAAAATCATCATCAAAGCCGCACAGCTTCGTAAAGAAGGCAAGGACATCTCCGACCTTATAAGCACACTCAAAGAGGCTAAAGAGGAAAAGGAAATCCGCATTAAAATTTTAGAGGAAGACTTCCGTGCCTGCGGAGAGAGAGTCATCGCACAGCTTCTGTCCTATGCAGAAGAAAGAGCGGACTGGCACATTGCTCCCGACAACCGCGAGGGTATCCGCGTATCCTTTGATAAAGAAAACGGCGACGGATGGTTTTTACTCCGTCTTTCTGTTCACGACCCCATTATGCCTCTTAATATTGAAAGCAACAGTGTAGGCGGTACAGGGGTCATCCTCTCTCACTTAAACGAATTCTTCAAAACCACAAAGGGACTGGACATCTGAGAAAATCCAGTGTTTATGGGCTTTTTGAGGTTTCGCAACCAAGAGTTGCGGATATGAAAACCAGAATATATAGCGTTTTTTGTTGGTTGCGGCTATAATGAAATCACAGTCAGACAAACACAAACAACTGGTTTTCGGAGGTAAATATGAACATTGAAACAGCAAACAGACTTCTTCAGTACAGAAAGAAATCAGGTCTTTCTCAGGAGGACTTAGCAGAGAAAATCGGAGTCAGCCGTCAGGCAGTTTCCAAGTGGGAGCGTGCCGAGGCGTCCCCCGATACTGATAATCTTATTATACTTTCAAAGGTTTACGGAGTATCACTTGACGAGCTCCTCAATGTAAATCCCGAGGAAGAAAAGGAAAATCCCGAACCTCAGACAGAAGAAACAGCCGACTCAGAATCCCAGCCCAAGGGCAAGGATTCTGTAAGCTTCCGTGACGGTATTCACGTTAATGCTGAAAACGGCGACAAGGTAGACATCAGCTTCAAGGGCGGAATTCACGTTGATTCCAAGGACGGCACCCACGTCCACATAGGAAACGGCAAAATCCATGTAGATGACCCAAGACGCAACACAAGCTATCACAGCGACACAGCACCTTGGATAATAGGTCTGCTGTATATCCCCTTCCCTGTTATCATCACAGCCTGTTTTCTCCTTTGGGGTTTCAGCGGAGTGTACGGAGGCTGGGGCACTGCGTGGATGAGTTTTCTCACAATTCCCCTGTTCTACTCTCTGATAGACGCAATCCGTTACAAGGACGCACAGCGCTTTGCATTCCCTGTACTTGCAGTGCTTGTGTTCTGTGCAGTGGGACTTTTCCTTAACATCTGGCACCCCACATGGGTTGTATTCCTGTTGATTCCGGTTTACTATATGGTTTGTACTGCAATCAAAAAAGCAGTCAAGGGTGAGCCTGAGGTAACAGTAGTTACAGACACTGATGAAGTAACCAAATAAATAATATTTTACATAATATCAAAGCCTGTGTACTTTTGCGGTACACAGGCTTTTTCATGCCAGCATCTTCTCACGAAGTGACAGCAGTATCTTCTTTTCTCTTCTGCTTACCTGCACCTGAGTAAGCCCAAGCTCCTTTGCGGTTACAGACTGGGTCTTGCTTTTAAAATACCGCAGGTTAATAATCTCCCTATCCTGTTCGGGCAACTCTCCGATTAACTTATGAAGTGTCATTTTTTCAGTTATACTTTCTTCCTGAGAGTCCACCGCCACATCTATCTGACGGCTTTCTTCCTCAGTTTCATAGGAAAGTGACAAAGGAATACGTGATGCTTCCATAGCCTGTGCCGCATCTTCAACTGATATTTCAAGGATATCTGCTATCTCCTTAACCGTAGGTGCACAGCCCTTTTCCATCTCATATTTTTCGCAGAATTTTGTGACTTTCAGGCTTAATTCCTTGAGACTTCTGCTCATTTTTACAGCTCCCCCATCTCTAAAAAACCGCTTTATCTCTCCCAGAATAACAGGCACAGCATAGGTGGAAAACCTATACCCTAAACTCTCGTCAAAGTTATCCGCTGCCTTTACAAGCCCCACACAACCGCAGGAGAACAGGTCATCATATTCTGCACCTCTGCCCAGAAATTTTCTGGCACAGGCATGGACAAGCCCTGTGTTTTCCTCAATAAGCTTACTGCGGTCTTTCATTCTGTGCACATCGGATAATAGCTTTTTCCATTGTAACGGTTGTGCCCCTTGAGGGAGCTGAGCGGACACTAACCTTGTCCATGAAGCTTAGCATTACAGCAAAGCCCAGTCCTGCACGCTCCTCTCCTCCTGTGGTATAAAGTGGCTCCATTGCCTGCTTTACGTCAGGAATTCCGCAACCCTTGTCTCGGATTTTTATGATAACCTTATTAGTGTCTGTAATTTTTGCGTTTATGTATATAGTACCGCCCTGATATCCGTAAGCGTGAACAATGCAGTTTGTCACCGCTTCAGACACAGCAGTTTTAATATCAGATAGTTCAGCTATTGTAGGGTCAAGGCACAGTACAAAAGAAGCTATGGCAGACCGTGCAAAGCTTTCGTTGATGCTCTTTGCACTGAAATTTAAGTTCATTTCGTTTACAATATTCATTCCATTACCCCCAAACTCTCAATTCCTGAAAGGCGGAACACCCTGTCAATGTTCTCCGACACATTTACAACTTTAAGGCGACCTCCCAAGAGAGACATTTGTCTGTATCTACCCATCACAAGTCCCACTCCTGAGGAGTCCATAAACTGAACACGTGAGAAGTCAAGCACTAAAAGCTCAGGTCTTTGGCTGTCTGCGCGGGCATCAATCTTCTTTCTTATAACAGCACAGCGGTGATGGTCAATATCACCCGAAAGAATGGCTGTCATAACATTTCCGTTATTTTCAATTTCAACCATCTGTTCCTCCACAGTTTAAATCTGCATTATTACATAGCTTGTACATAAAAAAAGCCAACACCTATATTGTAATAAGTGTTGGCAAAAATTCCTGTATTATTCAGTTGTCGTAAAAGTTTATTCTCTGACCGCTTTAAGGATATAAGGTCGGATTTGCGATGCAAGATACAGAGACCCGCACACACACAGGTGTGTGCCCTCAGTCCTTGCCTTATCAAACGCTTTCTTTAATGCATATTCCGACTCCTCGCAAGCCTCCGAATCATCAAAATATGAACTGCATATTTCAGCAAGCTCTTTTGCGCTCATCGCTCTGGGATTATTGATATTTACAGTGTACACCTTGCTGAACATTCCTTTAATGTATTCAAGGGATGTTTGTACATCCTTATCTTTAAGCATACTAAACACAAGAACACCTTTTTTATCAGGTAGTAGACTTTTTAGAGTATTTGCAAAAGTCCTCATTCCCTCAGGGTTGTGTGCTCCGTCAATTATTACTGTGGGATATTCCCCTACCACCTCAAACCGAGCAGGATTCTTTGCGTTTTTTATCCCCTCTCTTATACTGTCAGAAGTGATGCTCTCAAAACTTTTGCTTTTTAAAACATCAAGCACACAAAGAGATACACTCAGATTATCAACCTGATGCTTTCCTAAAAGAGGCAGAGTGTATTCTTCGCCTTTGTATTGAATTTCTGTACCCAAAAGGCTTTGATTCAAGACCTGTATACTCTTTGTGTCTGCATACATAAACGGCACGTTTTTCTCACAGCAGGTTTCCTCAAGCACCCTTTGCACATCATACTCCTGAAGTGCTGATACCACCTGTGTACCCTCCTTGATGACACCGCATTTATGCTTTGCAATTTCAGTGAGCGTCTTACCAAGTACACCTGTGTGGTCAAGGCTTATGGGTGTAAGCACTGCACACAGAGGACTCTTTATCACATTAGTGCTGTCAAGGAGTCCTCCCATTCCCACCTCAAGGACTGTAACATCACAATTCTTCCTGCAGAAAAACTCAAAGGCTGCCGCCATAGTAAACTCAAACTCAGTGATGATAATTTTCCTTTCAAAGAGTCTGTCCGAAAACGCAAATACATATTCCGCAATTTCCGCAAATTCCTCCTCGGAAATCATATTCCCGTTCACTTGAATCTGCTCGCGTAAATCCGTGATAAAGGGAGAGGTGAAAAGTCCCGTTGTGTACCCTGAAGCCCCCAGCACCGAGGACACCACAGCACATACCGAGCCTTTGCCGTTAGTGCCTGCAACGTGCAAAAACTTAAGCTTGTCCTGAGGATTGCCCATCATATCAAGGAGCATTCTGACTCTTTCAAGCCCCGGCTGAGAGCCGTACTTCCTCAAATCTTCGATTTTACCCAGAGCCTCTTTATATTCCATTACATCAATTCCCTGTAGATATCGTTCTTCTTAAGTCCTGTGATGTTTGCCGCTTTCTTAGCCGCCTCTGTGGGCTTTTCGCCCCCGTCTATGAGATTCTTTGCAATCTCCACTGCTTCCTCAAGGGTATACTCCTGCTTTTTCACCGCAGTATCACCCTCAAGTATGAGCACCATCTCACCCTTGAGTGACCCGTTGCCAAACTGCGTAAGAGCTTCTTTTGTGGTGGTGCGGATAATCTCCTCGTGAAGCTTTGTAAGCTCCCTTGCAATGGTGAGCTTTCTGTCCCCGAAGGTCTCATAAAAATCCTTTAAAGTGTTGCTAAGCTTGTGAGGTGCTTCGTAAAAAATCATAGTCCGCTTTTCGTAAACAAGTGACTCAAGGTGCTCACGTCTGCTCTTTTTATTAACAGACAGAAAGCCCTCAAAGGTAAACCTGCCTGTAGAAAGTCCCGACACACACAGAGCGGATATTACCGCCGAGGGACCGGGGACAACCTCTGTCTTTATGCCAAAGCCTGCACACTGCTTAATAAGCTCCTCGCCGGGATCGGATATACAGGGCATACCTGCATCTGTGACAACAGCACAGCTCTCACCCTCAAGGATTCTCTTACAAATAACCTCGCCCTTGAACTGCTTGTTATGCTCAAAGTAGCTTATCATAGGCTTCTTGATTCCTAAGTGATTCAGAAGCTTCACTGTAACTCTGGTGTCCTCTGCAGCAATAAAATCCACATCAGAAAGCACCTGAGCCGCTCTGGGGCTTAAATCCGACAGATTGCCGATGGGTGTGCCCACAACGTATAAAATTCCTGTATTCTCCATACTCATTTACTCCCTGCACCGTCCTTGTATGTGCCATAAATATCGTCCATCTCCTGAGTAAAGCCCCCCTCGTCCTTCTCTACAATAAGTGTAGGAAGCACCACAAGGTTGCCTTTCTTTGAGCCTCTTTTGCCCTCAAGCAAAAACAGCTTAGGGGATTTATGGCTTTTGCCCTGCACAAGCCGCAGTCTCTTAGGCTCCACGTCATATTTACGCATTAATTCCATTGCATCAGTAAGCCGTTCGGGACGCTGACAGATACACAGCCTGCCTGAAAACTGCAGAAGCTTAGCACCTATGGATATTACATCCTCAAGGTTGCACATATTCTCGTGCCTTGCCACCAGCTCATGGCTCTCCTCGCTCTCTATCCCTCCCCCTGAAAGCTTATACGGGGGATTGCAGGTCACAAGGTCAAAGTAACCGAAAGGAAGCTTTCCTTTCAAGTCCTTAATATCTGCACACACAGGCTTTATTATATGAGAAAGAGAGTTGTGCTCAGCTGTTCGCTTAAGCATATCCGCACCCTCCTCAAATATTTCAACTGCATATACCTCTTTTGGGGGATTATTCCTCATCCACAGCATAGGAATAGTACCGCAGCCTGTACAAAGGTCAACTGCCTTGTCAGTCTTTCTGTGATTTGCAAAATGGCTGAGTAAAATTGTATCAGTTGTAAAGTGAAAGTCTCTGCTTACTATAATCTCAATCCCTGAGCCTAAGGGCTCAAGGTGTTCTGAACTTTTAAGCATTTCTTTACACCTCCAAAAAACATCCTATATAGAAGAACAGCACCCCAAACAGGCAAATCGTAGCCTGCGGGGTGCAGTTACATTCCTCTTTAAGAGAATTACTCCTCGTTGGGAGCACCTACGGGACAAGCATCAGCGCAAGCACCGCAATCTGCGCAGAGGTCTGCGTCAATAACATACTTGCTGTCGCCCTCGGAGATAGCACCACAGGGGCACTCATCTACGCATGCGCCGCAGGAAATGCATTCATCATTGATAACATATGCCATGGGAGGCACCTCCTTTAAATTTCTAAATATAATTGTAGCACACTTTTCAGAAAAAGCAATTATTTTGTCGCAATTTTCTGAAATTCCCTGTAAAAACTAAATTTTTCTACATAGATGTGCGTATATACCCCAATATTACTCAAGGTCTTTAAGCTCTGCAAGCTCTTTTTTATCTACACGGATGGCACCGTCCTTGATAATTTTAACTTCCTTAACCTTAAAGGACTGGGGTGCCGCCTCAGGTGGAGTGTTGTCCATCTTAACTTTCAGCATACCTGTAAGGAGGCTCACCTCAACAACTGTACCCTTGCCCTGAGGAGTCTTAACAATTGCTCCGTACTTAGGTGTATTCCTGAGCAAGTCAGTATATGCATCCTGCTCGTATTTAAGACAACACATAAGTCTGCCGCATGTGCCTGAAATCTTCACAGGAGAAAGGGACAGTCCCTGCTCCTTAGCCATTTTAATGGAAACAGGTGCAAACTCTCCCATAAAGCTTGAACAACAGAACTGCTTACCGCAAACGCCGAGTCCTCCCAGCATCTTTGCCTCATCACGGACACCGATCTGTCTAAGTTCTATTCTTGTTTTGAACACAGATGCCAGATCTTTTACCAGTGCTCTGAAATCAACTCTGCCGTCAGCAGTAAAGTAAAACAGCACCTTGCTTCCGTCAAAGGTATACTCCACGTTTACAAGCTTCATTTCAAGCCCGTGTTGTTCTATCTTTTTCATGGCAATATCAAAAGCCTTCTTCTCAAGTGCTTTGTTGTTTTCAAGCTTCTTAAGGTCATCTTCTGTTGCCTTTCGGATAATGTTTTTGAGTGGATGCACAATCTCCTCATCAGAGACAACCTTGTTGCCTGCGGCAATCACACCGCACTCAACGCCTCTGGCTGTTTCAACTATAACCCTGTCTCCAATAGAAAACTGCTCCTCGCCAGGTGCAAAATAATATATCTTGCCCACTTCTTTGAAGCGGACACCTACTACATCTGCCATGATATCCTCCTGTATTCTCCGCAAAGCCAGGTTGAAAGAAGCACCGGGCTAACATTGCGGTTTGTTTTATTTATGGCGTCACTTGTAACATCAATGAGCCTTATTATCTTATTCTTTGTAAGTCTCTGCCGAAGTTTTGAGGCAAGCTCTTCATCAAACAAAGCCTTAGCCCCTACAGATATACTCAGTGCATCGCACAGAACTGTCCTTATAACAGGCAGTATCTCCAGAGATTTCTGTCTGGTACTAAGAAGGCTTGTGGCTTTTAAAAGGTTCAGCTCGCTTGAATCTATAATTCCAAGGAGAATAGCCTTTGCCGCCTCTTTTGTTTCTTCAGACAGTTCCCTTAGTGACTCCAGAGTAAGACAAGTACAACGGGAAAGTATGGTCTGAGGTACAGCCTTTACATTTTCCGCCGTCAGTATAAAGAGTATGTCCTGCATAGGCTCTTCCAGAGTCTTCAGAAATGCGTTCATAGACTCGTTGCCCATACGCTTGTCAGCGTCTTTGAGCACATACACCTTTTTGTATGCCTCGTGAGGCATAATGGCTGTGTCTCTGGTGATATTTCTTATCTCTTCTACAGAAATAATATCCGTCTTTCCTGAGCCTTTGGCAAAGTATATATCAATATGATTTTTACCCTCCGCCTTGTGGCACTGAGGACACTCACCGCAGGGACGTTCACTGTCTGCAGTACACACACACCACTTGCACAGAAAATCCGCAAAAGCACTGCGTGTACTCTCGCTGCCTCCTGTGATTATAAGGGCGTGGGGCATTCTGTGGCTTTTCTCCATAGCTTCAAGCTGATTTTTAAGTCCTTCTCCTAAATCCAATCCGAGAAAATTCACAGTACCTCACCTCGCCTTTTGATTGTATCATAAAACATTTAATTTTTCCACAGAAAAAATTATCTTGTAATTTTCACAACATTTGTCAATACCCCTGCAGGAGTAATATCAATAAGCCCGTAGGAGCCTTCATATCCCATAATACTGCCTGGGTTAAAGAGGTAAATTCCCTCGTCATAAATTTCCAAAGCCTGATGTGTATGTCCAAAAACGGCGATATCTGCCTCAGCCTCTCTACAAGCACAAGAAAGGTTATACAATCCGCTCTTTACGTTGTAAAGATGCCCGTGCGTAATAAACAACTTCTTACCCTCAAGGGTGATTGTTTCTATGTTGGGATTTTCTGTACAGAAATCGCAGTTACCTCTCACTGCAATTATCGCTCTGTCTGTAAACTCTCTTTTGATTTCTTCAATATCAGAAGCACCGTCACCGCAGAAAATTATAACCTCGGCGTCACTGTGTTTCATAACCGCACGCCTCATACTCTCATACATTCCGTGGGAGTCTGACATAACTAAAATTCGCATAATCGCCTTTCTGTCATAATATATAAATGACTTTCATAATATAAAGCGAGGTGTTATCTATGGAAAACAAGCAGAACGAATTTCTCTCTATGCTTTCAGGGAAATTAGGCAAATCTCCTGAGGAGATAAAGAAAAGTGCACAGAGCGGAAACCTTGATTATCTTACAAGCAATCTGTCCTCTGAACAGCAGAGCAAGGTGAAAGCAATTCTGTCAGACCCCAATGAGACAAAAAGAATAATGGAAAATCCTCAGGTGCAAGCCCTCATACGGATGCTGAACTCAAATGGATAATCTGCAGGATATTTTTTCATCTGTTCTGTCAAATCCTGAAGCTGTCAGCAAACTTCGCTCCTTAGGCAAGGAACTGGGACTAAGCACCGGCACAGATAACACATCAAAGGAAAACACAAAAGCTGTACAAACAGGCAACCCACCCTTTGATATATCAGCTTTATCTTCTCTCTTATCATCTAAGGAAAGCACCCCACAGCCTGTATCCTCATCTGGTTTAGGTTCTTCCCTGTCGCCTGATTCATTAAGCAGTATTACAAAATTGATGCCTCTGCTGTCAAGCCTGAACAGCGAGGACGAAACCACCGTACTACTCAATTCTCTGCGACCCTTTTTGTCAGGAGAGAAACGCCGCCGTCTTGAGGATGCAGGCAAAATTCTGAGAGTAATGCGAATACTGCCTAAACTCAAGAACACTGGTATATTCTAAGGAGGTACAGCAGGTGGACTCAATCGAATACGAAGCTTTGAGACGTGCTCAGGAAATGCAGAGAGGTCAAAACCAAAACCGCAGTCAAAGACACAATCAGAGCCAAGGTGAAAACCAGACCCACAATCCCCAAAAAAGAGAACCAGAACATTCTCCCAAGCCTGCACAAAAATCTGCTGACAATCCTCAGACACAAGGATATTCTCCTTTGCAATCTCAGCCTGTTCAAACTCAAAACAGCGATTTACTGGGGACTCTCTTTGAGGACAAAGAAAGGCTACTAATCCTTGCCCTCATACTGATACTCTCAGGAGAGGACTCAGGGGATCCTGCCCTGATTTTAGCACTTCTGTATCTTATAATTTAACATCCAAATGCTCAGACTCTTACCTGACCATTGCCTTTGATAATAAACTTCATGCTGGTGAGCTCGTTAATACCCATCGGGCCTCTGGCATGGAGTTTTTGTGTTGAAATACCAATTTCGGCACCCAAACCGAACTCTCCGCCGTCAGTAAAACGGGTGGAGGCATTTACATAAACTGCCGCAGAGTCTACCTCTTTTGTAAACTTGTTGGCATTATTATAATTCTCTGTAACAATACATTCACTGTGGCCTGTAGAGTGCTTAGCAATATGAGCAATTGCATCATCAATAGAATCCACAACCTTAACAGCAAGGATGTAATCGTGATACTCTGTGTAGTAATCCTCATCAGTTGCAGGCACAACACTATCACCAAGAATAGCCTGTGTCTTTTCACAACCACGGATTTCTACGTTCATCTTGTCAAGCTCAGCCTTCATTGAGGGCAGTGCTGTATCGGCAATGTTCTTATGTACAAGTACGGTCTCAATGGCATTGCACACAGAGGGACGGGAGGTCTTTGCATTGAAAACAATCTCTGATGCCATCTGTACATCTGCAAACTCATCAATATAAACGTGGCAGTTACCTGCACCTGTTTCAATCACAGGCACCTTTGCATTCTCAACAGTAGCCTTTATAAGTCCTGCACCACCTCTGGGAATAAGCACATCAAGGTAGTCTGTAAGACCCATAAGCTCAATACTGCTCTGACGTGTTGTATCCTCTACAAGCTGAATTGAGTCTGCTGGTATTCCCGCTTTCTCCACAGCTTCACGCATAACCTTTGCCACTGCCATATTGGAGTTAATTGCTTCTTTACCGCCTCTGAGAATTACAGCGTTACCTGACTTCAGACACAGAGCAGCTGCATCAGCAGTAACATTGGGACGAGCCTCATAAATAATACCGATAACTCCCAAAGGAACTCTCACCTTTGTAACTT
This sequence comes from Ruminococcus sp., assembly GCA_045541275.1. GTDB lineage: Bacteria > Bacillota > Clostridia > Oscillospirales > Acutalibacteraceae > Ruminococcoides. The sequence goes on from JAZQIX010000014.1 coordinate 46,569, forward strand.
CAAGTCCATTGGGCAGTGTATTGCCTGAAAGCACCGTGCCTACAGGGTCTGGGAAGGCTGCTACCTGACGTGCACCCTGTGCCATAGAGGTTACACGTGAAGAATTCAATGCAAGTCTGTCAAGAAGTGCATCGCTCATTCCGTTTGCTCTTCCTGCTTCTAAATCCTTTTCGTTTTCACTAAGTATATAGTCACAATTTGCTTCAAGTGCATCAGCTAAAGCAAAGAGAGCTTTTGTCTTTTCGTCACTTTTTGCACAGGAAAGCACACGGGAGGCTTCCTTTGCTCTTTTTCCCATCTCTGTCATAGTCATAATATGTAATCTCCTTTAGTAAAAAAAATCTAAGAAAAATCAGTTTTTGCAGAAAAGCGTACCCACAGATTTGCCGTCTGTTACATCATAAATACGCTGTGGGTCGTCACCGCATACAACATAGCAGTCAATTCCTGCCGTAGTCACATACTTAGCCGCCTGAAGTTTGGTGGTCATACCGCCTGTACCGCGGTTAGAACCTGAGCCTCCTGCCATATTCTCAATTTCCTCAGTAATCTTTTCAACTCTTTCAATACGTTTTGCATCCTTGTTATTTCTGGGGTCTGAGTCGTAAAGTCCGTCTATGTCTGTAAGAATCACAAGAGCATCTGCAGACACAAGCTTTGCAACAATAGCAGAAAGCATATCGTTGTCGCCGAAGTTATGTCCCTCCAGCTCATCAATAGCAACTGTGTCGTTTTCGTTTACAATGGGGATAATGCCCATAGAAAGCAGGGTATTGAAAGTATTGAGCACATTCTGCTTTCTGTGCTCAGAGTCCACCGCATCACGGGTGAGGAGCACCTGTGCCACCATATTGTTGTATTCACCGAAAAGCTTGTCGTACATAAACATCAGCTCACACTGGCCAATAGCAGCAAGTGCCTGTTTTTCAGGGGTGGAGTCAGGTTTTTTTGCAAGCCCCATCTTACCCATACCAACTCCTATAGCACCTGAAGAAACAAGAATAATTTCTCTGCCCTGATTGTGCAAATCAGACAACACCTTGCACAGCTTGTCAATTCTTCTGAGGTTAGCTTTTCCGTTTTCATATGTAAGGGTGGAAGTACCCACCTTGACAACAAATCTCTTAAGGTTCACTTAATACATCCCCTAATAAAAATATAATCAAGTAATTATACCATAAGCACACAGTACACATCAAGTATTTTGCACAAAAAAGCTCCCTCAACGAGGAAGCTGTGTTTGTCATAGTCAATATTTATAAGCAAATTGAAGCTGTCTTATGCGTACTCTTTGCAGAAATCCGCAAGACAAAGTTCAAACTTAACGCCGTACCAGTGATTTTCTTTATCATCCATTGTAGCCTTGATGCACTTAACGGTAAAATCCGTAGCAATCTGCGCCGCTTTCTCAAAGCTATATCCCTTAGTATAAGACGCGACAAAGGAACTTGCCCACACATCTCCTGTGCCGTGGAACATACTCTCAATCCGCTCTCCCTGATAGTAAGTGTACTCACCTGTAAGTGAATCATAGCAGGCAACTCCCAACCGTTTCTCGTCAAAGCTGACCCCTGTGAGTATTATCTTCTTTGCACCTAAAGCTGCAAGCTCGCACAAAAGCTCCTTTATGTATTCTTCGCTGTAGCCTTCTCCCACATATTGTCTGCCTGTGAGAAAAGAAGCTTCTGTCAGATTAGGTGTGATAATATCCGCTCTTGCACAGAGCTTTCTCATTTCCTTAGGAAACTCCTCTGTAAAATTTGTGTACAGCCTGCCCCCGTCTCCAAGCACAGGGTCAATTATAACTGCCGTATTCTCACCCTTGAAGCGGTCAATAAAATTCTCCACAAGCTCAATCTGCTCCAAAGAACCTAAGTAACCTGAGTAGATGGTGTCAAACTTCTCTCCCCGAGTCTGCCAGTGGTCGGAAATAGGCTTAATCTGGTGAGTTAAATCACAAAAAGTAAAGCCCTCAAAGGCAGTATGAGCTGACAGCAGTGCCGTGGGCAGTACCGCACACTCTATACCGAGTGAGGATATTATAGGCAGTGCCACTGTAAGAGAACACTTGCCTATGCAGGATATATCGTTAATTGCAACTGCTCGTTTCAATTTCATAAAAAATTCACCACTTTTCCCGAAATAACACATAAAGATTATAGCACACAGACGGATAATTTCAACCTTAAATGTTTACAAATAAACAAGGATATATTATAATTTTATTATTAATGTCCATTTACCGAGGAATAAATCACCTCATATGCAAATCAAACATTAACTCTACCTAAGCGAGGTAATTATGGAACTTATAGAAACCACTGAAAAAACAGACAGAGCCCTCCTTGTATCCGTTGACACAGGTAACTTTGACGCAGAGAGTTCACTCTCAGAACTGTTTGAGCTTGTAGAGTCTGCAGGTGCAGAGCCTGTTGCCTCCATAAGCCAGAAGTTAGAGCGTCCGGACACAGCCACCTGCGTAGGAAGCGGAAAGCTCATTGAAATAAAAGAATACTGCGAAGCAGAAGAAATCGACCTTATTATTTTTGACTGTGAGCTAACCCCTACCCAGATACGTAACATTGAGAAGGAGACTGATGTCAGAGTAGTAGACCGCACCACCCTTATTCTTGATATCTTCTCTCAGCGTGCCAGATCAAAAGAAGGTAAGCTACAAGTAGAGCTTGCACAGCTTAAATACTCCCTGCCCCGCCTTACCGGTAAGGGTATAGCCCTGTCCCGTCTTGGCGGCGGTATCGGCACCAGAGGTCCAGGTGAAACAAAGCTTGAAACCGACAAACGCCACATCAGACGCCGTATGGAAACCGTCAAAGCTCAGCTTAAAGACGTTGAAAGCCATAGAGCAGAGCTGAGAAGAAGACGTGAAAAGAACTCAGTTATAACAGTTGCAATAGTAGGCTACACCAACGCAGGCAAATCCACACTGATGAATTATCTCACTGAAGCAGGAGTGCTTGCGGAAGATAAACTCTTCGCAACCCTTGACCCAACCTCACGCTCACTTAAGCTTCCTGAGGGAGTCACCGTTATGCTCATTGACACAGTAGGATTTGTAAGACGCCTTCCCCATCACCTTGTAGAAGCCTTCAAATCCACTCTGGAAGAAGCCGCTCAGGCAGATATTATCCTCAACGTCTGTGACATAAGCTCAGAGGAAGCTCAGCTTCATCTGAGTGTTACCCGAGACCTTTTAAAGGAGCTTGGTTGCGGAGACACACCTATTATCAACGTGTTGAACAAATGTGATCTGCTTACAGAGAGATTAGAGGAAATTGACCTGGGCACCAGTGTGCGTATTAGTGCAAAAACAGGAGAAGGTATAGACAAGCTCCTGAGGGCTATTGAAGAAAACCTACCTGTAAGAGTTAAAAAAGTAAAAATCCTTGTGCCCTTTGCAGACGCAGGACTTATTGCGGAAATCCGCAAGACTGCTACTTTAATCAGCGAAGAATACACCGCTCAGGGGATTCTTGCGCAAGCTATAATTGACGAGAAATTCTGGCACAGAGTCCGCGATTATGTTCAGGAATAAGTGCACAGGGAGTAAAATTATGAACATTAAAGTCGGAGATATTTTAGAGATGAAAAAGTCCCACCCCTGCGGAAGCAAAACCTTTCTTGTTACCCGTGTGGGAATGGACTTCAAGATGGTTTGTCAGGGCTGTGAGCATCAGGTAATGCTTCCCCGCTCAAAGGTTGAAAAGAACATCAAAAAAGTAATCAGTGCAGACAATGCCTGATTACTGCCAAAGGATTTGATATCTTGTTTGATAAAATCGAAGTATTTGTGAAACGTTATGAAGAGCTGAGTAAAATGCTCTACGACCCCTCTGTTGCCTGCGACAACGAGCGGTATACCGCTATTATGAAAGAGCTTCATAGCATAGAGCCTGTTGTGCTCACATATAAAGAATATAAAACAGCCAAAGAAACTGTAGATGACTCCCTTGCAATCCTCTCTGACCCTGAGTCTGACGAGGAGCTTAAGGCTATGGCACAAGAAGAGCTGAGCCAAGCCAAAGAGGACATTGTAAACCTTGAGGGAGAGCTAAAAATCCTACTGCTTCCCAAAGACCCTAACGATGACAAGAATGTTATTGTTGAGATACGTGCAGGTGCAGGCGGTGAGGAAGCCGCTCTGTTCTGCTCAGTGCTCTACCGAATGTACTCAATGTATGCAGATGCAAGGGGCTACTCCACTGATACCATCAACATATCTGAAACAGGCCTTGGAGGTATCAAAGAAGTTTCCTTTATGATAGAAGGTATGGGTGCATATTCAAGGCTCAAGTTTGAAAGCGGTGTGCACCGTGTACAAAGAGTACCGGAGACTGAGTCGGGAGGCAGAATCCACACCTCCACCGTCACTGTTGCAGTCCTGCCCGAAGCAGAGGATGTAGAAATTGACATAAACCCCAATGACCTGAAGATAGACACCTTCCGTGCCTCAGGTGCAGGGGGGCAGCACATCAACAAAACCTCCAGTGCAATCCGTATTACCCATCTGCCTACAGGCACTGTGGTGGAGTGTCAGGATGAGCGAAGCCAATACAAAAACAAGGACAAAGCTATGAAGGTGCTCAAATCCCGACTTTTAAGCGAAAAACAGCAAGAGCAGTCGGGAGCTATTGCCGCTGAACGTAAATCTCAGGTCGGCACAGGTGACAGGTCTGAGCGAATCAGAACATATAATTACCGCGAAAACCGAGTAACCGACCATCGAATCGGACTTACTCTTTACAGGCTGGACAGCATTCTGGAGGGCACTCTGGACGAGGTGATAGACCCCCTCATCACTGCCTACAGGGCAGAACAGCTCAAAGACCAAAACAACTAAGGAACTAATTATGAAAACACAACTTCTCACAACTAAACAGGAGGATATAAAAACTGCCGCACAGATTCTCAAAGACGGCGGTCTTGTGGGTATGCCTACAGAAACTGTCTACGGACTTGCCGCCAATGCACTCTCAGGTGAAGCTGTAAGCGGTATTTTCAAAGCCAAGGGCAGACCCTCCGACAACCCTCTGATTGTGCATATAAGTGCCCTTGAGGATATAGAAAAATTCAAGCTTGTCAGCGATTTTCCGAAAAGTGCCCAGCTCCTTGCAGAGAACTTCTGGCCGGGACCTCTCACCATAATTATGCCAAAGGGAGATTGTATCCCCAAGGAAGTCACAGGAGACCTGAACTCCGTGGGAATCCGTCTGCCTGCACATAAGGGTGCAAGGGATTTAATCCGCGAGGCAGGTACTCCCCTTGCAGCACCCTCTGCAAACCTTTCGGGCAGTCCAAGTCCCACCACTGCTCTGCACGTAATGAACGATCTCGAAGGTAAAATCCAAGCTGTAGTTGACGGGGGCGAAAGTGACGTTGGACTTGAAAGCACAGTTATTACTGTATGTACAAATCCTCCTATGGTGCTCCGCCCGGGTGGTATTACCCTTGAGGATTTGCGTGAGGTTTTAGGCGAGGTTGCACTCTCAGATGCAGTCCTTGAAAAGCTCAAAGAAGGCGAAGAAGCCGCCTCTCCGGGTATGAAATACAAGCACTACTCCCCTAAGGCTAAGGTTTACCTTGTGCGAAGTACAGACACACAGTTCTACACCTTTTTGAATTCAAAGGACGCAAAAGAAACAGTAGCTTTGTGCTATAACGAAGATGTCCCCCATCTTAACACCCACACACTGCCCTTAGGCGAAAAGCAGGACTATGGTACACAGGCACACAATCTTTTCTCCGCTCTCAGACATGCTGATGAGATAGAAAATGTAACCACTGTCTACGTCCGCTGTCCTGACACAAAAGGCTTAGGAATGGCACTTTTTAACCGTCTTATCCGTGCCGCAGGCTTTGAGATTATAAATCTTGAGGAAGAAAAAAGCTACACTCTCATAGGACTTACAGGCCCTACAGGTGCGGGTAAAGGAGAAGTCAGCAAAATACTCACTGATGCAGGCTGTGCTGTTGTTGATGCAGACAAAATCGCCCACAAGGCACTCACAGTACCCGAATGTATAAGGAAGCTTACAGAAGCATTTTCTGAAGATATTCTGAATTCTGACGGCTCTGTAAACCGCAAAGTTCTTGCAAGCCACGCCTTTAAGGATGAAGAAAGCACAAAACTTCTCAACTCTATAACCCATCCTGTAATACTCAGCCTTGCAAAAGAAGAATTTGAGCGATTAAGTAAAGAGGGATTCAAAAACATAGTATTTGACGCACCTACACTCTTTGAGTCAGGAAGCCACAAACTCTGCGATATAATAATTGCAGTTGTCGCTCCCAAAGAACTGCGTCTTAAGAGAATCCTTGCCCGTGACGGCATTACAAAAGAGCAAGCTCTCTCCCGCATAAGTGCACAAAAAAACAATGAGTTTTACGCAGACAGGGCAGACGCAGTTATTACAAATGACGGAAATCTTGAAAGCCTAAAAGCTCAGACAGAAGCTGTAATTACGGAGCTTTGCCTATGAGTCAGAGACGCAGAAAAAAGAAAAAAGGATGCGGTTGCTCAGGACTTCTTGTTACCGCCCTTGCCTTTATACTCTTAGCCTGTATTCTAATTTTCACTGATGTGCTCACAGTCCTCAGGCAAAAAATCGAAATGCAGCTGTATCCTCTTAACTACAGAGAAGAAATTCTGAAAGCCTCAGAGGAATACAACTTAGAGCCTGAGTTCATCTGTGCAGTTATCCATACAGAAAGTGGGTTCAAATCAGATGCCCAGTCTGTGGCAGGTGCTCAGGGACTTATGCAGATTATGCCCGAGACCTTCCTCTGGCTTTGTGATTTAAAGGACGAGGACTACAGCCCTGAGGCTGTCTTCATTCCTGAGGTTTCCATTGACTACGGTTGCTTCTACCTCAGACGTCTTACAGACGCATACGGCGATGAATATACCGCCTGCGCCGCATATAACGCAGGAGGTGTTGTAGACAGCTGGCTCCAGAATCCTCAGTACAGCTCAGACGGCATAACCCTTTACTCTATCCCCTACACTGAAACCTCACAGTATGTAGAAAAAATCCGACACGCAGAGCAGATGTATCAGAAGCTCTACTTCGATGTATAACACCAACACCCTACCTTGTGAGAGAGTAAAAAACAATTATCCGTAAATAATAACAATCATATTGAAAACTTTTTGCACTCGTGGTATGATTAAAATAGGAATTAATAGGGTGCACTTACCCTGTCCAATATATAAACAGGAGGAATAAATTTATGTCAGACACAAATGCTGCAAAAGCAATGAAAGAACAGATATTAATGGACCCCAAGCCCGGCATCTCAAAGCTCAGCGAAGAGGAAATCAAATCCGCAGATGCATTCTGCGAAGGCTACAAGCCTTTCCTTGATTACTCACGTACAGAGCGTGATGCTGTAAAGTACTCTATTGAGCTTGCCGAGAAGGCAGGTTTTGTTGAGTTTAACCCCGAAAACACCTACAAAGCAGGCGACAGAGTATATGTCAACAACCGTGGCAAAGCTCTTATGCTGGCTGTAATCGGAAAACAGGGTGTTAAAAACGGTGCTCAGCTTGCAATCGCTCACATTGATTCCCCCAGAATTGACTTAAAGCCCAATCCTCTCTACGAGGCAAATGGTCTTGCTCTTTTCAAGACTCATTATTACGGCGGTATCCGCAAGTATCAGTGGCTTGCAATGCCTCTGGCTCTTCACGGTGTTGTATGTCTTAAGGACGGCACATCAGTAGATATCCGCTTTGGGGATGACGAGTCAGAGCCCTGCCTGTGCATTTCCGATCTTCTTCCCCACCTTGCTTACGAGCAGGTTGAAAAACCTCTTAAGAAAGCATTCAACGGTGAGGACCTGAATGTTATCGTTGGCTCTCGTCCTTTCTCAAACGATGACGAAGCTGACCTTGTAAAGCTTAATGTTATGTATATCCTCAACAAAAAGTACGGCATTACCGAAGGTGACTTCCTCTCTTCAGAGCTGTGCCTTGTTCCCACCTACAAGACCCGTGACGTTGGCTTTGACGGCGGACTTATGGGCGGTTACGGACACGATGACAGATGCTGCGCATACCCTGCTCTTATGGCTGCTATTGATGCAAAGGCACCTGAAAAAACCGCAATCACAGTTCTCTGTGATAAGGAAGAAACAGGCTCAGACGGCAACACAGGTATGCAGAGCGACTACCTCCGTTACTTTATTTATGACCTTGCAAAGATGGACGGCGTAGAAGGCTATCATGCACTCTCCAAGTCAAAGTGCCTCTCTGCAGACGTTAACGCTGCCTACGACCCCACATACGCATCCTGCTTTGAAGCAAAGAACAGCTCCTACCTTAACGAAGGTGTTGTAATCAGCAAGTACACAGGTCACGGCGGTAAAGGCGGCACCTCCGATGCTTCTGCCGAGTATATGGGCGAAGTCAGAGCAATGCTTGAAAACAACAACATTCTCTGGCAGGTTGGCGAGCTTGGCAAGGTAGACCTTGGCGGTGGCGGCACCATTGCAAAGTACGTTGCAAATATGAACGTTGACGTTGTAGACCTTGGCGTTCCCGTGCTCTCTATGCATGCACCTTTTGAGATTATCTCCAAAATTGACATCTACATGGCATACCGTGCATTTAGTGCTTTCTTTGAATAATCAATATTCTTACAATCTACTCAGGACTTCCAATGTTCGGAAGTCCTGTTTTTTTCAATATAGTGAAGCACTCAATCAAGTACAACACGAAAAACAAATAAACTTTAAACACAAAAAACTGAAATTTCCTCTTGACATTCGCCCTCAAATGTAGTATTATATTCAAGTCGCAAAACGACATCCGGGTGTAGCGCAGTTTGGTAGCGCGCTTGAATGGGGTTCAAGAGGCCGCAGGTTCGACTCCTGTCACTCGGACCATCTAAAAGTCTTGAAAAACGCAGTGTTAATGCGGGTTTCAAGACTTTTTTATTTGCTAAAAAGGGTCTGAAAACAGACGTTTTCAGACCCTTCGGTGTAATATTGGTGTAACTGGAGCAAAAATCGCTCTTGACTTATTCCATAATATATGGTTATATTTAAGTATAGGTAATTCTGAATTTATGGAAAGTACGGTGAATATATGAGCGTAGAGTTTGAAAAAGCAGATATGATCGAAAAATTCAATATAATAACTGAGTGTTTAAAATTTCCAGATTCTCATTTTCGAGAGTTGAATATTTTCTTGAGCTACCTTTATGTAAGCACAGAACAAATGAAACCCTTTGGCTATTGGTATCACAATATGCCCGACAGAGCTTACAATAGCAATTATTCTCAAAGAGACCTAAAAATCTTAATTCAAGATTTTCCTGAGATTCAAATTGATAGAACCTCTGCTGTTGAGATATGGGACTTTCTTGGTACACTTTCCATATACGTTTTTCTAACTATGTTTAGTGACAAATTAAAAATCTCTTTGGTTGATGTTGTTTGCTCCATTTTGGAGACAGCATATTCTTCAAGATATGCGGCAATTCTGAATTTATATCTCGTGCTATATTGCGGAAACTGCGATTATGAGTGGTATATTTCTCTTTATGATAGGATAACCACTGAACTTGACAAAAAGAATAACATAGGCAATCCACTTTCGGAGGAAAGTTATTCATATCTCTTTAATGCAATATATCACTCCTGTACTAATCTTACCCATGAAACAATTACGCCTGGAAATGCAATTGAGTTGTCAGATTTGATATGCAATATTGCTACCTCTAAAAAGCAAAGATTAGAGTTGTTCTATCAATACAAAGAGTTATCGAAGGATACTGAAAGTGATGAGCGATATATTTTGCTTGCAAAAGATGTAGCGGCATCTGATTTTATCATTGCACAAGATTCAATAGGCGAAGCAGAAATAGAATGCAATATGCTATTTGGAAGAGTTTTCAATAGACGAGCAAAAAGAATTTTTGTTGTTAACCCTTCGATTGAGCTAATTCGATTACTTAATCGAAAATGTAAAGAAGTAAATAACTACCGTGATAAGTTAGATCGAGAAACAGACAGGACACCTTTGCAAATTTATGTAGTTACTGATACTGACATAAAAGCAAAGTTGCTAAGAACAGAGTTTAAAAATATCATCTTTTTTTCTTATGACAAATTTTTAGGATTAAAATCTGTTGATTCAATATATTTCAGCGCTACCGACAAAAACACATTTAAGAAACTTAGCGATATTTTGGATAAGATTGTCGGACTACAAAACGAAGAGTCTTTGTGTAGCATAGTTATTGGCGATACATCAAAAAAAGATCTATTGAATATGGCCGAGAAATACAATCTTTGCATAACTCGAATTGATAGCATTCCCAGTGGAATTACCGATACCGATCCCAAAAAGAAGAGTGTTATTTATTTCATGATTAACAAGGTGCAAAACGAATCAATATCACTTCGAGAGTATTCCTTGTGTGAAAACGGAAGCAAAGAAATGATACTTAGTAAGGAAGTATTCGTTTCTAAAAGCGATTTGTTTTCAGACGCATCTTTTTCCAATTTGCTCAAAGAGCGATTTGTTAGATCACCTGTATATAACAAATCTTTGGAAATGATATTCTCAAACGAATTATCAATTTTCTATAAATGTTATTCTTATAGCGATAAAGCTGATTCATACAGAATTATAGCTTTTCTGAAAGAAAACATTAAAGAAGGCTCCAAAGCTAAATCCGGAAAAAAGATTAGTAGCTCCGAGAAAGAAAAAAGACTCCACTGCAAAGAATATGAATTATCAGGTTTAATAGAAAAATGGTTAATTCGTGAATATGTGTTGGATTCAAAAGTATGCGATGATGCAATCAGGTTAATTAAAGAAAAATCACCCCATAAATCCCCTATGTCTTTTAGAAGCTATTGGCTTATCAAGCGACATCTGCTTTATAAAACAGATGTGGAACTTCTTAACGCACTGGATGAATTGGCGTTTGAAAATCACATTGCAGGACTTATAGTTGGTGAAGCTTCAGGCAAGGATTTCGAAAATGCTATTTTGAAATATTTATCTCATGATAATTTCAACTTATACTTAGAAGCACTCGAAGAATTTTTTGAGTTTGCGAAAAGAGAGAAATTATATGAGATAAATCCTATAACAGAGATTTTTCATATTAAGAGAAAAGAAAAGGCTGATTTCGATTCAATAAGATCAGCTATGACTAAAAAGACTTTTTCGAGATATGAAGAATCAAAATTAGTGAAACGATTGATAAACAAAGCTAATAGCGACCCGTATGAACTTGCTGTTTTACTTGAACTTTTCACGGGACTATCTGCAAACGAAATTGCTGCGCTTAAAGTGAAGAATTTCGAAAAGCGTGGCAGTGGCGAGTGCTATCTAACTGTTTATAGTGCTTTAAAGAAAGAAAACGGAGAATGCAAACTGATTGTCCATAAAAAGAAAGAGAAACATAGAAGAACTCCTATTATTCCCCTTGTGGCAAAATTTTTTTGTACTGCAGATAAGGATAAAGAGGGTTTCTTGCTTACCAAGATAAATTCAAACGAACCATTAGATCCGTGGAAAATTTCTGAAACATTAAGAAAAGTCATTAAAGAAGAGTTGGATATCAAAGAAGATTTAATCATATTGCCCGACAAAGACGGCAAAGGCAAAACGACTGATTTAAATGTATATTATGGAAATCTGTTAAGATCAAACTACCGATATCAACTGATAAATATTTGTAAGATGGAAGAAATGGAGTGCGATTACTTACTTGGCAACCAAAGAAAAGCTGCATACGGTAAAAACTATTGTGACTTTTCAAACAAATTTACTCAATTGAGGCTTTATAAGAAGCTTCTCAGATGGGAGGCGCATTATTTACAGATTGATCTTATCCCGGAGACAAAACGTATAAACGTAAGAGGTATTCATCTTAGCAAAAAAGGAACCAGAGTCGCAATATCTGCTCAAATTAGCGTTAATGACACAACGCGTATATGCGTTACCAGTAAAGATGGAATTAGCGGAACTGTATATATAAAGCGAGGTGAGCAAAATGAAAACAAAGATTCCTGAAATTGATATATCCGAATATAATGGTAAAATAGGTAATCAAATGACCTTTCATTGTGTTGTGAAAGAGTATTATGATAAGGGTATATCCAAGGGTTGGCATGCAGATTCAACACATAGGAGCTATATTAACGACTATAATAAAGTTCTTTTTCCTATCATTACAGATAAGGTTTCATTAGCAAATTTAAGCAAGGAGTATTTTGACGAGATTATAGATAAAATATCCGATAATTATTTTACTAGTGAACACAAACCAATCTCAGAACCCAGGCGTCGACACTTTCGTCATCTTATTCGAAGAGTTGTTGAAACAGGTGCGCAAAATGGTATATGCGACGACTATCTTTGGGGTACAGTTTTTGCTCCGGATGAGGGCGATTCCATTGAGGGAGATGAACCGAACAAAGATAAATTGCAGATTATACAAAAATCTTTAACTCCTGTTCAAGAACTTAAAATATACAATCACATAATGATATCTCCTTTACAAACAGGACAGAAAATGGGACTTGCTATTATGTTCTGCAGCGGGGTCAGGAACGAGGAGGCATGCGGACTAAACTTTGAAGATTTAATTGTAATTCCTAATCACAAGGGATGTTATTGCATAAGAATATTTAAAACAACTTATCAGTACTCAAATGAACTTAAAGGAAAAGGAAAGACTACAAATGCATATCGTATCTTGCCTGTTCCGAAAGCATTATCAGATTTAATTTTAGCCCGCAAAGAATACTTACAAAGTTTATTTGAAAAAGGCGAAATTAAAACACCTGTAGAAAAATTACCGATTGTGTGCGTTGGCAATGATTACGAAAACAGATGTATTGCCGATCATCTTACCTCTGCAGGTAGACAACTATTCAAAGATATCGAGGTAGATGAAAAACTCGTTCGTTCTGCTGAGGAGGAACTTATTGATATTTTTACAGCGGCGATAGATATAGATGATGAAGTAGTTCTAAAAAAACAAGCCACAACGTATCTATTAAGGCGAAATTATGCTACCCACCTTCTTATCTTAGAATTAGATGATGTGGAGATTCACTATCTTATGGGACATCAAATAGAAAATCGTTCTTTTAACAGAAATGATTTGAATAATCCCGATAAGTTATTTGCTATGTATAAGAAACTAAATCAACGACCTTTGGTGGGAACACCGGATTATGGTACTTGTATCATAGAAACCGTTGAAGATATCTCCATAAATATCAAATCGAAAACAAGCTTTGAATTTGATGTATGCGGTGAGGTCTACCTTCAATTAACCACCTCTGAGCCAAACGATAAAATATCAATAAGGTTTAACAAACCAGAAGATGTTCTTCTTGAAGGAACATACACTATTTTACCTGTTAATGAGGAATACACTAAAAACATAAGTGTACTTTCCGAGTATCATGCGGAGTATATAAAACTTGAAAGCAAGAAGGAATTATTACACTCCATAGATGGAAAATAATAAAACAATATTTATACATATCAGCAAGCAAAAAAGGAAGCAGAGTCTTTTGCCTCTGCTTCCTTTTACTTATTATTATCTCTATCAATTGTTTCGTTTATTGCGCGCTTGATAAAAGCTGCAACACTTTCACCGGTTTTTTGGGCGTGATCCTGCACAGCTTTGTGTTCTTCGGGTTTAAGTCTGATTTTTACATCGCTGAACTGAGACAGATATTTCTTTGTTGCTCTGAGCTGAGAATCCGCAGTTTTGTTCTTATTTTCCATATAAAACAATCCTTCTAAAAAATTTTTAAAAAAAGGTATTGACCTATGGGGTCATATATGTTATACTGTGGTTACAGAAATAAAAGTAGCAGCACACAGGAGCGGCAACTCCCATGTGCCTACGCAGGTGAATTCGGCACCGTGCATAACAGCAATCGCTGCACTACAAAGAAAGTATAACTTATTAACCTCTTTTTTGCAAGGGTTATTATATATTCTTTTTTAGTTCAGAGGCGCTATGCGGGTCCTTCCTGCATGGCGCTTTTTTTCTGAATAAAAAAGAAAGGTGTGTTTATATGAAAAACACAGCAAAAGAAACTTTGAGTCCCTTTATGACAGTTGAGGATGTAAGATGTTATCTTAATCTCAGCACCTCGAAAGCCTACGCTCTGACACATCAGAAAGGCTTTCCCGTATGCCGTTTCGGTAGCAGTATCAGAATACCCAGAGATGCTTTTCTCCTTTGGGTACAGCAGATGTCCAGCATTCCTGAGAATCTGATTGTTGCGTAGGAGGTGTTTATATGGGAAGAAAGCGTTCTAATGGTGAAGGTAGCATTACTAAACGCAGTAATGGTACCTGGCGCGGTCAGTTAATGGTAGGCTACAATGATGATGGTTCACCTCGTCGTGTAAACTTCAGCGGCAAAACAAAGGCGGAAGTTCTTGATAAAATCCGTGATTATAAAAACAAGGCTGATGCTAAACTCAGCGATGCAAGTAATCTTACATTCAGTGCTTGGGCTGATACCTGGTATCAGAATTACGAAACTCAGGTTCAGGCATCAACATACGATGGCTACAAGTACACGCTAAAACTTCTAAAAGAGGGGTTGGGTGGCAAGAAACTCCAGAGCATTATCCTTATGGATGTGAATGCTTTTCTGGATAATCTGCGTCAGCGAAATTACTCTATGTCTGCAATCCGTAAATGCCGAGCAATGCTCCTGCAGATTTTTGATTACGCAGAGGATAACAATCTGATTATGCGTAATCCTGCTCAGCGCTCAAAACTTATGAAATCTCAAAGCGAAGATTTGTTTTCCGTTAGTGATGATAAAGATGCATTCACTGATGAGGAAGTTGCAATTCTTGAAAAAGAACTGTCAAATGATTTGCTTGGAAACAGTATTCTTTTTATGATTTATTCGGGTATTCGCACACAGGAGTTGCTTGCTCTCACAATATCGGATATAGCCGAGGATGGTTCATCTGTTACTGTAAACAAGGCAATCAAGACAGTTAAAGGTAAGCCTACAATTGGTCCTCCTAAAAGCAAGTCCAGTTATCGTCAGATTCCTATTCCCGAGGATAAACGCAAGTATGCTCTTTATCTGAGAGAGCACGCAAAGCATGATTTGATATGGAGTCATTCGGGAGATAAGCCCTACGGTGTAGGCTCATTTAGACGCCGTTATTATACAGCGATTAAACCTCTCCCTGTACGTAAACTCACACCCCATTGTTGCAGACACACTTATGTAACAAGATTACAGGCAAAAGGTGTGCCCCTTGAGGTTATTGCCAAACTCGTGGGACATTCCGAAATCAAGACAACGGGCGTATATTTGCACACAGCATTTCCCACACTGCAGGACGCAGTTACAGTACTTAATAAATAAAAGAAAGATGAGGTTAATATTATGAATCACCAGTATATTAAAGACTTTATGTATGGCACAACTGTAGCAAGTTGCTACATTCTTCAGGATTTTCGTGTTGGCACAACCAAGAATGATACTAAGTATCTGAGTGCAACTCTTAAGGATAACTCCGGAACTATTTCCGCAAAGCTCTGGAGTTATTGCGATTCAGTAAATGCAAATGATGTCGGTAAAATTGTGTTTGTTGAAGGTAGTGTTGACATTTATCAGAATAATCCACAGATTGTTCTTTCAGGTATTCGAAGCATAACCTTGGATGATATGGAAGGGCTCGATGACTTATCTGCATTGGTTCCTATGGCGCCAATTGATGTTGATGATGAAATGCATAGTATCAGTTGGACAATTTACAGTATGACAGACGAGGATTACAAGGCTATCTGTAAAGAGATGATTAGCAGATACGAAAAGGAAATCAGAGTTTTTCCTGCCGCAAAGAGTGTTCATCACAGTTTTCGTTCAGGTCTTCTTATGCACACAACGAATATGCTTATATTAGCAGAGTACATTGCTGATATTTACAAATCTCATGTTAATCGTGATTTGCTTTTAGCAGGTGTACTTTTGCATGATATTGGCAAGATTAAGGAGTTTACCGTCAGCGAGTTGGGTTTGGTTACAGATTACTCAATTGAAGGAAAACTTATGGGACACGCCATTATTTGTGCAGAGGAAATTACAGAGATTGCTGATGAGCTCGGTACTCCTGAAGAGAAGGTGCGACTTCTCAAGCATCTTATCCTTTCACATCACGGAAAACCCGAGCATGGCGCTGCAGTAGTTCCTATGTGTCTTGAAGCAGAACTTCTATCCTGTATAGATATGCTTGATAGCAGAGTGGAAATCTACAGCGAAGCCACCGCAAATATTTCACCCGGCGAGTTCTCTCCACGTATCTACGCTCTGGACAAGCAAGTATATAGACACAACTAATCTTAATATTAACTTAATAATATGGATTCGCAAAAAAGCTGGTGTTAAAATATTTAACTGAAATGATATAGTGATGGTAGACACAAAAAAGTGTCTACCATCACTTTTTATGTTAGAATAAAGAAAAGGAGTTGAAAAAAAGATGGGAAGGCCAAAAGGTGGAACAAATAAGAATCATAGCAAAGAAGAAAAATTAGCATTGGTAAAACGAAATTTAGCAGGAGAACGAGCATCAGATTTGGAAAGAGAAACAGGAATATACCACGCTCAAATACACAAATGGACACAACAGTATTTAGAGGGTGGTGAAGCTGCACTTGTTAACAAGCGCAAACCGGGTAACCCGCTTGCAAAATATGCGCGTAAAAAAGAACTCACTCCAACAGAGCAATTAGAATACAAAATTGCACTATTAGAGCGAGAACTTCTAAAGAAAAACGGAGAAATTGTACGATTAAAAAAATTCATAGAACTGGAAAGGGGCGATGCCAAAAGAAAGTGATTCAGCAAATATATGCTTGTGTTGAACGCGAAAGTGAACACCACTCAGTAAAGGAATTATGCGATGTGTATGAAGTATCCCGTTCAGGATATTACAAATGGTTAAAACGGAAAGGAACTTTAAATCGTTATGAACAGCAACAGCAAGAACTGGATTACTATGTTGCAGATGTTCATTCTCATTATCCGTCGCAAGGATACAGAAGTATAGCAGATACATTGTTAAATGAATATGGTTGGGTAGTATCCGATGTTTCTGTGTTTAAATCTATGAGGCGGTTAGGAATTAGTGGATTTATTAGAAAGCAAAAGAATTCGGAACAAGACGGTTCTGGAAATGAACACGATAGATTCCCTAATATTCTCAACCGAAATTTTTATTCAGCCAAACCGATGCAAAAGATTGTCACCGATGTTACATACATTAAAAACAAAGGAAAGTGGTATTATCTTGCATGTTATCTGGATTTGTTTAACAATGAAATTGTGGATTGGGAATTAAGTGATACCTTTGACAATTTTCTTGTAATGAAACCTGCCAAAAGAATTCTCGAAAAAGCAAAAAGTACTGCAACCCCTATCCTTTTGCACAGCGATCAGGGCGTACAGTACTCATCAGCAGGTTATTGCAACCTGCTTAAATCTTACAATACTATTCAAAGCATGTCAAGAGCAGGAAATCCGAGAGACAATGCTGTAATTGAATCTTTCTTTGGTAGATTCAAAGATGTTATGTCATCACACTTCCAATATTGGAAGTGTGATGACATACACAAAGTTGTTGCCGACACTATTCATTACTTCAATTACATACTCCTGTTCGTAAACTTAAAAGAAAGCCGCCAGTCCAATACAGAATTGAACTGGCAGCTTGATCTTTTGCTTTTTTGTGTCTACTAACTATTGACTATTTCAGTTAAAATATTTAACACCAGCTTTTACAATTTTGTTAGATATCTTTGCTCATATTATTTACACAACAAATTTTACTATATATGTAAAAATAATATAAAAACATATTATTTTAACATACTATTTTAAACGCAGATATATACAATTCGTCAATTTGTCTTCTAATAAAGCTTTCAAAGTAACGACTCGTAGGAACCAATTTAGTAACGCCAACATGCATTTCGTTAATACCCAAGTTGTTCGCAAGAGATTCTGCATGATCAGTATCCCTTGGTTCTCTATTAATTCTCAGAAGAAGATAATCTCCTTTATATTTCTCCCAAAATGTTGAATCAAAGTATTTGTTATCAAGATTACCTCGATCTCTATAAAACTTCAACTGTTCCTGGGGTGAAACATTAATGTTTTGACAGTCTGGATATTCAGTTTTTAAAAACCTATTCCATATATTAACGTAATTATCATAATCTATTTTCTTATGGTCGATTCTAGCAGCAAATGCAAAAGAGAAATATGAAGGCGATTCCTTTCTATCTATTAAGTAATAGCAACTATAATCGTTTTGATCCTTAATTCTATTATAAAAACCCAGTTTCAATTTGCTAAACTCTTGTTTCTGTTTTAAAGGCATTGTTGCTAAGTAGGAAACAGAATTAAACATAGCGATATCCAAAAAAATATCTACAGCTGCTGATATTTGATCTTTTTTATCAATAATGATTTTTGCATTACCTGGAATTGCTTGATCTGAAACCATTACTCTCCGCTGTGGTGTTAATGTTTTAAAATTAATTAAGTGTGTGATATCTTCAATATCAATCTCCTTTAGTTCTTCAAAGTCATTTATAGTCTTTGCTGAATCAAAGTCATTAATTATTATTCGTAACTTTGTATTATCCTTAACAACTCTCCTTACAATTACAAATGGTAATACTCTCCCACCTACTATCGCATTAGTCTCTTGTATTGCCATCCAGAGTCTTTCATTGATTTCTTTGACAAACTTATCCTTCTCTTCATCGTCGGATGATGTATCGTCAATTAAAATATATCTTTCTAATGTATAATTAGAAAAATTTCGCATAGTAGCTTCTCTAAATGTATTTCTCATTTTGCGTTCAGACATAATTCTTTTTCCTTTCTATATTATAAACATTAATCCATATGAATATTTATTAATCTACACCCATCAATAGTAAATGTAATTTTCTTCAATTCACACAAATCTTCACATAACATACAAAGAATTCTTTCGTTTGTAGGATCTATTTTTTCGCCGACAACAACTCCAACAATAGCATCGTTACTACCATCAATATCTAAATTCTTTTCGTTATATGCAAGATAGCGAAATTCTTTTTCACCTTTCCAATCATCCAATTTATGAAAATAATTATACTTAGTAAAATCGCAATTTTCTTTTATAAATGTATGGCACTGTATTTTAAATCCAGAGCTCTCTGGTGCTACCCCTAACAAGCTATCAATTTCCTTTATTGTTTCGTCGCTAAATTTGTATGTGAATAATTGATCCTTATACACAACATTCGAATGGTATAGGAGAAGCGAATTCAATCTTCTTTGAATTAAACGAGATAATTTATTTTTATCATACACTAAACACACACCAGTATTATTGTTTGCATATTGTGCCCACATTCTAGGCATTGCAAATCCCCTTCCAGAATAATCTGAATAACGTGTACGTGAATCAACATTATTTTCATTAAGTTCATTGTCCATCGAAAAACACAACAATTGAAGATCCCCTGAGTAATTATCATTAAAAGAATGTATCCACTCAATTAGACGACGATGTGTTTTTTGATTCATAGTCTCAAAATTAATTTTTAATTTAGACTCTAACGTATCGTTGGTGCGACTAATTTTCGAAAATCTTAATGAATTTCCATCTAAAATTTTAAACGCTTTATCTATATTTGTATAATGGTATAAATATTTACCAGTGTCAAAGTTATCGTCAAAAGCTGTAAGCCAAGCCATATTATCTATTATCATAAATTCACCTCTAATATATTGTATGTAAAACGCAAAAGATCTATTGAGCAAATATTATTAATGCAATATGTTTTTTACTGCTCTAAATGATATTTGATATTTACGAGTTCATTATTAATAATTGGTAACCACAAATAACAAAGATAAGCTATCCTATGTTTTTGTTTGCCTTCGCATTGATTCTACTGCTGCACCAATTAGATTGGGTACATTTTCTGATGCCCATGCATCCCAGAACTTAATTGTTGCACTATTAGGCTCAGGATTAGGCTTTTTTATAAGTATTCTACTAGGCAGCAGACAAGAATCACCCACTACTAAAGCTTCTCCTACATCAAGGATAGGCAACAGATCGCCAAAATTACCAATGCTATCAGGCAAAAGTCTTTTTATAACATTTTGATCATCTGAATTGGTTAACCTCATTGCAACATAGTTACTACTTTGACTTAAAACAGTCCTGTCCACCTCAGATGGTCTCTGTGTAATAACAACAAGACCAACACCATATTTTCTTCCTTCTTTTGCAATTCTTTCGAAGCTCTGCAAACTCATTGATTCCATACCTGCATTAACATTTTGAGGGATATACAAATGAGCTTCATCGCAGAACAATGCAATTGGATGTATTTTTTCTTTTTCTATCCATTGCTGAACAGAGAATACAATTCGAGCAATAAGTGAAACGACCAGAGGCAATATGTCAGATGGCACTTCAGAAAAATCAATGATTTTTATTCCACCACCTCCAGATGCCGGTAGCATTAACTTTTCACATAATACACTCATATAGTCATACTTTAGCAAATTACAATCCTGAGAAAACATAAAGTTCAATCTTTTGTCGCTAGTTTTATTTTCTAACCTCTGAATAAATCTTGACAACACCCCATTATAGTCTCCCTTTTTAAGTTTTCCGCTTGATCCTGTAACCATTTCTGTATTAAACTCGTTAAATTTACTAATAACTGCAGGAATACTATAGGGGACCGGACAATCGATTGTGATATTATCTAATATATCATCCATACCATTTTCGGCTAAAAATTCATTTTTCTTTTCCAAAACTGTTTTGCTAAAAATCATTGCCTGATTTGGAGCGTTATTATCTCCTCTGTCCAGCATCATTGACATCATCTCTTCATATGTCAACAACCAATATGGCAAGAATAAGACCTCATCAAAATAAATATCGCATGGTCCCGCAATTCTATAATGCTTGATGTTTTCACCTATAATAGGTACATACTCCCCGTGTATATCAAATACAATTGCATTTGCAGATTTTAACAGAGCAGCTTGTTCGATAATTGTTGCAACTGTACATGACTTACCGGATCCTGTACTACCTACAACCACAGCATGCTTTTGAAAAAATTTATTCCCATCTAAATATGCATTTGCATGTTTACTCAATGCATAAGTTCCTATATTAAGTGGCTCTACTCCTTGTTGCGCAGTATTTGACAAGACACCCATAAAGTTTGCTAAATCATCATCGTTCATTATATAACATTCTGAACTGATTTCAGGAACAGATTCTAAAGTTCTTTTAAAAACATTTTTGGCTGTACCTTCTTTGTCTAAAAGAGTACCAATCAAATTAACCTTCACTATATCTTCTGTTGAAAATTCTTCGTCACTATCTATAAGCTCGTTATATTTTCTAACAATTTTAACGACCATACCTATAAGTGTTTGACGCTCCTTCGAAGCTTTTATAACAACAAGATTGTTAACTTTCACACTAGATAAAACTACCTCATTCTCAACATTTATTACCACACTAGCAGTATCAACAGCTTGCACTACACCTATACGTGAATTCTCTTCAAAACTAAATATTGACATAACCAACCTCCTAAATAATCTTATTGAACCCTTCTATTGTCCAATAAACACCTTCTATAACAGTATCTGTCTTGTTAATAATGAATCGTGTTTGATTCTCTCCGCCGCTAATTACAACAGCATGTTTTTTACTATTACTAACTATCATATCAAGTGCACTATCCGAAAGTTCTTTTGTGACAACAACAATGGGAACTCCTAACTTTATGCGAGAAATAATTTTACCTTGTATCTGGCTATCATTAAAGCCATAACCAATACAAAGGTAATTATTAGCTTTATCAATCAAGGTATCAGTGTTATGTAATATATCTCTATTAGTCGTTGTATTTAATATCGCTTCATACTTATTTGTTCCTGGTGTAATTATCTCAGGCATAAATCCAATTGGAATATTCATCTGCAATGGTATTGATACACTTTCCTTTGTTTTTTCATCAACAAAAGAATCTAAGGAACCATGCACCTTCAATAAATTAACTATATTTCTTTCTCTTAACTGAGATATCTTTGATTTTTTGTAATACATTCCTGTATATCTGTTATCGACTTGTGCATTACATCTATCACAGCAATATTCAATGTATCTATCGTAGTTTGTTGTAATAATATTAAGATTGTTGCTACTGGTTCTGAGCAACTTTTTAATCAAATCTGAAAATGGTAAATCATAACCAAACAAAACTTTCTCTCTAAACACCTTTAAATCAGCATCACTAATCAATTGCCATGTTGATCTTTTTATATCATTTAACAAACTCTCACTCAAATTAATAGATGTAAGTGCTTTTTCTAAATCTTCACCTTCTCTTAACCTTTTCGAAACCTTAATCCAATCAGCATCTTCGAAATACTTATCTTCCAAATTATCCAATAAATATTGTGCTAACTCCTTCATTCCCGGAATCCCAACAGGAATAGAAGCACCCGTTCCTACAAGCATCAAAGGTACATCGGATAGGTATTCCTGAATAATCTTATAAATCTCTTCTTTATTCATATAAAACAACCTTTCAAAAGCAAGCACAATAATAGTGCTTGCTTTATATATTCGTATTATTAACAAACACCTTACAATAACTATTTATTATTGTAAAAAACAAAAGAATGCTAATGGAGGATCAAATAATGGAAACATCCTTAAGTAATTATAATCCTAGTGTTAATATATTAACCAATGCAGAAATCCTCAACACAGATAAATATAAGAAAAAAATTAGCTATCTAACTGTTCAAAGTAGTTTATTTGCGGACTCGACATTTAAGAACTGCGATATTGTGGGATGTAAATTATATAATAGTAAATTCAGTAATGTTTCCCTAGACAATGCAGACATTATTTCGCTTCAAATATCAAATTGTTTATTTATAAATGTGAGTTTTGATGGAACATGTATAGAAGACATAGATTTTAGAAACTGTGTCTTTGATAGTTGTAGTTTTAAAAATTTCTCTATGAAAAATTGCTGTTTTTCAGGATGTGTGTTTTATAAGTTTAAACCTTCTTGCTGTTTGTGTGAATTAAATAACTATGTAGAGTGTACATTCACGGACAGTACTTTTTCAAGTTCATTTCACTATCAAATTTTTAGTGATTGTACATTTAATAACACAAGTGTTGATTTAGAATTATTGGGATATAATTATGGCTTGCTATCCAATAGTCAGATTATTATAGAAAACGGCAACATAAATGATTCTACGAACAGAATTGAGTATTTATATAACAATTATTTAGAACAAAACTTATACGCTAATGCATTCATATTAAAAATTAATTTTGAATATGGTGAAAATCCATCTGTGTTATTATTATGGACTGATTTTTTGGAAATTATATTGAAAAACGACATAATAATTAAATCCAATGAAATAGTTTTTATTAAAAACCTAATTTCTCTTTTCTCAAGAAAAAAACAGATTGCTCCCTTATTATTGTTTGTTTTGAATAACAAACTTATAAATACGCTTAATAAGTTTAATGTTGAAAATTCTAAAACTAGAGATGATATAATTCTGCTTGTAAACAATATTTATTTCGAATTCAAGAGCATTATCCAGGAGTTTTCTACACTAAAAGATAATTACTATTTTGAGAATAAGAGACTATTAATTGAAATAAAATACGTAGAAAAGCCTGAAAAAGATTTGAGTCAAATATTAAATCAATTTGGCCTGGGTCACTGTAAACAAATAAAAACTGAGGCTGGTTCTTTTTATGAGTGGATTTCCTGTCCAGATAACATGATAAAATGTTTGGAAGTTTTTTTGATGTTGTTGGGAATAGCCGCACCTATTGTTTATGATTCAATTAAAACTAAGAAAAAAGAAAAAGCAAAAAAGCCGACAAATTTCTTGGATTTGTCAGAAAATACATCTATAAATGTAACTATCAATGTTACAATTAATAATGGATGTCAAATTTTAAATAATTGTAACTTTGTAGAAAACAACTTTTACGGCTATAACAATAAAAATGTTCAAAAAGTTAAGATATCTGTCGAGAAATAAACTCAAGTAAAGCAGTCAACGCATTTCCAATAATATGAGGATCTAACGATAAATTAATTCTAAACGAACAATTAGGATTCCCATTAAGAAAACCAGGAATGATTGAAACTAAAGTCTCCTTTATCATTTCTTTAATAAAGTTTATTGAATCCAAGGGGATATCGGGAATGTAAATTGTTGCATAAGATCCTAAAGAATGAATTGTGTCTATTTTGGCAAATGGGTATTTCTTTAGCACTTCGATTATTATGGATTTGCTTTGTTCAAACCATATTTTGGCCCTTCGTTTACAAAGATCATAATTTGGGCTCAAAAAATGCTCTATAGCATTTATACTACTTCCAGGTAAAGCTCCACCTATTACATCAATCCATTGTTCCAAAAAATCATCATTAGACTTGTCACAAATGATGGCTGAAAACTTAAATCCATTAAAAAACAAAGATTTGTGAGGACTATATATGCCAAATAAGTATTTATTTGGTTGCAAATCTCTAATAGTTTCAAAACCATTTATATTCAAGCTCTCATCAATAATTACTAATCTTTTGTTGCTTGTTAATGTGTTGATACTTTGAATTGTCGATTTCCTCAACATACAGTTAGTAGAATATATTGGAGATGTAACCCATATAGCATCTGTCTCATTTGTTTTTAAGATTTCAGAAGGAAACATACAATTGGGTTCATATGAGATTTTTACAATCTCAAACTCGGCTAATTTACATGTTTCTTCTACAGAAAAATACGATGGTTGAAGAATGAATAGGCGACGATATTTATTCAGTTTTAGATAGTTAATGATATTTACTATTGCCAACGAACTATTAGGCAAAAGCATACACATCTGTGTCTTAGTCCGTTTTCCAGTAAGTTTTTCTATGATTGCTTCCCTTATCTCAATAGGAATATCATATGTATATACATAATCAAAAAGTCTTGATATAGATTGTGGTGTTAGTTCTTTTAACATCATATCCGTATATTCGTTTGATGGATTCCAGTAAGACAAGTTTGTAACAGGTTTGTTAGTATGCAAAGATATATCTTTCTCAATTTCAAATATATTGTCCATAAAAAATATATCGTCAATAAACATTATACATTAAACCTTTCAATAATAATCCTTACAATAATAAATAGTTATTGTAAGTTGTTTTCATAAATTATCAACTTTTGGTATAAAAAATAATGTAAAAAAGCACCACTCATAATAATTCCTAACCACAACTACCAACAATATTCAACAAATAAAAAATTTTCAACAAAAACTCGAAATTCAATTTTATGGATTACGAGTCTTTTCTTTTTTTAACAATGATAAACACGCATCTGAACTCATTAACCTATCCTCTCTCCTTTTACCATTACGTATAAACTTACAATAACAATAAATTATTGTATGATAATAAGGGATCAAAAATATCATATACGAGCAGTTGTAAAAAGGGAAAGGAACAATGATTCACAATGAATAAGATGGACATATATGAACGAGCAGTTCAAAGTATTATAGACTATAGTTCTGGAGATGTAACATCATGCTTGATGAAAGAATATGCGATTAAAGGAATGTATAATCTGCTATCTTGCTTGGATAACCTTGGTATGTGTGGGAAAGAGACAAAGTTAATTGCATTGCCCGATTTTACTTTTTCAAGAAACGATAAAAGATTTAACTCTTTTTTTCCTTACGGCTCTATAATACATATCGATACATCTGGTGAAATGTTTATACCGCTGGGATTTAGACCCAATTGTTGTGGTATCACGATGCTTGAATTAACGAATACAGATGCAAACATTGATAAAATTAAAACAAATCTATACACTCTTGCAAAACTTGATTTTGGTATTGCAAGCGACGATTTGAATAGAGGCAATCATTTCATTGGTATATATGAAAATCAATCTACATCTCAAATGTATGCAATTATTCATGGGTCATTTGACTTTGTTAAATCGGGACATAACGACATCCCCGGATTGTATATTGATAAAACAAATTATTGGGACGATAAATTATGTATATATAGTGAAAACGATGTCTACTTTCCTTATCTCGTTAGTGACAATGCGGTTCACTATTACAAGGCATACTTACAACATGAGCAGACAACAAAAGAACTACGTAGTAAAATTGCTTACCATCTGTTCCCGAATAGCAAAATTATTTTTAATGAAACGCATGAGGGGTTTTACCAACATAACACCATTACACTTGGAGCATATATAAAAAACACTTCTTTTACTGCACCCATTATGCTTTCAGCAGAATCAGATTTATCCATAATTAATGTAAATCGTCCGTTAACGGATATTTCATCAAACATATACGCCTGTCCACATGGAGGAGGTTATTCCTTAAAATATATAGTTAATGGACTGTATAATATTGACACTCATATTTATAAGTTGCAGTTTGAAAACAAGGCTGTGATGGAGACAACTGATATTCGCAAACTAATATATGATTATAGAACTAATACTGATCTTATTTGGTGTAAACATCATGCCTTCGGTAATATTACAAATAAATACTCTACTGTATACAATCTTAAACTATAACATCATCAGAAATGTAGATAACGCCTGTTTGTGATTGATTAAATCATCAATCATATCTACATTTATATTGTTTGTAATAGTTTCATAAAGATAGGATTTATATAATTCCGTCATTTCTGCTATGTGATTCTCGGTAGATGATAATGCTTTAACCGCAGCTTTTTTTAATTCAAAAAGGTTATATTCTTCGCACAGATCTATGATAGTTTTTAAACGATGTGCAAGATGCAATTTGCTTGCTTGTTTTATACAGAGTTTCAGAATACATAATGCTTGTGTTGTTTGGTGAGCAGCCAAAAGTGCATAGGCATAGGTAATGCCTGTAGCAACTTCTTCTTTCTTTAAATTAAGTTGTTGTGCTTTTTTATATGCTTCTTCGCCCCAGTATACAGTTTGAGGAATATCATGCATTTTATAATAGATTTGCGAATGCAATTTCATAGAGAATGTAAGGCCTCGTTGAGTGTTTAGAGATTTCTTTATTTCTATGCTTTTATCATTATACGCAATTGCAACATCATAATCTTCATTTCCCAACGCACATTTACTCAATCGATAATATGCAAATGCTCGACGTTTGATGCTGACAAAATATCTTGTGTCCATTAATTGAGTAAGTGTTTGCATAGCGTTTTTGAACAATCCTGCTTTTTCCTCAATTATACAAATTCTATGGATAGCTTTAGCCGAAAGATTTGATAAATTATTGCGTATAGCTAAATTGAATATATAATAATAAATTTCAACTGCTATTTTCATTTCACCAACGACATAATAAGTTCGTCCAATTATAAAGAGAATTTGTAAATATAAATCTATAGGATAATGCTGATATTCAAAAATATTATCATAAAAATCCTTGAGTAAATTTGTAAAATCACATTGAAAGTATCTCAATCTCAAATTCAAGTAATTCCACATATGGTAATCTTCGTTTGATTTGTCAATAATATCTTTTGTTATATTAATGTAATTACTCAATAAATCATATTCAGATTTTCTTTCTAATAATATCATCTTTTTGATTAGAATAGATAACGAGTTTCTTTTGTTGAGTTTTTCTCGTTCTTGAAGAGATTCCAATAACATCACATCGTAGCCTCTGCTCAAAAGAAAATCAAATTTTTCTTTCAAAAGAGCATCATATTCATTACTTCTATTAGTTTTACAACACAAATTCATAAGATCTATATATAAAAGTGAGTTTTCACTAGCACACAATTCTATTATATCGAATGCTTCTTCGGGAATTAAATGTAATAAATCTACGATGTACTTCTTGTACATATCGTGCAGGACTATTACTTCACCTTCTAATTTTGTCAATCTTTTTTGAGTTAATTTTTCGAGAGCTGATCTATAGCTATTTCTTTCTAATAGTTTTATCGGCAATGGAACTCTCGAGAATGCTAAAGAATAGAGCAGAGCTTTTTCTTTGTTTTCCATTAAAGAAATTAACGAATCAAAATATGATGATAATCCTTCACAATTAACACACTCAAAGTTTGTTGGCAATATTTCTGCTAGACCCGGTAACCCATCGGATCTTTTTACGATTTCCTCCATTTCCTCTTCATTAAGAGCTTCATTATAAGATAATGCAATTTCTCTGATATGTTGCGGCGATAGGGGTTCGACATCCACAAATACAATTTTATTATTAACTTTCAAATCATGAATGTTAAAAATATTAAACCATCCAAGTAAATGCATCTTACTTCGTTCTATCTCGAGTAATTGAATTAATAATTCAATATACTGATTACTGTTACATTTGTGGATATCATCAATAAAAAACACGCAATCATAATTTGATAGCATAGTTTTAATTATATTAATAAGCGACGCAGTTAGATAATTACCATGACTATTTAAATATTCATTTAATTCGTTTCTTTTTAATACACAAGCAAAAAATGTACCAAGTGATTCCAGAAAATTCTTTATTTGACACTCGCCATCTTGCATTAATATTCTATGCCAAAATACAAAATACCCTTTGCTGTAATAGTGATGTGCAATGTTTTTTGCGAGTTGTGTTTTGCCAACACAAGATGGACCAACAAGATAAAAACAATGTGTGTCAGATTCTAACAATAATTTCTTCTCTATTTTTCTATTAACCAAATTATGATTTGATGGTAAAATGCGAGATGTATATTCTAATTCATATGAATGTTCTACGATGTTTAACAAGGTGTAAATGTGGTTTTTTAGCTCGAAAAACAATTGCTCTGTGTCTGTGTGATTAAGGCAAGTTATATACCTTTCTAACGAGGTTTCCTCTTCCCAAGCTACATTTAGTTTATATTGTTTTGAAATTGATAAAATGTAATCTTTAGTTGCAGGAGTAAGATAGGTATTCGTCCAAATGTAAAATAAATCAGGTTTTGTGGAAACAGCCCAATTTAACGATTCACATATATTTTTTTGTTTTATTGAAGATTTATGGTTTTTACACTCTACAATAACCGTCTTAGATACACCGTTATATTCATATATTGCCACAATATCTTTGCCACGATCCGAACCACCTCTATAGAATTCTATGCTCTTTGGATGGGTTCTTTCTAAAATTGAAAAAACCAAATTTTCAAATTCATTCCCTTTTTGAGTTGTATTCATAACAAACCTCCTAGGTGTATCATATCTTTTTAAAAAACCTCAAGTAACATGTATCGGTTATTTGATTATTGCATCCATTATTACAATACAATAATTTATTGTTATTGTAAGTTTATATTTATACTTACACCTCGAAATTTGATAAAATAAGAAAAATAATATTTCAATGAGGTGTATTATGAAAAATTTAAACAATCTAATTACTGAGTTTATTAATATAGCTCAGTCAACTAAAAATCTGTCTACTAAGACCACTACTGCCTACAAGTCTGATTTACACGATTTTGCAAACTATGTAGAAAGTAAATCAATAGGCGAAGACACAATATTAAATTACATACAAATACTATCTCAAAAAAGGAAGTTGAAAGATAGCACTATAAACAGAAAGCTCATCGTACTTAAAATGTTTTTTCAATTCTTGCAATCTCATAATTACATCAAGCAAAACTACTTTACTGCACACAATTTCAAGTTCAAACGAGAACGCAAACTTCCAAAAACGATATCCATAAAAGAGTCAAAAAAGCTTTTATCTTACTCTACAAATCTAACTATCACAGCAAAAAGTGACTTTGAGAAATGGAAATCTATTCGCAACCTAGCTTTGATTGATATACTAATAAGCACCGGAATTAGAATTGCAGAAGCTTCCAATATAATGATGGAGGATATTATCACCTCTGAACACACCATACTAATTCATGGTAAGGGACGAAAGCAAAGGCTAATATACATTTCCTGTTCTCAAACATGGCAAAACTTAAATTTATGGATAAAATACAGAAACAAGCGAGTAACCACATCAAATAATCTGTTTGTCAACCGATACGGAGAACAAATCAGTATTCACGGAATCGAATACATTTACAACTCACTTAAAACGGGAGCAAAAATCAATTTAAACTCAACACCACATTATTTAAGACATACCTTTGCAACCAATCTTCTTGCAAATGGTGCTGATCTTCGTTCTGTTCAAGAAATATTAGGTCATAGTAGCGTATCTACAACTGAAATATATACTGAGGTTACTACAAAACGAAAGATGCAAGTACTAAATAGATACAACTATAGAAATAAATTATAAAACATACGGAAGCATTAATCTAATTCTTCTTTATTTTTTATAACAACTACCAACTCAGAATACTCTTCTTTAAACTCTTCAAAGCAAGCATTTACATATTCCTTGTTGGGCACAAAATCATTGCCACTGCTTATTACATTAAACAGTTCGACACCACAGGATGTTAAGAAATATGAATCAATTGATATAGTAGGAGCATTATCATTCTGCGCAATAACGAACACCACTGTATCTTTGTTATGCACAACCAGTGTCTTATCCGCAGAAAAATCAGTTGCAAGCGAATTATCAATAGATAACAATCCTGCTTCAATCAAAGGAATAATGTGAGTTGAATAAACATACCCTTTTTCGTCAATTATTTTTTTGCTCCTATGGTTCGAATCGTGAAGCTGATAAAAACCATTTGAATTGATAAAATAGCAATCACCGCTTACTAAAACCAATTGACACAACTCGTTAAAAATCTCAGCTTCTTTTTGCGAAATATTTCTGATCACCTCTAATGTCCTCAAAGAAACATTGCCGGGATTTATTATTTCTCCGCATAATACCCTGCTCCACAACTTTTGCAACTCTTCATTACTAATACTTCCTACTGCATCAAAGAAGCGCATAATCCAATCAAAATCAACAGGGTTATCTGACACAGCTTCAACATTTTCCAAATACTCACTTGCAAAGCCTGCTGTTTTCACAAAATTTTTAAGTTTTGCCACCTCATACAAGGTAAAGGTTTGCTGTTCAAGTAATTCTTCTTGCTGTCTTTGCCTGTAAATTTCAACATCAACTTCCGCCTTGCCTTTTTTCAGTGTTATGGTCGGCAGATACAATGTTTTAATCACATCTCCTACAACATCTATAAGCTTTGCTAACACAGGAGATGCAGCAACAATCGGCAATCCGGTATTAATTAATTCTATTATCTGATTTTGATCAATCATATAATCCTCCAACAAGAACAATCCATACAAATTATATACATAATTTTATCATTCATTGTAGAACTTTTCACCAATTTGGCATAGATGGTAGAAAAAATGGCGTAGTTGGTAAATTCTGTCGATTGCTAATAACACACAAAGACTCCATCGGATAGCGATGGAGTCTTTGTAATATTATTAATCTTTAAGCACACATATTGATAAACGCAAATTAACTATATTTTATCTGTTAATACTATAAGAGTCCACTTTTGTCCCTTAGCAAAATCAGAAATACTCATGATACTGCAGTTTACCAATCAACTCATCATTGATATGCAGATGCTTGCAAATATCAATAAAGTAGTCATCAGACATACTCGCGATAAAATCAGTAACAATTTCATTGGGATCTGCAATGATTGCTCTTGTAGCCTTATCACGATAGCAATCCCCTAATATGGATTTGTTAAGGTGATGAGCAAACACAGGAGAAGTATAATCCCTGTTTTTAACATCTTCTACCAATCGTTCATAAAGTCCATGCATTAATGGTCTGATTATTTCATAATAAGGTACATTCAATTCTGTATCGCCATATATCTTATAGTTTTCTCTGATCAAATCCTCAAAATCATCAAAAACTTCTTTATCCATATTCAATGTAGGGGAATCAATACTATTCTTAATAATGTTAATAACAATATTGGAAATAATATCACTATTGCTTGTACCAATTAATCGCTTTTCCTTAAACTCCTCGGGAATCATTCCTGCTCTAAGCATATCCTGTCTATCCTTGCCTGCATAAGCAATTCTGTCGCTTATTCTTACAACACAGCCTTCAAGGGTATTAGGACGAAGCTTTTTGTGATAATTATTATCCAGATAGCAGTTCTCCAGAATTTCATCAAACTCCTCAAATGTGCTCAAGCTTGACGGTGAATACTCCTTATATCCTTTTTCACCGTTGTGCGATAAGATTCCGCTAAGTGTCTGCAACGAGAGGTTAGAGTCCAGAATATATCGAAACAATCTGGCACTATGTACATTATGATTAAAGTATCTTACTGGGTTGCCTGATTCTTCACAACCTTTCTGATAACATTCACTCAGAAACTCCTCTCCTTTGTGACCGAAAGGAGTGTGCCCCATATCGTGTCCAAGAGCAATTGCTTCGATGAGATCAAGATTGAGCTTCAACGCACGGCCGATTGTTCTGGCAATCTTTGATACAAACTGAACGTGCAAAGCTCTTCTGGTAATATCATCGTTCTTATAAAACGAAAACACCTGAGTCTTATCAGCATATCGATTGTATAGTGGATTATGAATAATACAATCAATATCATAAGAATACTGAGGACGTATAATTCCATGTCTGGGACCTCTGGCCTTTCGTATTGTAGCTTCATCGTTTCTAGATGCATAAACAGATAAATTATCGTCACACATCAGGTTAACAGATTCCAAATACTTCTTCTCACTCTCGCTAAAAGAAAAATAATCACTCATTTCGCTTTTCCTTCTTTCTATTTGGATTTTTTGAAAATTGAATTAAGTTTCTGTGCTTTGTTCTTCTGTGAATATATAGAATATCAGTTAATATAATACAATAATAATCTAAATCCACTAGTATTATAATATCACTTTATTCGACAAATAATAGACATTTGGCACTGTTGGTCGATATTTGGCTTTAATTTGTTGCTTTTATCAACAGCACCACAGAAACCATGTAATAAAACATAAAGAGATATGGTTAACCACAAAGCTACAATCGAGTTGCTTTTTATTAGTTTTACAATCCTATAGAATCACAACATTACCACGGAAAGTTAAGTTATAGTAACAATACGAAGGAATTGCTGTAGTTGATATAAAATACGCTAAGCATGCAGGTCTACCATATGCATCATAACTAAAATCAAATTTTGTAATCCTCTTATATTCAAAAAACATAAAACCCAACTTGTCTCAACCTTTTGTTTTACCATTCATTTATGACTAGGTAAAAACTCCTTGCCTAATTTGGCAAAAACGATACAAAAAAGGTTTGATTCATTAGATTCGCATACAATTCATATTTTCATTCATTCCTTTGTATTACAACATAAAACAATAAAAATCCACTGGCTTTGCCGTTGGTATTTCAGACGTACCTGAACGGTTTTGTTACAAGCAGCGCCTCAAGGCACATTTATATCCGACACTTGCATTTCCACGCTCATCTTAACCATAACGCCCTTGCCTCCCTCTGACGAGGGAGGTGGATTTTGCGAAGCTAAAGACGGAGAGAGATTCATATTTTACTACCCCTCAGTCTTTGCCTTCGGCAAATCCAGCTACCCTGACAAGGGGAGCCACGAGATGGAATCCAAAACTTCGTTGTTTCACTTATTTTTCAAAATTCGTTTGTATTCAACCATTAATCTCATATTATCTCTGTTTATCGCTAATTTTTTTGGAACCCCGATACAATCGAGGGTGTTTGACAAAAAATGCTGTGTCACTATTCTGTGACACAGCATTTTTGAGGGATATATTCACCTATAAAATTAATATCTTTAGGAAAACAAAAAACATCATAGCAAAGATAAAACATGTGTACTGAAGTGACACGGGTCTTTCCAAACACCATAAGACATATATCTCCCACTTCTTTCGAGACTTATAAACTCTGGCATTCCTTCAAGAATTTTTTTTGAAATTATAAATTTATTATAATAATCAATTATCATCACATAAAAATCCAAACTTTCAATATCTTCTACACAACATATTAAACAACCCTTTACTTGATCCACTAATACTACCGTTGTAACTCTTTCTGTGCTTTTCAACAAAATCTTAACATCCAAAATACTCTCATATTTAAAAAGAGAATCAATGGAATGTATAATTAAGGATTGCTTCACCATAGAAATGTGCTGATTATTCTTGCTATCTAAAATCAAATCAAAATCTTCAACATAATTATTCGATGGTGCAATTTCATAACGCAAGTCAAACTTTCCTAAATCTTCCTTCCAGTCATACAAAGCAAAATACTCTGGTTGATAAAATTTATCCATTGACTTAATTCTTTTTTTGCATATCAGAATCGTATCTTTAAAACCATCTTTAATTCCCATATTATAAGCTCTATAAAAGGATTCTATTTGATATTTATTGTTTATCAAATCAATAACAAGAACTTTTGTCAATTCATTTTTT
The DNA here is from genome assembly GCA_045541275.1 of Ruminococcus sp. GTDB lineage: Bacteria > Bacillota > Clostridia > Oscillospirales > Acutalibacteraceae > Ruminococcoides. Next base: position 81,164 of record JAZQIX010000014.1, read on the forward strand.
CGAATAAAAACTTGACTGCTAACAAGAAATATATAATTACCACTTCTTGAAAACTGAATACTATTAACTTCACGTATACCTTGAGTGCTATATTGAGTTAAGGTTTCATTTTCGATATCATATATCCATAATGTTCTCTTGTTATCTAATCCAGCTATTTTTTTACCATCCGAAGAGAATTCTAAAAGGTAAGATGATTTAAAATTAGGAACAATAACCCCTTCATTGATATGGACAGAGTCTGATAAAACCAACTCACACTTCCGCGTCAAAAAAGCTACCTTTTGAGTTTTAGGGGAAAACAAAATTCTTCTTACATTATTATACAAACACATACAATCACCTTAGAATCAATACGGAGATAATGAATTCAGTTGTTGTAATATAGAACGCATTATTCCCAAAGCCATAACCACACCATACTTTTTCTCTGTTTTACTTTGACCACTATAGCAACAGATACTAAAAACACCATACAGAACATTATAGTACACATGAGAATTCAGTTTTCTGTGTATTCCTGTTTTTAGGATTATTATATTCATAGAATTATTAATAGAATATCCTGCGTTTATATAAATCTTTCTAACTTCCTGCGCTTTTGTGCTCCAACTAATATTAGACCGAGGTACGATATGATGATACTCATACGGCTTTAGAGAATGATACTTCGCCACCGCATTTGTAAGCTCGAACAACAGTAATATAGTTCTTCTCAACCCGTTAAGTTCTGTATTTATAGCATTCTTTATTGCTGAGACAATAGTTTTTGAATATCGCTTACCAAACACATAAACAACATATGCTACTGCCACAGTTATAATCGTAGCCAACACAGCTTTGAGAACACACAACAATGTAGCCTCTGCATAATAATTGCCGCAAAGATCAATATTGTTAACAGGATTATTACCACAATACGAAAATAAATTATAGTCTACTATTTTTCCATTTGCTCCTAAAAAAGCTGTATCATCAGGATTAATAAATCTGCCAATCTCAGGATCATAATAACGACTTCGGAGATAATAGAAACCTGTTTCATCATCGTATACATAGCCACGATAACGGAACGGATTGAGAAGTGCTATTGAAGTCTCAGATGTTATCTCTGCACCTGTGGAGTTTGTGATACTTAGGAGCTTGCCGTATGCATCATACTCATAGTTTGCAATTACTGTACCATGGTCAGACACTATCTTTACTATATCACCCTGAAGATTCTTAACATAGTAATATCTTGTTGCAACATAGTTAGTATAGTGAGCTACTGACTCAGGCTGACCCTCAGTATCGTAATAGAACACAAGCTGAGTATCTCCGCGTTTGAGAGAAGTTAGATTATTGTTACCATCATAGAAATACTGAGTAACAGTTCCATCACTATTCTTCTCGGTACGCATACCATTGGCATCATAGGTATAGCTTATTGTCTTATTATCCTTTGTCAGGGTTGCAAGCTCACGGCCGTTCTGCCAAGTCATTGTGATGTCATCACGATAGGTTAAGGGATTACCCACTGTATCATAGGTAATAGCTTCACCGTTATACTCGGTTAGCAAGTCTTTCCACTCGGAATCGCCATAAGTATAAGATATATCACTTGCAACAGTTGTCGGATATCCGTAAGTTGGATGAAGATTTTGCACTAATTCCCTGACAATGTTTCCGCCATCATCATACGCATAGGTGGTATATGTGTTATTCACATAGTTGTTAACGTTTTTGAGCTGGTTTAAGCTATCATAAGTGTAAACATACTTGGTAACTCCGTTTTGGTATTCTCTTCTTATGTTACCGTTTGCATCGTACTCATAGGAGTAAGTTATAATATCCTTGCTACCACGCTTAACAGATATGCTGTCTACAAGTTCGGTTGTCGCATTATCATCGCTACCTGCCACATAGGTATAATCAGTAGTAAATGCAGTAAGATTATTGGGAGAAGTCGACTTGTTTGTGATTCTGCCAAGAGAATCAAGCGCAACTGTAGTATTCCAACCGTCATTGTCAACGTAAGAGTTATCGTCCTCATCTACTCCCTGTGTAACCACACGGGTAACATTACCTACAGAGGATACTGTAATCTGATTGCCGTCTGCATCTGTGGAGTCATTGGAATATGCCACCACACTGCCGTCACTCTGATATGTAGTTGTACCAAGTGCTAAGCCGCTTACATTATACCAATAGTCAGTTATTCTGCCGCTTGCATTATCAATTATACGAGCGACATTGCCCTTCTTATTATACACATACTCGGCTAAAACATCTTCTTCGTTGCTGATTCGGATGATATTACCCAAATCGTCATAGGTATAGTTAATCACATCACCATTACCGAATGTGGATGCTACAAGGCTGTAGTTATCATTTCCGTATGTGTTAGTAACGAGGGTACGGCTACCAATAGAGGTAGCTGTGCTATTACCGTAACTGTCATATGCAAAACTATAATTAAAGCCATTGTGGCTAATAGCAGTAAGATTACCTGTATCAGCATAGGTAAAGGTGTTGGTCACATCACCGCTGGTTTCAGACAGAACATTGCCAAAGGCATCGTAGGTATAAGAGGTCACGTTGCCCTTTGCATCTGTCACACTGTTAACTCTGCCGTTGTTTGCATCTACTGAGTATGTAACAGTATTACCGCGAGAATCAGTCTCAGAAGTTACATAATTTCCTGTAGAATCATAAACAGTACTTGTTGTAATGTGAGTTTTTGAAGAATCAATGGTATCCTCACCATCAGTTGAAGGGATAACTGTACCCTGTGAGGAAGTCAGAACATTGCCATAACTATCATATGTGTATGCATAGCCGTCATAAGGCTCTGTGCTGACAGTTTCCTCTGTTGTTTCTGTTGATTCTTCCGTTTCTTCTTCAGACTCTTCGACAGTATACATATTATCCTCAAAGTTGAGCATACAGTCATAAGCAGTCATTATACCAACATTATAATCGTAGACAAAGGAGAATGCAACTGTGGAAATCACAACATTACTCTTTTCAGGAGTAACAAACAGATTTACAGATTGCTTTACGGTTGTTGCCGCATTGAAGTTCTGCAGATGTTCCTCAGTGGTACCATCAGCATAATTGATAGTAAGTTTTATACCGAATGCTCTTTCATCATTATTCAGAGGCACAGAGGTTGCACTTGCAGTACCTGTGATATTAAAGGATACATTTGCTTTATTAATGCTTACAGTCTGAGTTCTAGTTCTAGTAACTTCTGTATTACCACTTAAATATCTTGATCCGTTCCAACTTCCGCTACCAGAAAAGTCACTGTTGTTAAGAATGTTAAAATCATTCATACAGCTTGCAGACTCACACTGTAAACAGTCAAACCAAGCTGTACCTGTTGCATTCTGAATACCAACGCACACCTTAACAGTAGCGGTTGTATCGGGAACATTAACGGTAACACTGAACCTCTGCCAGTTATTTGTACCGAGAATAGTATAGCTCTCTTCTTCCTCAACAACTGCACCGCTTGCATCAAGACACTGAATCTTTAAGAACGCTCCTGATTTACATTCGCTGAGAGGCGGTGTGAGTTCACTCGTCTTTACATATGAGGAGAAGGTTACATCCCCACCTGCAAGCTCAGTTGCAGAAATACTCTGAGTTGCCATAGTAATCTGAGAGTTATCTGTATTATTAATCTTAATAGATCTACTACCCAGATGTTGAACTTTCTCTCCGTTCACTTCTTCTGTTGAAGTATCGTAGGTGAAAGTTCCTGTTGATTCTGTATCGCTGTACTCAGCAACATATCCGCTTGCACTTGTTAAGTAAGAATTAGTAATATAATTCTTCGTATAAGAATCTGAGCCCGTTGACAGATAATACCCCTCTGATCCACCAGTATTCTCCAGGTGGCCATCCGCATTGAGAACAGAAACAGTTCTTCCGTAGTTATCGAAAGTGTAAGTTTCACTTCTTCCCTGCTTGTCTTCTATCTTAGTAGTGTTATCGGTATTATAGTTCATCTGCAACCAGTTTCCGGATATCTGGTCTGTTATTTTACTAACAGTTCTATCGCTATTATAGGAATAAACCACCTTTGTACCGCAAGTGGACTGAACTGTGTTGATTTGCTTGGTTGTAACATCATAATAGAATGTAACTGTTTCTCTATCACTGTACTCAATCTTAGAAATCCAATTTTGAGTTTCTGAGCTTGTCCCATATGTAAAGGAAACAGTTGAACTGTCAGGAGAAGTAATCTTGCTTACCCTTAACTCACCTGTTACAGAATTTGTAGAATATGAGATTATATATTCTCTTCCCGCTCCGTCAGTAATCTTAGTAAGGTTTCCGTCTGTGTATGTGTATGTGATTGTGTTGTTGTAATCGTCTACTTCCGATAATATCTTACCACCATTTGCAGGAAGTTCAAAATATGCTTTAGTACCAGTTCCCGCATCAAGAATTATGTTTGTTGAAGTCTTTGTAATTGTGTAGCCGAATTCATTTTCATCGGTCCAACTTTCAACATAATCTTCTGCAGTTGCTTCTTCCTCAGTAACTTCAACCTTTGTAAAATAGTGGTTTGTTCCATCCTCATCAGTGTAGATATAATCGTAACCAAGCGCCTGCAATTCTTCGCTTGGCACACTTATATATCGATTAAACGACATCTGCCACCCGCAACCTGTAGGCGATCCGTTGCTGAAAAGTTCATCGAATAGTACGCTGTTGTATGTGGCAGAAATTGACACAGGCATTCTGGAGCCGCTTTCCTGAACAAGTTCCTGTCGAAGCACTAATGTACCTAAAGCATCAGATACATAACCTGTTCCGTAGAGTCCTGTACCATGAGTACGGTAAGTTAAATCAGTCTCTGTTCCAACATAGTTCTTATATGTAATTGTAAACATAGGCTTGCAATCGGAGTAGTAACAAGCATGGCCGCCAAGCTCAATGCCAGCTAAATCATCTGTACTCAACATCACACCATAGTTTGAAGAAGGATCATTGTACCAATCCTTCATCAACTTTGTAATATCAAAGGTTATAGCATCCAAACTATCTGCAGTTACTTTGGCATAATCAACAACAGTACTATCAAATGTAACATTATTGTATGTGGCAGTTGCAGTGGTCCAGTCTGATGTAACCTTATATGCTTTCAACTGCATAGCAAGTGAAGGCTGTGACATAGGATATACATTCAAGGAAGCGTTTACAATATAGTCACCATTACTAAGTTCTGTCAGCTCATTTAGCTTAAACAATCCATTATTAACATTGCTATCAGTTTTAGACACATAGGCATTTGTGTGCTGGTTCATAATTTTATTGGGGTTAGCTGAACTGATATATGCACTAGATGTTTCAGTATAGCTTTCTCCATATTCAACACTAGGGTCAATGGTTACAGGATATACTCGTGATTTATCCTTAAGCCAATCCTTGTCAGCTGTGAGTTTTACAGACAACTTCCCCTTGTTATTCTGGAGAATTTTAAGCTCTACAGCTTCGCTCATCTCACCCTCTGCATCCACCATATATGGCGCAGAAATAGTGTATACAACTACTCCGTCAGCATCTTTGAGTTCAATTGTATGACTGTCTACACTTTCAGTTACAAGATCACCAATATTGTATTCTATTTTGAAAACATTCTTTGTGTTGGAGGATTTGAGAATCAGATTCTCCTTAACTCCTACTGTTGAGTTAATAACCTCTAAGTCCACATTGTTGTATATATTTTCATACAATACTGTACTACTTAGATTTGGAAGGACCATAAAAGCATCGTTTCCAACAAGTTCTTCTGAGTTACTTTTCTGTTCCTGAGCTTCAACAATGTTTGCTCCCGAATATCCCCAGGAGATAGTATGGTTATCCCTTGTAATTTCTATAAGTTTCGCCTTGCCTGACTTCTTAAAATGAGAAACCTTTGAGTTACTCTTTTTGTTCGTAAAAGTATCCTCTGTTTCTTCAATAGTTCTGAGGCTATATGCGGAAACTTCGTCTGCAGTTACTTCATCCTCTGTTGCTTCTGAAATTGTCACCTGTGATGAAACCAGTGAATTATCAAAATCAACATATTCTCCGTTTGCATCTTTATAATGCACAGGCACAGCATACTGAGCGGCGATGGTTGTGCCTGCATCAGTAATGAAGTGCTTTGTATATTCATCACGTTTTGATGTATCTTCGCCAATAATATTTCCTTCGGATGTTGCATCTTCTTGCTGTATTGATTCTGAATCAGCTAAACCTTCAACCTCATCAGGGGTTGCTGTAGCAGCTACCTGTACAGGCAGAGTAAACGATATCAATACAACTAAAATAATTGACAAAACAGATATCGTAATTTTTCTGAATTTACTCATTACAATTCTCCTTTCGACATACAAAATAAAAAGCGAGACATAACTATGCTCAGCACAGTTGCCCGCTTCTCTTTGGACAACTGCTGTCGTCCATAAATAGAAATTATGCTTTTTTGGGGGTGCTCCTGCCTTGGCGAGAAAATCGTAGAGAAATATACCAAGGCAGGATTATTAACAATCTTATTTGCGTAAAAGCTTTTTTAGATTGTTAGGCTCTTTTGGCTGATGGATTCCCCACCAAGATGCACTACCACAAGCGCTCTTTGCTGCCATTTTTGCAATCTTTGCAACAACATCAGCAGTTGTCTTTTTAAGTTTCATAATCATTTCTCCTTTCTCAGTTTATTTTTTATTAGTCCGAAAACCATATAGATACTTGAAATAAAGTCCGTAACAATTATTATTTCTAATCTAAACCATCTGTTACACAACAACACAATTGCAATATGTATGATTAAAATCCCCAAAGAAACATATCGAAACTTCAACCTATCTTTTTGCTCTATCTCTTTATTGGGATGACTCACAGGAGAGAATACTGCCGTAATAATAAAAGATATTATTATCATCATCCCTAAAATCACATTGCAAGATGTAGTGTGAATAATTATATCTTTAAAAATAACTGCAACAATGAATGTAATTACAGTAGTAACATTACACGCAACATAGGAATCACAGTGCAGTCCACCTGTAAACTGACGAAGTATTATAAAAGCCAGTAAAAACAGCACTCCACTCTCAAACACACCTAAAATACAACTTGTCACTAAAACAAGAACTGCCCCTATAAGCGACGAGAGAAAAACTTTTACTCCATACACATAAACAGGTAGCATTTCATCTTCGAAGCATTTTTGACGCAATAAAAAATCTGCTATACGCTCAGGCAAAGAATTAAGCATATCATCATACCCTTGTTTATCTTTGTCTTTAATATAGCAGATTTAAATATTATTTTGTTCAAATTGGCGTACTTTGTAGTTTTTTGGACGCGGTTGGTAAATTAATTTATCTTTTTCCTCTTTCAAGCATAATGCTAACATCGAAAATGTTATCATTCTCAGAAAAAGATAAGTTTCCATTGTACTTTTTCACGATTTGCTTGACAATTTTAAGTCCATGCCCATGAAATCTTTTATCAGATTTTGTAGTTTCAAGTTCGGGATTTCTATAAATCACCGAACCTGATATACTATTCTTTACAGAAAACATATAATAATTATCTTTTTCAAATATGGTAATCTGTAAAAACCTATCTGACTTTAATTTATGCAAGGCATCAAATGCATTATCTATAAGGTTTCCCAGTAAGGAAATCAGGTCAGACTCATCTATATCTACAAGATTAGTCTTAATCGTATAACTAAATGCCACCTGATTATCAATACTCTTTTTATATGCCATATTAAGCAGTGCATTCAAATAAATGTTGTCTGTACTGAATATAGCCGGTACATCACTTAGTTCACTCTCTACATCTTCACACATTTTCTGAGCTTCCTTTATACGACCTGATCGTAGGAGTTCCCTTATGCAAAACAGTTTATTCTTCATCTCATGCTTTACACGCGATATATCCTCAATATAATTGCTTTGATTTACTATCTCTGTTTTATAAAGTTCCTGCTCCTTTACCATCATAGAATTAATTGCACTGATCTCTGCCGATTTACCGATATGGTGCATTAAAGAAAACATCGCGAACGCTATAACAATTGCAATTATTACAATACACCCCAAATAAATCCTATTAAGTTCTGATGTTTTGTAGTCAGATAGCACCGCTGTTGCTAAAAATGTAATTGTCATTGTAAGCACAGGAATAACAAAACATGTAACTATATCTGTTGACTTTTTAAGATTTATCTTATTCTTATAAATCCGAACAATAAGATATAGAATGAAAAAATATGTCAGATTTGCAATTATCACATATATGTATCTATAAACTGTACTTTCTGTTACAACCTGTTCAACATTTTTATTAAACACAACAGACACAAAAGTAGTATAAATCATTGCTACGCACATCAATAATAAAAATGAAAGTATCGGCAAGAATATTTTCATATACACATTACCTTTGTGACACACAATAGAAAAGGGAATCATTATCAATAAATTGGCAACTATCTCAATATCAGCAATAAAGGAGAAGCAAGAATTAATTACCGTAATCGTTATAAACAACAACAAAACCACAGATGCGCAAATCATCAAATTTATAGACTTCTTAAATTTAGGAGTAAAAAACGAATTACAAAACAACACAAAAGCAATCCCCTGAAACAAATTAATACTAAGATTAAATATTATATCAAAAGTTTCACTCATTTGCCTTCACACTCCATCTAAGAAATTCATCTTTAACAAATTTCACCTTTTGCCGACTTATAGGTACAACCTTTCCGTTTGTTAGTATTACTTCCTTTGAATTAATCAGTTTGATATATTCCATATTTACTATGTATCCTATATGGGTTCTGACAAATCCATACCCATTAAGTAACTCCTCTGTCTCAGATATAGTTTTACGCATAGATATATCACCTGTAAGGGTATAGAGTATGACATTATGAGATAGTTTTTCAACATATATAATCTCCGAATATCTTACTCTTGTAAGTTCCGAGCTACTCTTTACCGTCAGATACATGGTACTTTGAGATTCACGGTGTAGTCTGTCGAGGACAATAGGTAAATCCTCCTCAATATTTGATTTTCTGACAAAGCCTAAAGTGTTAGTTGTGTTATAAGCTTCAAACACTAAATCGTCCCTGTTTGTTACAAACACAATGCTAATCATTTTATCTTTGTACTGTTTTGCAAGTTCCAGACCAGACATTCCGGGCATATCTATATCAAGAAAGACAACATCATATTTATAACCAGATTCAAGGAATCTTTCTGCAGTAGTAAAAACATCCAGTGACTTAATTGTATCGTTATACATATTCACGAATCTGTTTTTGAAAGACTGCGCAAAAATCAAATTATCATCTACAATTGCAATTTTCATATCTACACCCCAAAATATACAATATAAATATTATATCACATTTACCGATTATTTCAACTATCAAAGTATTGTTTGGTGCAATTGTGGTGTAACGAGAAAAATTTGTATAGAAAATGCGGAAAATATGGAATCGTTTTTGCTGTTTTCAGCGCTTATATTCCATATTTTCCGCATATTTTTCAGGTTAATATCTATTATTAATGAATGGGGTTCAAGAGGCCGCAGGTTCGACTCCTGTCACTCGGACCATAAAAAACCGCATTGTTAGTCAGGAATGGCTTTACAATGCGGTTTTTTATATATTCACAATTTATGTCATAGCAAGACATAAAAACAGATTTGCAACTAAAAATCATCTCGATTTTCTATAATTGCACACATATTGCACACAATTACGTATAATCATAAATATAGCATGATACAACTTTAGAAAAACAAAAAACACCCAACGGATATTGGGTGTTTTTTGTTTGCATTTATGCGGGTAACTGTATTACTCATTTTCACCATATATTTTTAGCATATAGAGAACTCTGCATGTGTAAGTTTGGTATCGTCTGTGATTATAGGTTCTGTTACAACCACATATTCCGTAGGTTCAGTCAGTTCATAGTTATTTGGTTTTTCATTTTCAACCTTCGGTGGATCTGTTTGGGGAGCAGTGACAGTTGTCACTGCAACAACCGCTTCTGTCACTGTTTCTGTCCAAACTGCGGTTGAAGATATTGCAGTGGTTTCAAGAACTTCTTTCGCTGATGTCACTGTTGTTACTGATGTTTTTGCTATAGGTTCTGTTACTGATGTGCTTATAGGTGTTACGTCTTTTTCATTGCAACCGCTTATACTCATGCATATCATAGCTGCAAAGATTATCATTGTCTGTATTCTCTTTTTCATATCTACACCTCAGGTATCTCCATTGTTTTCATAACCTCAACCATAAGCTTAACCGCTATGGTGAAGCCTTGGGTGAACGCTTCGGTTTCAAGGTAGTCTGTAATTTCTGACTGACAGTCCTTGAACTTATCAAAGCTTTCTTTTTGCTTTTCAGTAAGTCCAAGTATCAAGTCATCTTCATTCTGGCAGAGGAGATTCATCAGGTTATCAAGCTTACTCCCTCTGACTATTGACCTCTCTGTTGGTCTTACATTTCCGTACCATAAATCTTCAAGTATTGTCACAGTTTACACCGTCCTTTCCAGTACAAACACATAGCATAACAATCTTCACAAGTCCAGATATTGTTTGTTTGGTTATCGAATAAATCGATAGTTGTATTCGAAAAGATTTATGGTGTTAATTGTGGTTTTTTATAAAATCTACTTGACACTAAAGAATTCTAGGAGTAAAATACTCAACAAATTTAAAATTTTCTTAAAGGCTGTGACGAAAAACGGTCGAGGATATTTCATTTCAGAGAACCGATGTTTGGTGTGAATCGGTATGACCCTGCCAAGACCTCTCCCTTCCGAGCCGGAAGCCTGAACTCATTTTAGTAGGGCGGCCCGTGTATGCTACGTCAGTGCATAGAGGTTAGATGACTTCGAATTTTCAAAGGCGTCGATGAAGACGGAATCTATCAGTTGTTTTCCCAGAGAGTCGGGGGTGGTGCGATCCCGATAAAATGCATTAGAATTTCCTATCCCTTCTGAGCCGGAAGCCCCAAAGGTTCAAACACCCAGTAGGCGTTTCCCGTGTTTGCTACGTTAGTGTATAGAAGTTGTTGGACTTCGAAGAGGTGGCGGATTTTTGTATCCGCAATTTGAGTGGTACCGCGAGTGTAATATTTTAGATTTCACCCGTCTCAAAGCAATTTAGCTTTGAGGCGGGTTTATTTTTTGTCTCAAAGCATACAGTATTATGTGAAAGGCGGAATAATATGTTATCTCTTGACAAAGTTTTTAATGCACAAACTATGCTGAAAGGCATTGTTCGTGAAACAAATGTTGTAAGAGCCTATGGTGTTGCACCTCATTGTGAGCTATACCTGAAACCCGAAAATCTGCAAATTACAGGTTCGTTTAAGGTGCGTGGCTCTGCATACAAAATTGCAATGCTCAGTGAAGAAGAAAAAGCAAAGGGTGTAATAGCCTGCTCCGCAGGAAATCATGCACAAGGCGTGGCTTTAGCGGCAACTAAGAATGGAATTAAGTCTCTTATCTGCTTACCCGACTCTGCTCCAATCTCTAAGGTTGAAGCCACAAAAAGTTTCGGTGCAAATGTGTGTCTGGTAGAGGGGTGCTATGACGACGCCTACAAAAAAGCATTGGAGCTTAAAGAAAAAGAGGGATACACCTTTGTGCATCCCTTTGATGATGAAAACGTTATTGCAGGTCAGGGTACAATCGCTCTTGAAATTTTAAACGACCTTGATAATATTGACGCAATTGTGGTGCCCGTTGGTGGCGGCGGACTTTTGGCAGGTATTGCGTATACTGTAAAACAGATTCGTCCTTCTGTGAAAGTTTACGGTGTTCAGGTCAATGGTGCACCAAGTATGTACAACTCTCTGAAAGCCGATAAAATACAGCGACTTAAATCTGTGCATACAATTGCAGACGGCATTGCCGTTAAAGAACCCGGAGAGAACACCTTTGCTATTGCAAAAGAGTATGTTGACGATGTGGTGTTAGTCAGCGACGACGAGGTTGCAAGTGCAATCCTCGCTCTTATGGAAAAGCAAAAGATGATCTCAGAGGGAGCAGGTGCCACAGCGGTTGCGGCGGTTATGTTTAATAAACTACCCATTAAAGACAAGCGTGTTGTCTGTGTAGTGTCGGGCGGAAACATTGATGTAACAAGCCTTTCAAGAGTCATCGACAGAGGACTTCTTAATTCGGGCAGGTCATCAAGCTTACTTATTGAGCTTATTGATAAACCCGGTCAGCTCAAAGAAATCTCGCGGATCATTGCAGACTGCGGCGGCAACGTTACGGGTGTTCACTACGAAAAGGGCAACACCAAAAGCGTTAACGGTTGTTTCCTCAGAATTGAAATGGAAACCCGAGATTATGACCATGTTAATCTTATCACTCAGTCACTGAAGGCTGAGGGATTCAAAATAGTGTAAGAAAGAGGATAATTACAATGACTAAAGTTTTAACAGATAAAGCACCATCAGCAATCGGTCCTTACTCACAGGCCGTAGTTATGGGAAACTTTGTTTTTACATCGGGACAGATTGCACTTAACCCCGAAACAGGAGTGCTTGAGGGAGATACCATTGAGGTACAAACTCACAGAGTATGCAAAAATCTTAAAGCTGTTTTAGATGCCGCAGGCTCAAGCCTTGCAAATGCAGTAAAAACAGTTTGCTACTTAACAAATATGAACAACTTTGCCACTTTTAACAGTGTGTACGGAGAATACTTCACCGAAAAACCTGCACGTTCCTGCGTAGCAGTTAAGGAACTACCCAAGGGTGCATTGGTAGAGGTTGAAGTTGTGGCAGAAAAGGAGTAAGTCTTATGATGGACTCAAGTAAATACCGAGTGGGATACTTCCCCGTAGATAAAAAGTACAATAAATGGGTAGAAAAAGACCATATTGAAAAACCGCCTGTTTGGTGCTCGGTTGATATGCGTGACGGCAATCAGGCGTTGGTTATTCCAATGAGTTTAGAAGAAAAGCTTGAATACTACAAAGTGCTTCTGAATGTGGGATTTAAAGAAATTGAGGTAGGCTTTCCTGCGGCTTCTGAAACAGAGTATGAGTTTTTACGCACACTTATCGACAACAATATGATTCCCGAGGATGTTACCGTACAGGTGCTGACTCAGTGCCGAGAACACATTATTCGCAAAACCTTTGATGCTTGTAAAGGTGCACCAAGTGCAATTATTCATTTCTATAATTCCGTAAGTGTTGCACAGCGAGAACAGGTGTTCAAAAAGAGCAAAGAAGAAATCAAAAAAATTGCAGTTGACGGTGCAAAGCTTGTAAAAAAACTTGCAAGTGAATACGAAGGCAACTTCCGTTTTGAGTATTCTCCCGAATCCTTTACAGGCACCGAGCCTGAATATGCTTTAGAAGTTTGCAACGCAGTGCTTGATGTTTTAGAGCCTTCTGCAAACAACAATGTAATCATCAACCTGCCTGTAACGGTTGAGATGAGTCTCCCCCACGTTTACGCCTCTCAGGTTGAGTTTATGAGTGAGAACTTAAAGTACAGAGAGTTTGTTATCCTTTCCCTCCATCCTCACAACGACAGAGGCACAGGTGTTGCAGATACTGAGCTTGCGCTTTTAGCAGGTGCTGACAGAGTAGAGGGTACACTCTTTGGTAACGGTGAGAGAACGGGTAATGTTGACATCGTCACTCTTGCTATGAATATGTACTCTCATGGAGTTGATCCAAAACTTGACCTTTCTGATATGACCACCTTGGTTGAAAAATATGAGCGTTGCACCAGAATGCATGTCTATGAGCGAGCTCCATACGCAGGTGCATTGGTCTTTGCGGCTTTCTCGGGCAGTCACCAGGACGCAATCGCCAAGGGTATGAAATACAGAAGCAAAAACGCACTTCATCAGTGGAATGTGCCCTACATACCTATAGACCCCAAAGACATAGGCAGAACATACGATGCAGATGTTATCAGAGTAAATTCCCAATCAGGTAAAGGAGGTATCGGCTATCTTCTTGAGCAGAGCTTTGGCTATAACTTGCCCGTGAAAATGCGTGAGCATTTGAGCTATTTGTGCAAGGATATTTCAGACAAAGAACATAGAGAGCTGAAACCTGACGAAATCCACGACATCTTTACCGAACATTATCTGAATATTGACAGCGGAATTGAGGTAACGGACTTTGACTTTATGCGCGAAAATGACGCGGTTAAAATAAATATTACATTCAAAAAAGATGGAGAAGAAACCGAACTTGAAGCCGAGGGCAACGGCTCACTTAATGCCATCAACAATGCCCTTAAAGAATATACAAACACAACCTACACTCTGCAGATTTTCACACAACACAGTATGCAGGGACAGGGCTCACAGAGTGTTGCCGCTTCTTATATAGGACTTGAAGATGAAAGTGGCAATATGTTCTACGGTGTAGGTACAGATACTGACGTTATCCATGCCAGCACAAAGGCTTTGCTCAGTGCTTTTCACAATATGACGAAAGAAGGTAAATGATATGGGAATGACTATGACTCAAAAAATTCTTGCCGCACACGCAGGGCTTGATAATGTAGTGGCAGGTCAGCTTATCAGTGCAAAGCTTGACATTGTCCTTGGCAACGACATTACAACCCCAGTGGCTGTAAACGAATTCAAAAAAGCTGGCTTTGACAGGGTTTTTGATAAAGACAAGGTAGCAATCGTACTTGACCATTTTGTTCCTAATAAAGACATTAAAGCGGCTCAGCAGAGCAAAACTTGCCGAGAATTTGCCTGCTCACATTGTGTCAGCCATTTTTACGATGTAGGCAAAATGGGAATTGAACACGCACTTCTGCCCGAGCAGGGAGTTGTCACCGCAGGCGACTGTATAATTGGTGCTGACAGTCACACCTGCACTTACGGTGCACTGGGAGCTTTCTCAACAGGCGTGGGCTCTACGGATATGGCAGCAGGTATGGCAACAGGTATGGCTTGGTTTAAGGTACCTTCTGCAATTAAATTCAACATCATCGGCAAACTCAGACCAAACTGCAGCGGCAAAGATGTGATTCTCACCATGATTGGTATGATAGGCGTTGACGGAGCTCTTTACAAGAGTATGGAGTTTACAGGCGAAGGAGTTAAGAATCTTTCAATGGACGACAGACTATGCATTTGCAATATGGCGATTGAGGCAGGAGCCAAAAACGGAATCTTCCCCGTTGACGAAGTAACAATGAAATATCTTGAAGGTAGAAGCGAAAGAAAGCCGGTTGTTTTCACCGCAGATGAAGACGCTGAATACGAAAAGGTATATGACATTGATTTAAGCCAAATTGTTCCAACGGTTGCTTGTCCTCATCTGCCTGAGAACACCCATCCTGCAAGTGAGCTTAATCACATTAAAATCGACCAGGTGGTAATCGGAAGCTGCACTAACGGCAGGCTTGAAGATATGAAGGCAGCCTTCGAAATTCTTAAAGGCAACAAGGTTGCAGAGGGTGTTCGTTGCATTATCATCCCAGGTACAATGCAGATTTTAAGGGACTGTGTGGAAAATGGCTACTACACCGCCTTTATTGACGCAGGTGCAGTTGTTTCAACTCCTACCTGTGGTCCTTGCCTTGGCGGATATATGGGAATTTTAGCCGAGGGAGAAAGATGTATTGCTACTACAAACCGCAACTTTGTAGGCAGAATGGGTCATGTGGAAAGCGAAGTGTACCTTGCTTCTCCCCACACAGCTGCCGCAAGTGCTCTCAAGGGCTATATCACAGAATACAAGGAGGTAGAGTAATGAATACACAAGGTAAAGTTTTCAAATATCCCGATAATGTTGACACCGATGTTATCATCCCTGCACGTTACCTCAACACCCCCGATGCAAAGGAATTAGCTCTGCACTGTATGGAGGATATCGACACAGAATTTGTGAAGAAGGTGCAAGCAGGAGATGTTATGGTAGCAGGCTTAAACTTCGGTTGCGGCTCTTCTCGAGAGCACGCACCTCTCGTTATTAAAACCTGCGGTGTGGGTTGCGTAATTGCAAAAAGCTTTGCACGTATTTTTTACCGCAACGCAATCAACATAGGATTGCCTATTTTAGAATGTGAAGAAGCAGCTGAGGAAATTAAGGCAAATGATGAAGTAAAGGTGGATTTTGACACGGGCGTTATCACAAATCTGACAACAGGCAAAGAGTACAAGGCTCAGCCCTTCCCCGAATTTATTCAGAATATTATCAGAAGTGGCGGACTTCTCAAATCCTTGAAAGAAGGTGAAGATAATGGTTAAGAATATTGCAGTTATCCGCGGCGACGGTATAGGCCCCGAAATTGTAAATGAGGCTCTAAAGGTACTCCAAAAGGTTGCCAAGGTTTACGGTCACACCTTTGAGTTTACCGATGTTTATATGGGCGGATGTGCTATTGATAAATTCGGCGATCCTCTTCCCGAAAGTGAACTCAAAAAATGCCTTGAATCCGACAGCGTGCTTTTAGGTGCAGTGGGCGGAGATAAATGGAACGATGCAGAAGGCTCTAAACGTCCCGAAAAAGGACTTCTGAGACTTCGGGAAGGTATGGGAGTTTATTCAAACAACCGCCCTGCAAAGATTTGGCCACAGCTCGCAGATGCTTCTCCTCTTAAAAAAGAGATTGTAGACAAAGGCATTGATTTTATCATCGTTCGTGAGCTTATCGGAGGCATCTATTTTGGCGAGCACAAGACTGAGGGTAGCACAGCTACAGATGTACTTACATATAGCGAGGCTGAGATTGAGCGAATCGGTCGTATTGGTTTTGAAACCGCACTTAAAAGGAACAAAAAGCTCTGCTCCGTAGAAAAAAGCAATGTACTTGATTCAAGCAGACTTTGGAAAAAGGTTATGCACAGACTCAAGGAAGAATATCCCGACGTTGAGCTTTCCGATATGCTGGTTGACAACTGCGCCATGCAGATTGTAAAAAATCCCGCTCAGTTTGACGTTATTATTACTGAGAATATGTTTGGCGATATTCTCTCTGACGAGGCTTCTCAGATTACAGGCTCTATCGGTATGATTCCTTCCTCCAGTCTCGGTGCCAATACCTGTGGACTTTACGAGCCCATTCACGGCTCTGCTCCCGACATTGCAGGCAAGGATGTGGCAAACCCTGTGGGCACAATTCTCTCTGCCGCAATGATGCTGCGTTTCAGCTTTGATATGCCAAAGGAAGCTGACGCTATCGAAAAAGCGGTGGAAGCATACCTTGATTCAGGATACCGTACAGCAGACATTATGAGCGAGGGTA
Organism: Ruminococcus sp.; assembly: GCA_045541275.1. Taxonomy (GTDB): domain Bacteria; phylum Bacillota; class Clostridia; order Oscillospirales; family Acutalibacteraceae; genus Ruminococcoides. The sequence continues at coordinate 98,439 of JAZQIX010000014.1, forward strand.
TGACGCTTGTAGGCTGCAAAAAGTGCGGAGAGCTTATTTGCAATTACCTTAAAAAGGAGTGATACGATGCTTCTGTCAGGTTCAGATATAATTGTAAAAACTTTAATTGCGCAGGGTTGCGACACTGTGTTCGGATATCCGGGCGGGCAGATACTCAATGTGTACGACAGCCTTTATAAATACCGAAATGAGATAAACCATATCCTCACTGCTCACGAACAGGGTGCGGCACACGCCGCTGACGGATATGCACGAACAACAGGCAGGGTCGGTGTGGTGATTTCCACCTCGGGCCCGGGTGCTACAAACCTTGTCACTGGTATTGCAACGGCTTATCTTGACTCAATTCCAATGGTTGCAATCTGCGGTAACGTTCCCACAACCCAGATTGGCTCAGACAGCTTTCAGGAGATTGACATTACAGGTGTTACACTTCCTATTACAAAGCATAACTACTTTGTGGGGGATGTTAAAGACTTGGCAGATACAATCCGCGAAGCTTTTACCCTCTCAAAGTCAGGCAGACCCGGACCTGTGCTTATAGATGTGCCAAAGGATGTGCAGATTGCAAAGTGTGAGTATGAGCCTCAGCCGCAGGTTGAGGCGGCGAAAGCTTATGCCGCCAAGGATATCCGCATAAAGGAAGCGGCAGAGTACATCAACAGCTCAGAAAAGCCCTACATATACTTTGGAGGCGGTGTGATAACCGCCGATGCTCAGGACGAAATGCTGAGTCTTGCCGAAAAAATCGACGCTCCCATAGGTTGCTCCCTTATGGGACTTTCAGGAATTCCCACCGACCATCCGAGGTTTTTAGGTATGCAGGGTATGCACGGACACTACGCCTCGTCAATGGCAATGCATAAAGCTGACCTTATAATTTCCTTAGGGGTTCGGTTTAACGACAGGGTTACAGGCAACAGAGAAAAATTTGCAAAGGGTGCAAAGATTATTCATATTGATGTTGACGGCTCTGAGCTTTCAAAAACAGTAAATGCCCTTTGCGGATTGCGAGGCGATGTGAAGCTTACGCTTCAGAAGCTCCTGCCTTTAATAAGCGGAAGCAAAAAGCCTCAGTGGCAAGAAAGGATTTCTGCTCTTAAAGCAGAGGAAGAAAGCTATCTTGACAACCGAGCAGGGCTTACTCCCAGACAGGCAATCCTGACACTTAACAAATATTTAGGCGGGAATACTGCTGTGTGCACCGATGTGGGTCAGCACCAGATGTGGTCGGCACAAAGCCTCAGCTTCAAGGCTCCCAGACGCTTTGTTTCAAGCGGAGGACTTGGCACAATGGGTTACGGCTTCGGTGCGGCAATCGGTGCGGCTTACGGCACGGGAGAGAGAAGTGTTTTAATTACAGGTGACGGCAGCTTTGGTATGAACTTAAACGAACTTGCAACCGCTGTCAGATATAATGTTCCTGTTGTGGTAATGATTATGAACAATGGCGTATTGGGTATGGTTCGTCAGTGGCAGACTTTATTTTACGACAAGCATTACTCAAACAGCGTTCTTAATAGAAAAACCGATTTTGCCGCTTTTGCAAAAGCCTTTGGTGCTGACGGCGAAGAGGTTAAAACTCCCGAAGAATTAGACGAGGCACTAAAGCGTGCTTTCAGCACAGAGGGACCATACATTATCGACTGTAAAATTGACAAAGACGAGTTTGTTCTTCCTATGCTTCCTCCCGGAGGCAGTATGGATGATATTATTACAAAATTGGAGGTGGAACTGTGAACCGATATACATTAGCAGTGCTTGTACGCAATCAATTTGGTGTGCTTAACAGGCTTACAAGTATGTTCCGCAGACGGCAGTTCAACATAAGCTCCATTACCGCCAGTGAGACCGAATCGGGAGAATACTCCCGCATTACCTTTAGCTTTGACGGCGAGGATGGCTCAAAGCAACAACTTATCAATCAGCTGTATAAGCTCCCTGATGTTTGCTCCATAAAAGAACTGACTCAGGATAATTCCCTAAGCTGTGAGCTTATGCTTATAAAACTAAAAAACGAGTCTGCCTCCCGTGATGAGATCGGGGCTGCGGCGTCTGCGTTCAAGGCAGAAACAATTGATTATACCAAAGATGCTATTGTGCTGAGAGTTATCGGCAACAGCACAAAGATGGACGATTTTATCTCTCTTATGAAAGACTTCACCATCCTTGAAATTTGCCGAACAGGTACGGCATCTATAGAAAAAGGCAGTTCTACACTGCGCCAAAATTTAAATCTATAATTTTGAAAAGAGGTAACTAATATGGAAAACAGAATTTTTTATCAGCAGGACTGTGACCTTACAAAGCTTAAGAACAAAACAGTTGCTATTATCGGCTATGGCTCTCAGGGTCACGCTCACGCACTTAACCTTAAGGAAAGCGGTGTTGATGTAATTGTCGGTCTTTATGAAGGCTCAAAAAGCTGGGCAAAGGCAGAGGCTCAGGGCTTAACCGTTATGACCTCTGCTGATGCTTCAAAAAAAGCCGATATCATTATGATTCTTATTAACGACGAAAAGCAGGCAAAGCTTTACAAAGAAAGTATTGAGCCTAACCTCACCGCAGGCAAGACTCTTGCGTTTGCTCACGGCTTTAACATTCACTACGGCTGTATCAAGCCCCCCAAGGATGTAAACGTAATTATGGTTGCACCCAAAGGCCCCGGCCACACAGTAAGAAGCGAATACCAGGAAGGCAAGGGTGTTCCCTGTCTTGTTGCTGTACACCAGGATGCTACAGGCAACGCTATGGACATTGCACTTGCTTATGCTGCAGGCATCGGCGGCGCAAGAGCAGGCGTTCTCACCACCACATTCCAGTGCGAGACCGAAACTGACCTGTTCGGCGAGCAGGCTGTTCTGTGCGGCGGCGTTACCGCTCTGATGAAGGCAGGCTTCGAAACTCTCGTT
>JAZQIX010000015.1:0-5874 GCA_045541275.1 Ruminococcus sp.
TATTATGGAACGTTAGCAAAACTGGTTCCTGAATACACAGAAACCGATGTGCGCAATTTTGTGAAAATGAGTCTGGGAAACTTATATCATGAGATCTGTCACCGATATATTCACGCTCCAAAAGAAAAGAACGTTTCCAAGCTGCCGTTTACATATAGGTCAGTATTCTTTATACTGCAGAACTTATACTATTTGAACAGTGGCAAATTTGTTGGTACTAAAAAGGAACTTCAAGAGGCGTTATCCGGTAAGGATAGACTTGTTTTGGAGACTGCAATTTCTTTAAATAATGGAACTGAATTTGACTTTGACGAAGCATTTGCTTTGTTATTTACATGGTGTAAGGAAACAAAACTCAGCATTAAGTAATGCCAGTGAAATAAGGCGGTGAGCATGATGCAGAACTATAGGAACGGAAAATGGGCTAACCAAATAATCTCTCTACAGCATCCTGACGGAAGTTGGGGGTGCTTTCATACCCTGCGAGTCGATAGTGATACGCCGATGACGACAGAAATGGCTCTGCTCCGTTTGGAACTGTTGGGTTACACCGCAGAAGATAATTGTATTAAGAAAGCTATTGCCCACATGGAGACGTTGTTACATACGGGTGAACTTCCTGAGGGCAAAGAAAAAACAAGCGATTTTGAAACCTTTGTGGATCTGATTGTTGCTGCGCGTATCCGTAGATTTACTGATCGATGTGAGTCTGCCAATGAGATTGCCGGCAAATGGGCACAGGTAATCACGAAAGCATTCAGCAGTGGTACATATTCGCAAATCGATTATGATGCGTGTTATACGCAGGTGTTCGGTAGAAGGCCTAAGGGCGGAAGACTTACCGATTTTGTCAACTTCTATCAGTTATCCATACTGTCCGGTATGCTCGATAAGAAGACCGAAAGCCTTATGCTCGACTACGTATTGAGACACGAGGGCGGTATCTACTATGTTTATGAAAACAGACTCGATAGCGTGCCGGATGAATTCCAAAGCAAAAAGGCAAGCCGATATCTGGCAGCAATAGAGCTTCTCACTCGATATGAGTCTGGAAAAGACAAGTTATCCTTTGCTTACGACTGGTTAAAAGCCAATCAGCAAGCAGACGGATTCTGGGATATGGGTGCTGCAGCCAAGGACGGCGTGTATTTCCCTTTGTCCGACCGTTGGGATAAAACCACAAGGATTACAGACAGTACCCATCGAATCGGCAAACTGTTTTCATTAAAACTTACGCACGATAATTTCATAAAAGCAAGGGACTATATTTTTGCAAACGCAGGAGATATAGACCGAGCTTGGTTTCGGTATATCTTTGAAGATAAGGATGAGGATGCTTTTTTAGATGTACTGGCAAAATATCAGTATGATAGCGGAGGTTTCGGCGGTCTGTATTATGAATTTGATTATCAAGGCCCCTGCCTAAAGAGTACCGAAATTGCCGTGAAATACATTTTGAACCTAGAGAAAAAGCCATCTGCAGATCATCCTGTAATCCGAAAAGCAATGCAATATCTATTGGATAACTATTTGCCCGAAATAGGCAACTGGTGTGAGGTTGTAGTACCTGCAGTAAATGATGGCGTTCATTGTTATTGGGTTCGGTATAGAGGCGAGGATGTTACCCCTATTGAGGATGAGGATGAACGTATCCGTAGATATGATGCAAATGAAAAGGTATGCTTCGCTGCATTTGTTTCGTATTATTCCGAGCTTGTATCGCAGGATGTGTGCCGAGATATTCTCAAATATCCCACAGAGCATATTTTGCGATATTGGGATAAGAACTCGCAAGATTATGACAGATCCATTTTCGATGACGGAACACCTTATAATTTCGAGTATTTCCAAGAGTTTATACTTTATCTAAAGGACAGGAGTTTGGCAGATAAGCTAATTTCAATTTTGCGTCAAAATCCCACAGCCTTTATGGAACTTAACTTTGAAAAGTCAAAGAAAGAATATGTGCACTTACCGTGTGATTCGGTAGACTCACCCGACAGTGTCGTTTATCCGGTCGTTAAAAACTTGGTTGATATGTCATTGGAGTATCGAATGAGACAGCAGGGTGATGATGGCAGATGGCCATTGGGCTGGTCATTCGGCAGTGATGCAGGATTGCAGGAGCTGCAGGTGAAGTATGTGGCGTACCGAACGCTTCTTATGCTTGTCAAACTGGAACGGTTTGGTAGGATTGAAAAATAATGTGTAGCTAATAAGCTTGTCCATATATATCAAGAATAAGTAATGGTATGGTGTTATCATAGGTTAAGGGTGCAAGATGAATGATGTAAAAGCGGTAGTTTTGGCACAAGAGTATATCAAAGCGCATCACACTGATATGGAATTTAGTGTTGAGAACGTATGTAGTGCGGTTGGATATTCTCGACGTCAACTCGACAGATTATTTCAAAAGCATATGAATATTACGCTCAGCGAATACATAAATGCTGTTGTATTGAGTGAGAGTGCAGAAAAACTACTCAATAGCGATAACTCTGTTATTGACGTTGCATTCGACAGTCACTATCAATCTCACGAGGGTTACACACGGTCGTTTGTGAAGCGTTTTTCTATTACTCCAAAAGAGTACCGTAAGCGCCAAATTGCTATTCCAATATTCACTCAGCATCCTGCTAATCATTATTATATTTTGAAAGAAGGACAAGCAATGGACACTACAACAATTTGCACGGTTACACCCGTTAACAGACCAAAGAGAAAATTGATTTATCTTACATCAAAGTCGGCAACCGACTACCTTTCTTATTGCGAGGAAGTTGGTTGTGATTGGGAAGGACTACTTAACAGTATCCCGGAAAAGTTTGATACAGCGGCATTGATTGATCTACCTGATTTTCTGCATGAAAATGGGATAAGTAAAATAGCATCAGGCGTAGAAGTGCCGCTTGACTATAAGAAACCTCTGCCTGATGGATACAAGATTGCAGAACTTCCGGAGTGTACAATGCTTTACTTCCAAAGTGAACCTTATGAGAATCCCGATGATTTTGGCAAGTATATCGGGCAAGTATTTAAGGTAATTGGAAATTACGACTTTGAGCGTTATGGGTATGTATTGGCCAATAATATCGCTCCGTCACTTAATCTCGGTGCGGAAACTAAAATCGGAGCAAGAATTGCTATTCCTGTTGAGAGCATAAAATAGCCCTTGCAGTACTGAACACTCAGAATCAGGAAAACAAATTATTTTCGCTCTATAATGTAATCACACAGAAAGGAGGGATACGATGGATTGGATTACCGGAATACAAAATGCTATCAACTATATTGAAGAACACCTAACAGAAGAAATTGATTATGAAGAAGTTTCAAAAGAAGCGGCTTGTTCAAGTTTCTATCTTCAAAGGATATTCAGTATTTTGTGTGGAATGACTCTTGGAGATTATATACGCAACAGACGGCTCACACTTGCCGGCAATGAGCTGAGTGCAGCAGATGACAAAGTGATTGATATTGCTTTGAAATACGGTTATGAAAGTCCTGAGAGCTTCACAAGAGCCTTTTCAAGATTTCACGGAGTTACACCTTCTGAAGCAAAGAAAGACGGCTCTAAACTTAAATCTTTTTCCCGACTTTCCGTGAAAATTACATTAAGCGGAGGTAATATAATGGATTACAAGATTATCGAAAAAGAAGCCTTTGATATTATAGAAAAGGTGGAAGCGCATACTGTTGAGGACTCTGAAAATGCAAAAAGCATTCCTGATTTTTGGACGAGATCACATAATGACGGTACAGTTAAGAAATTATTAGATACTACAACCGACAGAACCTACATCTTCGGTGTGTGTTACGGAAACTTACCAGAGAACTCAAAAACATTTGATTATTCTATTGCTGCCAAATGCAATGAGAATACAGTAGTACCGGAAGGCTTTAGAAAGAACACCATTCCTGCAAGAACTTGGGCAATATTTGAGTGTAAAGGTGCAATGCCTAATGCTATGCAAGATATGTGGCACAAGATTGTTTCTGAGTTCTTTCCCACATCGGGTTATCAGCCTACCTATGAAATGGATATAGAAGCCTATACCGAAGGAAATATGGGCAGTCCTGATTATCGTAGCGAGATTTGGGTTCCCGTTATTAAAAAGTAAGGTTCTGCCGCCTGCAATAAGGCGGGCGGCATTTTAATCTGTGTGTTACAAAGATTAATGTACATAAAATTTTTAAAAAGACCAAAAAAGGTATCAAAATGTATATAAAAAGACCACAACTGATATTAAAACGACCACTTTTCCGCTTGTAATCGCTTCTAATCGCGTGTAATCGCAAATAAGAGGCCAATAAGCAATTTGACAAAGTAAATTCTATACTGTATAATATACATGAGCTTTAAAATAATGAAGGAGACATTCAAATAATACATTAAACCCAGAAGGTTAAGTGTATTGGTGTGCTCTTTCGTAAAGCTTACGATAAAGCAAACAAAGACACTTATCTTTCGTGATAGGTGTCTTTCTTTGTTTTATGGTGTTTTTGATTCCTCTAAACGAGGTTCAAATATATTCCCGTCGATACGCTCGAAAATTGGCGTATGACGGAGTTAAGAAGGAGTTTTTAAAAATTTTGTTTGTGACACGGGAAGTTAGTTGCACCAAAGGATTGGTGCCGAGTACAGCAGTCTGAGTTCTGCGGCAGACTGTGAATCACCAGCAGAAAACCTTTAAAGTGGGGTTAGACTTTATCAGCCGATGCTCTAAGGCTGATTATCTGTATAACCGAAGAAGTGGAAATACGGAATTAAAGAGCTATCACAGTTGCGGCAACGGACAGGGTGATATATGGAAGATAGGCGACACATTTTTAATCGACCTATTACGTTGCTCGGTTTTATGATTTCCCGCAAAAAAATTAGAACCCACTTTCACGCAGTGGTCTGAAGGATGATAGTAGGAAAAGGCGTGATATACAAAGCCCTTCACAAAGGTGATGTGAACTAAAATGTGCGGATAGCAGAGCCGTTACGAAACGAGGATTGTTCGACTGCGAACCTGCGCACACGGCAGACCGGATGGTACAGTGTGACAAAACCACTTGTGCATAGTGGGCGAAGAAGCAAAGTGCAATATACAGATTCGCTTTCACTTATGGCAATCTGTGAACGAAAATAAGTGCATAACGGCGGTTCGGATTCAGCCATAAGTTATTGACGAAAATTATAGAATCCACGACGTTTGAGAGTTTCGTCGGTAAATAAAACTGCTTAAGCGGTGGTGCTACCGTCCATTAAGGGAAATCTCCGTCTCTTACGGGAATAGCATACGAAGTTTCCGGGATTTAATCGTAGTTTAAATACTAAATGAAAATCCCCGCCGAAAGAGCCCTTAGTCTCGGCCAGGCTGAAATGCTTTGCACTCGGCGTAGCGTCAGTAAGCAATACAAGGTTGTTTGCACTCTTGAATTCCAAGAGAACACGCACGGAAAATCTATTAATCTTGCGTTGAAGTGAAATAGATTAAGCCAAGTACTAACCTTATTTTACAGCAGAATACCAGAACAGAATTTTCTTTTCGATATGATTTATGACTGTCTCTTCGAGGGTGTATGATTTACCTTTCGAGAGAAAGTTGCACCTGCTAAATAAACTTTCGGCTCTCTGCAAGTTGTCAATCGCGTGAGTGTTTGACAAGTTGCAGGAAGCCGAAGAAGATAACACACAAACTACAAAGCAGGTGCTATGACTATCATTTCTATGATGATAAATGACTGTCCTTTTGAAATGATTTATGACTCTCTTTTTGGGAGCCGAGCCGTTTCTATTGGACGAAGTCAGATAGAAACGGCTCGGAGACGCAGTCGGAGAGCCGAGATTAGCAGGGCATAATACCCCGCGTCAAAGAAGAATCA
>JAZQIX010000016.1:0-176242 GCA_045541275.1 Ruminococcus sp.
CGAAGAAGATTTCTACAACGGAACAACAAACAAAAATGTTTATGACAGAACACTGGATACAAAGAAACCAATAGGCTCAGCATACTGGGTAGGACCTGTAGCATCAGGAGAAACCTGGTATGCAAAGGCATGGGTTAAGTATACAGACAACGCTACAGGCGAGGTCGTTACTGTTTACTCTGATTTGTTTACAGCTACAAAATAATATTGAAACATACAAAAAATCCCCGATTAGAACTTAAATGCTCTAATCGGGGGTTTCTTTATTAACTTTTAGGGCTGATTTACAACTCCTATGAACAGAGGCAGAGAGTCAGAGCTTGTAATTACAAAGATAAAAGGTCGGTCAAGAATAAAGTCAATTTCATCATCAGGGGGCATTGCCGCACCTGCGTATCTCATCTCGGTATATGCTGTGGCGGTGACCCCCTCTTCGTCAATGACAACACGGGCACCGTGGTTTACTCCTGAGATTGCGGCAAGCTGTTCGTTCTTAAGCAGAGGTGAAAAGTCAGCAGTTGAGAAATTGAAGCAATCAGTAACACCTAAGCTTTTAAGTCCCTCGGTTAAGTCAAGATTTGATTTAACGTCAAACTTAGGCACAGAAAGGTTTACTTTTAAGTGTTTGCTTTGTTCCCATTCTTCCGGGTTTGATGTTATAAAAGACAGTGCCTCTGTGTCGTTTAATAAGTCTTGTGGCGTTGTGCTTTCATCAGGAAGAATAAAGTACATGTATCCGCTTTCCTGAAGTCTTTTTCTTGTGGCACCAAAATTTTCGCCCCAATAGTAAGTTCCGTGAGAATCAGTCTGATTCATAAATTCACAGAATATGTCTTTATATGGACTGTGAAACATTTCGGTTGTATTGGATTTTTTTGTGAATTCCCCGTCCCATTTTGCCTGAAAGTAGATTGTAGTGGCAAGGGTCATCAGGGTTTGCGGGTCCAGTTCTATGCCTGAAATATAATCGCTGAGGAGTCCCCCCGTCTGTTCGTTGAGCCAGCTTTGCAGAGCTTTGTTGAGTTCTTTACTGCCCATTTCTCCCTGAAAAACAGATGCATAATAGCTGTTTGCCAGTGTGTCTACTGTGTTCTTGTTGAATTCAATGCTTTCATTAAGCCACAGGGAGCTTCCCAGAATACTGGTGACTGCTCCGTCATTGCTGTAGTTTGCGTTCCATATTGCGTGGGCTTGTTTTCTAAGGTCTGTTATGTTCTTTGCGTCTAACAGGTCAAGTATCTGCTGACGGGTTTCACCTTCTGTAGTTTCTGCAAGCATTGCCAGTGCCATATACACATTCAGGGGAGAATAAACAAGATTTCCGCCTTTTGAGTCCTTAAGGAATTCTGAGGCAGTAGCCTGAAAGAATTCATCAAGGTTTTCCCCTTTTCCTGCATATTCTCTTTGACGCTGTCTGTTTTTTCGCCACGCCTCATATCTCTCATCAAAGCCCGGCAGGTGTTCTCCTTCCGGATACTTTGCTGCTTCAGGGTACTGTGCCTCGGCTACGGCATAGGCACTTAGTACAACGGAACTGCCTTCTCCTTTGAGGGAGAAGAACACGCCAAGCCCTATTAAAATTGCAAGGGTTGCCGCAATGGGGGCTGTCCATTTCAGGTGGACTTTCTTTGACTTCTTCTGAGTTGTTTTGTGTGCTCTTTCAACCAAATCTCCGTCTACCATTCCTATGGCGTCTTGTAGTTTTTCGGATTTCATACAAAAATTCCCTCCTTTTCAAGGCAGATAGACAGCTTCTTTCTTGTTCTTTGCAGCATCATTTTAACTTTGCTTTGAGTAAAGCCGTATTTCTCTGCAATTTCCTTTATCGACAGGAAGTGCCAGTATCTGTTAAGAAAAACATTGCATTCGGGTTCGGGGAGCTTTCTGAGAAAAGCAGAGATATACCCTGCCAGCTCTTTTGCCTCAAGCTCTTCCTCAATGCTTTTGTTGTCGGGGATGCAGTCCTCAAGTTCTGAAAGAGATACCCAAACACCCTCGGAGCGTTTTTGAGCGTTTTTTCGCCTGAACCTGTCAAGGGACAGACCTCTTGTTATCATTCCCAAATATGAGGACAGGGGATTGGGCTTCTTCGGGGGCATAGTGTTCCATGCTTTCAGGTATGTATCGTTTTCGCATTCTGTTGCATCCTCGCGGTTTTGGAGTATCCTTTGAGCTATGCTCAGGCAGTAGCTTCCGTATTTTGATTTTGTTTCTTCTATAGCGGCTTCTTCTCTTTGCCAGTACAGTTCAATTATTTTTTCGTCTTCCACCTAAAACGCCTCCTGCATGAAAGGTCCTTTCACTTATATAAACGCAAAATTTTACTATGGGTCACATATACATTATAAATGTATAAGGATAAAATGCAATAAAACGGAGAGATGTTTTACTGTGATAAAACGAATTGCTTGCGGATTTCGTTAATTTGTACAACATTATATAAAATCTTTATATATATTGATAAATTTTATTGATTATGAGTTGGTTCCCCTTGATTTAAGGAATATTGTGGTGTATATTTATTATGTATCAATGTGTAAAATGCACATAGAATGTGTGCAAATTCAGTCATCAGGAGGATTCTTATGAAGCACAAATTTCTAAGGCGTGTTTTAGTGTTGGTTCTGACACTCTGCATGACACTGTCTATGGTTCCTATGGGACTTCATGTGGCAGATGTAGAAGCAGTCAGCGGTGTCAATTCTCTGACTTGTGCAAACTTTATTTCAAATTCTACAGCCAGATCCTATATCGACACGATGATGAAGTATTACATCAACTCAAGCTCCACCTTGCAGTCTACCCTTAACAACGGCAACTCCGTTGTGTTTATGTTTGAGGGCGGTTCTGATAACTACTGGAGCGGTACCACCTACTACAACGGTGCCTACAATACCCGAACTCAGGCGGTTTGTATTGTTGTAAAGATGAATTCAAGCGGTAACGCATACATTGCTTATTATTGCGAGAACAGCTCCTCCATTCCCAGTGAGCCTACCTGGTGTACAAACGGTGTTGCATACTCAGGCTCAACTACCCTGATGGACGGCACATATTCCTTCTATACATGGAACCATACAGGTCCCTATGCGGCTTTCCAGATTAACCTTGCAAACAGCAACGGACTTTGCTACTATACCCCTTCTGCTAACCTTAACGGCTATAAGGCAGGTGCAAGCGGTATTAATATCCATACCCGTTCCACCAGCTACGGCGGTGGCAGTGCTCTTGGTTGGGCTTGGTCTGAGGGTTGTCAGGTTATCGGCTATGGTAATGACTCCAGCAACGAGTTTAACGGTTTTATGAAGGCTGTCACAGGTATTACATGGAATCCCTGGATTTCATGGACAAACAAAACCCTTAATACATGGGCATCTTCAAATGTTGGCATATACAAGGGCTACTATGTAGTTGACCGTCAGCTGGCACTTTCTAACCCCAGTGGTGTAAAGTACGGCACAGGTTCTCTGGGTTCACTTTATAACTCTACAGCCCTTACAAATATTACTGCAGCTTCTACTGCAGCAAAGAATGCGGCAGGTGCAACAATTGTTGACTACCTGTCAAAGTGTACCGCTTATCCTGCACACGGCAAGCTTGTGTGCACAGGCACAGATGTATGGACAAGAACTCTGCCCTGCTATGCAAGTACAGATTCTTCCACAGTGGCAATTGCTCAGTATAACTCAGGGGATGAGCTTACCTGTACAGGACTTGTGAAGAATACCGAGGGTGAATACTGGTACAAGACTTTGTCTTCCTCGGGTGCTACGGGTTACGTCCGAGCGGCATATATGGATTATACTGAAGAACTCCTGACTGACATCAAGCTTACAGGACATACAGCTCCCAACGGACACGTTAAGGGTAGTTCATATATTGTAAGCGGTAACATAGAATCCCCCTACAACGAGCTTACAGCGGTTTCTGCTTATGTACATAACGGCTTTGGAACAACAGGCAGTACTGTTACTGGTCATAGGGTGACGCTCAGTAACAGCCACTCCTATACCCTTGCAAACAGTGACGTAGATGCAAACGTGCTTATGGGTATCATGGACCCAAGTAACTACACCCTTGTTATTAAGGCCGAGTATAAGAACTGCTATGTAGTTGATGACACTACACTTAAGACAAACACAGGAACTCTTGTTTTGGCGGACGATTACTTTATGGTAATTCCTTCCTCTGTATCACAGAGCTCATGCAGTCATACAAATAAGACATACACAATAACAGCAAGCACATGTACTCAGGCAGGAAAGAGCGTAGAAGCTTGTACCACCTGTGGACTTATAGGTAAAACTACTACAACAACAGGTGCTCACAAGTGGGGCGACTGGGTAACCATTGAGGCTACCTGTACCACACCGGGCTCCAAGACCCGCACTTGCTCTGTATGTAAGGAAACAGAGACAGAAATCCTCACAAACGGCGGACATAATTACACTAGCAAGCAAGTACCCGCTACTTGTATAGATTTTGCAAAGACTCAGTACACTTGTACTGAGTGTGAACACACCTACTATGAATATATAGACGCTCCCTCTGAGTGGCAGGAGACAAAGCCTGAGGGAATTGATGAGTCACTCATAGAAGCAAAGACTCAGTACAGCTACTCTGAATATCAGACAATTCAGAACTATGAACCTACAGTTAACGGATACACCTTTGTGGGCAGTGAATGGGAGAGTCAAGGGGCAAAAACTCACGACTATACCACTGACTGGGGTGCAGGAGGCTTTGATAAAACAAGCAGTCTCTATACCAAATATAATGTATCACCCCTTACAGCTTATGAGAATGAAACTGAGAAGAGAGTGATTGATTCTACAAAGCAGTATGGCTATCTCTATTATCACTGGTGTTACAGTGGCTCCGGCTCTTCTTGGGAGTACAAGACAGACGAGTATACAACCTTCCACGCATATTACGATACCACTAATCCTGATAACTACACTTGCGATACCTTTGATATGAGCTACAAGACCTCTAACAGCTGTTGCAGTAACTCTGCGTGGTTCTGTGTAGTTCCGCTTACAAGACAGACTTATACTGATTACAAGCTCCTTTACACACATTCTATCTGGACTGATTATTCAGATTGGAGTGATGAGGAAGTAACAGAAGCATGGAACAGAAAGGTTCAGACCCGTACTGTTTACAGGGTTAAGAGTTCAGGTCAGCTTATTGACCATAACTATGTAAACGGTGTCTGTACTGTTTGCTCAAAGCAGGAGCCTTCTTACTACCTCTTCGGATTTATTAACGGTGCGGATTACGGCTGTGAAGCTGACAGAGAGAACATCGGTACATATAAGTTTACAGACGGAATTCTTACTGCTAAGTTTACAGAAAACAGTTACGTTGGCATTAAGACAGGTGATAACCTGAGCTGGTATATGACTGACGGTTATCAGGGAGACAATGCAACCTCTGCAACCCTTTACAACACAAATAAAGGAATTAATGCAGATAAGCTCTTTGTTCCCGGAGGCAGAGAGATTGTCTTCAGCCTTGTGAAGAACAATGACGGTTCCCTTAAGCTCAGCTATATTGCAGGTGCCTGCACACATGATAATCACGGTAAAGACGGCATTTGTAGCGCTTGCGGTGCAGAGGTTCAGCACACTTATGTTGACGGTGTCTGCACAGTTTGTTCTAAGGAAAAGCCCACATATTATCTGGTAGGCTTTATTAACGGTGCAGACTACGGTATAAACGCTGACTCAGAGACTATCGGTGACTATAAATTTGTTGACGGTAAGCTTACAGCTACATTTACCGAGGACAGCTATGTTGCTTTCAAGACAGGCGATAATTCAGAGTGGTTTAACACAGACGGATACAAAGGAGAAGAATACACATCTGCTGTTTTCTACAATGCACAAAAGCTTGGCGACAATGCAAACAAGCTCTTTATTCCCAAGGGAAGAGAGATTACCTTTACACTTACTGATAATGAAAACGGAAGCTTTACCCTCAGCTATGTTGCTGCTGAGTGTGAGCATAAGTCTCACGATATAAACGGAATATGTACTACCTGCGGTGACCAGGTAGGCCACGAAAACGAAAACGGTGTCTGCACAATTTGCGGATATAACTGTAATCACGTCTATGAGGACGGAATTTGTACAATCTGCGGTAAGGTTAAGCCCTACTATTATCTTGTAGGTTTTATCAACGGAGCAGATTATTACTCAGAAGACTTCAAATTCACAGACAACCAGCTTGTTACAACCTTTACAGATTACAGCTACCTTGCTGTGAAGAGAAGTGACGGAATAACCTTTATGACAAACGGTTATCTGGGTGAAAATTGTACTTCTGCATTGATGTATGACAGCGTAGAGCTTGGCAAGAATGCAGATAAGCTCTATGTTCCCAAGGGCAGAGAGGTAACTGCTACTATTACAGAGAACAATGACGGAAGCATTACCCTTGACCTTGATATTAAGCTCTGTGAGCACAAGAACCATAACTTAGACGGAATTTGTACTTCCTGCGATGCTTGGGTAGAGCATACAAAGGTAGATGGTGTCTGTACAATCTGCGGACACATATGTGACCATAACTTTGTTGATGAAATCTGCACAAACTGCGGTATGGTACAGCCTGTATACTACCTGTACGGCTTCATTGACGGCGAAAAATATGACGGTGAGGAATACAGATTTAAAGATGGAAGGCTGAGTGCTGAATTCACAGATACAAGCTATATTGCAATCAGAACTGCTGATGGCAACCGCTTCCTGACAGAAAGCAATGCACAGGGCAGCAGTGCTCAGTTCTACAATGTAACAACAGGTAATGGCACAGACATGCTGTATATCCCCTCAGGTGTTGAGGTTGAGTTTACATTAACCTGTGCTCAGGACGGAGTAATTACTCTTTCTTATGAGATACTTTCCTGTACACACGACAAGCACAACACAGACGGTATGTGTCTTGCTTGCTCTCAGGAAGTAAACCACACTTACAAAGACGGTTACTGCACAGTTTGCGGTAAAGCAGAGCCTGACTACTATCTCTTTGGTTTTATCAACGGTGAGAATTACGCTTGCGAAGCTGACTCTGAAAACATGGGTATCTACAAGTTCAGTAATGGAAAGCTTGTGGCAGTATTTACTGAGGACAGCTACGTTGCAGTAAAGACAAGCGGTAACGAAAGCTGGTATATGACTCAGGGCTATCAGGAGGGCAAGAACTCTGCAGTTCTCTACAATACAGCTTCAGGAATTGAGGATGCTCAGAGACTCTTTGTTCCCAAGGGCAGACTTATTACCTTTACTATTGTAAGCGGCGAGGGTGATACACTGATCCTTTCTTATGAGGCAGCTCCTTGCTACCATGTAACTCATGACCTCTCAGGTGAATGTACAACCTGCGGAGAGTTTGTAGAGCATACATACAAAAACGGTATATGCGCAGGCTGTTCACTCAGATGTCAGCATTACTGGTATAACGGTAAGTGTGTAGTTTGTGAGCATTCCTGCAATCATATCTGGATAGATACAGCATGCGTATTGTGCGGTTACAACTGTCCTCACAGCTATGAAGACGGTATCTGTACAGATTGTGACAATGTTTGTACCCACAGCTTCGAAAACGGAAGGTGTACAGAGTGCGGTACAGTATGTGAACACGTATTCAGAAACGGTACCTGTAAGAAATGTGGATTTGAGTGTACCCACAATTTTGAGGGTATTAAGTGTACAGAATGCAGATACGTCTGTACCCACAGCTTCACAGATGGAGTATGTACAGTATGTTCACTGGTATGTGAACACACATTCTCAGAAGGCGTTTGCACGGACTGTAAGCTTGTTTGCGAGCATACTTTCTTAGATGGAGAGTGCACAAACTGCGGCTTGATTTGCGAGCATACTTATGAAGACGGTGTCTGCACAGTTTGCGGTGACGTATGCACACACAGCTACTCACACGGCAAATGCACAAACTGCGATGTAATCTGTACTCATAACTATGAAGACGGTATCTGTACAATCTGTAAGAATGAGTGTGAACACACCTTCTCAGAGGGTGCTTGTACAGTCTGCGGATATGAAGCACAGTTCTATCTGGTAGGCTATATTAACGGCGAAAATATCGGCTGTGAAGAAAATTCAGCCTTTACAGGACCTTACAGCTTCTCACAGGGCACTGTTTCCATTGATTTTACAAGTGATAGTGCAATTGCAGTAAAAACAGGCGACAATACCGACTGGTACCTGCCTGACGGTACTACAGTGGGAACTACAGTAGAGCTTTGCAACATAAAGCTTGGAAACAGCTCAGATATGTTGTATATACCCGGCGGAGTTAAAGCTGAGTTCACTCTGAGTACAGGCGAAAACGGCAAACTTATTCTTTCCTACGAATTAACAGACTGTAAGCATATTAATCACAGAACTGACGGACTGTGCACTGTATGTTTAGCAGAGGTTAAGCATACATACGAAAACGGCGAATGTACAGTCTGCTCACTTAAGGAAACTGTTTACTACCTCTTTGGTAACATTAATGGCGAGAACTACGGATGTGAAGAGGATTCAGACAGAATCGGAAACTACAGATTTGTAGACGGAAAGCTCACTGCTACCTTTACACAGGACAGCTACGTTGCTGTGAAAACAGGGGATAATATGAGTTGGTTTATGACAGACGGTGACCAGGGAAATACTCCGGCTACAATTCTCTACAATACGCTTGTTTACGGAATTGATGCTCAGAAGCTCTTTGTTCCCGGCGGTGTAGAGGTTACATTTTCACTTAAGGCAAACAGCTTTGACACACTTACTCTTACTTATACTACCACTGAGGCTAAGCCTGAGATTACACCTAAGTTTACAAGGGTGTCCTTCGAGGATGGTATTTCCTACGAAGCAGTGTTTACGGGTAAAAACCTGAACGGTATATCTTACACAGATATGGGACTTGCACTCTTTGAGTCTGCAGACGCAACCGTACCCACGGAGTATGTGGCAGGAGTACACGAGGAAGGTAGAAACTTAGTAGCAAGCACAGAAAAGATTAATCCCAAGAATATGGGAGACACAGTGTACTTCAAAGTTTACGCAAGACTCTCAGACGGCTCTTATATATTCAGTAATATGATGAGCAAAAACGCAGTTGAGTACGCACATTCTGTACTTGGAAACCGTGCGGCTTCCAAGGAGCTGAAGGCTCTGATGGTAGCACTTCTGAACTTTGCTGCAGAGACTCAGGTTTGCTTTGATTATAAGACAAACAAGCTTGCAAATGCAGGTCTCACCTTGGAGCAGAAGGCTCTTGTTAAAAACTACAATGCCGACATGGCAGATAAAACAGTAGTAGCAGACAGCAAAAAGACAGCAGAGTTTGCTAAGACAGCAGACAACGCTCTGCTTTATCCCACAGTGTCCTTTGACGATACCCTCTTTGCAGTAA
The DNA here is from genome assembly GCA_045541275.1 of Ruminococcus sp. Classification (GTDB taxonomy): domain Bacteria; phylum Bacillota; class Clostridia; order Oscillospirales; family Acutalibacteraceae; genus Ruminococcoides. The sequence continues at coordinate 9,430 of JAZQIX010000016.1, forward strand.
ATTACAACTGCCTTGCACAGGGAGTACAGGGAAATGTGACTATGTATTACTGGGATGAAGAAGCATACGGCAGTGCAGATAAGCTTACAACAGCAAACGCAACAGGCACAGTCACAATGACTCAGAGCGAAAACGGTGCTTATGTTGCAAGTGTGGGTGATATTGCACCTAAGGATATGGATAAGACAATTTATGTCTGCGTAGTTTATACAGCAGGAGGAGAGGACTTCTGCACAGGAGTTGTTTCCTACAGTCTTGCAGACTATTGCAAGCTTTATGCAGAGAATAATACCTCTGAAATTCAGGATCTTGCACAGGCAGCAATCGTTTATGGCTATTACGCCAAAAAATGTTTTGCCGACTAAACAAAACCCTAAACCCTTTATCTATAAGTTTTAACTTTAACACTAAATCCAATAAGAAGGGAGAGCAAGGTGTGTTCAATATATTACACTTTGCAAAAGGCAATATGAAGTTTATGAAGAAAAGCTTGTGTCTGATTCTTTCCGTGTTTATGATGCTGTCAGTGCTTAGCATAGTACCAATGCATGTTCACGCTGCTTCGGCAAGTGACTACATAGCACAAAGCTATGCCTCAAACCTCAGTGTCAAGACCAACAAAGTCACAAGTCTTATGAAATATCCCACAACAGACTCCACTTATTCTGAGCATACAGTGCCCTCAGGCACTATGCTCAGTGTCAAGGAATTGCACAAGGATAAATCAGGAAAATATTGGTATGAGGTTCTTTACTATAACCTTACTTTATATGTGGATGCTACAGCGGCCAATCTTGTTGACCACCTTACAGGCGATGTTACAGCAACTGACCTTCACTCTCCTGCATCCCTTACCTACGGTGGTTCTTTCCCTGTCAGGGGTACAATCACTTCTACCCTTAACGATATAGGAAAAGTCAGTGCCGCAATGTATAAAAGCAATGATTTAAGCAGAGTTCCTGCACTTATATCAAGCGACACAGTAAACGGTAAGAAGTATGTTCTGGACAGTAGTACAGTAGATAACAATATGCTCTTCGGAAATCTGGCAACAGGTGTGTACACATACGCTGTGCTTGCTGATGCTGTCAGCTATTACATTGACAACAGCGGTGTACTTAAAACCTCAACAACAGAGGTTGTGCTCCAGACAAAGATGTGTGTTGTTACTACCAGTGCAAGCCCTAACCCTGTTCTTCACAACGGTATTGACGTATCTGTATGGAACGGCAACATTGACTGGGCTACTGTAAAGACACAGATTGATTTTGCAATTTTGCGTGCATCCTGGGAGGAAACCGCAGACACAAAGTTCTACACAAACGCAAACGGCTGTGTGCAGAATGGTATACCCTTTGGTGTATATGTTTACTCCTATGCAGAGAATGCGGCAGAAGCAAAGGGCGAAGCAGAATATGTTTTGTCACTTGTAGACGGCTACGACCTTGACCTGCCAATCTTCCTTGACTTTGAGGATGAAATTCAGATGAACCTGAGTGCATCTAAACAGCAGGAGGTTGTAAAGACCTTCTGTGACACAATCTATGCAGCAGGTTATCAGCCCGGTATCTATACATATCAGTGGCTTCTCAGAAGCAGTACCTTCTCAGACTCTTATTACAAGACAATCCCCACATGGGTTGCTGAGATTAAGAGCGGATACACAAACTACCCCGGCGGTCTTTGGCTTTGGCAGTATTCATGGGTAGGCAGATTTAACGGTATGTCAGGTGACGTTGACTGTAACAAGATGTATGCAGAGCTTCCCGGTACAGGCTCAAGTGATACATCTTACCTGTCAAAATGCACTTACTATCCCTCCAACCTTACTGTTACAACAGTTGTAGAGACTAATGTAAGGGAATATCCCTCATCAGATTACAGTTTGCTTGAAACTCTGCCTACAGGTACATCCCTGCATGTAACAGGACTTTATAAGAATGCTTACGGCAACTTATGGTATCAGATAGAGCATAATGGTAAAACAGGATATGTTTACGCTACAGATATAGAGGTTAAGGATTATCTGTATAATGATATTGCCATCAAGAACGTATCTATGGCATCTAACCTTGACCTTGGCAAGGGCTACTATATTCAGGGCGACCTTTCTTCCAAGTACAATAACCTTGCTACTGTTTATGCAAAGGTTTACTCAGGCGAGAATACACAGGAAACACCTACACTAACCAGCAGCTACAGCCCCAACTCAAAGGAGTATTCTCTTTACAAGAGTGAGGTTGACTACGGTCTTACCTTCGGTTCTCAGCCCAAGGGTTACTATACTTACGAGGTATCAGTAGATGCTAAGAACTACTATGCTACAGACGCTACAACTCTTGCAAGCAAAACAGAGAATGTGGTAGTCTGGACTGCACCTTATACAGTAGACAACGCTTCCATTGAGCCTCCTAATGAGACAGTCTGCTCCCACGTTATCGTGGTACAGCCTGCAGTCGAGGCTACCTGTACACAGGCAGGCGTCTCTGCAGGTTCCTACTGTTCCGAATGCGGTGAGGTGTTTGCTACACAGGAGACAATTCCAGCAAAGGGTCACAACTACGCTGTTGTGACAGTGCCTTCAAGCTGTCTGGATTACGAGCATGCACTGTATACCTGCTCAAACTGCGGTGATAACTATAAAACCTACCTTACAGAGGGAAATACTACAGATTGGGTGGAGACTTTGCCTGAGGGTATCCCTGAGAAGCTATATGAAACAAAGACCCAGTATCGTTACTCGGATTACGAGCAGGTCAAGAACTACCAGCCTTCTATGGATGGATATACACTTTACAGTAAAGAATGGGAGAGTCAGGGCTCAAAAACTCTTGACTATGTAAAGTCATGGCCTTCAGGATTGGATACAACAAACAGCTTGTATAAGAAATACAACATAACCCCTAAGACTAACTCCACAGATACCTACTATAACAAGACAGAGGTTGTCTCTGATAATTTGGTAGGATATTTCTATTATCACTGGTGTCGAGGTAGAGTGCTCTCTGATGGTCCATATAACGCTACTACATCAAAGGTACAGGATTCTACCTACACAACCTTCCATGCTTTTTACAGCACATCAGACCCCTCTACAATGACAACTGCCAGTGACGGCAGTGTTACCTATAAGAACAAGGATTGCTGTTCTGATGCATGGTGGTACTATAATGTACCTGTTTACAGACAGACCTACACAGACTACAAGGCACTGTATACCCACTCCAGATGGACAGACTGGTCAGATTGGAGTGACGAGGAGGTAACAGAGGCTTGGAACAAGAAGGTTGAAACCCGTACTCTGTACCGCTATAGTACATCTACCTTAGGTGACCATATATTTGTTGACGGCTTTTGCTCACATTGCGGTAAGGCTTGTAACCATAATTGGGTTGACAGTAAGTGTACAATTTGTTCTCTTCGCTGTGAACACAAATGGCACTTGGGCGGATGTTATGTCTGCGGTAAGGTTTGTAACCACTACTGGGCAGAGGGTACGTGCTTCCTTTGCGGTGTTCAGTGTGAGCACACATGGACAGACGGCGTCTGTGACACCTGTAAGCTTAAGTGTTCCCACGATTACCAGGACGGCTACTGTACAATTTGTCACAGAGCTTGTTCTCCCCATAACTTTGTAAACGGAATTTGCCAGATATGCTCACTTGTATGTAAGCATGAGCATTGGTACGAAGGCAGATGCTCTACCTGCGGAACAAGCTGCAACCACAACTTCTCTCAGGGTAGTTGTACTATCTGCACAGCACCCTGCAGTCACAACTGGGAAGACGGAGTATGTTCAATTTGTCAGCTTGTCTGTAAACACTCCTTTGTAAACGAAGAGTGTACAATTTGCTCCTTTGTATGTGGGCATAACTGGGAAGACGGTAAGTGTACAGTCTGCTCAAAAATCTGTAACCACGATTTTGTAAACGGAAGTTGTACAATTTGTCATAAGGATTGTGTACATAAATGGAGCAACGGCCACTGTACAGTCTGCTCCTTAGTATGTGAGCATAACTGGGAAGATGGCAAATGTACTGTCTGCTCCTTGGTCTGTACTCATACATGGGAGGACGGTAAGTGTACAAATTGTTCATATGAGTGTAAGCACAGCTGGGTTTCAGGTGTTTGTAAGACCTGTCGCTTTGTTTGTGAACACAAGTGGGAGAATGGTAAGTGTACAGTTTGTGACTATGTCTGCAGGCATACTTATGAAAACGGTGTGTGCACAAACTGTTCCTATGTTTGTGAGCATAAGTGGAAAAACGGTGCCTGTACAGTTTGCGGTGTTCATTGTGAGCATCAGTTCTCTCAGGGAAGCTGTACAGTCTGCGGTACAAGCTGTGACCATGATTGGGAGGACAGCACCTGTACAGTCTGCGGTCTTAAGTGTACCGACCACAGCTATGTAGACGGCTTCTGTGCTGTCTGCTCAAAAGTTAAGCCTCCTTTCTACCTTTACGGATTCATTAACGGTGAGGACTACGGTATCGGAGAAGATGCTGATAATATCGGCACTTATGAATTCAAGGACGGCGAGCTTGTTGTTACCTTTACAGAAAACAGCTATGTTGCAGTAAAGGACGGCTACAACGAGAAATTCTATGAGACAAACGGCTATCAGGGTGATAACGTAACTCTGGCTGTACTTTATAACAAAAAATTAATCGGCGATAAGGGTGACAAACTCTTTGTTCCCAAGGGCAGAGAGATTACCTTTACTCTTATTGAAAACGGTAACGATACTTTGACTCTCTATTATGTTGCGGCTCCCTGTGAACACACAGAGCACAGCACAGAAGGTATCTGTACTGTCTGCGGTGCACAGGTTGACCATACCTACAGCGAAGGTAAGTGTACTGTCTGCTCTATTGAGTGTGAGCACAGCTTTACACGCGGAGTATGTACAATCTGCGGTATGGAGTGCCACCACAACTGGACTCATGGTGAGTGTACAGAGTGTTCAAAGGTCTGCACACACCGCTTCAAAGATGGCGTATGTACAGTCTGCTCCCTTGAGTGTGAGCACAGTTTCTCTGACGGAGACTGCACAAACTGCGGAAAGCCCTGTGAGCACAGCTTCGCAAACGGAAAGTGTACAATCTGCTCCTATGTATGTGAGCATGAATACTCAGAGGGTATTTGTATAGATTGTCAGGCAAAGTGCGAACACACCTTTAAAGACGGAGTATGTACTAACTGCGGATACACTTGTACACATAATTACGACCAGGGTATTTGTACAGTATGTAAAAAAGTATGCGGACACAGCTTCTCTGACGGAGAGTGTACCATGTGTGACATCGGTCAGTTCTATCTGAGCGGTTACATTAACGGAGAGGCTGTAGGCTGTGACGATAACTACAATGAAACAGGCAGTTATAGTTTTGTTGACAGTGAGCTGAGACTTACTGTTACCGAAGACAGCTACGTATTTGTAAAGACATTCGGTAATAGCAATCTTTATATGTCACAGGGTAACGTAAGCGGTACTTCTGCTACACTTTACAATATAAACAGCGGTAAAACCACAGGTTTGTTCTGTTTACCCGGCGGTACTGAGATAACTCTCACTCTCTTTACAGGTAAGAACGACACTCTGGCACTGATGACAGAGGTAACATCCTGTATGCATTACAAACACAACACATCAGGCAACTGTACTGTTTGCGGAGAAAAGACAGAGCACACTTATTCAGCAGGTAAGTGTACTGTTTGCGAAGCAGTAAAACCTCAGAAGGATATGTACCTCTTCGGTTTTATTAACGGTGAAAACTACGCCTGCGAGGAAAACGCACAGTACACAGGCGACTATAAGTTCACAGACGGTAAGCTTACAGTTACCTTTACCGAGGACAGCTATGTTGCAGTTAAAGCTGCAGACAACTCCGACTGGTATATGACTAACGGTTGGATGGGTTATAATGCAACTGTTGTTACTCTTTACAGCACATCAATCGGAATAATTGCTGACAAGATGTTTGTTCCTGGTAATACAGAGGTTACTTTCACTCTTGTCAATAACGGAAACGATACATTTACTCTCAGCTACATTGCTGAGAAGCTTCCTGTTCCCGAGGTAACACCCAAGTATACAAGACTTTCCCTTGAAAACGAGCTGAAATACGAGGTTTGCTTCAAGGTGAGCAATATGGATGCAGTCACAAAGGAGAAAATGGGACTTGCAATTTTCTCAGATGAAAATGGAGAAACTCCTGCAGAGTACATTAAGGGTGCATACACAGACGGAAATTATCTGGTTGTAAGTACAGAGGCCATTCACCCCAAGAATATGGGTGACAATGTGTACGTAAAGGTTTACGCAGAGATTTCTGAGGGTTCATATGTATACAGCGATATGATAAGTATAAATGCTGTTGACTCTGCCAATAAGACTCTGAAAAATCCCACAGTTTCAAAAGAGCAGAAGGCAATGCTGGTTGCACTTCTGAATTTCGGTGCACAGGCACAGCTTTACTTTGGCTACAACACTTCAAAGCTTGCAAATGCAGGACTTGCGGCTGAGCACAGAGCACTTGTTAAGAAGTACAGTTCCTCTATGGTGAAAGACAGTTTGCAGGCCGACAGCGAAAAGCTGGGAGATTTTGTAAAGACTGCAAGCAACGCTATGGTTTATCCTACTGTTACTTTTGAAGAAGAGAATTTCACAGTAAACTATAACTGTATTGCACAGGACGCACAGGGCGAAGTTAAGCTTTACTACTGGGATGAAGAAACCTACAGCAAGGCTGAGACTCTTACAGCACAAAACGCCAAAGGTATCATCATTATGACAAAGAATCAGAAGGGCGTATATACTGCAAGCATTGAAGGTATTGCCGCAAAGGATATAGACAACACAATCTATACTGCTGTTGTATATACCGCAAACGGCGAGACTCTTTGCACAGGCACAGTTTCCTACAGCTTTGCAGATTATTGCAAGCACAATGCAGAGAAAAACTGCGATGCTCAGGACATTGCTCAGGCAGCAATTGTTTACAGCTACTACGCAAAGAAGTTCTTTAACTAACAGTAATTTTATTTTAAAAGCACCTCTGCAGGAAACTGCAGGGGTGCTCTTGTTGTGATATGCGATAATTTTATTTGTAACGTTTTTTCTCATTCTTAATCTTACATATGAAAGGGCGGTGAGAATGTGGCGGACATAGAGAGTCTGTATAGGGAATATTATAACCTGATTTTTAAGTTTCTCTTAGGACTTTGCAAAGATTCAGTGCTGTCTGAGGAGCTTGCTCAGGAAACCTTTTACCGTGCTTTTGTGAATATCACAAAGCTCAGAGATGACGCAAAGGCTGTGGCGTGGCTGTGCAGTATTGCGAGAAATTTGTATTTTGCTTGGTACAAGGAGAATAAAAGATTTGGAGCTTCCTTGGAGCTGAATGCTTTGTCTGAGGATAATGTGGCTGACAAGGTAGAATTTAAGCTTTTGACTCAGGAATGTATGCGATGTGTTAATAGATTGCAACCGCCTTATAAGGAAGTTTTCCTGCTGTCGGTGTTCGGTGGGCTTTCCTTTAAGGATATAAGCCTTGCTTTTAACAAAAGCGAGAGCTGGGCAAGGGTCACATTCTACCGTGCAAAGCAAAAGATAATAGAGAGATTGGAGGAGAAAATATGAAATGCGATGTTGTAAGAGATTTAATACCACTTTATATTGACGGGTGTCTGAGTGATGAAAGCATAGTGCTTGTAGAGGAGCATTTGGAGCATTGCGATGAATGCAAAGGCCTTTTGCAGATTATGAAGGCTTCAACACCTTTGCAGGAGGTGGAAGAAAAAATACCGGCAGAGCCTATGGAGAGAGTGTCTGTGTGGAAAGCATCTGTGCTTCAGGCAGTGCTCCAGTTTGTGTCTTTTTTGCTGATAGTTCTCGGTGTAACTATGGAGGCATATGACAAGAGTTCCGAAAATGGTTTTTGGGCAACAGGACTCATTGTACCTGCAACAGGCTTTATGCTGTCGCTTATTAATTGGTATTTTGTAAGGCTGTACCATGACAGAGGTAGGTTCTCCGTTGTTTCGTCTGCATGTACCTTGATTTTTATAATCGCTGGGTATGTGTGGGCGGTATTCCACTACGAGATTTCCCTTAATGGGGCAAATATGGATTATATGTATTTCGGTTTGTTCTACGGAATTCCCATAAGTATTATACTGTGCATCTTGTCAGGTGTTTTTGCTGACAAATACGGTAAGCTCATCGGCAAAGAAAGAATGAAGCTGGAAAAAACACCGGAACCCAAGACGTTTACTGCGCTTGCCTCATTTTTCTGTGTGGTGAATTCTTTTACACCTTTATCAATTATCGTCACAGCCCTTGCGAGATATACCTTTGACATTCGCAGTTACCCTCTGTGGACGCTTTTTCAGTTACTTCTCAGCGGACTGCTTGCTGTACTTATGTATAGATTCGAGAGCAGGGAAACATCAAAAGCAGACAGAATACTCTTAACAGTAGCACTCTTTATGTCGCTTCTTAACTGGTGTGTATGCCTTTTTACAGGGGCTAAGGGTAAGGATGCCCACAATGCAATCGTTATAGGAGTGTTGATTGCTATTACTGCTATTGCGGTGTTTGTATCTGTTAAGTTTGTAAAGCCCCGTCAGAAGGGTATAGCAAGGGCGATAGTTGCAGGTGTACTTGCAAGTTTGCTTTTTATGTTTTCTTTCTTTATGTTTCTTGTTTCAGGTATTGGACAGAATACAGTTGTTAAGACAGTAAATTCTCCTACAGGCAGGTACACCGCAGAGCTTGTGGATTCCGACCAAGGAGCTTTGGGCGGAGATACTGTTGTGTATGTTACAGACAATCTGTTGAGTGTGGATTTTGGATTAGTTACTATTCATAAGCAGAAAGAAAGGATTTATATGGGCGAATGGGGAGCGTATAAAGGCTTGACACTCAGGTGGATAGACAAAGATACTCTTAAAGTAGGCGGAAACGAGTATGACATGAAATAACCTTAACATAAAAACAGGCATCTTACACGGGTGTCTGTTTTTTCTTTTATAATCATTTACAACTGAGTTGGTTTGGGATATAATTTGTATATAGCGGTTTTTAAAATCATGAAAGAGGCTGTTGTGTTGTGGAAATAACGATTGAAAAAGCAGTGCCTACACGTGCACAGGATATACTCAGTTATCTTAAAACAGTAGGAGCTGAAACAGACAATCTGACCTTTGGTGCAGAGGGGTTGCCCGTCAGCATTGAAGCTGAGCAGGGGTTTATTGCCGATGTGAATGCTTCGGAAAAATCAGTAATGATTGTGGCATTGGATAATGGGGAGATAGTTGGTCTTGCCTCTTTAAACGGCAACGTCAGAGAGCGTATGAAACACAGAGCCTCCCTTGCGATATCCGTGCGAAAGTCCCACTGGGGGCAGGGTGTTGGAAGTAAGATGCTTCAGTATCTTGTAGACTTTGCAAAGGAAGTCGGGGTGGAGATAATCTCTCTTGAGGTAAGACAGGATAATAAGAGGGCGATTGCTCTCTATGAAAAGTTTGGGTTTGAAAAAAATGGTGAGTTCAAAGGCTTTTTCAAAATAAACGGTGAATATATTGACTTTTACCTTATGAATTTGTATATAAAATGAGGTGAGCTTATGAACGATATTATTAAATCTCTCTTTGACAGAAAATCTGTAAGAGTTTTTGAGGACAGAGCGATTACCCCTGAGGAAAAAGAGCTTATACTTAAGTCTGCTCTGCAAGCACCCACAGCAGGTAATATGACCCTTTATTCAATTCTTGATATTACTGACCAGAAGCTTAAAGATACACTCAGCATCACCTGTGATAATCAGCCTTTCATTGCAAAAGCGTCCTTGGTGCTGGTGTTCTGTGCAGATTACAACCGCTGGTATGAGCTTTTTAAAAGGCATTGCGATGAAGTGCGAAAGCCCTCTTACGGAGACTTACAGCTTGCATCAGTAGACGCTGTGGTTGCGGCTCAGAACTGCGTGGCTTGTGCAGAAAGCTTAGGCATAGGCTCTTGTTACATCGGAGACATTGCAGAGAATTTTGAGCGTCACCGCGAGCTTTTTGACCTGCCAAAGCACGTTATTCCTGTGTGTATGCTTGTGTTTGGATATCCTACAAAACAGCAAACAGAAAGACAGAAGCCACCCAGATTTGAGCGTGAGGACATAGTTTTTGAGAATACCTATGATAATAATAAGGCTATGAGTATGGAAGCAATGCTTGTAAAGCGACAGGGCTTTGAAAGTGAAGAAGCCCTGAGTGATTGGGTAGATAAATTCTGCAAGCGCAAGCATAACGGAGCATTTAGTATAGAAATGTCCCGCTCCTGCAAAGAAGCGATAAAAGCTTTTTGCGAGGACGAAGAATAGAGATTTTACGGAGCTGATTTGAATGACATTTTCGGATATATTAAGACTTCTTATTGAGGAGAGAGGACTCACCCAGAAACAGCTTGCAAAGGATTTGCATATTGCAGTGTCCACTTTGGGCGGATACGTGCAAGGTACCAGTGAGCCCGACTTTGACACCCTCAAGCGTCTGGCACAGTACTTTGAGGTATCTGCTGATTATTTGCTTGATTTTCGCACAGGTAAAGCCAAGTCTCATAAAGAGGACGATTTGCTCCGAGTTTTCCGTACACTTACACCTCTTCAGCAGGAGATGTACCTTGAACAGGGCAAAGCGATTATGCGAATAAACATCAAGAATGCAGACTCAGCGGAGTCGAACTATGAACATTAAAACGTAAAAGCCGTCAGCTTTAACACTGGCGGCTTTTTGCTTAGCACAACGCCCTTGCAGGTAAAGATGCAAGGGCGTGTGTTTTTTGCGGTATTGATTTATTAAGTAAATGCTTTTGGCTCTGAGTGAGCTGCTAAGCGTAACTTGCCTTAATAGTAAACAGCGTAGTTTGCGGCGGCAATTCCCATAATGATACCTACAATAAAGCAGATAACATAAACAACAATCATCACAATTGAGAGAATAAGACCAACTGTGCTGAAGATGGAGCCGAGTTTTGCTTTGCCTGTAAGCTGACCGAAATTCTTCTGATACTTATTAGCTTCCTTTTTACCGAGAATTGCAAAGATAAGACCTAAGATACCAAGCTCAGAAAGTGCCAAAGCAAGGATGCCGAAAATCATAGCTTTCTTTGAGTTGTCCTCTGCAGGAGCAGCAGGGTTTGCATTGTATACAGGTTCTGTATATGCAGTGTTATTCATATTATCCATAATTATTTCTCCTTTTAATGTACTTAGTAATGTTAGTCCGTAAAACTGTTGAAGTGATTATACAATAAACCACAGCAAAAAACAATACATCAGGGCAAGTTCTTGCAGTTTGACTAAAGTTTAAGCCTGAGCATTTAAAAAGAATATGTAATAATTCCTAATTAACATCTATGTATGGTTGTTATTTGTAGAGTGACATGGTTAATTTTTGCTTTGTGTTTCAAAGCTTGAATTTAGTCTCAGCTTGTAGTAACATATTACTATATATGTTTTGTTATTCTGTTTATGACTTAGGTGTAAAAGGAGGGTATAAATGAAGGGGAATTTTAAGAAGATGATGAAGGATGACTCCGCATACAGAGATATGAAGGAAAAACAGGAGAAACGCCGTGACCGCTCAGAAAAAGGTGTCAATGCCTACACGATTTTTCTCGGAATAATGTGCCTTGGAATTTCTGTGCTTTTCTTTGTGTACAAGGATTTGTGGTTTGGCTTGGGATTTCTCGGGCTTTCGGTGCTTTTGGGTGCTATGGCATTTTTCTCTTACAGAGGTGAAAGAAATAACAGTGAAAAAGGCACGAAGGAGAAGCCAAAGAAAAAAGACGAATAAATTATTTGCGAGGTAATTATGAAAAAGAAAGAAAAAAAAACCTCAAGGCTTAAGAGGTTTGCTCCTTATTACAGTAAGTATAAGGGCATAATGATAAAGGATTTGCTGTGTGCATCCCTTACTACTATATGTGAGCTGCTTCTGCCCCTTATAGTCCGTGAGATTACAACCAGAATAGGAGGCAATGGTGTACAGCTTACAGTAAACTATGTACTTATTCTGGGAGCTACATACCTTATTCTCAGGATTATAGATGCCGCCGCCTATTACTATATGGCAAACACAGGTCACGTAATGGGTGCAAGGATTGAAACGGATATGAGAAGGGACTTGTTCTCACACCTTCAGCTGCTGCCCTTTAAGTATTATGATAATACTAAGGTGGGAACTCTTATGTCCCGAATTACAAACGACCTGTTCGATGTTACAGAGTTTGCACACCATTGTCCTGAGGAATTCTTTATTGCCGGTATCAAGATTATAGCTTCGTTTGCTATTCTCTGCACAATGAGCGTGCCTCTGACACTTATTGTTTTTGCGGTAATTCCTCCTATGATTTTAGTTCTTTACTACTTCAACAAACGTATGCGTGAGGGCTTTAGAAAGCAAAGAAAAGAGCTTGGTGAGCTGAACGCCGCTGTTGAGGACAGTTTGCTTGGAGTACGTGTAGTGCGTTCCTTTGCAAATGAGAACATTGAAGAAGAGAAGTTTTGTGAGGGAAACGGCAGATTCCTGAATATTAAAGCAAAGAACTATAAGTATATGGGAGGCTTTCAGGCTTCCACAAGGTTCTTTGAGGGCTTTATGTATATTGTAGTTGTGGTTGCAGGAGCTCTGTTTATGCTTCACGGTACCATATCAGCTCCAGATTTTGTAGCATATCTGCTTTATGTTACAACCCTCTTTGCAACTATCCGCAAGATTGTAGAATTTGCAGAGCAGTTCCAGCGTGGTATGACAGGCATTGAGAGGTTCTTTGAGATTATGGACACCGAGTCTGAAATTAAAGATGCTCAGGATGCAAAGCCTCTTGAAAATGTAAAGGGCGAGATTGAGTTCAAGGATGTTACCTTCAGCTATTCAGAGGATAACGAGGATGTTCTGCAGAACGTAAGCTTTAGGATTAAAGCAGGAGAGAACGTAGCACTTGTGGGCCCCTCAGGCGGAGGTAAAACTACAATATGCTCACTTATTCCCAGATTTTACGAGGCTGATGCAGGAGAAATTTTGATTGACGGCAATGATATCCGCAAGACTACCCTTAAGTCCCTTCGTTCAAGCGTGGGTGTGGTTCAGCAGGATGTTTACCTGTTTTCAGGCAGTGTTTATGATAACATTGAGTACGGATGCCCCGGTGCTACAAAGGAGCAGATTATTGAGGCGGCAAAGCTATCGGGTGCTCATGATTTTATCACACAGCTTCCCGAGGGTTATGACACCTATGTGGGAGAGAGAGGTGTGAAACTTTCTGGAGGTCAAAAACAACGTATTTCCATTGCCAGAGTGTTCCTGAAAAATCCGCCAATACTCCTTTTGGATGAGGCAACCTCAGCACTTGACAATGAAAGTGAATACCTTGTCCAGAAGTCTCTGCAGAAGCTGTCTTTAGGCAGAACAACCATTACAGTTGCCCACAGGCTTACTACAATCAAGAACGCTGACCGCATTTTTGTTATTACAAAAGAGGGTATTGCTGAGGAGGGAACTCACGAAGAGCTCCTCAGAAAGAGCGGTATTTACAGTGCACTTTACAGTGCCTACGGCGAATGACAAAATAAAAAGGAGACTCCTATGAAATTTATATCATGGAATGTAAACGGACTCAGAGCGGTTATGACTAAAGGCTTTGAGGAGATTTTCAGTACCTTGGATGCAGACATCTTTTGTCTGCAGGAGACAAAATTACAGGAAGGACAAATAGATTTTGCTCCCGAGGGATATCACTGTTACTGGAACTATGCAGATAAAAAGGGTTACTCGGGCACCGCAATCTTTACAAAGCTTGAGCCTCTGTCAGTGACCTATGGAATGAACATAGACAAGCACGACCACGAGGGCAGACTGATTACACTGGAGTATGAGGATTTTTACTTTATTACAGTGTATGTGCCTAACTCTCAGGACGGACTTAAACGCCTAGATTACCGAATGCAGTGGGAGGAGGATTTCCTCAGCTATATAAACTCCCTGCAGGAGAAAAAGCCTGTAATATTCTGCGGTGACCTTAATGTTGCACACAAGGAGATTGACCTTAAGAACCCCAAAACAAACCGCAAAAATGCAGGTTTTACTGATGAGGAGAGAGGAAAGTTTTCTAATGTTTTAGAGGCAGGTTATATTGATACTTTCCGTCATTTCTACCCTGATTTGGAGGGTGCATACTCCTGGTGGTCTTACCGCTTTCACGCAAGAGAGAAGAACGCAGGCTGGCGTATTGATTACTTTGTAACCTCAGGCAGTATGGAGAGTAGACTTGTGAGTGCAAAAATCCACTCCGATGTTTTCGGCTCAGACCACTGCCCCGTAGAACTTGTAATTAAATAATTAATTGAACAAAACAAACGGCGAGAACCCGGTAATCAGTGGGCCTCGCCGTTTTGTGATTTATGGGAAATTTACGATGATTTTACTATCAACAAGTTCTCTGACAAAGATTTTTACATCACGCCTTGCAACTGCTTCATCAACATCATAATGCGACATCAGAACCGAAACTAATTCATCTTCTGTTGTTTCTTGTTTTAAACATTGCCATAGTAGTGCACCTGATTCGTTGAGTGTGAGAAGAACTCTTTTATTTCTAATATCTCGCTGTATAGGAAAAATTGCATAATTACTTGGAATTTCTTTTAATGTATACATTTCCTTTATTTTCATAAGAATCACTTTCTTTACATAAGTAATAGTTGCAATTTATTGCAGGCAATACCAACGAATGTTGGTATATAAATCATTATATTTAAGTACACTTATGTTGTCAAGAACAATTGTAGGTGATTATAATGAGAAGGACTTTGTCAGAACGTTTAAAAGAATGCAGAAACGAAAAGGGATATACGCAAATACAGGTTGCCACTTTATGCGATATTACTGAGAAAACATACCAGAATTACGAGTTGATGACCAGAGAACCGAAGATTGAAATTCTTATCCGAATTGCGGATTTGTACAATGTTTCTTTGGATTATCTTGTGGGAAGAACGGATGTAAAATAAAGTTATTAATAATTAAAAGGCTTAGTTTCAATTCGAAACTAAGCCTTTTAATTATTTGATTGTAATGCTGTTGTTGAGGACAGAGGTGCTGTAGATAAACAGCACGTCCTGATTTTTAAAGGTGATGAAATTTGAGAGCATCTCGGGGGAGAGATAGCGGATGTCTACAAGTGTTACCTTTTTGTAGCTCTCAGTAAGCAGGGGTGCGAGAGAGCTTGAGAATGAATCTCTGAAGATTATCAGCTCTTTGTCTGTCTGAGCTTTGGGATTTTCTATTACAAGGAGTGACTTAGGTCCTGCAAGGTACATCTCATAAGGGTCGTTGCTTGTGAGCTTCTGAGTGTCATATACAGGGATGTATGAGTCGGTTTCAAAGTCATACACCTTGTAATTTTTTGTGAATTCGTTTTCAAGATATTTTATGGTGTCTGCCTTAAGGGGCAAAGCTGACTGACCTGAATATACTCCGTAAAAGGGCGTGTCTACAGTTGTCTCAGTGTATTCACCCTTGAAGTTTACACCCATATTCTCCGCAAGGTGATGTGCCACAGGCAGGATTTTCTCCTGCTTCCAATGTGAGTCAGTGGTATAGTAGTCTGACAGTGTAAGCTTGTCTGTTATGTCAATATACTGAGCATAGGGCATTTCCTCAGTAACCTGAGAAATCATAGCACTGTAATCGATAGAAGGGTAGTTGTTTTTCTCTGCTAAAAAGAAGTTTTTATCAGGAATTACAGACAGGTAAATGTTACCTGTGTTACTCTCAAGATAGGTATCGTATACATACTGAAAGCGTTCTGTGGCATGGTTTATGGAGTCCTCATTAAGTGGGTACTCAAGCTTTGAGGCGTGACCCTCTGCAATGAAGATGTCGTTGTTGTCTTGCTGGTTCAGTACATAAAAAGAAGTCATGGACTTAAGTGTGCGGAACTTATCCCTCAAAGGGAACTGGTCAAGAGAGTAGGACTCAAAATCTGTCATGAATTTGCCCGTCATTACTGTGTCTGCAGAAAGCTCAGGTATTTTTGCAAGAGGTCTGCGTTCGCTTTTGGAGATATCTGTGTCAGGCTGTATAAGTCCCCAGATAAGAAATCCAAAGACGAATACTACACACAAAATTATGAGGATAAGATTTTTAATTTTTGCTGACATTATAATATCCCTCCTCAGAATCTGAAATAAAGAAATGGATTGAATGAACCGTCAATGAGGAATGCAGTGCATACTGTGAGAAGTATCAGAAGAACCACAGGCTCTGCGATGTTTACAGCAACTGTTCCTATCTTTGAGTTTTTTGCCTTTTTCACAATGTAAGAGGGCAGAGGTGTAGAGCCTATAGCACCAACAACAAGGATAACTGCATAGGACTTAAGGTAATACACAGCTTCGGTTGAAACAAGAGGGTATTCTCCTGCACCGAACATTGCACCAATGTTTTTTACTGCCTCTGTAATGCTCAGAGAGTCAAAGAGCACAAAGCTTAGAATTATAAAGAACATTACATAGATGTGGTTAAGAATGCGTAGCTTTTTAAGTCCTTTTAAAAGGAAAAGCTTTTCTATAATAAGAAGAACTGCAAACATAAGTCCCCAGAGTATGAAGTTCCAAGCTGCACCGTGCCAGAAGCCTGTAGCCATCCATACCACAAGGATGTTAAAGAGCCATCTGGGAGTAGATACACGGTTACCGCCCATGGGAATATACAGGTAATCCCTGAACCAAGAGCCTAAGGAGATGTGCCAACGTCTCCAAAACTCAGTGATGCTCCCTGAAATGTAGGGGTAGTTGAAGTTCTCGATGAAGTCGAAGCCAAAAATTTTGCCCAGACCGATTGCCATATCGCTGTAGCCTGAGAAATCAAAGTAAATGTGGAAAAGGTATGCAAAGGCATACATCCAGTAGAAAAGGATTGATTTATCATCTGATGCCTTAAAGGTTGCCACCAATTCGCCAAGTATGTTTGCTACAAGAATTTTCTTGGAAAGTCCCAATATAAAGCGTCTGATTCCCTCAGATGCTTTCTCAAAACTGTGAGTTCTTTCCTCAAGCTGTAGAGCTATGTCAGAGTATCTGACAATGGGACCTGCAATAAGCTGAGGAAACATTGCAATGTATGCACCAAGATTTATAAGGTTATGCTGAGCCTTTACGTCACCGCGGTAAACATCCACGGCGTAGCTCAGAATCTGGAATGTATAGAAGCTGATACCTATAGGAAGTGCAATTCCCAAAAGAGGAACAGACATTCCTGTTAAGGCGTTGAAATTTTCGATAAAGAAGTCTGCGTACTTGCAGTAGCCTAAAAGCCCCAAGGAAAAAACAACAGAAGCGGTCAAAAACACTTTTGACCGCTTCGTGCCTTGGTGTTTTTCTATGAGAAGTCCGAATACATAACCCTGTATTATGGATATGAGCATAAAGACTAAGAATCTGGGCTCACCCCAGCCGTAGAAAAACAGGCTTGAGAGGAGCAAAACCAAATTCTTAAGCTTTTTCGGAACTGCAAAGTAAAGCAGTATTACAATTGGTAGAAAGTAAAAGAGAAAGGGAATGCTTGAGAATAACATAGTTTTGCTCCGCTCTTATATTTTAGTTTATTGTGTGTTTACAATGGCAGATTATGCTACCAGAGATTCCTCGCAAACAACTGTTGCCTGAGTGTAAGAAGTTGTAAGCTTTGCTGTGAAGTTGTCAACAATCTCACCGTTGCCGAAGTAGGAAACAAGGTAATCCTCAACAGAAACAATAACGAGTTTGTCGGGGAAACCGCACATCCACTGTCTGTTCATGATGTTTGTTTTGAGCTCGGAAACTACAGCATCTTTGTCATCAGCTGATACAAGGTGGTAAGCACCGCAAGTGAATGTGTTAGCGTTCATCATGTGCATAAGGGATGCTGCACTGTCAATCTTTGATACAGAAGCTGCAGGGAAGCCGAGAGTAGCGTCAAGACCCTCTGTATCCTCAATGCCATATACGCCGGGGCCTTCCATGTTCATGTTTTCCTCTGTCATGTCACCGCCTGCTGCAGGGAACTTCTCTTCCTCTGCGTAGGTTGCCCATACAGTGTTCAAAATCTCAACAGGGGAAGTGATTGTGGACTCTGTGCCGCCGTTTCCGCCGCATGCTACAAGAGAGAGCATGAGCATTGCTGCCATAAGTACTGCGAAAATTCTTTTCATGATGTGTTTTCTCCTTTGTTTTTAAATTTTTATATTTTTATTTTTCAATAAAAACCGTCCAGTTGTTTTGATTCTCATCAAATTTAAGATTGAGAATCTGTGTTTTATTACCATCAAGGGTAAGTGTGTAGGTTGTGGCTTCATCAGGATCATTGATAGTCCATTGAAGAGACAGGGGCTTCTTTGCAATTTCCTTTTCAACAAGGTGCTTGCTTCCTGTGTAAAACAGGGTGTCCTGATTTATACCGCAGATTGAAAATGTACCCTGTGAACAGGTGATTTCTGTTTCACCCTTAAGGTCTAACTCAAAGTGAATACTGAGTACACCTGTGGTTGCTCTTGGGAACATGGACGCGGGGGATAAGGGTGAGGCAATAGCAACGGGGGTTGATGTTACTTTGTCAGAATTCAGATAAACCTTTGTGTCCTTTGACAAGGTGCCGAAAATTACTGTGAAAATAAGCACCAGACAGGCGGCTGCAGCACCTATGCCGTATAAGGGCTTTAAGTTTCTTTTTTTGCGTGATGCTGTGTAAGCATTCACTATAAGCTCGTCATCAATCTCTGACAAAGCTCTTGCCATCACTTCATTTGCCATAATCGTATCCCTCCTTAAGAAGGTAGTCTCTCAGCTTTTCTCTTGTTCTCATAAGCATTGATTTTATCTTGCTGTGTGTAAAGCCGAATTTGTCTGCTATATCATCTATGCTTTGGCAGTAGAAGTATCTGCATACGAATACATTGCGAATATCTTCCTTTTGAGTGTAGAGAAAGTCCGAGATTGTTCGGCTCAGCTGAGCCATCTCTGCTTCGTTTTCTATGTTTACACTTGAGGGAGTGTAAAGGTCAAGCTCATCAAGAGAAAGGCTTGTACTGTCTGCGGTACGCTTCATTGCATTTTTTGCTTTCAACTTATTGAGTGCAAGATTTCGGGCTATCTTTCCCAGATATGCCATAAGGGAGTCAGGACGGGTAGGCGGAATTGATTTCCACGCTTGCATATATGTATCGTTTACGTTTTCTTCTGTGTCTGACAGGTCACAGAGAATGTTAAAGGATATTTTAGCGCAGTATGAGCCGTATTTTGAAGCAGTGTTCTCAATTGCTTTTTCATCTCTGCTCCAATATTGCCCGATGATTTTGCTATCGTCCATTTTATACTCCTTTTGGAGAAGCTGTCACTATTAAAGACAACGTCCTTTTGAATTGGTTGCAAAAAATTAAAAATTTTTCAGATATTTTTATTTTACCATATTGTTTTGCATTTTAACAGCCCTGTTTATGTTTTATAGTAATTTTCCTGTTGTTTCAAAAAGCTTTCCGTGGTACAATACTTGCGGTGATTTTATGATATTTACAACTACGGTGTCTTCGGTGGCACTTCTTTTGATGTATGCAGTGCCGGGCTTTCTGCTTATGAAGACAAAGCTGGTCAGCAAAGATTCCATCCCAGCCTTTGCAAAAATGCTTTTGTATGTATGCCAGCCTTGTCTGACCTTTTATTCTTTTGACAAAGCAGACTTTTCTCCCAACTTGCTTTTGAATCTGGGTATCTTCTTTCTTATTGCCCTTGCGGGACAGCTTGGAATACTTATGCTGTTCCGGTTTATATTCAGAAAACGCAGTGAAGAAGATGTAAACTACAGAGTTTATAATATAGCTGTAGTGTTGGGTAACTGTGGATTTTTCGGAATTCCTGTTGTGGAGAGGTTGTTCCCCGAGCGTTTTGACGCGGCGGTGTATTGCCTTGTGTTCACCCTTGCTTTCAATCTTCTGTGCTGGACTGTGGTTCTCTATATCCTAACAAGGGACAGAAAGTACATACAGCCTAAACGGCTTCTTCTTAACCCGTCCACTATCTCCTTTATAGCCGCCTTTGTGCTCTTTGTGCTGAGCATAAAGCTTCCGTCTCTTTTGTCTGAGGCAGTGTCACTGGGAGGCAAAATATCTACACCTTTGTGTATGACCATACTGGGAATGAGACTTGGTACAACTAAGGCAAAGACAGTTTTCTGCAACTTTAAGCAGTATGTGGTTGTGTTCCTCAAGCAGATGACGGTGCCTCTCGTAATATTTGCATTGGTGTATTTCTTGCCGGTAGATGAATTTATAAAACAGCTTGCCTTTATACTTTTCTGTTGCCCAATTGCAAGCAACGTGCTGAATTTTTCAGAGCTTGTAGGGAAAGGTCAGGAAGCCGCAGGAAGCTGTGTGCTCTTGGGTACAATTCTCAGCATTGTTACCATGCCGATTATGATGTTGTTTTTAAGCTAAATATAATAGTTAACGCCGCTCCTGATTGAGGAGCGGCGTTTTGTGATTTTATTGGGGGAAATAGGGGATAAGGCTGTCTATGTCTGAGTCGGGGGTAAGGAGGGCTAAATGCTTCTGGATAGCGGTTGCATCTTTAATGGTAACACTGCCGTCTCTGTCTGCATCTGCACTCAGAAGAACTATGTCGTCCCAGAAAGTCACAAGAGAAGCCAAATACTTTTGAATTAGAGTAGCATCGCTGATTGTAACAGAATCCGAACCGTCAGGGTCGCCGAGGCGGTAGTAGCGGTCAGATGCTTTCTCAATAAGTCCCTGTTGTTCCAGATTGTCAATCACTTTAAGAATTTCCTGAGCAATAAGTTTATGGCCCTTTTCTGAGGGGTGAATTCCGTCAGACTGAATTATACTGAAATCCCCTGTTTTGTTGTAGTGATTGTCAAAGGCTGTGTAAATATCTGCAATGAAGATGTTTTCAAGTTCCTGTGAAACATAAAGGAGAATTTCAGAGAAAAGAGGGGCTAACTTGTCAACTGTCGGTGCAAGTGCTTTGTAATCTTCGTGAGCATGGAGAGGGTTGTAAAGACTCTGTAAGATAATAGGCACCTGAGGGTTGAGTGTACGGATTTCGGTGCAGGAGAAAAGAAGCTTTTCTTTTAAGTTTTTTACCGCTTCTTTTACAGCACGTGAGTTTGCTCCGTTTGTAAGAATATCCAAAAGGGTTTTGCCGTCAGAGTTCAGTAAAAGCTGAAGGATGTCATTTCCTCCTATAGATATTACAACTAAGTCGGAGTTGGTTATATCTTCTCTTGCGACATCGTCATGGCAGACTACCCACAAAAGGTCTGAGGAGGTGTGGCCGTCAACCGCGCTGTTTCCTATATGGTAGTGTTTTTCAATTGCAATCAGTGCAGAGTAGCTGTCGTATATATTCTCAAGTCCGTAGCCTGAAGCAATGGAGTCTCCCAGTACAGCCATATTTATTGAGGGAGGCTCGCTTGCAGAAAAGACAGAGAAAGAGGAGAAAATAATAAGTAGGATTGCAAGTGATAAAGCCATAGCCTTTTTTAAAGTTTTCATTTTACTGCCCCTTTCAATACAAAATGTTTACGTCAAATTATCAGAAAGCCCAGTTTCCGTCTCTGAAAATAGGAACCTCTCTGCCGTCAGCGGTTTTTGCGGTGATGGAAAGGTCCTTTGTTCCAATCATAAAGTCTACGTGAACAATACTGTTGTTAATACCCATTTCTCTGATTTCCTCCAGAGTGTATTTTTCGTAGTCATTGACGCAGGAGCTGAAGCCCTCGCCGAAAGCAAGGTGGCAGGCGGCGTTCTCGTCAAAAAGAGTGTTGTAGAAAAGAATGCCTGAGTTGCGGATGGGGGAGTCGTAGGGAACAAGAGCACACTCGCCTAAGTAGCGTGCACCCTCGTCTGTGTCTAAGATGGAGTTAAGAAGCTCCTCTCCCTTTTCTGCGTGAGCCTCTACAATCTTACCGCCCTTAAGTCTGAACCAGAAGTTCTCAATGAGAGCTCCCTGATAGGAGAGAGGCATTGAGGAGTAAACCACGCCCTCGGCACGGTTTCTGTCAGGAGATGTGAATACCTCCTCTGAGGGGATGTTTGCGTTGTATTCAACATCACTGTTTAAGAGTGTGTCACTTCCACCCATAAATCTGCCCTGAGGCAGAAGTCCTACAGTCAGGTCTGTGCCGTTTGAAGATGTGTAATGAAGCTCAGTGATACCGAGGGAGTTTAGATATTCGTATCTGTTTTTCAGGTCTTGGTTGTGTTCCTCCCAGTTTTTGATGCCGTCACCCTGTGCTCGGGAAGTGTAGAGGATAGCCTCCCAAAGTTTCTCTACTGCAACAGACGCACGCTCGCCGGGGAATACTTTTTTAGCCCAGTCCTTGCCGGCAACTGCGGCAATACACCACTGATACTTGTTGTCCATCTCATCTCTGTAGGGCTTGAACACACCGCGGCGGATTCCCAGACACTTTGCCATTTTCTTCTGGTTGATGCCCTTGAGTCCGTCAGGGTCTTCACTTTCAAGATAAATCATAGCAGGCAGAGTTTTTACTCTGTGCTTTATCTTCTCAACCTCCCAGTCTTCAACACGGGAGAGTACTTTTTCTTTCTGATATCTTACATCAAGCTTTCTCAAAGGCTGATATGTCCACTCAACAGTTACCTTACCGGCACCTGCACGGTAACATTCCTCTGCAAGGATTTTTACAAACTCAGGCTGGTCAAGCTCAGCTACAATGATAACCTCCTGACCTTTCTGTACATTTACGCCTTTCTTAGCCAGAAGTTTTGCGTAATCTCTAAGTATTGTCTTTTTCATTTTATATTTCTCCTTTTCGGCTTTTTACAGAATTGCTTCTAATTTAATTATATCATTCCCGCAACACAGGTCAATAGATAAAAACGGAGTTTACTGATATTCTTTGACATTGATATACCTGTAATGTATAATTGTTTTGTGATTTTTAGTGATAGGGAGGACTGTGTATGACGGCTTCTAAAGAAGTAATGCCTGCGGGTAAATCCCGTAATGGTTTTTTTCGCTCAAATGTGTTTATAATTCTGTCTTTTTTAGTTCCGATGGCTATTATGGCACTGGCCTTTGCGTTGAAAAAATTCTTTCCTTTCGGTGACAGAATGATACTGGTTTCAGATGCATGGCATCAGTATTATCCTTTCCTTGCGGAGTATCAACGCATGCTTAAGGAAGGTGCCTCTGTGTTTTATTCCTGGAACACAGGCGGAGGAGCCAACTTCTTAGGTGTTATTGCAAACTACGTCGCAAGTCCCTTGTACTTGCTGAGCGTGTTTATCCCCTCAGGCTCGCCTTGGCTTCAGGCTTTTATGGCAGGAACCGTAGTGCTGAGAATCGGTGTTGCAGGTATGTCCTTTGCAGTTTTTCTGAGGAAAGTTTTTAAACGCAACGATTTGTCTCTTGTAACTTTTTCATTGATGTATGCCCTGTGTGCTTACATATTGGGATACTACTGGAATATGATGTGGCTTGACACCGTGGCAATCATGCCTCTGGTGATAGCAGGAGCTATTGATGTGCTGAGGGAAAGAAGGTTTTCTCTGTATATAATATCTCTCGCTTTATCTGTAGTATTCAGCTTTTACATAGGTTATATGGTGTGCCTTTTTGTGTTCATTGTCTGCATTTGCTACACAATAGTTTCCTTTGTAAGCTTTAAGCATTCCCTCAAAAACGCAGGCAGAATGCTTGTGTATACCCTGATTGCTTTTATGCTGACCGCGGCGGTTACTGTGCCTGCCTATATGGCTTTGCAGACATCAGACAGTGCAGGCTCTGTTGAAAGCTTCCCGTTGGAATATAAAATCAACTATGCTTATGGATATGGGAGTGAAAACACTCTCATAAACACGCTGTCAGCAATAGCACGTACTGCCACAAATTTATTGGCATATACAAGGCCTATTACTATGAAAGGCGGTTTGCCTAACATCGCCTGCGGAGTGCTTAGTCTTGTACTTATTGCTTTCTATTTTTTCACAAAGAAAATAAAGCTCAGAGAAAAAATAGTGAGTATGAGTCTCCTTGTGTTCTTTCTGCTTAGCTTTGTAATAAACCAGCTTAACTACATATGGCACGGAATGGGTACCCCTGCTATGGTTTATTACCGTTGGAGCTTTATTTTCTCTTTTGTGCTTATTGTATTTGCATACAGGGCTTTCACCCTGATTAATGCTTTCTCAAAGAAAACCTTTATTTTTGCGTCGGCTCTTCTGGTGATTTATCTTGCCTGTGCATTCTTTGTTCACAGGAAGCTTTCCGTAGCAATAACCTTTGCAGGAGCAGTTGTTATTATTGCAGGCTTTGTATTGTACAGAGCAGGCAAGCTGAAATACAGATTTTTGTCACTGCTTCTGTGCCTTTTTGTTATATGTGAGATGACCCTAAGTGCATACTACGGTGTTACTATTGTCAAAACAACATCTTTAGAGGATTATCCCAAAAACTATGAGCAAGTTATGGAGCTTGCGGAATTTGCAAAGGAGAAAAGCGGAGAAGACATAATCTACCGTACGGAGTTTACCTCTCCCTATACTTTGAATGACGGAGATGTGTACTCGCTGTTTACTATATCCACCTTTAATTCCATGGTAGATGACTCTTATGCGGATTTTCTTGCAGAGTTCGGATTTGCCGCCTCAAAAGGCAACAACAGATATGTGCCTTTTGAAAATACCCCTGTGGCGAATTTGTTCCTGAATATTAAATATCTTATCAGCCGTGGGGAGGACGAGGCTCTGTGCACAGGGTATCTTGATATTTCGGCAACTGCTGATGAGTGTACACTCTATGAGAACACTGCTTATATACCCATGGGATTTATGGCAGAGGAAAGTCTCCTTGACTATAAGCTTCACGAAAAATCCTACCTGTCTGTATCGGGACAGAACGATATTTTCCGCCTTGCAACAGGTATTGAGGAGCCTGTGCTTATAGAAGTTGAACCCGTTAAGGACATAGAGCTTTCAGATGATATAGCTCTCTATGAAAGCTTTAAACATAAATACCTCTGTGATTTTAAGGAAAAAGAAGAGGAAACTATACTGGCTTTTGACTATGAGATTCCCGAAGACGGAGCTTACTACGGATGCTTTTACTCTTCAACTGTAGATGATACAGAGCTTGTGGTAAACGGCGACGAGGAAAATCCCTTAGTGTTTGACCAGAATTTTGCACGCATTGCGGCTTTGGGTGAGTACAAAAGGGGAGATAAGCTTACAGCGAGAATTCCTTGTAAAGAGGGTAAAGAGAGCGGTGTGTTCGCTTATCTTGTTCGTCTTGATGATGAGGTTTTTGAAGAAGGTGTAGAGAAACTCAGCCAAAGCACTATGAAAACTACCATGTGGTCTGACCAAGGTCTTGAGGGTATCATAAATGTGCAAGAGGAGGGTCTGTTCTACACATCTGTGTTGTATACTGAGGGCTTTAAGGCATTTGTAGACGGCAAGGAGGTAGAGATTACCCCTGTTGCAGACAGTTTCATCGCCTTTAAGCTTCCTGCAGGAGAGCACACAATAGAGCTTAAGTTTTTTCCTCCGGGACTGTATGCGGGTATAGGTGTATCGGTTCTAGGTGTTGTAGCTTTTGCTGTTCTTTGCATTTTAAAGAAAGTAAAAGGGACAGACACTACCTCACAGGAAAGCTCTGAGGAGACAGCAGAAAAGGAAGAGACTGAAGGTGAAGTGCTTCCTGAAAACATTTGTTGTGAATTTTCCGAAGAGGCTGAAACCAGACAGGAGTAAACGCAAATTGCACAGATAATTGACTCCAAATATATGTAATTTGATAATTGAAAATTGCATCCTTTTTGTGTTATTCTATTTATGTGAAATTGTCCCTCGAAATGTTCGCGGTTTCTTGGGAGAACAGGAGGAGAATTTATGAAAATTAAAAACCGAGCCGGAAAACTCCTATCAGTTATTCTGGTAATTACAATGCTTATGTCTGTTGTAACTCTCGGTATCTCTGCTGTATCAGCAGCAGGGGGTGCGGAGCTTACATACGACTTTAAGTATGCAAACGCAGGCTATGCACAGGGTAGAATTACCCTCAAAGCAGGCTCAAATGCGGATTATGGTACATACTATCTGTACTGGGCAAATGACACAAAGGCACTTGACGGTTATGCACCTATCAAGTCTCTTAACCTCAATGCAGCTATGAATTACGTTGAAATTGGTGAGTTCACTGCAATTCCTGCAGACGCCACTAAGGTGATTGCTGTTAAAGGAAGCACAAACAAGACAGTAGCTTCTGCAGCAGCAGTTTATAACATTCCTGCTGATAAGCAGTTCGGTGCTAAGAGCTCTGACATGGAGTACAACTTCCAGGCTCTTTCCGATATTCACATTCAGCACGATGACTCCTACTGGGTACATTCAAAGGCACATTGGGCAAACGCACTTGAGGTTGCAGCAAAGAGAGATGCTGAGTTTGTAGCAGTATGCGGTGACCAGGTTAACGGATACGGCTATTCTAATCTCCAGAAGGAATGGCCTCAGTATCTGCAGATTATTGCAGAGTCCAGCTTTGTAAATCCTGTTTTTGAGACCAATGGAAACCACGAAATCAAGGGCAACGGTGACAAACAGGCTCAGGACCAGGACCACAACATTTACAAAATCGGTTCAGGTCTGAATGTTGAGACAGCTGCAATGCAGAACAACACTTATTACGAGATGACAACTCCCTCAGGCGACCACTTCCTCTTTATGACTCTTGAGAAGAGCGGTTCTCCCAATGAGTACTCAGAGTTTTCTGATGCACAGCTCAACTGGCTTGAGAGCCTTGTAAACAAATATAAGAATGACGGAAATAAGATTGTTATCTTCCAGCACGCACTTATCAAGGGCTACGGTGCAGGCGATGACCTTAATACCCCCTTCTACGGCGGTGCACTTAACCCTGAGTTTGCAGATGTTAAGAGATTTATGAGCATCCTTGAGTCAAACAAGGATATCATCTGGTTCTCAGGACACAGCCACATTGACTTTAAGTATAATTACAACATCAATAACATGAACGGTGAAACCTGTTACACAGTTCATATTCCTTCTACATCATCAACAACTCATCCTAACGCAAGCACAGGCTCAAACGACTATGTTATGAGTCCTGACAGCTCACAGGGTTACTTTGTTGATATGTACGAGGACTATGTTGTTGTAAACGGCACAGACCTTGTTAAGAATGAAATTCTGCCTATGTATACATACATAATTGATTACACAGGTGAGAAGCTTGTTGAGAACGATATGCCTGAGCCTCCTGTTATTAATTATGAAAATGTACAGGTAGAGGTTGATGTAAAAGCTCTTTCAGAGAATCCTACATCAGTTAAGGTTATGCTCTACGGTGCAGATGACTCAACTCTTACTAAAGATGTTACAATGGCAAAAACCGCTGACGGTACATATGTTGCTAAGGTTTCTACCCAGTTTACAAAGATGAAGTTCATTGTAAACGGCAGTACATCAGGCGAGTATAATGTTGCAAACTGCAAGGTTGTTCTTGGCGGTACAAAGGTTCAGGTTAACCTTGCAAACATCAAGACCAAAGAAAACGGAAGCTGCACAGGATGGGCAACTGTAAATGCTTATGCATGGAATACAGGTACCAACCAGAACGCAGGTGCATGGCCCGGTTCTGCTATGACAAAACAGGCTGACGGCACATATGTAATTCTGCTTCCGGGCGGAATTGACCCTGATATGATTATTTTCAACAACGGCACATCTCAGACTGCCGACCTCTCAATTACTCCCTATGTTGTTGCTGAGTACGAAGGTAGCTACACACTCACTGACGGCAATGGTGAGATTACAACTGAGCCCACAGAGCCTCCCACAGAGCCTCCTGCAGTAGACATGATTACTATTTACTTTGTTAAGCCTGATGATTGGGCGAATGCATACATCTATGCCTATTACGGCGATGGTACAAATATGGATAAGCTCTGGTCTGAAGCTTACCCCGGTAACCTTATGACTTTTGTCGAAACCGACGCAAACGGTAATAATATTTATGCAGGCGAAGTTCCTAAGGATATCAACACAATCAAGTTTGCTGATGGTTCTGCAACAAACCGCAGAACAGAGATTATTGTGGATTTTAAAGATGATATATGCTTCCAGATTGGTTCTTCTGCAGGCACAAACAAATGGAATGTTTCAAATTATGCCTATGAGGCTCCCACAGACCCCACAGAGCCTCCTACAGAAGCTCCCACACCTGCTCCCACAGAGCCTCCCACCTCTGCACCTACTATTGCTCCTACACAGGAGCCTACACAGGAGCCCACAGAGGAACCTACACCTATTCCCACAGAGCCCCCCACAATCGCTCCTGAGGATTATATCTACGGCGATGCAGATTTAGACGGTAAGGTAACTATCAAGGATGCAACCCTTATTCAGAAGTATTCTGCTCAGATTGAAGGGGCAGAGCTTGAAGGTGTGGCATTTACTCAGGCAAATGTAAGCGGTGACGCTGTAGTAAATGTCAGGGACGCAACATACATTCAGAAGTTTGTTGCAGGTCTGCTGACACTCTTCCCCGTTGAAGAGGGTGCAGACGAGGCACTTGTTCAGGTAGGTGCTACATCTACAGAACTTAATACTCTGCTCACTAATGTTAAGAAGACACTCTCTGACGAGAATTACTATGCTTCTTATGTAGCTTATGCAAACTTAAAGAAAGCTTACTACGCATACAAGGACGGAGCTTCAAATGTTAACACTGCATACACTGAGGTTAACACAGCTCTTACAGCCTATAATACAATGAAGAAGAACAACCCCAACCACGTTAATGCAGGTACATCTTCAGGCGGTTCCTTAGGAACAGGTTCAACAACCAACGCGACCTCCATTGATGGTCTCAAGACAAAGCCTTCCGATGGTGCATACGCTATCAGAGGTTCCTTCAACAATTGGGGTAACTCAGGACTGGAATATATGGTTAAGGGTTCAGATGGTAAATACTCTATTTCCTATGAGCTCAAAGCAGGTAAGTACGAGTTTAAGTTCTACAACGCTGATACAAGCAGTTGGTACGGTAACACCAGCACAATGAATCCCGGTGACCAGAACTGGACATTTACAGATACAGGTACCGTAAACTGCGGACTCAATGCAACATCTGATGGTGTATACACATTCCAGTATTACTATGAGCAGTCAAGCGGAAAAATCAAGATTTCTGTTGATTTAGCTTAAATATTAAGATAGCATAACATACAAAAATTCTCTAATTAAAGCAAATGGCGTTGACCTTTAAGGTCAACGCCATTGTTTTCTTGTAAGGTGTGTTTTATTGCTCATAATAATATAAGGCGTATCCGAAATTTCAGATACGCTTTATGATTAATATAGCAAGGTTCAGTTTTTAACTTTTTTTAAGCTGTTTTTGTAGAACAGGTTTTTGTCAAGGCTTTGGCAGATTGCTTTGAGGGCAATTGCAAAGACAACGGTAATGAAGAATATAGCAAGATTATAAACAATCTTTGAGGGATCCCCTGTATGGAAGGATTTGTTGAAGATAGCGTAGGCTTTCTCGTGAATAAGGTATATCTCCATTGAATATCCGCCAAGCCACACAAGAAATGTACCAACGGCTCCAAATGTGCACTTTGAAAAAAGTGCAGAGAAAAGAAACAGATGGCAAATACCGAATATTCCGCCGATGTATCTGTAGAGGTAGAGCAGATGGGGAACAGGGTTAAAGTAGTAGAAAACATAAATGCCTGTCAGGATTGCTCCTGCAAGGGCTATCCACAGCCAGGAGATTCTTTTACCCTCTTTAACAAATTTTCCTGCAAAAGCACCTAAGAGGAATACGGGAATTCTCGTGAGAGCAATTTCAATTCTTGAATAAAAGGCAGGTGAGGTTTTCATCAGTAGGAAGTTAAGTGCAACAACTACAACTACAGAGGAAACAGCTCCCCAGACACCTGTGGATTTGTAGAGCTTGTGAATAAGGGGGTAGACTGCATACAGGAATATCACAAGGATGAAATACCAGAAGTTTCTGACTCCTTTTGTAAAGAAAGATATAAAGAAAACGTCACTAAAGTAATTGCTGAGTCCCTCCGGACTGTCGTATGCAAACCATATAACAGAGACAATAAATACAGCCGGTAGAATACGTGTGGCACGCTTTTTGTAAAAATCCTTAAGTTTAGGATTTTTGCTCATTGAATAATAGAGTCCTATGCCCGACATAAACAGGAACATATCCACGCCTTTGTTGCTGTGTTCACGGATAAGGTCAAGTATCTCTCCAAGAACGGGTGAATTAGGCATTGCGGTTGTAAAGCTTATGTAGGAGTGGTAGAGGACAATCATCAGTGTGGCAAGACCGAAAAGTATGTCACGGGTTGTACTCAGAGCAGACAGACTATAGCCTGTCTGCTTTTTTGTTATTGCTTTACTGCTCAAAGTTACTCCTCCTTATTTGCGGTTATCAATGTAAGCGCAGGCGGCAAGAGCAGCAACTGCACCGTCAGCTGAAGCGGTGGTAATCTGGCGAATTTGTTTTGTTCTGCAGTCGCCTGCCACAAAGATACCCTCAGTGTTTGTGATGCACTTTTCATCTGCAACTACATAACCTCGCTCATCAAGGGCGGTCATATCCTCAAATGCTTTGTTGTCAGGGCACAGTCCTATGGCAACAAACACACCCTGTGGGTGTATCTCAGAGGTAGTGCCGTCTTCATTTTTGAGAATTACTGCCTCAAGTTCGGATTCTCCCTTGAAACTTTCAACTGTAGTGCTTAGGATAATCTCTACATTATCCCGTGATGTAAGAGCATCAATAAGCTTCTGCTCGCCTGTAAGGTAAGGAAGATTTTGAACAATAGTAACCTTTTTGCAGGTTTCTGCAAGGAGTGTTGCCTCTACCAAGGCTGAGTTGCCGCCGCCAATAACTGCAACCTCCTGTCCCTGATAGAAAGCTCCGTCACATACAGCACAGAAAGAAATACCTGAGCCAATGAGGCTTTCTTCACCCGGAACATTCAGAGTACGGTGCTTTGCACCTGTGGCAATAATAACTGTTTTTGCGTCATACTGACCGAAGTCAGTTGTTACTGTAAAAGTGCCGTCTTCGTTTTTTTGGATTTTTTGAGCTTCCTCAAGCTCTACCTGTGCACCCTGAGAAATTGCCTGGTCAACCATTTTGTCAGCAAGCTCAGTGCCGCTTATGGAAAGGTAGGCAGGGAAATTTTCAATTTTATGAGAGTAGGTAATCTGTCCGCCGAAACCTGATTTTTCAAGGACAAGGGCAGACTTGCCTGCACGGCAGGCATAGGTTGCGGCAGTGAGTCCTGCAGGGCCTCCGCCGATGATTACTATGTCGTGCATAGAGAATTCTCCTTTTTTATAATCCAATTCCGCCGCAAGGAAAGATACCTTGCGGCGGATGATATTGCTTAAATATATTTTAGCCTGTCTGCTGAGTTTTATTCTGAATGTAATTTTTTATAGCAACTACGTTTACAAACTTTTCAGCATTGCCAGCCTTTACCTCTACCAGAGTAGGTGCCTGTCTGAGGGAGAGCTCACGTGCGAGTTCTTCGTTGTCCTCAACGTAAATCTTCTCGAAGCTGATGCCTGCTCTATCCAGAAGCTGAGCCATAGCCTTGCAGTTGGGACAGCTCTTTGTAGCAAAGAGGTAAACACCGTCTGCAAGAACAGCACTGCTCTCTTCTGCTTCTGTTTTAATGGTAGTGGAAACACCGTCTCTGCGGAGAACAGAATTTTCAATGTTGTAAACCTTTCTATCCTTGAACTCCTGAGCCTTACCGTCATTGAAGTTCTGAACAGGACGATAGTAACCAGTGATACGGCTGTAAACCTCTGCCTTTTCGCCGCACTCAGGACAGGTGTAATGCTCACCTACAATGTAACCGTGGTTCTTACATACAGAGTATGTGGGAGAAAGAGTGAAGTAGGGAAGCTTATAGTTTTCTGCAATAGTGCGAACAAGCTTTGCAGCACTCTGCCATGAGGGAAGCTTCTCACCAAGGAATGCGTGGAACACTGTACCTGATGTGTACAGAGTCTGGAGATTATCCTGAATATCAAGAGCAGAGAAGATGTCCTCTGTGTAGCCAACAGGCAGGTGAGAGGAGTTTGTGTAGTAGGGAACGCCTGACTCCTGGTTTGCAGTGATAATGTCGGGATAATATTTCAGGTCATGCTTTGCAAGACGGAATGCTGTACTCTCTGCAGGTGTAGCCTCTAAGTTGTACAGGTCGCCGTACATCTCCTGATAGTCGGAGAGTCTCTCTCTCATATGGTTGAGAACTCTCTCTGTAAAGTTCTGGCACTCAGGATGAGTCATATCCTTGCCTATCCACTTAGCGTTGAGGCCTGCTTCGTTCATACCAACCAGACCGATTGTGGAGAAGTGGTTGTTGAAGGTGCCAAGGTAGTGCTTGGTGTAGGGATAAAGACCCTCGTCCATAAGCTTTGTGATAACGTCTCTCTTAATCTTCAGAGAACGTGCGGCAATGTCCATCATATGGTCAAGCTGCTTAAAGAAGTCAGCCTCGTCCTTTGCAACGTGTGCAATTCTGGGCATATTTATGGTAACAACACCGATGGAACCTGTGCTCTCACCTGAGCCGAAGAAACCGCCGGACTTCTTGCGAAGCTCACGAAGGTCAAGGCGGAGACGGCAGCACATAGAACGTACATCGTTGGGCTCCATGTCGGAGTTGATGTAGTTTGAGAAGTAGGGTGTGCCGTATTTTGAAGCCATCTCAAAGAGGAGACGGTTGTTCTCTGTGTCGGACCAGTCAAAGTCACGGGTAATGGAGTATGTGGGGATGGGATACTGGAAGCCTCTGCCGTTGGCATCACCTTCAATCATAATCTCGATGAATGCCTTGTTGATCATATCCATCTCTTTTTTACAGTCTTTGTACTTGAAGTCCATCCCCTTGCCGCCAACAATAGCAGGAAGCTCTGCCAGATCGGGGGGAACTACCCAGTCAAGAGTAATGTTGGAGAAGGGAGCCTGTGTGCCCCATCTGGAGGGAGTATTAACACCAAAGATGAAAGACTCAAGAGCCTTCTTGGTCTGCTCATAGGTAAGGTTGTCAACCTTAACAAAGGGAGCAAGGTATGTATCGAAAGAGGAGAAAGCCTGTGCACCTGCCCACTCGTTCTGCATAATACCAAGGAAGTTTACCATCTGGTTGCAGAGAGTTGCAAGGTGGCTTGCAGGAGAAGATGTAACCTTACCTGTGATACCGCCCAGACCCTGCTGGATGAGCTGCTTTAAGGACCAACCTGCACAGTAGCCTGTAAGCATGGAAAGGTCGTGAATGTGAATGTCTGCACGGCGGTGAGCGTTTGCAATCTCATCGTCATATACTTCGCTGAGCCAGTAGTTAGCTGTAATAGCACCTGAGTTTGAGAGGATAAGTCCGCCTACAGAGTAGGTAACAGTGGAGTTCTCTTTAACACGCCAGTCGCTGACGTTAACGTAGTTGTCAACAATCTCCTTGTAGTCAAGGATTGTTGACTTAACTCTTCTTAATTTTTCACGCTGACGTCTGTAGAGAATGTAGGCCTTGGCAACATCGCCATAGCCTGTCTGAATGAGTACGTCCTCAACAGAGTCCTGAATGTCTTCAACTGCAATCTTGCCGTCAACTACCTTGGGAGCGAAGTCAGCTGTAACCTTGAGAGCGAGCAGGTCTATAACAGAGGGGTGATAGTCCTTTTTAGTAGCCTCAAAAGCCATCTTGATAGCCTCGGTAATTTTGGAAAGATCAAAGTCAACTATTTTGTTGTCACGTTTAATAACCTTGTACATAATGTGGTCTCTCCTTTACGTTAATTTCAATGTTGCTACACAATAATACACAAAAAATTGTGGTTTGTCAATAGACAAACCACAATATATTGTGACAATTCTGTTATCTTTAGTTGCTAATAAGAATTAAAAATTACCCCCGAAATCCCCCAAACCCAGTGTACATCGGAGATTGAGCGGTTTTAAGATTGTAACCACAATATTTTGTGGTGCAAACAAACCACACCAATATATTGTGGTATAT
This sequence comes from Ruminococcus sp., assembly GCA_045541275.1. GTDB lineage: Bacteria > Bacillota > Clostridia > Oscillospirales > Acutalibacteraceae > Ruminococcoides. The sequence goes on from JAZQIX010000016.1 coordinate 43,579, forward strand.
CTTGTGGTAGACACAAGAATTGATTTAATGCGTTAAATTCCTCGAAGCTGTGTGCAGGGCAGATGCTTTTTCACAGCCTTGTACATTTCTCTCAGCTCTTCGTTTGTGTATCCTGAGCACTCAGCGTCAATAAGGTTGCCTGAGTCTACGAACTGCTGAAGATAGTATGCGTCACAGCCCGAAATCCACTTTGCAATATCAAGCAAATCCTGAAGAGTGTGGAAGTCTCTTGTAACTGTTGTGCGGAACTCATAGGGGATACTGCCCTTAATCAGAAAGTCTACGCTTTCCATAACAGCACTCAGGTCAAAGAGTTTTTTGCCTGCAGTGACAGCGTATTTCTTCTGGGAATTTTTAATATCCATTGCAACATAATCTACAAGTCCCTGCTTACAAAGGGCTTTGAGCTTACTTGGGAAGCTTCCGTTGGTATCAAGCTTTATAAGGTAGCCCATATCCTTTATCTTTCTCATAAAGTCCTCAATATCCTCCTGAAGCAAAGGCTCGCCCCCTGTAATGCACACTCCCTCAAGCTTACCCTTACGACTCTGGAGGAAGCTGAGCACCTCCTCCTCGGAGATAAATGCTTCCTGAGGAGTTGTTACAAGCAATGCATTGTGACAGAAGGGACAGCGGAAGTTGCACCCGTGAGTAAATATTGTACACGCCATTTTCTGGGGAAAATCCAACAGCGTGAGTTTTTGTAATGCTTCTATTTTCATAAACTTTTCCTTTAACTTTCGCTGATTTCTGAAACAAACTTAATAATTTCTCCGTCATACTTTTCCTGAGCGTTAATTCTCAGATGTGAGTGCGCACCCTCCTCAAACCACACAAGTCGTTTTTTCTCACTTGAACATTTGTCGAAGAGGGACTGGCATTTTGAGGGTAAGGAGTATGCGTCCTTTTTACCGCAGAGCATTAAAATAGGAACATCTATTTTATCTATATATGTAATAGGAGCTTGCTTTTTAATATCTACTCCTATGTGGAGTTTACAGATAAGGCGTATCTGCCACAAAATAGGATACACAGGCTTTTTAAGCTCAATAAGGTGTTCACGGAAGCTTTCATAGAAAGAGTGGAAAGGCCCCTCTGCAACAATACCCTTGACATATTTTGGGAAGCTATCCTTTGCTGCTGCAAGAATAGCCGCCGCAGAGCCTATGCAGATACCGTGAATGTAAAACTCTTTATTGTGAGGAAAGTTTTCTGTAATGTGTTTAATCCATACGGGAATATCTCGGCTTTCATAAATACCTACGCTGACATACTTACCCTCACTGAGACCGTTGGCACGGGTGTCAATAACCAACACGTTACAGCCTGCATCCTTGTAGGGCTTTGCAAAGTAGTAATCATATAAAAGGGACTCGGCTCTGCCTTGCTCAATGAGAACGCATTTATTAAAACCAAAGTCAAAGTATTCGCCATATAGTTTGAGTCCGTCATTTACGATGCTGACTTCTGTTTTGTGATCTTTGTTTTCTTCGCCCCACGCAAGACCCTGCTCAAACATACGAACGTGTTCTTCGTTTGTCAGGCAACTGCACTCACGTCCCCATTTTGAGGGATGGGTGCGTACAAGCTGGTCCTTGAAAACTCCAAAGGTGATTTTGTAGGTAATAAGAAACATCACAGCAAGAGAGATGATTACAAAATCTATGACTCCAATTATTATGTAACCCCAAATAGGCATAACTGACTCTCCTTTTCATTAAATAAAGATATTACTTTTAAAAATATATTATAAACTGAGACAAATGTAAATAAGTCCTGAGAAATAAGCAAAGATTTTTCTTTGAAATTTATGGTTTAAGGGATATCTTTTACCTGCTAAAATAAAACAGTTGAAAATGCTGTCGGATATTGTTATAATTATTACATCTATAAATATGAGGTGGATGTTATGAGCAAAAATTTTGTTATTATATCAGACTCTGCTTGTGACCTTAACAAGGAACTGAGAGACCGCTTCGGTGTGGCGGATTATGTTCCCGGACATGTAATCTGGCCTGACGGCTCAGACCATCTTGCAGACCTTGACTGGGGAGAGGTATCTCCTGAGGAGTATTTTACTATGCTGAGCAACAAGAAAAATGTTTTCTCAACAGGTACCCCCAGCATTGCTGATGTTATGGATTGCTATGAGAAGTATCTTTCTCAGGGACAGGATGTGCTGGCAATTGTTCTTTCTACAGGTATCAGCGGAACTTACGGCGTGTTTGTGAATGCCGCAAGAGAGGTACAGGACAAATACCCTGACAGAAAGATTATTGTTGTGGACTCTCTCAGATACTCCACATCTCTGGCTCTGCTGTGTATGTATGCCGCAGGACTCCGCAATATGGGCAAGAGTATAGATGAAGTTGCCGAGTGGGTAGAGACAAACAAGCATTGTATTCATCAGATAGGCTGGATGGATGACCTGTTTTACTGCAAACGAATGGGCAGAGTTTCCAACGTTGCCGCAGTTATGGGTACACTGGTTGGTATCAAGGCAATGGCAGACTTCAACGAGTACGGAAAAAACTATGTTATCGGTAAGACCAGAGGATACAACAACGCATACACAGCCTGCGTTGAGTATATGAAGGCTACCATTATCAATCCTGAGTCACAGATTATCTTCCTTGCACAGACCCTCCGTGAAAAAGAGGCTGAGGAACTCAGAGCTATGATTCAGAAGGAGCTTAATCCCAAGGAGATTATTATGACCACAGTCGGTCCCTCCTGCGGAACAGCAATCGGTCCCGGCTTTGTTGCTGCCTTCTACTTCGGCAGAAAGGTAACAAAGGGACTTGAGAAGGAACAGCAGATTTTTGAGAAGATTCTCAAGACCAAGTGCAAGTAATCATTCAATAATTCATACAAAAAGGCAGTGGGTTTAAGAAAAAACTCACTGCCTTTAGCATTTATATTAAATTTCTGTGATAAGGGCACCAACATACTCCTCTGTACCCATAAGCTCAAGCTTTATGTGGGGCAGGGGATTTTCCTTTATACCCGTTTTATCTGCAACAGATATGCTTTTAAGTCCGCCTTTCAGTCCCTCTCCTGTGTATTTAAGGTATGCCTCCTTAGCACACCAGACCTTTAAAAATCGCTCACAGGCGGACTTGTCAACGGAGCTATCAGCATTGAGTACAAAGCAAAGCTCTTCCTCTGTACAGACTCTTTGTATAAGGGAAAACTCCACTGTGCGGATTTTTTCTATATCAATTCCAACGGGAGCAAAGTTAACCGCACAGGCAACAAATTCACCTGAGTGACTTATGCTGAAATGTACCTTGTCTCCTGTAAGCTGGGGTTTGCCGTTTACGTCTGTGTAAAACTCAGGCTCAGTGACAGAGCAGTTATCCCTTAGCATTTCACGCAGGAGCATATCTGCAAAGACACAGCTCCTTTTGTCGGCTTCCTGTTTATATCTGTCAGCTTTTGCTTTTCGTTCGGGAGACATTGCGTTGTAAGCCTTTTGATAAAGCTCTTTATCAAACATACTGTGGGACAGATTAATAATTCTGTAAATCATAATAACTTTATATCCTGTGCAATTTCATACAGTGCGTCCTGTGCCTGGGGCAGATAACCTGTTTTCTCTGCAAAAGCGTGGAACACTCCTGCATAGCGGATACACTTAACGTCTGCACCTGCTTCCTTCATTTTTGCACAGAAGTATTCGCCCTGAGGACGCAGACCGTCATAATCTGCAGTGATTACCGTGGTTTTGGGTGCGTTTGTAAAGTCAGCATAAATGGGACTTACCTGAGGGTCAAGCCGCAAATCACCTGCAGCGCTTAAGTACATCTGACCGATAGTTGTCATAAAGGTTATATCTGCTTTTCCGTCAGTACGTCCCAGACTCAGACGGGGGATAACAAGGGCTTTTTCATCCTCACAAATTGCAAAATCCTCCTCTTTCCATTCAAAGGGAGCTTCAATATCAAGGAGTACGCAGGGGTATAAAAGACCCATATAGCGGATTTTGTCCTTGCCTTTGTTAAGACCAACCGATGCGGCGATGCCTGCACCTGCACTGTCACCTGATACACAGATTTTGTTTTTATCTATGCCGAGATTTTCAGCGTTATCATAAACATAATCTAAGGTGCATAGGCAATCATTAAGTCCCAAGGGGAAAGGCCTCTCAGGAGCCAAGGAATATTCAATGTTATATACAACACAGTCTGCTTCTTCGCATATATACTTGCAAAGATTTTCCATAAACTGTGCACTGCCTGCAAAGAAGCTTCCGCCGTGAACATAAAGAAGTGCAGGAGCATCTCCCTGCCTTTTTGTACGGCGGAGTCTGTATTCCCACACTGTGAATTCGTATCCGTCACAGTTAAGTGTGAGTTTATCTGTCAGAACGGTTTTTGTGTTAAGGTTAAGTCCAGCAAAGCCTGTGTCGTCTCTGTGGTCTTGCAGGGTAACAGCAGGTCTGTGATTACTGCTTATCTGTCTGAGGAAAATCTCTTTTTCTCTGGGGTCAAGGGCACCCCCCTCAACATCGGGAACAGGCTTGATTGTTATTTCACTTCCGAAGCTTTCTGATACAATTGAATTTTCCTGCAGTTTTTTCAGCAGGTCTTTACTGTAGTTTATCATAAACATCAACCTTTCTTAAGGCTTTTACATAGTGGCGATTGCCTTGAGCATAAAGTATTCTGCAAATACAACTATAATTACTGCCAGCAGATAGGCAACGAAAAAGGGAACAGGCAGTAGGGTGTGAATTGCAAGTATGAACAATTCGTACAGAACAAGTCTTATTGCCGCCATAAAGAAAAGACGTCTTTCACTGCGGAATTTAAAGCCGTGATACCAGACAAACCTGTTCATTACCCAGCTTATCATTGTACTGAATACACAGGTAGAATACAGGACATATCCCCAGTGGTCCCAGCCCGTAATAAAGCTTGCCGTGAGTATCATATGCAGAGAAACAAGGAAAGCAATAATACTTGCAAAGGAAGAGATGAAAATTCTCCTGTGAATTCTCAAAGTGTCAAGTAAAGGATTGAAGTGAGAGGATGAGTTATCATCAATATATATAGCCTCAATGGGAACGATGTCAATTTTAATCCTCTGCTTTACAGCGAAGATAAGCATATTCATTTCGTATTCGTAGCGGTTTCCGCCAATGCGTGTCATCCACTCAATATGCTCTGTGGAAAAGCCTCTGAGTCCTGTTTGATTGTCACTTAAGTACAGACCGCTTGCAATGGTGAATATAAACCTTGACAGACTGTTTCCAAGGCGTGAACGCAGAGGTGCATCCTTGGTAAGTGTACGTGTGCCCAAAATGAAATTCCGTCCTGAGTGGAGCTCTTTGTTTATATTCAGTATATCCTTTGTGGAGTGTTGGCCGTCTGCGTCTGCAGTGATGAAATACCTGCAACGGGGGAAAATCTCAGAGAGCCTCTTCATTCCGTATTTCATAGCATAGCCCTTACCTCGGTTTTTAGGGTATGAGAGAACGGTGGCATCATCCCTTACTTTGTCAAATACTTCTTTGTATTCAATGCCGCTTCCGTCATCAATAATCAGAATGTCAAAGCCTGCTTCTTTTAATTCCCTGACAGTGCCAACCATAAGACCGCAAGGCTTATAAGCAGGAATCATTATTACCGTATCCATCTTTTTCCCCATTTTCTTAAATCTTACTTCTTCACTAAATTATATGATATTTTGACATTATTTGCAATATGTGTTTTTTGGGTATAATTCGATTGAGTGTGTTACCGTGTATTGACTATAAATCGCCGTTGTGATATTCTTAACGTAGTATTGCAATCTTATATTTTATATATAACAGGAGATGTAGGATTTGGCTTTTTGGCAGGAAGAATTAAAGGAACTTGAAGCTTCATCACGAGGCTTTTCAGACATATACAGAATAATGAAGCAAAGATTTTTCTCTGAGGTTTTCTCTGAGGAATATCGTGACGGTATTACTGTACGCACAACCTACAAGGAGCTTTTTGAGGGAGCAGAGTCTGTAGCAAAGAATCTTCAGGAGTTATACTCTGATTCTGTTGGCAGTTTCATTGCAATCCGAATGGATAATTCTCCCTTGTGGGTAGAGTGTTTTTTCGGCTCACTTATGGCAGGTCTAAAACCTGTGCTTATAAACACCCGTCTTGACGAGTCCTCGGTAGAGTATACCTTAAGTGTGACAAATGCTCTCTGCGTTCTCTGTGATAAGGACACAGACAAAGAGGGCTACATAAACGCAAATGGTTTTAAGAAGGCTGAGTTTACTTCGCCTCAGTGGGCAAACGAAATTGTACTTATGAGCTCAGGCACCACAGGCACACCTAAGCTTGTAGTTTATGACGGCGGTGCAGTGTGCGAGCAGATTTTGGTGTCAGGCTGGGTGGTAAAGCAAAATCCCACTATTAAGCACGACAGAAAGCTTCAGATTCGCCTTATTGCACTTTTGCCTTTTTATCACATTTTCGGTCTCAGTACAACGCTTATGTGGTTCGGCTTTTTTGGCAGAACCCTTATATTCCCTCCTTCTATGGATTCCGAGTCCATACAGTTTGCCTGCAAAATGGGCAAGGCAACACACTTCTTCGCGATTCCTCTGGTGTGGAATACAGCAATGAAAAAACTCCTCTCTGAGGCAAAGCGTCAGGGCAAGGAAGAGAAGCTTCGAAAAGGTATAAAAATATCAAACGCATTACAATCTGTTTTCCCGCGGTTTGGTGCGGCAGTTGCTAAAAACATTCTCTTTAAGGACGTAAGACGTCAGGTGTTTGGCAACACCCTTACTTTCTGTATAAGCGGAGGCGGCTTTATACCTCAGGAAACAGTTGAGATGATGAATGGATTGGGATATTCTCTGTACTGCGGTTACGGTATGACAGAAACAGGTATCACCTCAGTTGACCTTTCAATGAAAGCCTCTTTAAGAAATGAAAATACAGTTGGCAGACCCTTCCCGGGGGTTGAGTACAAGTTCTCAGAAAAAGGAAACCTACTTGTAAAGGGCGGAACTCTGTGCAGTGCTTTTGTTGATAAGGATGGTGAACACCCTAGAGATAAATCTGAGTTTTTTGACACAGGGGATATGTGTACTGTAGATAAAAGAGGCAGGTGGATACTCCTCGGCAGACAGGACGATGTTATTATAGGCGAAAGCGGAGAGAACATAAGCCCTGATATGGTAGAACAGCAGATGGATATTAAGTGTACAGGTACAGTTTGTGTTCTGGGACTTGATATAAACGGCACAATCCGTCCGGTGACACTGTATGCAACACATAAGGGAGTCACAGCCTACGAGCTTGCAAAAACTGCAGAGAAGATATACACCGCTATCCAGAAGTTGCCAATGACCATAAGGCCTGCAAAGGTGCTTTACACTACAGATGAAATTCCTGAAAATCTTGGCAAGGTAAAGCGTGCAAGTCTTAAAAAACTTATAGAAAGCGGTCAGATAACCTGCAGTGAGCTTAAACTCAATGAGAGTATAACTCTTGACGAGATTTATGACACAAGTGTGTTGGAGATACTTCCGAGGGTTCGTGAGTGCTTTGCACAAGTGCTTTCAAAGGAAGCTGAGGAAATAGAAGACACAGCTCATTTTATCTATGACTTAGGCGGAGAGAGTATGAGCTATTTCACACTTTTCTCAGTGATTAACAGTACATTTGGTGCTGAGCTTAAAATGGAGCAGTCAAATCCCTTGTTTACTCCCCTTGATTTTGCAAAGGAGATTGCAAAGGGTGAAAACTGACCGTGCAGAGAAAGTCTGCATATGTATGGGTGGACATTATGAAAAGACTATTCAGAATTATACTAAAGGCAACTTCCCTTTGGACAATGTGGCTGTTCTTTCTGCCTCGTATCCGTCATGAAAGTAAGGAGAACAGAAAGTCAACCTTTGCTTTCAAGGGACCTGCCATTATTGTGACAAATCATAATCATTTTATAGATTTTATACTTATGCTCTATCTTTTTGCTTTCAGATATGTAAGGTGTATAGTAGGAAAAACTCTCTATGAGAGCAGTAAGCTTATGACCCTTATAATGAAGCTTTTAGGTTCAATCAAGGTAGACAGATTTTCCTTTGATATGGACTTCTTCTATGAATCTACAGAGCATCTGAGAAAAAAGGGAGTCCTGCTTATTTTCCCTGAGGGCAGACTTTCCCGTGACGGCACAATACTTCCTTTCAAGAGCTCCGTTGTCCTTATGGCTTTACGTACAGGGGTGGATATAATTCCTGTATATCACACACACAAGTACGGAGTAGGTAAGCGTGTTGGAGTTATGGTAGGTGACAGAATTAACTTAAGCGAGCTGTGCCCAACAACTACTCCGAGTGAAGAAAAAATTACAGAGCTAACACTTCTTCTTGAGAATAAGATAAAGTCCCTTCGTGACCTTTATGAGCAGGGAGGAGGAGTAAGATGAAAAAAGACTCCAAGTTAAAAGCAGCCTTCCGTAATTTTACAAGAGCCTTAGGGGTTGTGCTTATAAAAGGCGGATTTAATCTTATTTGGATGCCAAAAATCCGCTATGAAAGCGAGTCGGCAAAGAAGCTGATGAAGTCAAAGAAACCTCTGGTTATTATAAGTAACCACTGCTATTGGTTTGACCCTGTAATGCTTTATTTAGTTGCTCATACAAGCAAAATGTCTGTGGTTGCCGCCAAAGAGGTAATGACAGGAGTAAAGGGTGCTTTTTTAAAGGGGCTTGGCTGTATTCCTGTAGACAGAACAACTATGGATTTAGTTTGCCTTAGGGAGTGCGCCGCTCGTGTACGTCAGGGCGAGAGAGTTGGAATATTCCCTGAGGGGATGATAAACTTTGAAGAAGAGATGCTTCCCTTTAAGGCAGGCGTATCACTTATTTCTGCACAAACAGGTGCTTTTGTTGTGCCTGTTTACATATCAGGTGACTACCGACCTTTCGGACACGTTCAGGTGCTTATAGGCGAAGGGGTAGATATGAGCGAGTGTTTCAGCACTCCTGCCACAGCGGCAGAAATCTCAAAAGGTACAGATGTTCTTTATGAAAAAATGTGTATGCTCAGAGAAAAAATGTTTTCATCTATGACAGAAAAGCAAAGAAAAGGTATGGATGATTTCAGAGCAAAATTTATGGTTAGCAGAGCTTCTGCTATAGAGGAACAACAAAAAGAAACAGTAAACAAGTGATTTGTTTACTTAACATAAATATCAAACAGAAAGCAGGTAAGGAAAATGTACAGCAGTTATTATACTGACAGAATGTCAAAAGAAGAGCTTGAGATGTGTGTGGAGATAAGAACAATTGACGCATTGCTTGAGCATATGCTCAATAAATACGGAGATATTAAATCCATTACAAGCGGAGATAAAACTGTTACCAACAAGGAGTTTTACGAGGAGATTGCTCTCACCCGAGGATTTCTGCAGGCACAGGGAATAAAAAAGGGCGACCACGTAGGTATTATGCTTAAGAATGAGTACGATTTTATGCGTATGTATATGGCAGTGGTTACTATGGGTTGCGTAGCTGTACTTGTTCCTATGCAGACTCCTGTAACAAACGTTCCTAATCTTTGCAAGGGATTTGACGTTAAATTGCTTGTTTACAGCAGAGTTTTCGGCGATGCTTTCAAGCCTATGGGAGCGGAGATTCCTGTGTTTTCTCAGGATGAGGCTATAGGCACAGAAAAGGCAGATATGTGTGCAGATATTACTCCCGACACACCCTCAACCATTATTTTTACAGGCGGTACTACAGGTAAGTCAAAGGGTGTAGTGCTTTCTCACGGTAATATTATGAGAGGTACTGTAAGCTCAGCTTACGGTACACGCAATGGTTTCGGTGCACACTACTATGCTATTATTCCCTTTACTCATGTGTTTGGGCTTATCCGTTCAGGTCTGGCGGCGTTCTACACAGGCAGTTACCTGTTTATGTGTGAGGATATGAAGAACATCTTCAAGGATTTACCTGTTGCAAAGCCTACCTACCTGATACTTGTACCGGGTCTTGCAGAGCTTGTGTGGAGCATTATGGCACAGAGAGGCAAGGAGGCAGTAGGCGGTCAACTGGATGTTATCATCTGCGGTGCAGCGGCTGTTCCTCAGAAGCTTGTAGACAGACTCGCACAGTTTGGTGTTTCACTTCATCCCGGCTACGGACTTACAGAGTCCTCAAACCTTGTGTCAGGCAATGTTGATCCTAACAAAACTCCAGGCAGTGTAGGTCAACTCTATGGCTATCAGGAGGCAAAGGTAGTAGACGGTGAGCTTTGGCTCAAGGGTGAGAACATTATGCTCGGCTACTACAACAACCCTGAGGCAAATGCTGAGGCTTTCAGTGACGGTTGGTTTAAGACAGGCGACCTTGTTGAATTTGACAAGGAGGGTAATCTTTACATTGTAGGCAGAACCAAGAATGTTATTATTCTTGATAACGGTGAAAATGTTTCTCCTGAGGCTATTGAGGACAAGCTCTGCGAGCTTCCCTTTATTCAGGCTTGTATGGCTTACGAAGATACAAATGCGGCAGGCAAATCTGTTATTGCTGTGCAGGTATTCCCTGCAATGAAGGCTTTGGAGGCAATGAAGTGCGAGGATGCACAGGCACTTATTCAGGGTGCTGTGGATAAGTTCAACGCATCTGTACCCACATATATGAGAGTTGCTAAGGTTATCCTGAGGAAAGAGGATTTCCCCAGAAACGGTGCTATGAAAATCATCAGAAATCAGGTGGAGAAATGATTATTGAAAGACTTAAAAAGCTCACAGAAGCTATTATGACAGGTACTGCTGATATAAATTTTGACGAAATTAACGAAAACAGCAGACTTGTTGAGGATGTATGCCTCAACAGCATTTCTATGCTTATGCTGGTTATTGCTATTGAAGAGGAGTTTTCTATAGAACTTCCTATCAACGAAGCCTCTGCCTGTGTAACAGTAGGCGAGATTGCAGATGTAATAAAGGGTTGTATAGATGCTAAATCGTAAATCGGTAAGGGATTTTGAGGATAAGTGGGAGTATGCTGAGCCCTTTGCAGGGGCACAGCTCAGAGTCAGCAGAAAGGTTTACTACCACCACGGAATTTACACAGGAGACAGTGTAATTCATTTTGGCGAGGGCGACCCTGAGGCAGATATGCTCCACTGTGAGAATAATATTGTTCACGAAACCTCTCTCTCAGAGTTTCTAAAGGGAGGTCTTTTAGAGGTGCGTGTTTATTCACGAGGTGAACGTAAAATTCTGAATTCTCCTGAGAAAACGGTGGAGCTTGCCCGTTCAATGCTTGGTGAGGGAGGCTACCACTTTGTACGCAACAACTGCGAGCATTTTTCAAACTATTGTGCTTTTTCAGAAAAGTACAGTGCTCAGGCAGAAGGATATGTAAAGGACATCAGAAAACGCATAGGCAAAGACTGATACGTTTTATCTGGTTTATATTACGATGTCAAGACGGAGAGTATTTATGATGCTTTCCGTCTTTGTTTTTACAGCATGGTGCCGAACTATAAGCAATGTTGTTGACAAATCAACAACTACGTAGTATACTTACAAATATTGATTAGTCAACAACTGCTTTATTGCAGACAGAAACTCAGAAAGGGGTTTTGTTATGGTAAACCGTTACGAGCATTTTTCTTCTTCTGTTTCAGCTATTAGCCGCTATATTCAGAAGATTGAAACTGACGAAATGGAAAAACACGGGCTCAAAGGCTCACATGCTCAGTATTTGGCGGTGCTGAAAAGATTTGAGCAGGGACTCACTGTTTCTCAGCTTAGCGAAATGTGTATGAAAGACAAGGCGGCGGTCTCACGTGCTGTAGCAGAAATGGAAAAAAACGGACTCATAATCCGAGAAAAAGCAGGAGATAACCTTTATCGTGCAGCCATTGTGCTTACAGAAAAAGGCAAAGAGATTGCGGATTATGTAGCAAGGCGTGCTGTCTCAGCTGTTGAGCATGTAGGGCTTGATGAGCAAGAGATAGAGAAGTTCTATTCTGCCTTAGACTTAATTGCAGCTAACTTAAGAGAGGTTTGTAAAGTTGGTCTTCCTGAATAAATCGGAGTATTTTAGTGCTTTTTGGCTATAACAAGTAATGGGTGATATAAATGTTAGATACACAAAACAAGGTAAGAATCATTGTTGATTCTGCGGCAGATATTGCTGAGAATATAAAAGACAAAGTTACAACTCTGCCTATGACTCTCAGATTTGGTGACGTTGAATATACAGACGGAGTTACTATAAGCAAACACGAATTTTATAATAAGCTTATTGAGAGCGATACTCTTCCCACCACAAGCCAGATTATGCCATTGGCTTTTGAACAGGCTTACAGAGAAGCACTCAGTAAGGATGAGGATGTAGTTGTAATCACACTTTCCTCCAAGCTTTCGGGCACATATCAGAGTGCCTGTATTGCCCGCGACGAGGTAGGCGGTAACATCTACGTTGTAGACAGCCTCTCTGTTGCAATCGGAGAGGGGATTCTTGCACAGCGTGCAGTAGAGCTTATGGAAGAGGGCAAGAGTGCAAAGGAGATTGCAGATACCCTTACAAAAGAGCGTGAGGATATCCGTCTGATTGCATTGCTCAACACCCTTGAGTACCTGAAAAAGGGCGGAAGAATCTCAAAGACAGTTGCCTTTGCGGGTGAGATGCTCTCACTAAAGCCTGTTGTGAATGTTCTGAATGGTGAGGTTAATATGCTGGGTAAAGCCCGTGGTTCTCGTCAGGGTAATAACCTTCTTGTAAAGGAAATTGAAAACGCAGGCGGTGTTGATTTTGAGAGGCCCTTGCTTTTGGGCTACTCAGGACTTAATGCCGACCTTTTGAATAAGTATATTGAGGATAGCTCTGATTTGTGGAAGGGTTACAGAGATGGTCTACCTGTGTCGCTTATCGGCAGTATCATCGGTACACACATAGGGCCCGGTGCAGTTGCAGTTGCTTTTTTTAAAAAATAATCAGTAAACACCGAACGTTGGATATAATAGTAAAAGACAGCGGAGCTTGTGCTTCGCTGTCTAGTTGTATTGACTTTTAATTTGGCACTTCGTATAATTATTACATAAGTTGAAGGAGGCTATATTATGAGAAAACGTGTTGTTAGTTTTGTCCTTTGTTTGCTGATGGCTGTTTCTGCTGCTATAGTGGGAACAACAGGTGCATCTGCCGCGGCGGCAAGAGGCCCTATTAAGAATAACGGTACAAATGGAATCTATATTAATATTCTGGGATACCCTTACACAAACTATGCAAATATCCCCACTTGGGGTGTGAATGCATATACAGAACTGGGATGTGCATGGTTTGCATCTGCCAGAGCGAAAGAGCTTACAGGCAAAGGCTCAAACATTTATGGTGGCCCTAACTGGTACAACAATGTGTATGCCTCTTTAGGTTTTTCAAGAGGACGTGCTGTAAAAGCAAAAGCGATTGCTTGCTTTGAAAATCACGTGTCTGTTATTGAGCGTGTAAATGGTAACATTCTTACAATCAGCGAAGGTGGTGTAAGAGGAAGCGCAAATGCTCAGTACGGACATTGCCATATTACCACTTCTACTGTTTCTGCCTTTGAAGAAGGAAACTCTTATACAGGAAATTTCCTGGGTTATGTGTATCTTGGTGTTACAGTAGGAAACGAGCCGCTTACAAAGCCTGCTATTTCCACAGATAAGACAAGCTATGAAGTCGGTGATACAGTAAAGGTTTCCTGGACTGCTTCTTCAGCAAATTCACTCTTGTCACACTACTGGATTATCATAACCACTCCCTCAGGAGCTACTCTTGTAAACAAAAGACTTGATAACGCTACTTCATACAGCTTTACTGCAACAGAAGAAGGAAAGTACCACGTCAAGACCTTTGCAACTCCAGTGGGTTCTCAGTCAGGTGAGGGAAGCCTTACTGACGAGGTGGATGTAACAGTAGAGAAAAAGGCAGGTAAGCCAGAGCTTAAAGTATCCGCAGGTACATCTGTGACAGATACGGTTTTCAGCTGGGAAGCAGTAGAGAATGCAACAGGATATATGGTGCTTGTTAAAAAGACAGACGGAACCTTATCCAGATATATCGAGCCATTAAAAGGCGAAACAATTGCAAAAGAGATTTTGTCTGCAGGTGAGTATAAAGCTGTAGTCTCAGCGTTTTCTCCCTCCGGTTCTGAAACTGAGTCGGATGAGGTGAGCTTTACTGTAAAAAAACAGAACTCAGGTGACAGCGGTTGGATATATTCCGATACCCGACCTGTTGACTGGACAAGCGGAAAATACGAAATTCAGCGAAAGTATACATACGAAAAGATATCCTCGGAGGATATGGGTGCAGGCTGGACAAAAACTGAGTTTGTAGAAACAAAGTACGAGAACAAGGGCGAGCCCTATTGGTCAAATATTGAGCTTGCAACCTCAGACACAAGAGTTCTCCTTAACTATATCTACTACCACTATTGCGGTTCAGGCGGTAACAGTGCAAACTACACCTCTATTTCATCTCATCCTCATTATGATTGGCTTTCTAAAGATAAGGTGAATGAGCAGAGCGTGCATACTGATGTTGATGATGCAAGATATAAGTACTATCATCTTACATGGAAAACAGGCGGAGATGCCTACTGTAGTTCAGGAGTGTCCTGTGATGGCTCCTTCGGTACTCATGGAAACCGCAGTTATTATTGGTACAAATCCTGTCAGTATCAGGACAAGGAGAGGACTGATTATTACAGCTATACGAATACAACCGATTGGACATCCGCTTTGCAGACAGGTTATTCTGAGGTAACCTACAGATACAAGTTGAAGGAAGGCACAAGCCTTATTCTGGGAGATGCAAATCTGGACGGTGATGTTAATATAAAGGATGCAACCGAGATTCAGAAATATTTGGCTGTGCTTGTTAGCTTCAACGAAGATGCGAAGTTATGTGCGGATGCAGAAGCAGATGGTACGGTAAATATCAAGGATGCAACTGCTATCCAGAAGTATATCGCTTCACTCCTGCCTGCAGATACAAAAGTAGGAACCTACATTTAAGTACATAAGAATATGCAGAAATCCCCGACTTGTCAATTTTCAAGTCGGGGATTGGTTTATTTGAGAGCTTCTTCAAAAAAGTTATTGATTTTTATAAGCAAGTCAGTGTTCAACTCATTCGCTTTCCTGCTGTCTATGGAAGAGTAAAAGCTCTCTGCTATATCCTCAGGAATTCCGTCAGGATACTTGGATAAAAGCTCTTCATATTGTTTGTCAATTCCCTCTGTGTAAAGGACAGCGTCCTTGGAATAGATGAGGTTTGTGTGGCCATTCTGGTACTCTTGTGAATATACAAGATACTCAGCGTTCGGGTTCTTGATTTCATTTTTATGAGCGTAGATAGAGCAGGTATCCGAAGGTGTTACTGTGTCTTCGGAACCTTGAATTATCAACGCAGGACAGTTGCTGTTGCTGATGCTTTCAGAGGCACTCATACTTGTCATACCCGTACCAAAAAGCATTGCCTGATATGCATACAGGAAAGGGTAGCCTGCATAGGCAAAGTTTCCAATGTAGTTTTTTGAGGTGTCAATGGTTACTTCCATAGGTGAGTTTGCACCGCTTATGGTGGCGACACCCTGTATATCGTGACCTGAGTCAAGGGCACAAGCTGCGGCATAGCCTCCTCTGGAGTGCCCGATTAGAAACAGAGGCAGGTGGCTAAGCTCTTTGCTGTGTTTTATTGTGTCTAAAACAGCCAGCAGGTCTTCTGTTTCCTGACAAAAACCTACAGAGTCATCTCCTTCGCTCATAAAGCTTCCTGTAGTGTCAAAGGAGAACACTCTCCAACCCATGTCCGCAAGCCCTAAAATCAGAGACAGATAATCGTCAGCACCGCTTTGAAGTCCAGGTGCTACAACGATAATCCCCTTGTTGCCCTCTCCGTACAAATATCCCTGCAGACGCAAATCCAGATTGTTGAAAAATCCTAACTCCTTGCGTGGATATTCCTCTTTGATTTCTTCGTAGTCAACATTCAGAGCAAGGTCGTAACTGCTGTATTCAAAACGGGGGAAGAGTGAGTCATATATAATCTTTGCTGCTACAAGATTAATAATGGCAAAAATGAGAATAATCACAAGTGTCACCACTAAACCCCTGATAAGCTTTTGCTTTCGGGTTCTTATTTTAGCCATATTATTCCCTCCTTTGGTTGTGTGTATTCAAATCCTTTTTGATTCTATCATATCAAATGAAAAATGTACATTGTTTTTTCTTTCCAAGTAAGACAGAGTTTAGGTTTGAAATCTGATATGTTGACAAAAAAGGTTTACAAACCACAATATATATGATATAATGCACTCAATAATAGTTTTATGTGTGTAAGTGTATTCTTTTTTTTAATCACAAGTGCACCTAAAGTTCTGTGCTGAATCAGGAGGGTTTTTCTGTGAGCATATCCCGTTCTAAAATTGAGGGCTATCTGTTGCCCGTTAAAAAAGGAAAATACTATGATAAAGCTCAGGTGGACGCATTTTTGCAGGAGCTTGCAAGTGATGCAGACGATACACTCTGCGAGCTTTCAGAGAAACGTGACCGTATCCGTGAGCTTGAACAGCGTGAGGAGTCTGTTGCTCAGGCACTTCTCATGGTAAAACAGCTTTCCGAGCAGATTGTCCAGAAAGCGAAGTCTGAGGCTGAGAAGATAATTATGGAGAGCACCTCAAAGCAGATGGAGATTGAGCAGGAGGTTGCAAGGCTTGAGGCCTTGAAAGTCAGATACCGCTCTGACCTTGAAGCGGACATCAAAGCTATGATGACCAAATTCCTCCTTGAGGTAAGAGGTCAGGAAGCTTCTGAGGATTAAATATGAAACTTAAATGCCTGTGAAGATTCATAGGCATTTGTTTTTGAGAGGGAATCTTATGAAATACAGATTAACAGCTTTTTTGTTGTGCATACTTTTTGTGTCCTTTGCTTTTGCAGGCTGTAAAAGTACCGGTACCGAAAAAACAAATACTCAGAGTGACAATGTATCCCTAGGGAGTATAACAGATGTTACCAATGTGGAGTCCTCTGTGTCTACTCCTGATGAAAAAGATGCAGATGTGAAGAACATTGAAGGATTTACTCCGGAATATAAATTAAACGGAGAGGTAGCGTCTACAGCATTTACAGATTTACCCGTGATAATTTCGGCTATGGGAAGTTACACAGGCAAGTACGTGGAGGATGGTTCTGACGAGTTGGTTCAGAACATTTGTGCAGTGATAGTTAAGAATACAAGTAGCAAGCCCATTCAGTATGCCACGATTGCTCTGACAGACGAAGAGGGCGAGGTGTATACCTTTGTGCTTTCTACTCTGCCTTCAGGATGCAGTGCTTTGGTGCTTGAAACCGAGAAAAAAGCCTATACGGCAGACCTTAATAAATGCACTGCAACAGCAGATGTTACAGAGTGCGAACAGCTGGACACTCAGGAGGATAAGGTAAAAATCACCTTTGACGGAGAGCTTCTTTACCTTAAAAATCTGACAGATACAGACTTCCGCGCAGTTTATGTGAGATACAAAAACTACACTGCAGGCAACGTGTACTTAGGCGGCATTACTTACAATGCCTCTTTTGACTCAGTCGGTGCAGGCGAAAGCTATGAATACGACTCAGCCCACTTTTTCACAGGAGGAAGTCAGGTGTTGATGGTACAGATTATTGAATGATTTTTACAATAAAAGGATTTTAATTTTATTTGTATTTTTGCCCTTTATGCAAATGCTATAAAGGGTGAGAAAATGGATAGAAGATTAAAGGGCAAAGGTGTGCCCCCTGAAATGCTTATTAACCTTGCAGAAAATGCAAAGGCAATGAACCTCTATGCAGGACTTGGCCCCAGCGGTCAGCAGGTGTTTCTGGATAAGTTTACAGATTCGCACGAAACATTTGAGAAAAAGCAGATAGAGGAACTTTCAAAGTAAGCAAAATAGTAAGAAAAACACAGAAGTCCGGCATCAACCAAAAGGGTAGGTGTCGGACTTCTGCCTATAAAAAGAGTGGAGAAAAAAGGAAAAATCGGGTTAATAAGATGGTGCGGATTTTCTACGCTTTTTATTACAGAATAATATATCATCAATGTGTTTGCTGTGTGATTACAATGCAAAAATTAAAAGAATAGGAGTTTTATGGTGTAAATTGGTGAATTTGAATAATTTGAAAGTCGAAATTTCAAAAATTAAAGCAGTTAATTCATAATTGGAAAAATGACTTGAAATTATGCAATATAATGTGGTATAATAATCCATATATATATAATGCGGAAGTTTACAGGCTGAATTTTCCTTTATGGCACAGATAATGACTTGCAGGGTTTGAGCTTTGCATTAAGAAAAATCTTACATATCTGATACACACAGTTTACAAAAAGTACATTGAAACCTCCGCACACATACAGTACAATCAGTATTGGAAACTATAGAAAATATTTAGAAAGGCAGTGATTAAATTGACAACTAACTTTAACGCTTACTCTCAGAATTCTCCAGTTATTGAGCAGCTGTGTGCCAAGTGTGTACGCAGTTCCTCCATTGACGCTGACCTTTATGCAAAGTTTGATGTAAAACGCGGTCTTCGCGACTTAAACGGAAAAGGTGTTCTGACAGGACTTACAGAAATATCTGAAATCCGCCAGAACAAAATTGTGAACGGAGAGACTGTTCCCACTGACGGTAAACTTTTCTACCGCGGAATCAACATTAACGATTTGATTGCAGGTTTTGCCGCAGACGGAAGATTTGGTTTTGAAGAAACTATTTATCTGCTTTTGTTCGGAGATCTTCCAAACAAAGAAGAACTCAGCGATTTTCAGAGCCTTCTTGCATCTTACCGCACCTTACCCAAGAATTTCGTTCGTGATGTTGTTATGAAGGCACCTTCTGATGATATGATGAATACTCTTGCAAGAAGTATTCTGACACTTTATTGCTATGACACCAACGCAAACGACATTGAGCTTACTAATGTTTTGCGCCAGTGCTTACAGCTTATTTCTGTGTTTCCCTTGCTGTCTGTATACGGCTACAATGCATACAGACATTATCATTTAGGCAAGAGCCTTTATATCCACAATCCTAAGCCTGAGCTCTCCACAGCAGAAAATATTCTAATGCTTCTCCGTCCTGACAAGCAGTATACAGCCTTAGAGGCACAGGTGCTTGACGTAGCGTTAGTTCTTCACGCAGAGCACGGCGGCGGTAACAACTCTACCTTTACAACCCGAGTTGTAACCTCCTCAGGTACAGATACTTATTCTGCTATCGGTGCGGCACTTTCTTCTCTTAAGGGTCCCAAGCACGGCGGTGCAAATGCTAAGGTTGTAGGTATGTTCAACGAGCTTAAAAAGGAAGTCAGTGACTGGAATGACGAAGATGCAATCGCTGATTTCCTGAGGAAGCTTCTCCACAAGGAAGCCTATGACAAGGCAGGTCTTATCTATGGTATGGGCCATGCTGTTTACTCAATCTCTGACCCCAGAGCAAGAGTTCTCAAGGGCTACGTTGAACGTCTTGCAGAGGAAAAGGGTATGCACGATGAGTTTGACCTTTATGCCCGTGTTGAGCGTCTGGCACCCTCTGTTATCGCTGAGGAAAAGCGAATCTACAAGGGCGTTTCTGCAAACATCGACTTCTACAGCGGATTTATGTATACAATGCTTGGTCTGCCCACAGAGCTTTACACACCTCTATTTGCTATTGCACGTATTGCAGGCTGGTCTGCTCACCGTATGGAAGAGCTTATCAACGCTTCCAAGATTATCCGTCCTGCATATATGAGCGTAGCACAGGAGAGAGAATATAAGAAACTTTCTGACAGATAAGGTACAGATAATATGGTGATTAAAGGTCTTATCTTTGATATGGACGGTTTGCTCATTGATACAGAGCGGCTCTCCTTTGAAGCTTTGGTGTACGATTGCAGACAGAGGGGCTTTGAGCTTACTTTAGAGCAATTTTTGGGAATACGCAGTTTGTCTATTCCGAAATGCGAGGAAAAATTCAAGGGCTATTTTGGTGAGGATTTCGACTTCAAAGATTCCTTTGAAAAGCATTTTCTGTATATGAGTCAGCATATAGATAAGTACGGTGTACCTATGAAAAAGGGTGCAGACTCCATACTTAAGTATGCAAAGGAGCAGGGGCTGAGAATTGCCCTTGCCACAAGCACTCCTCTTGATATCGCAGAGGGTTACCTAAGGTCTTTAGGACTCTGGGAGTATTTTGACAAGGTGCAGAGTGCCGCAGATATCAAAAACGGCAAGCCTGCCCCCGATGTTTATCTGGCGGCTTCATCACTCTTAGGGCTTGCTCCCTCAGAGTGTATGGCGTTTGAGGATTCTCCCAACGGAGTCCGTTCAGCATCAAGTGCAGGCTGTATTACCGTTATGGTGCCTGATTTGTCAGGTCCTGACGAGGAGCTTGAAAAGCTTATTTTTGCTTCTGTATCTGATTTGGACGAAGCAGTGGAGCTTATAAAAAATAATAAGGAATGATAATGTAAACTGATTTATCCGAGGCAGAAATGAACAGTATCATTCAGACAATCAACGGCTATCTTTGGGGCTTTCCCATGATAGCCTTTTTGTTTTTGACTCATCTTTTTATGACAGTGAGGACAGGTTTTATTCAGCGGAAAACCCTCAAAGCAATCCGACTGTCGGTTAGAAGTCCTCAAGGCTCAAAGGGGGATATAAGTCCCTTTCAGTCCCTTGCAACCACCCTTGCCTCAACTCTGGGCACAGGAAATATAGTGGGAGTAGGTACTGCAGTGGCACTGGGCGGAGCAGGTGCTGTGTTCTGGTGCTGGGTCACAGGGATTTTCGGTATGGCTACCCAGTATGCAGAGTGCTTGCTTTCTGTAAGGTACAGGATAAAAAACTCAAAGGGGCAGTTCTCAGGAGGCGCTATGTATGTGCTGAGCCGGGGACTTAATAGCAAAGTGCTCGGAGGAATATACGCCTGCCTTGCTGCTTTTTGCGGACTTCTGACAGGAGCCTCTATTCAGTCAAATGCCATTGCAGGCATTATAAAAGAGAGCCTGAAGGGTGGAGATAAAAGCTTTGATGTTTTTGGAGCGGAGCTATCCTTGACAGGTGTATTGGTGGGGATTATAACAGCCCTGCTTACAGCTTTGGTGGTATTTGGGGGAGTTACTAAAATCTCTCAGGTTTGCAGCTTCTTTGTACCTTTTATGGCTTTGGCTTACGTAGGAGGCTGTGCAGTAATTTTGTTTTGTAACCGCAGTGTTCTCCTTGAAAGCATCAGCCTTATTCTCAGAGATGCCTTTTCTCTTAAAGCTGTTACAGGAGGGGCAGTTGGCAGTACGATGCTTCTTGCCTGCAGATACGGAGTAGCAAGAGGTCTTTTCAGTAACGAAGCGGGCTTGGGTACTTCTTCGGTTGTCAGTGCCTGTGCCAATACACCAAACCCTGTCCGTCAGGGCTTGGTAGCAATGACAGCTACCTTCTGGGACACTGTGGTTATGTGCCTTGTAACAGGGCTTGTTATAGTCAGCACACAGCTTGCAGGCAATAGTATAAGCCCTGCAGATACAGAAGGAGGGTTTCTGTGCTACAAGGCTTTTTCACTTATCCCATTTTGCGGAGAAGGGCTTCTTTTGTTCTCTATGGTGACCTTTGCTTTTTCTACTATATTAGGTTGGTGCTTTACAGGTGAGAAATGTGCAGAGTATATTTTAGGGGACAGGGGTACTGTGATTTACCGTTCTCTGTGGATTTTGGCGGTTTTGGTGTCCCCTGTTATGTCCTTTGAAGTAGTGTGGAATCTGGCAGATTTATGCAACGCATTACTTGCAATTCCCAATGTGTATTCGCTTGTTATGCTATCAGGTGAAGTGAAAAAACTGACGCAAATTTTTATTGATGACACAGAAAAAACTTGGGGTTAAATTGTCTCGCATAACAAAAAACACCCGACACAAAGTGTCAGGTGTCTAAGATGCTTATGATAGATTAAGCGAAGTAAACGTCCATTTCCTTCTCTTCGCCATCTGCAACGAAGTAAGCCTTGCTGTCTTCGGGCTTGAGATAAATTGTGTAGTTCTTAGCATCCTTGCCGTTAACCTTCTTAACGTTCTCAATGATTTCGTCAACGGAAACCTGAACGCCTGCAAACTCGATAAACATCTCTACTTTAGAAGCAGTCTTCTTAGTAGTTGTCTTCTTTGTTGTAGTTGTCTTCTTAGCAGGAGCCTTCTTTGCGGGAGCTTCTGCTACAGGAGTCTCTACAGCCTTTGTCTCTTCTGCTTTAGTTGTCTTTGTTGTTGCCTTTTTTGTTGTTGTCTTTGCTGCAGTCTTAGTTGTCTTTGCAGCTGTCTTCTTCTCTGTTGCCATAATTAATATACCTCTTTCATAATTTACATAGGGAATAGCTTTTAAGCGAATTTCGCTTACACTGCCTATTATATAGTTCTCTTTTTTTATTGTCAAAGGTAAAAGACAAATTTCGGCTATTGCGACAAATAAACCTCTTTAAACAAGGAGTTTATATGCATAGATACCATAAAATAGGTGTATTTTTTGGCTATTTTACAGGTGTGAAGAAGCATTTGTCACATATGAACGTTATAAGTTTTGTTAATATATACGAAATGTTAAAGGATAAAATCTGTCTACGGTTCTTTGTTGAAAATAAATATGGCTGTATGATATAATTATTATATATGTGGCATCTGCGGTTTGAACTGCAATCTGTAAGGAGGTACCTCTATGGCAAAAAGCTCACGACAGAAACAAAAGCTTCTTTATATACTCAAAATGCTTATGGAGCAGACGGATGAAAACCACGGGCTGACTGTGGCACAAATAATAGATCAGCTTGAAGCTAAAGGAATACCTGCAGAGCGAAAGAGCGTATATGACGATTTAGAGGTGCTTGAGCAGTTTGGCGAGAACTTTGGGTATGAGCTTTTAAGGCAAAAGACCAACACGGTTACATACTTTATAGGAAGCAGACAGTTTCAGCTTGCAGAGCTAAAACTTCTGGTAGACTCAGTGCAGAGCTCCAAATTTATTACCACTAAAAAGTCCCATGAACTGATTACAAAGGTGGAGTCCCTTGCGTCTGTACACGAGGGCAGACAGCTTCAGCGTCAGGTGTATGTTGCAAACCGTGTGAAAAATCAGAGCGAAACTATTTACTATGCCGTTGATGATATCCACCGTGCCATATCCGAGGATAAGAAGATTACATTCTCATATCTTGAATGGGCACTGGGAAGCGGTAAGGATAAAATATACAAACGCCGAAGAAAAGACGGAAAAACCTACTGCGTATCACCTTGGGCACTTACATGGGATGACGAGAACTACTATCTGGTAGCTTTTGATTCTGACGCTCAGGATATCCGCCATTACCGTGTAGACAAGATGGAGCACGTAGAACTCACAGATGAACCCAGAGACGGCAAGACAGTGTTTGAGAAATTTGATATGGCGCTGTACTCAAAAAGCGTTTTCGGAATGTTCGGAGGAGAACTCACGCAGGTAAAACTCCGCTTTGCAAACAGCATGGTTGGTGTTGTGGCAGACCGCTTCGGTAAGAATGTATTTGTCCGCGAGGAGGAAGGGGAGCACTTTACTGTAGATGTGCACGTAGCTTTAAGTCCCCAGTTTTTCGGTTGGGTGTTCGGACTTGGAGAAACTGTGCAGATTGTGTCCCCTCAAAATGCAGTAGATATGTATAAAGACCATCTTAATAAGGTGCTCAGTAAATATAATTCTTAAGTGCTCTGAAAAGCACAGTCCTGTTTAAGGGACACTCTTTCTTGTAGAATAAAACTGCAAGGAGGAGATGAATATGATTAATTTCTGTATTTTTGTTTTTGCTTTTTACGCACTTTGTGCAATTGTGAGAATGCTTA
The DNA here is from genome assembly GCA_045541275.1 of Ruminococcus sp. Taxonomy (GTDB): domain Bacteria; phylum Bacillota; class Clostridia; order Oscillospirales; family Acutalibacteraceae; genus Ruminococcoides. Next base: position 67,473 of record JAZQIX010000016.1, read on the forward strand.
TTGATTATACTTTAGGCGTTCCCTGTGAGAAAGCTCAAAAGCACTCAAGGAGAAAGAAAATATATGAAAAAACTGATTCTGGCTTCTGCGTCACCGAGACGCAGGGAACTGATAAAGCTTATTTCTGATAATGTACTCTGTGTGTCGTCAGGTGAGGATGAAACCTTGCCTGACGGCATTGGTGCGTCTGAAACTCCTGAGCTTCTTGCTCGTCTTAAGGCAGAAAGCGTAGCAAAGGATTACCCGGATGATTTTGTAGTGGGCAGTGACACAGTGGTTATTCTGGAGGGTAAGATACTTTCAAAGCCTTGTGATGAAGCAGATGCATTCAATAAGCTACGAGCTTTAAGCGGAAAGACTCACAAGGTTGTAACAGGTTGTGCCCTTATAAAAGGAAAGCAGGTGCATTCCTTCTGCGAGGAAACGCTGGTGGAATTTTATCCTTTAAGTGATGAAGAAATCTTCAGATATATTGCCACTAAAGAACCTATGGACAAAGCTGGGGCTTACGGAATACAGGGAGCAGGGTCACTTTTTGTAAAAGGAATACAAGGGGACTACTTCAATGTGGTAGGCTTGCCTGTGGCAAGGCTTTCCCGTGAGCTGAAAAAATTCGGTTATGAATAAGAGGTGAGGGTATGAAGCATGTTTTTATTATTAATCCCACTGCAGGCAAAGTGGACAGAACAAAAGAGATAAGAGAACAGATTCATAAGCTTACTACCTCTGACCCTGTGGAAATTTATCTTACCAGAAGTGTAGGCGAGGCAGAACGCAGAGCACGTTTTGTTGCACAAAGCGGTGATGAGGTCAGGGTTTACGCCTGTGGCGGTGACGGCACTGCCAACGAGGTGCTCACCGGTATTGCAGGGTATAGTAACTGTGCCTTGGGAATTATCCCTATAGGCTCGGGTAATGATTTTGTAAGGTGCTTTGAGCCTCTGACCCGTGAGGAGTTTCTGAATGTAGAGGCTATGGTTAATGGCGAGGAAAAGTCCATTGACCTGATAGAATGTCAGGGCAAGTATTCTATGAATGTTTTTTCAGTTGGCTTTGACTGTGCCGTTGCAAAGAACGTAGACAGATTCAAAAGAATACCCCATGTAAGCGGAAGCCTTGCATATAAGATGTCTATTGTGTACTGTCTTTTCTCCAAACGTAAGCATCCTGTGAAGATTTACCTTGACGGTAAGGAGTTTGAGGGTGCCGACTATAAAAACACCACACTGCTTGCAGTTGCTGCCAACGGTAAATACTACGGCGGAGGAATCAAGGCGGCGCCTGAGTCAATCCTTGATGACGGGCTGATGGACTTTATCCACGCAAACACACTTTCTGTGCTGAAGTTTGTATCTATAGTAGGCAAATACACCAAGGGGTTACACCTGAACAATCCCAAGTTTTCATTTATAACCTTTAAGCGGTGCAAAAAAATTAAGTTTGAGGCAGAATCCCCTATTGACGTAAACTTTGACGGAGAGATTTTTGAGATGACAAATCCTGAGATAACAATTCTTCCCAAGGCACTGCGTATCATCCTGCCTGCAAAATCCACAGCAAAAGCAACAGAAAAGAGCAAAGAGCTTGTCACAGCATAAGTTTTCAATATTGTAAATATAAGTAAAAGCGATGAGTTTATAACGACTCATCGCTTTTTGCGTGGTAAAATATTTTTATAAATATTTTTGGCAGGTGCAAAATATGAAGGCTCTGAATTGTATTTATAGTGAAGGAGGTCAGGAAATGGAAAAGCAACTTGGTACCAAGGAACAGGCGGAAATAGTAATCAGAAGGTATTCGGATATGATATTCCGCATAGCATGTCAGAATACGGGAAGTATGCACGATGCAGAGGATGTTCTGCAGGAGGTTGCCCTGACTCTGCTTCATAAAGACGCACCTCTTTATGATGAAAACCACATAAAGCCGTGGCTTATCAGAGTGACAATAAATAAGTGCAGAAACCTGAGTAAATCCGCCTGGAGAAGAAAAAACGTACCTCTGGAAAACTATATACATCTTGAAAATCCCGAGGATAAAGGGATTTGGGATGATATTATGGAGCTTCCCGTAAACTACAGAAATGCAGTGTACCTGTTTTATTACGAGGGTTACAGTCTGGAGGAAATAGGGAGGATTATGCACAGAAAACCCGCAACCATAGGCTCTTGGCTGTATCGGGCAAAAAAGAAACTGAAAAGCATTATTTCAGAAGGAGGCAGTAGTTATGAATAAAAGATATAATGAATTTATGAGTACAGTAAAGGCTACCGAATCTGCAGTGGAGAAAGCAGTTGACTGTATGTACCACAGCGATACAACAGCAACCAGTGAGTACAAGCCTAAACGCAGAGGTTACTTCAGTGTTGTCGCAACAGCGGCGGTGCTGTGCCTTGTGATTCTTGCAGGTGTTATGTGTTATTCCTTTGGTACAGGGGCGGAAAATGTGTTTGTCATAAGTGCAGGTGCTGCAGAGCTTAACAGTTATGAACTGGTTAAGTTGGGCGAGTTGAATTGCGAGTCAAATTCTCAGGGAATTTGTATCAACGAAGATAATCAGGTAACCTCAATTACTATGTGTAAGTGGCTTGATTTCCCCATAAACTGCTCAGGTGAAACTATTGAATCCGTAACCTATAAGATCAATGGTAAAGGATTCTTTGCTCTACCTGTTTCTGCTACAAACATTTGTGATAGAGTGATTTTTGAGAATTCTGCTGAAATTGCTCCCTATGATATGATTCATCTTCAGGGTGTCAACGAAACATACGATTACAAAGAAAAGCTCACTTCATTTACAGTAGATTACTTATATCAGAATCAAGGCGCTCAGTTGTGTCTGTATATAAGTGAAAGCGAAGGTCCTTATTGTCTGGAATATAATTCTACTTTTGTTGATACAGAGGTCGGTATTGCTCACGGCAAGGGCTTTGATTATCAGCAGATGTACTATGATTTGTTCTCAGCAGGAGATTATTCAATAGAGATTACAGCAAAGTTTAATGACGGCACAACACAGACAAAGACCGTGAATCTGGTTATTGAAAAAGCAGACAAGGAGATTTACTCAGAGCAAGGCACAACCCTAACAGTAAGTGCAAAATTAGCTGAGTGATTAACAGGTTTTTGCAGGCAACAAATCCCCCGATGGAAAATCGGGGGATTTGTGATTTTAGTGCTGTTTTTATTTGCAGTGCATTCTGCCTTTGTGGTCGGTGTAGTAAAGCAAACAGGTTTTATGTTGCTTTATAGGATAAATGTAGTATAATCAAAGTAGTAAACTTTGAACTTGCGGGGGATACGCCAAATATGAAAAGAATTGATAAAATAATATCTGATCATACATATTACACAAGAAAAGAAATAAAAAAACTGATTTCTCAAGGTGCGGTATACGTAAACGGCGAAGAAGTAAAAAGACCTGAATGTAAATTCGATGAAACTGATATAACCCTTGTAATAAACGGAAAAGAAATAGAAATTAAAACCCATCTGTATTTACTGCTGAATAAACCCAAAGGTTATGTGTCAGCAACAGAAGATGAATCTCAAAAGACAGTATTAGACCTGATTCCCATAGAATATAAATACAGAGATTTATTTCCTGCAGGACGACTTGATAAAGACACCACAGGACTTATGCTGATAACTGATGACGGGGATTTTGCACACAATATATTATCTCCGAGAAAGCACGTATCAAAAGAATATGAAGCAACCCTCGATATTCCTGTTACTTTGGCTATGGTAGCCCAGTTTAAAAACGGTGTGAATCTGAATGATGGAGAGTGTAAGACAGCAGAGCTTAAAATAACAGGAGAGTATACAGCGAATGTAACTATTACTGAAGGAAGATATCATCAGATAAAAAGAATGTTTGGGTGCTTTGGCGCTAAAGTTCTGGAACTGAACAGAATTCGTATAGGCAATTTGTATTTACCGGAAGAATTAAAACTTGGAGAAGTAAAAGAAGCAACACAAACCGAACTGCAAAGAATAAAGGAAAGAATTTGAAACTGATTTGACGGAGGAAACATTGATGATTGGCAGCATCGTCAGAGTAATCGTTGACAGACCGCTTGGAACTTTCCATCCAGAACATAAAGATATCTGTTATTCCGTTAACTATGGATATATTCCCGATGTTTTGGCACCGGATGGAGAAGAACAGGATGCATACATTTTAGGTGTCAATAAACCTGTTAAGGTATTCATTGGTAAAGTCATTGCAATCATTCACAGATTTGACGATGTAGAGGAAAAATGGGTTGTAGCACCCGAAAATAGTTCCTATACAAAGGACGAAATTATGAAGCAGGTTGCATTTCAGGAACAATTCTTTCGTACAGAAATCAGAATGTAAATATCAAATATGTAAAACTGATAAAAGCTATGAGAGTGAGAAAAAACTCTCATAGCTTTTGTATTTATTGTTCTGTTGTGTGCATTCTGCCTTCGTGATCGGTAGTGTAGTCACCCTGTAAAATGATTTCTGAGATCGGTACAAATTCATACCCCTGTGCTCTTACCGCATCTATAATCTGTGGTAGGGCTTCGGGGGTGTTTTTTGCTCCATTGTGCATCAGTATTATACTGCCTGATGTAAGTTTGCTTGTTATTCGCTCCACCATCTGCTGTGGTGTGGGGTCTTTCCAGTCAAGAGAATCTATGTCCCATTGAATACAATACATACCGCTTTGTTTTACGGACTTTACAACTGTGTTGTCGTAGTCGCCGTAAGGGGGTCTGAAAAGGGTAGGGGTCTTGCCTGTAAGTTCCTTTATCTTATCGTTGCAGTTTTTGATTTCCGAAAGCTGTTCTTCACTCGAAAGTTTTGTCATATATGGGTGAGTGCTTGAGTGATTTTCCACATCGTGGCCGGATGCAGCAATGCTTTTTACAGAATCAGGGTATTTTTCCACCCAGTCGCCTACAAGGAAGAAGGTGGCACACACATCTTTCTCTTTCAGGATTTTCAGGAGGGTTTCTGTCTGCTCATTGCCCCAGGCGGCATCAAAGGAGATTGCAACCTTTTTATCGTCCCTGTCTACGCAGTAGATTGGAATGTCCCGAGGCTCTGCATTTGTTGCCATAATCTTTGCAGTTGTACGCACTGTTACCGTTAGGGCAAGAGCACCCAACAGCACACAGGAGAAAATCACAAGGAGTTTATTTTTAGTCAGGGTATAAATTTTCATAGAGTCACACCTCAGTAATTTATATGTTGCAAGGTGCAAAAATATAAGCCTTTCTCTTCAGGGAGAAAGGCTTTGTTGTGCTTAGCTTCTGTCAAAGGATTCCTGCAATGAATTTTTGAATAGCTGTGGCATCTTTGATGTTTATGTATTTATCATCGTTGTAGTCCGCAACTGCAAGTCCATTTTCAGTCAGAAACTCAATGTTTGCAATGTGTTTTTGTATGGCTGTTGCATCCTTGATGTTTACATCTCCGTCTGTGTTTGCATCACCAAGCTGATACGCAAGTGATCCTGAGACAGTGAGTGCATACAGTCCTAAATAATCAGTGTTTAATACCATATATCCGCCAATATACATAGCATTCATATCTGTAAGACTTCCGTCATCTTCAATCCTGTAAACTTTTGTGAGCTCGTTATCAGTGGGGATTCTGACGGTTGTAGCAACCTTGGACTGAAGATCTGCTCCGCCCTTAGTTAGCGAAATGTCGTATAGGTTCAGAACAATATAGTCATTAAGTGCAAGGTTTACCTCGTCAATACTACTGGTATTTGTTATCTCTGTAACCTTGAGAGCTGATTCTTTCTCGGTAATACGTTCAACGCAAATACCACTGTATACATCTTTAAGCTTTGTCAATGCAACAAAAATATATCCTCTCTCAGTGGCAAAGGTTTCAGTCTCACTGCCTTCATAGCCGTATATTACAAGGTCTTCACTGCATTCATCAAAAGCTTTGTAGCCAAAAGAGGTTACACTTTCAGGAATGTAAAGGCTTTCAAGAGAAGTACAGCCCTGAAAAGTATAGTCACAAATCTCAGTAATGCCCTCAGGCAGGATCATATTTTTAAGCTTTTCGCTGTAACCGAAAGCCTGATTTTTGATGACTGTAACGCTTTGAGGGATTGTTATACTTTCAAGGCTCGGACAAAATTGAAAGGCGTTGTTTTCAATTGCCGTTACACTTTGGGGAATGTTTATTTTTGTAAGGTTTTGGCAGGATGCAAAGGAACGATTGGCGATGGTAGTTGTACCTTCGGGGATGGTGTACTCTGCGCCGGCTTTATTATCGGGATGTTTCACAAGAGTTTTCATGTCTTTGCTGAAAAGAACTCCGTCTACAGAGGAGTATGCAGGATTTTTTTCATCAACATTTATATATTCAAGAGCCTCACAACTGCCAAATGCGTACAAACCTATATTGGTTAAGCTTGCAGGAATATTTACACTTGTTATGCTGTCCCAGGAACAAAAAGCCCATTCCCCTACAGTGGTGAGCCCTTCCGGTAAAGTAATACTGTCAACATATTTACAATTTTGAAATGCATGATTACCTATCGAGACAAGTGTTGTGGGAAGAGTTATACTTTCAAGGTTGTAGCAAAAGTAAAAGGCGTAGTCTTTTATATCTGTTACACCCTCGGGAATGGTTATTTCCTTAAGCTTTCCGCAATATTCAAAAGCCTTTTCGCCGATAGATGTAACCGCGTAGCCGTCTATTGCGGAGGGAATGGTTATGGAAGTTTCGAGTTTGTATTCATAATTTGTAATTTCAGCAGTACCGTCAGCTTTGATGATGTATTTATAAATTCCTAAGGTGCCTCTGTCATATACATAAGTTTTAGAGGGATTGCCGGGTGTATTGGGTACAGTGGGAGTTGTAGGTGTAGTCGACTGGTTGTCTTCGTTGACCTTGATATAAAAGGACTTTGCACCTTTTATAAGCCATATCTGTCCTGTAAGAGAGTTGAATTGCTGATAGTAATATTCGCAGGTGATAATCGCTGTGGTGCTGATGTAGTTGTTTACCTTTACCTGACAGCTTACGGAGTCCTGAGTAATGATTTCTACGTCAAAGGGTGCATTACTTGTCCATACGGCACTCTGGATTGCCTTGTCACTTTCATCAAGGAAGATATATTTTGTGTCGCCTACATCTAATTTGTAGGTAGTTATTCCTACAGGGAAAACCTCTGTTGTCTGAGCCTTTGATGAAACTATTGATATTCCGGCAAGAGAGCAGATTATAAGAGAAATCACCAAGAATAAGGACAATGTTTTTCTGAGATTATAATTCATACTAAACCCTCCGATACGTGTACTTTGATTTTATTATAGTATCTGCTAATTTTGTTGTCAATAAATACTACAGTACGCAAAAAACACCGCAGTTATTACACTGCGGTGTTTTGTATAAATTATCAGCGGTTGAGTTTCCACTTGATGCCCTGAGGTGTATCCTCTAACACTACGCCCATTGCATTAAGCTTGTCGCGGATTGCATCGGCAGTAGCCCAGTCCTTGTTCTTTCTTGCCTCAGTACGTTGTGCAATGAGTGCCTCAATTTCTGCAGCCTCTTCGTCTGTGGCGCCTGTGTCGGGTGTAGCTTCTGCCTGTGCCTTTGCGGCATCTATAAGTCCCAGCGAGAGCACCTGCTCAAAGTCTCTGATAAGATAGAGCTTTGTGGCATCGTTTACAGGAGCCTTAAGCACATCGTAAAGGCAGGTAAGACCAAGTGATGTGTTCAGGTCGTTGCCTACAGCTTCTTTGAATTTATCAATATACTCCTGAGCTTTGTCAATATCTACCTCGCCCTCGTTTTTGAGGGAAGCAATACGGGACACCAGCTTGTTGTAAGCTACAACTGCGTTGTCCAGACTCTCAAAGGTAAAGGTCAGGGGCTTGCGATAGTGGCTCTGGAGACAGAACATTCTGTATACAAGGGGGTCATAGCCCTTTTTCTCAAGAAGTGAAACTGTCAGGAATTCACCCTTAGATTTGCTCATCTTGCCTGTAGAGTCAAGGAGATGGAGAACATGGAACCAGTGGGGGCACCACTGATGACCTAAGTATGCTTCACTCTGTGCAATCTCGTTGGTGTGGTGGGGGAATGCGTTGTCAACACCGCCGCAGTGCAGGTCAAGGTACTCGCCGCCGTGCTTGATGCTGATGGCTGAGCACTCAATATGCCATCCGGGGTAGCCCTTGCCCCAAGGAGACTCCCACTTAAGCTCCTGGTCCTCAAATTTTGATTTTGTGAACCAAAGAACAAAGTCGGTCTTGTTTCTCTTGTGCTCATCCTCTTCAACACTGTCACGAACACCAACAGCCAAGTCCTCTTCGGTCTGATTACCGAAAACGTAATACTTGTCAAGCTTAGAGGTGTCAAAGTAAACATTTCCGCCTGCCTCATAAGCATAGCCTTTCTCAAGGAGGGTTGACACCATCTCGATGAATTCGGGGATACACTGGGTTGCAGGCATAACAACATCGGGAGTGCGGATATTAAGCTTCTTGCAATCCTCAAAGAAAGCCTTTGTGTAGAAGTCGGCAATTTCAAGAACAGTTTTCTTTTCACGCTTTGCACCTTTGAGCATCTTGTCTTCGCCTGTGTCAGCATCGCTTGCGAGGTGGCCAACGTCTGTGATGTTCATAACTCGGTTTACATCATAACCAAGATAGCGGAGGAACTTATCAAGCACGTCCTCCATAATGTAGGTTCTAAGATTGCCGATATGAGCAAAGTGATACACTGTAGGTCCGCAGGTGTACATATTAACCTTGCCTTCCTCATGAGTTACAAATTCCTGTTTTTTCTGCCCTAATGTGTTGTATAAAATCATTTTTTCATTTCCTCCAATTCTTTTCTGAGAACTGTAATTTCGTGTTCAAGTCTGCACAGGCTCTGAGCTACAGGGTCTGATACGTGGATATGGTCAAGAGTTTCAACCCTCTGACCTGCTCTGCGGACAATCCTTGCAGGTACACCCACAGCGGTGGAGTCGGCAGGCACCTCTGAGAGAACTACTGCACCTGCGGCAATGCGTGCGTTGTCACCTACATTGAAGGGCCCCAGTACCTTTGCACCTGAGCCTACAAGCACATTGTTGCCAAGGGTAGGGTGACGTTTGCCGTGGTCCTTACCTGTGCCGCCAAGGGTAACGTTCTGATATATGGTGCAGTTGTCACCAATGATTGTGGTTTCACCGATTACAACGCCCATGCCGTGGTCAATAACAAGTCCTTTGCCGATTTGTGCTCCGGGGTGGATTTCAACACCTGTTCTTCGTCTTGAACTCTGAGAAATCCATCGGGCAAGGAACTTCATGTTGTGTTTATAAAACCAGTGAGCCTTGCGGTAAGAGCGGAGCGCCTTGAAGCCTGAATACAGAAAGTAAACCTCAAATCTGCTTCTTGCGGCAGGGTCACGCTCAAGATATGCGTCAAGGTCATTTATAAGATTCTTAAACAATATATCAACTCCTAAGAGAAATTATCATAATAAGCTTTGAGTACAGAACTAAGACAAAAATAAAAGCTGTCCCAAATCAAGGGACAGCTTATTGCCGTGGTTCCACCCGAGTTCAGCTGAAGTTTATGTAAAAAATCCTCAGCCCTCTGTGACCTTTAACGCAGTCACGCGCGTAAAGCTACTTTGTCTGCAAAAGATACACAGATATTCGCCCTACGAGCTCACGGGTGCATTTCGCCGATGGTATCAATAGGCAGATTTCAGCATACACTGCCCTCTCTGAAAAGTCCTGTCAGGTACTTCTCCCGTTCACAGCTTTTATAAATATTAATCTGATTTGCCTTGCGTACCTCAAAGGGAGGTACTGCTAAAGGCAGCGGAGGGATAACCCTCTGTTTATAACATTATATATATACTTTGTAAAAAATGCAACAGTTTTATTTATGGAAGAGATAAGTAAATTTATCTTTCTTTAATGCAATCCTTGTTATCCTTTATGTAGATAATACCTGAGATGATTGCAAAGACAGTGCTTATCCACAGAAGAACCTCACCTGCAATAGTTAAGTAGGGAGCAATCATATCGGTTACATTTTGAGAAATAGGCAGAATTCCTATTTTGCAAAGCTCCAAGAAGAACTGGAACACAAACACTGCAACGATTGCGATAATCTGAGTAACTGTCTTAACCTTGCCCCACATATTGGCGGCAATAACTTTTCCTGAGGAGGCAGCCACAAGGCGGATTGATGTAATGGCAAATTCTCTGAACAGAACAATAATAACCAGCACGGGGTCGCACAGCTTCAGGGAAACAAAGCAAACAAGGCAGGATATAACTAAAATTTTATCAGCCAGCGGGTCGGCAAACTTGCCGAAGTCGGTTATAAGGTTTCTTTCTCTTGCAATCTTGCCGTCAAAAAAGTCAGTAAGCGATGCGGCACCAAAAAGCAGTCCCGATACAAAGAAGTGCAGAGGGAAGTCAATGAGCAGTGTCGCAATCATAAAGGGAACTATGGCAATTCGCAGGAGTGTCAGTTTGTTTGGTAAATTCATTAAATCAAATCCTAACTTGTGTTTTATTCTACAAGGTCGCCTATCAGGTCGCAGTCCAGTATGTCGGTGATTTTAACTTTTACAAATTCACCGGGCTGTACTTTTCTCTCTGCAACAAAGAATACATTTGGGTCTACCTCCGGAGCATCAGCGTAGCTTCTGCCGAAGTAGCACTCGGCATACCGGTCAAAACCTTCTGTGAGTACCTCAATGGTTGTATCCAGACGGGAGTTGTTGTATTCTTCCATAATGTACTGCTGTTGCTCCATTATGGCATTGGCACGGAACTGACGCTCTTCCTCTTCAACCTGAGGAAGTTCTGCGGCAGGGGTGTCCTCTTCCTGAGAATAAGCAAAGCAGCCTAAACGCTCAAAGCCGATTTCCTTTGCGAATTCTGCAACCTCATCAAACTCCTCCTCGGTTTCAGTGGGGAAGCCTGCAATCAGAGTAGTTCTGAGCACAACCTCAGGAATACGCTTACGGATTTTCTTTATAAGTGCAGTGAGGGACTGTCTGTCACCCTTGCGGTTCATAGCCTTCAGCACTCTGCCATTACAGTGCTGTAAGGGCAGGTCAATATATTTTACTATCTTTTCTTCACTTGCTATGGTGTCAATCAGCTCATCTGTAATTCTGTCAGGGTAACAGTAGAGAATTCTTATCCAACGTAAGCCCTCAATTTTGCAAAGCTCACGAAGAAGCTCAGGAAGCATAAGTTTGCCGTAGATATCTTCACCGTAGCGGGTAGTGTCCTGAGCAATAACATTAAGCTCTTTTACTCCGCCCTCTACAAGATACTTTGCCTCAGCAACGATGTCCTCCATTTTTCTGGAGCGGAAGCCTCCTCTTATAAGAGGAATTGCACAGTAGGTACAGCAGTTGTCACAGCCGTCTGCAACACGCAGATAAGCGTAGTGCAGGGGAGTGGACTGTATACGCTTGCCGTCAAGGGGCTGAAGTGCTTTATCAGGGAAAATCTCTGTATGAGTACCCTCAAGAACAGCCTTTACAGTTTCTGCAATGTCGCCGTTTGCACCGAGACCTGTAACAGCGTCAACCTCAGGAAGCTCCTTTGCAATCATTTCCTTATATCTTTCTGCAAGGCAACCTGTCACAACAATGTGCTTTATGGTGCCTTCGTCCTTTATCTTTCCAAGCTCTATAATCTCGTCAATGCTCTCCTGCTTTGCACTTTCAATGAAACCGCAGGTGTTGACAATTGCCACATCTGCTTTTGCAGGGTCATCGGTGAGAGTAAAGCCCGCTGATTTTAATTTGTAGAGCATCATCTCGGCATCTACGCGGTTTTTTGCACAGCCGAGAGATACTATTGCAACTTTATATTTTTCCATAGCAATTACCTGTGTCAGTTAATTTTATTCGTAATCCTCCTGAATGTATGCACTCAGAACGGATTTTATATCAGAATATCTGTAGCCTGCTCTTTGCAAAGCGGCAAAAGTGCGTTTAACTCCTTTTTCATCAGAAAGGTTTCGTGCATACTTTTTCTCAATAAGTGCCGTAATCTCCTGCGCAGGGTCAATCTCCAGACTTTCAACGATTTCTTCAGCTATGTCTCTGTCAATACCCTTTTCTATAAGCTTGTAGCGTATGGTGGATGGAGACTGGTGCTTTGCGTGAAGCTCCGAGGCATAGCGATTTGCAAAGGCTTCGTCATTTATAAGCCCTAACTCCTGCATTCGTTCCAATGTTTTTTGAGCAGAGTCCTCGCTGTAGTCACGTCTTAATTTGTCGTAAAGCTCTTTTGAGGAGTGGTCACGGTAAGAGATAAGCCACAAGGCTTTCTCCTTGGCACGTCTAAGGTTTGAAAGCTCAATGAGTTTGTGCAAATCCTCATCGTCTATTTCCACTCCTGCAGATATGCGGTTTTCAAGAAGGGTTTGGGTGTCCAGCTTCATAGCGAATTCTCCGTCTATGTAAAGAGCAGAGAGGGACTTTCTCCTTGGTTCAACTGCTGTGACTGTCATCAGTCTTCAACTAAGATGTCAAGCTTTGTGCCTGCCTTTGCAGGAGCGTCAGCCTTCTTGGCGGCAGCTGCAACAGGAGTCACTGTGGGGGCTGTAGATTTGGGAGCCTTGGGAGAGCGTGTGTTGAGCTTTTCAATGTTTTCCCAAAGCTTTGCTTCAATTTCTGCTGAGAGCTCAGTGTTTGTACGGAGCAGTTCCTTAACATTATCTCTGCCCTGACCCAGACGCATATCACCGTAGTTAAACCATGCACCAGACTTCTGTACAACATCTGCTTTAACAGCAAGATCAAGAAGCTCACCTACACGGGAGATACCCTGACCGTACATAATATCAAACTCTGCCTCCTTGAAGGGAGGAGCAATCTTGTTCTTAACTACCTTTGCTCTTGTTCTGGAACCTATCATCTCGCCGTTTGCCTTGAGTGTTTCCACACGGCGGATGTCAATACGTACAGAGCTGTAGAATTTAAGAGCACGGCCGCCGGGGGTAACCTCGGGGTTACCGTAAACAACACCAACCTTCTCACGAAGCTGGTTGATAAAAATTGCAACGCAGTTAGACTTTGAGATAGCACCTGCAAGCTTACGAAGTGCCTGAGACATAAGTCTTGCCTGAAGACCTACGTGGCTGTCGCCCATTTCACCCTCGATTTCAGCCTTGGGAACAAGAGCTGCAACAGAGTCGATAACAATAACATCAATAGCACCTGAGCGGATAAGTGCCTCTGCAATCTCCAGTGCATCTTCACCTGTGTCAGGCTGAGAAACAAGCAGTGAGTCTACGTCAACACCTAAAGCGGCAGCATATACAGGGTCAAGAGCGTGCTCAACGTCAATAAATGCAACGTTGCCCCCGTCCTTCTGTCCCTCTGCAATACAGTGCAGAGAAAGTGTGGTTTTACCTGAGGATTCAGGTCCGTATATTTCAATGATTCTGCCTCTGGGCAGACCGCCTATACCAAGAGCAATGTCAAGGGAAAGGGAGCCTGTGGAAACGTGACCTACGCTCATAGCCTCGTTCTGTCCCAGACGCATAACTGCGCCTTTACCAAATTGTTTTTCAATCTGACCTAAAGCGGTCTCAAGTGCTTTTGCTTTATCAAGTGCCATAGTTTTCAAATCTCCTTCTATGTCTTTATTCAAAAGTAAGGGTATCTGTCTGATACCGATAATATTATAAAATAACCAAGGGATAAATGCAATATTTTTGACTCAAAAAAATCGAACAAAATTTCTATTTACTTTGCAAAGTCCCGTTTATAGCCCTGTGTACACCGCCAATGTCGTCAAAAACAGCAATATTTTCAAAGCCTTCTGACTCCATAAGAGAGGAAATCACCTGAGCTTGAGAGGAATCGTACTCAAAGGCGATCATTCCGCCGTCTTTAAGTTTAGGTGTATAAAGGGGGATAATCCTGCGGTAAAAATCACAGCCGTCTGTGCCTCCTGCAAGAGCAAGTGAGGGTTCAAATCTGACTTCCTTTTGAAGAGTTTTCATATCAGAGTCTGTAACATAAGGTGGGTTAGATATAATCAGGTCAAAGTAATTATCCTCAAAATTATCAACACACTCAAAAATATCACCGTGGATTATTTTTATATCTGCCTTGTTTTCTTTGCAGTTTTTAATAAGGTAGGGCAGGGCTTTGTCTGACAGTTCCACTGCAGTAACTTCCGCATCAGGGTATCGGAGTTTAAGGCTTACAGCAATAATACCTGAGCCTGAGCAAAGGTCAAGAATTTTTATCTGCTTTTTATTTGAAATAGCGTCAAGGTAGGGGAATGTGCAGGTGAGCACTACCTCGGTGTCGTCACGTGGAATGAGCACACCTTCACCTACATAGTATTTGTTACCGAAGAATTCCCAGTGGCCTATAATGTATTGCAAAGGTTCTCCGTTTGCACGCCTTTGTGTAAGACTGAGAATTTTATCTTTTTCCTGTTCGCTTATTTCCCTGTCACCTTGTATAACAAGGTCGCGCCTTTCAAAAGGAAATACCGCATCTATAAGCCATACTGCATCAAAGGCAGGAGAATCCGCTCCTGCCTTTTCAAGTATATCAGTTACTTGTGTGTAAATATCTTTCAGTGTCATATTACTTGCAGTTTACAATGTCTGAGCCGTCATCGGGGATAACGGGTGTGATTGCTGCAATAGCAACCTCCAGCATTTTGTCGTCAGGCTCACGGGTTGTAATACGTTGTGCCCAAAGTCCGGGAGCAGCTATAATACGTGTGAACCAGTTGTCGTGTTTTCCGCAGAGCTTGATAAGCTCATATCCCACACCTACAGAAAGGGGCAGAAGCAGAATTTTTACGGCGGAGCGGAGCACTGTACCCCATACGCCCAACCATGTAAACTGAGGAACAAAAAGTCCGATAATAATACCCAGAAGAAGCATAATTACAAGGAAGCTTGTTCCGCAACGGGGATGGAAACGGGAGTGCTTTCTGATGTTCTCAACAGTGAGCTCTTCGTCTGCTTCATAGCAGAAGATGGTTTTGTGCTCTGCACCGTGATACATGAATACCCTCTTCATATCCTCCATCTGGGACACAATGATGATATAGCCTAAGAACAGGGCAATTCGCAGAATTCCCTCAAAGGCAGACTGGGTAAGTCTTGCATCAACTATTGCGTTGAATGCAGGAGAAACGTCTAAGCTTGCAATGAGGCTGTAAAGGAATGTAGGAAGCCAGAAGAAAAGCACAATTGCAAGGCCTACACCCAGTACAGAGGCAATGGTCATAATAACACCCATGAGCTTCTCGCCAAGCTTGTCATTAAGCCACTTTTCAAATTTGCTCATTTCTTCCTCTTCAGCTTCAATAGAGTTTATAGCCTTGTCAGCAGAGAGCATTAGAGATTTGTAGCTTAGTCTGAAAGAGTCAATCATTCCTACCACACCTCTGATAAGAGGCAGGCGGAAGAACTTACCCTTTGAGGAAATAGGTTTAACTGTAATCTCCTCTGTTTCAATTGTATCTTCTCCTGTGCGGACAGCTACGTTTATGTTTTTGGGGCCTCGCATCATAATACCTTCAATGAGTGCGGAGCCGCCGATAGATGTAATCTTCTTTACATTTTCTTTTTTATCACAAGACATACAAACACCTTCCTTTTTATATTTATTTATACCTTCCTGTTTGATTTGTTTATTCTGAAGCTACGGGAATGCTGATGGTAACAGTAGTGCCAACACCGATTCCGCTTTCTATGTCAAGAGTACCGCCGTGTTTCTGCACAATCTCGTCTGCAATAGCAAGACCGATGCCACTGCCGCGGACACTCTGATTTGCTTTGAAAAATTTATCCTTAACGCGGGGCAGGTCATCAGGTGCGATTCCGCAGCCTGTGTCAGTAACAATAATTTTTATTACCCCGTCCTCGCATATAACCTGAATACCTACCACACCCTCAGAGGGAGTGTATTTAAGTGCATTGTCAATGATGTTTAAAAATACCTGCTTAAGCTTGTTTCTGTCTGCCATTACTGCAGGCATAATATCCGGCTGGTCATAAAGCAGATGCTTTTGTTCGTTTAAAGCACGGTCACGCATCATATACAGAACCTCTTCAAGCTCTGCCAGAATATCAAGCTTTTCCAGCCTAAGTACCATGCTCTCGTTCTGCATGCGTGAGAAATCCAGAAGTTCCTCAACTATACCTGTAAGACGTGAGGATTCTTTAACGATGATGCCCATACCTTTGTCAAAGGTTTCCTGGTCGGGAATGCCGCAACTTTGCATGGTCTCAGCCCAACCCTTAATAGCAGTAAGAGGGGTACGCAACTCATGAGAAACGCTGGAAATGAAGTCATTCTTAAGTCTTTCGGAAGCTCCTAACTCCCTTGCCATATCGTTGATAGAGTCGCACAAGTCACCGATTTCGTCATCGTACATTTTGTCGATCTGAGCATTGAAGTCACCCTGTGCGATTTTCTTTGCAGTGTCAGAGATAACACGTACAGGACGGACAATGGAACGAATAAAGTAAGTACCGGAGAAGAGAACCAGTGCAATGATTGACAGACCTACTGCCGTGAAAATTGCAATAGCGGTGAAAACAAGTCTGTTCACTGCAGACATTGAGGAAACATAGCGGATAGCACATACTGTATGTCCTTCGGTATTCCTGACAATTCTGGTGACAGCGGTTACTTTTTCTCCTGTGGAAAGTTTGCCCGTCCACTTTGCATAGCCTGAAGGGGAGTTCTTTGCTATATCGTAGTCAGGCATAGGCTCGTCTCCTTCGGGAGTGAAACCCGTGGATATTACCATAATATCTCCCGAACGGCTGATAACGGTGATTTCCATGTTTTCTTTTTCAGAGAAGTTTTCTACGTAGTCTCTGACAGTTGAGGAGAACCCGGGGTCGGTGTCTGAGCTGTAATCCTCAAGGATGTTCTGAAGCTCCACACTGCGTCCGCTTAAGGTCTGTTCAACAGAGGAATAGTAGTAGGTCGACACAACATAGGAAAGACAGACTACTGCAAAGACGATAATTGCAACAATAGCACACAGAGTATTCAGCACCCAGCGTTTTGTAATACCCTTTACCACAGATGTACGACCTCCTTTTCTGAAAAATGCAGATTAATATACAGCTAAGCTGTGATTATGTGTAAGTTCAGTGGTTAAGCGTCCCACTTGTAACCGAGACCCCAAACTGTAACAATGTACTTGGGATTTGAGGGTTCGTCCTCTACCTTCATACGCAGACGGCGGATGTTAACATCAACGATTTTTTCCTCGCCTACATAAGCTTCGCCCCATACGTGGTTGAGAATGTCCACTCTGTCCAAAGCAGTGCCGGGGTTTGAGAAGAAGTACTCCATAATCTGGAACTCAACCTGAGTAAGCTCTATCTGCTTGCCGTTTTTTGAGAGAGAACGGTTGCGGAGATTAAGGGTGAAAATACCGCTCTTCATCTCTTCCTTGAAGTTGTTTTCACTTCTCTGCTGTGCAAGGGCAATTCTGCGGTACAAAGAGTCCACACGGGCAACAAGCTCACTGGGAGAGAAAGGCTTTGTTACATAGTCGTCAGCACCCAGCATAAGACCTGTAACCTTATCCATCTCCTGAGTACGTGCAGAGAGCATAATGATACCGATGTTACCGTTTTTGTTTCTGAGTTCCTTGCAAACCTGAAGTCCGTCCATACCGGGCATCATAATGTCAAGGATGGCAACGTCAAAGTCGCCGCCGTGCTCTTCGTATTTCTGCAGACCTGCCTCGCCGCAGTCTGCTTCAACTACCTCATAGCCTGCACGTCTTAAGTTGATTACCACAAAGTCGCGGATGGCGGCTTCGTCCTCGCAGACAAGAATCTTTTTCATGATAAAACCTCCGTTTCACGTTTTCAGTTTCTTTACTGTTACGCGGTTTAACCGCTGTTAATTTCTTTTGATTTTCTCAGATAAGAGTAAAAGCGTCTATGATTTCTTCATTTGTCAGCATCATAGAGCTGTTAAGCCCTGGTGTAATGAATGAATATACGTAGCTGTCGTTTCTTGCAAGCTCTGTATATCCCTTTGCAGATACACCGTCTGCAAAGGCTTCAGGGGAGAACATTTTGATGATCAGGATAACGTCACCTGGTTTGTTGTCATCACCCCACTCATAGAAAGTGATTTCATTTGTAGAGTAGTTTACATAGGCTGTGTAGCTGTCTCCCCATTTGTCGGGAACAGTAAACCGCAGTCCGTACACAAGGCTTGTAACCTGAGTCTTGTTTATTTCCATATTTCCTGTGGCTGTGTACTCACACCAGTGAATAAGTGCCGCAGGAACAGCTTCTGTCTGGATATCGTCCATTCTCATTTTGAAGGTGTTGGGAATTTCGATTATGCCGTCACCGTCAATATCTTCAGAAAGCACAGCGTAGCTTCGCTCTGCCTGATTAGTGGGGCTGTCTCCTTCAAAGCTTACAACCTGCAGTGATGCAAAGTATTCGCTGTAGTAAATAAGCTGTGTGTTGTAGGTGTTCACAGTGTCTGTGGCAGTTATTCCGTCAACAACCGCACCCTGCTGTCCGTAGAAAACTCTACCTGTCTGTATTTTTGCAAAGCTCACCACATCGCCGTCAATGGGAGCTTCACTTACTGTGTACAGGCTATTCTTTGTGTCATTAAGAGTTACAAGAGAAGCTGTTGCAGGTTTGTCTGCAGTGTAAAGAGAAAGAAGCAAAAGTTCTTCTTTACCGCCTCCTGTAAAGTCAGAGCATAAAAGCTCTGAATACTGGCTTTCACATATTATCTCTGAGCTTGTGCCCGAGGAAGTCATATACAGAGACAAATCTTTTACAAGATTGTTGTAAGTGCTCCAGCCGACTATGATTTCGGATTTTCCGTCACCGTCAAGGTCGGTAAAAAGAAGTCTGTCCACAGCGGTGCTCTTGCTTGTATGGTTTCCGACTGTTGTCCATACTCCGTCAATGTTGTCCATAATGAGAAGGTGGATTGTCTGTGCTTCCCCTGCAGGCAGGTAAAAAGCAATTGCCTCCTCAATACCGTCTGTGTCGTAATCCATAGTGGTGATTGCAGAGCGGTAGTTGCCGTTTTGGGGATATTTCAGGGTGTAGCCTGAGCCTGCCTCAGCATCAATAAGCTCTTGAATTGCCGCCTTTTCACCTGTAGCCTTCGGGGGACGCATAAGCTCAATAACATTGAAGGTTATGGCGTCACAGCCGCACAGCGAAAAAATCAGAAAGACGGACAAAGCCAAAGTAAGTATTTTCTTTTTCAATTTGTACCGCCTCCTCGTTTTTCTCTGCGGTTTGATATGTTAATTAAGCTCTTTCTTTACTGCAACAAGGTACTTAATGAGAATACCCTCGTCTGAGAACATCTTCTCGTGCTCGGTAACGATGTTGTCTTTTACGTCGCTTGAGTGCAGGTCGCGAGTAAGGTATGTAATCTCAAATCCGCACTCATTAAAGTATTCAAGACTGTCCTCAAAAAGCTCATCAGAGTCGGTCTTGAAGTGAATCTCACCATTATCTGCAAGAAAATCCCTGTACTGCATAAGCTTGGTTGGGTGTGTAAGTCTGCGTTTGTTGTGCTTGCCTCTTGGCCAGGGGTTGCAGAAGTTTATGTACATACGGGAGATACCGTCTGCTTTGTCAATAATCTCTGTAATCTTGTCTACGTTGTAAGCAGTGAGAACAATGTTATTGCAGTCTCTGCCGTTTTCCTCAAAGAGCTTAACAATATTGCGTCTGCCTACTGCCAGCATATCGCTGATAAGGTCAACGGCAATGAAGTTTACCTGTGGATTCTGAAGACCTTTGTGAGCAACAAAGGTGCCCTTTCCGCAACCAACCTCAAGCTCAATAGGGTTTGAATTTTCAAAGAAGCTTTGCCAATTTCCTTTGTATTCTGTGGGCTTTTTTACAAAGAACTCACAAGCATCCAGCTCGGGCTGTGCCCATTTCTTTTTTCGCATTCTCATTATATCACCGAAAAAACACAATATTTTGATTATATATATACCTAATTAGTAATTATTATATCAAAATATAGTATTTATTGCAATTGTTTTTGCTTAAAAAGTTCAGTTGTTTTAATAATATTTACAATTATGAAAAAACTGCCGTCAGAAGATACCTCCCGATAGCAGTTTTATTTACTGATGTTTAATTTAATAATTCCAATCAGATACAGGAATAGGGATTTTTGCAGGCTGAGGAATATATAAATAGTACCTCAGGGAATCTGTCTGCAAGTTTGTTTGTAAGCGTAGGCATTGCAATGTCCTCGGTGAAGAAGTGCCCTGCTACTACCATAGGCACACCTGTGGCTTCTGCCTCAAGATACTCATGGTGCTTGGCTTCTCCTGTAAGAAAAGCATCTGCTCCCAGAGCTACTGCACTGTGATACATATCACCGCCTGCACCTGAGCACATACCTACAGTTTTAATGGGTTTATCGCCTTTTGTAAAGCACACGCAATCAGCGTGTAAGCTGTCCTTTACAAGCTGTGCAAATTCCTCTGTGCTCAAAGACTCCGACAGCTTGCCGATACACACAAATTCATCGGGATAAATACGGATGTCTGAAAGTCCCAGTGCCTTTGCAAGGCAGCTGTTTACTCCATCCTCCTGTGCGATATCTAAATTTGTGTGCAGACACAGTGCGGTAATGCCTGATTGTGCCAGCATATAGGGGACAGTATCAGTTGAGAGCTTTTTAAGAGGATTGAAGATAACAGGATGGTGGCTGATGATAAGCTGAGCATTTTTCTCTATTGCTTCCTTTACAACCTGTGGTGTAATATCAAGAGCCACAACTGCCTTTGTGACCTCTTGCTCACTGCTTCCCACAAGGAGACCGCAGTTGTCAAAATCTGCGGCAGTTGCAAGGGGTGCAAAGCTCTCTGTGAATTCTAATATTTCTTTTACAGTAATCATTGTGGGTCTGTCCTCTCTTTGATAATTTCTGCAAGCTCTTTGTATTTTACATCTGCGGCAGAACGCTTCATAAGGATCTTTGCCTGAAGTCTCAGAAACTCCCTGTCCTCTTCATAAAGCTCGGGGCGGAGCTTTCCTGTATAGGTGAAAAGCTCTGTGCAGGGGGTTGCGTGTCCTGTATATTCCACACACATAACGCAGTAGGGTTTGCCCTCTGCAATACATCCTTTTTGCTCCAAAATCTCAAAGCCTGAGTCGTAGAGATGTTTTATAACACGCTCACTTTTTGTCATAGGCTGTAGAATAAGGCGTTTGCTCTTGTCCTGAAGCCATGGTGCAGATGATATAATGCCGATGATAGTATCAGCACCCATACCTGCAATCACAATGTCTGTAACTTCCTCAGGAGCAATGCCCTCAAGTCCGTTGCAAAGGCGGGTGGATACTTTATCCTGCGCACCGTATTTTTCAATAGTCTGTTTGCCTCGGCTTAAGGGTTCAGGGTTTATATCTGCCGCAATGGCAGACTCAATACTGCCTGAAAGAGCAAGACAGACGGGCAGATATGCGTGGTCAGTACCTATATCTGCAAGCTTTGCGCCGACTCTGACGAAATCGGCGCAAAGTGAAAGTCTTGAATCAAGTGAAAAAGAGGATTGCATAAATTATGCACCAATTGCTTCGTTGAGCTTATTTACAAGCTCCTCAGCGTTAGTGCCGTGTACCTGACAAGCCTCTTCAATTGTCTCGCCTCTTGAAGCGGGACAGCCGAGACAGTGCATGCCGATAGCAAAGAAATACTCTGCTGTTTCAGGATACATATCCAGTACATCGCCGATAATTGACTCTTTAGTGATAGTCATAGTAAAAACCTCCAAAATGAAAATTAAAACTGATTTGTCAGTATACAAATTAATTATACCACCCTATACTACAAAAATCCACAGTTTTTTTCTTTTTAGAAGAAACAGAAAACTCCCAAGGAGTCCTTGGGAGTTCATCACAAAATATATATCCGAATCTATGTCCGAAGAATTATTCTGCGTCTGTGCCTCTTCTCTTATCGAGACATGCTCTGCAGTAGTAGTCCTTACCTTCCATTGGAGTGAAGGGAACGGAATCCTCAGCACCGCAGTCAGCACATGTGATGGGATGTCTCTCTCTTGCGGGTCTGGCTGCGTTCTTGCGAGCTGCTCTGCAGGATTTGCAGCGCTGAGGCTCATTTGCAAGTCCCTTTTCTGCGTAGAATTCCTGCTCTCCTGCGGAGAAAATAAACTCCTCGCCGCATTCCTTGCAAATGATTGTCTTGTCTTCGTACATGAGATTTACCTCGCTTTGGAAAAAATAATATTTTTATCCCTACTAACTTTGTGTTTTCGGGACAAATTAACTTGGTTCTGTGGTTTATATTTTGTCTATACCACTGAGTATTTTACGCCTTATGCGTTGCATTGCGTTGTCCACTGCTTTGGTAGAAATTGAGTGTTTCTGTGCTATCTGTGTGTAGGAGAGACCCTGAAGGTATCCTCTGAGAACAGAAAGCTCAAGTGGAGACAATGTCTTAAGAATAAGGCTCACAAGAGTGCGTGAACTTTCCTGCTCCAGAATTAGGTTTTCGGGATTGCCCAGATTATGGTCTGAGGGCTCAATATCCTCAAAAGAAACTATGGAGTCACGGGGGATGGCACTCTTTGCATTTGTACTGCGTATAAGAGACATAAAGCGGTTGTTGATGCAAACTCCTGCGTAATTTCTAAAGCTTGCTTTTTTGTTTTCATCATAGGTTTTGCAGGCTGAGTGAAGAGCTAAAAGACCTTCCTGCATAAAGTCTGCACGGTCTGCTCCTGCAGCACAGTACTGGCTTGCAAAGTAGCCGATAAGTCCCTTGTATCTTCTTGCTATTTCTTCAAAGGCGTGCTTAACTCCTCCTTTGACATATCCTGCAAGTTCAGGGTCGGTGCAGGACGCAAAGTCCTGAGGTGCTTTGAAACCTTCCAATGATATACCTCTCATACGCTATAATACATTATTAGTTTACAGTATTAAAAACTTTGAGTCAATCAACAAACGTAATTTTTGGTTACTTTTTCCCGTAATTTAGACAAAACTACTAAATCCTGACCTGTTTTTTTGTATGGATAATAATGGGAATAGGTGGTATAATCATAGAATAACACAGAACTTGTGTCGGATTATGTACGAGCTTGTAATCCTGAAAACAAAAAATTAGCCTTTTACTAAAGGAGAGTGGTGTGGATGGTAGTAAAATGTAACAGTGTAGGACTTTTCGGAATGGATGGGTATATGGTTGAGGTAGAGGCAGATGTGTCAGGGGGAATGTCGGCTTTTGATATAGTAGGTCTGCCTGACGCAGCAGTAAGAGAAAGCCGTGACAGAGTACGCACTGCAATGCACAACTGCGGTTACGGTTTTCCTGTATCCCGTATAACTGTAAATCTTGCTCCTGCAGACATCAAAAAAGCAGGACCACTCTATGACCTGCCTATATTGATTTCAATAATGCACGCAACCTCTCAGATAAATACGCCTCTCTCTGATTGCGCTTTTATAGGTGAATTATCTCTTTCAGGTGAGGTGCGTTCTGTAAACGGTGTCCTTCCTATGGCTATCAAGGCAAAGGAAGCGGGCATAAAGAAGTTGTTTGTTCCTTTTGAGGACAGTGCCGAGGGAGCTGTGGTAGAGGGGATAGAAGTGTACCCTGTAAGGACTGTACCTGAACTTGTGGAACACCTGCAGGGCAGAAAACTCATACAGCCTGCAACTGCACCTGAGTCTGTGATTGTTCACGGGTTTATGCCTGATTTTTCTCAGGTAAAGGGTCAGTATGAAGCAAAGAGAGCGTTGGAAGTTGCTGCCGCAGGAGGTCACAATGTTCTGCTCATAGGCCCTCCCGGTTCAGGCAAAAGTATGCTTGCAAAGCGTCTGCCTTCAATACTTCCGGATATGACCTTTGAGGAGAGAATAGAAGCCTCAAAAATTCATTCTATTGCAGGGCTTCTTTCAAAGGGGCAATCCTTACTTTCTGAGAGACCTTTCCGTAGCCCTCACCACACAGTCTCCTCTGTGGGACTCTCAGGAGGCGGAACCATACCCAAACCCGGGGAGGTGTCACTTGCACATAACGGAGTTTTGTTTCTTGACGAGCTTCCTGAGTTTTCACGCACAGCCCTGGAGGTACTGCGTCAGCCAATGGAGGATGGTAAGGTTACTGTCTCCCGTGTTCACTCCACTGTAAGCTACCCTTGTTCTGTGATGCTTGTTGTCGCAATGAATCCCTGCCCCTGCGGATACTTTGGACATCCCAGAAAGAAGTGCACTTGCTCAGAAAATGCAATCCATAAATATCTGGGCAGGGTATCGGGTCCTTTGCTTGACAGAATTGATATTCACGTGGAGGTACCCGCTGTGGAGTATGAGGAACTGAGTAGTTACTCCGGAGCAGAGTCTTCTGCAAAAATCAAGGAGCGTGTGGACAAAGCAAGGAAAATTCAGAACGAAAGATTTGCAGATACAGGGGTTACCTGTAATGCACGCATTACCGCTGATTTGCTGAGAAAAGTCTGCGCCACAGATGATAAGGCAGAGCAGGTTCTGAGGAATGCTTTTGACAAATTGGGACTTTCGGCAAGAGCTTACGACAGGGTGCTGAAGGTGAGCCGCACCATTGCAGACTTGGATGCAAGTGAAATTATCCGTGCAGACCATGTGCTTGAAGCGGTGCAGTACCGCACACTTGATAAGAAATACTGGAGCACATTCTGATTTTGTAACCTTTTTACCATTGTATAACCTGCACATAGGCAAATCTACATATTGTGGTTTCGAAATATGGTAATGCAAATATATGGCAAAATTTGCAAACTGAATTGTCAAAAACTCACCAAAAGCGAATGTATGTTCCTAAAGACTGAGAAAGTTTGCCGAAAAATGGTTACAATTCAAAATATCGGTTGACATTGATGCCGTTCTGTATTATTATTTGAATGCGAGATAATGGTTAAATCATATAAATTCGCAACTTTTCTTTTGTGTAATACTTACAAAGCTAAAATCGGAAAAAATCCCTTGAAATGGCGGATTTTTTCATCAGGATTTACAAGCTTTTGTGCTTAGTTTATTTTTTGATACAAACAATAACTACAAACCGTGTATCCCCTAATTACTAAAATTTCGGAGTGTGCAGATTTGGAAAAATATATTATTAATGGCGGAAATCCTCTGATGGGCGAGGTTACCATCAGCGGAGCTAAGAATGCCGCAGTTGCTATAATCCCCGCGACAATCCTCTGTGATGAGCCTTGCCGCATTGAAAACGTACCTAACATCTCAGATGTAAATCTTATTGCCAGAATTCTTCAGAATCTTGGTGCTAAGGTTACCAAAGTTAATAAGCATACACTTGATATTGACCCCAGACCTATCAACACTTGTGCGGCAGTTGATGATTCTGTCAGAGGTATGAGAGCTTCCTATTACCTTTTAGGTGCTCTTATAGGCAGATTCAACGAGGCAAAGGTAGCACTTCCCGGCGGATGCAACTTCGGACTGCGTCCCATTGACCAGCACCTGAAGGGCTTTGCCGCAATGGGTGCTAAGTGCGAGCTTATCGGCGGTGCAATCGTTGAGGCTAAGTGTGAAGGCAAGGTTCAGGGTGCTCAGATTTATATGGACACTGTGTCTGTTGGCACTACAATGAATTTGATGCTTGCAGCTGTTAAAGCTCAGGGTCAGACCATCATTGAGAATGCCGCAAGAGAGCCTCACATTGTTGACCTTGCAAACTTTTTAAACTCCATGGGTGCAAACATCCGCGGAGCAGGTACAGACGTTATCAAAATCCGCGGTGTTGAATATCTCCACGGTATAACATATTCCATTATCCCCGACCAGATTGAAGCAGGCACATATATGGCTGCAGTTGCAGCAACAAGAGGCAGACTTCTGGTGAGGAATGTTACTCCAAAGCACTTGGATTCTATTACAGCAAAGCTTGAGGAAATCGGTGTTTCTGTAGAGGAGTTTGACGAAGCAGTGCTCATTGATGCAACAGGCAGAAACCTTCGCCGTTGCAACATCAAGACCATGCCTCATCCCGGTTTCCCCACAGACTGCCAGCCTCAGTTTGTGGCACTGCTCACTACTGTAAGCGGTACATCAATTGTTACCGAAAACGTTTGGGATAACCGCTATCAGTATATCAGAGAGCTTCTGCTTATGGGCGCTAACATTTCTGTTGAGGGCAGAGTTGCCATTGTTGACGGAGACTCTAAGCTTCATGGTGCACCTGTAAAGGCTTGTGACCTGCGTGCAGGAGCCGCACTTATCATTGCAGGACTTGTAGCGTCAGGCACAACTGAGATTTCTTCTATTCACTACATTGAGAGAGGCTACGAGGAAATTATTGAGAAGCTCCAGGCACTTGGTGCAGATATTAAGAAACAGTACGTTCCCGATGAGGACGTTGCAGTTACAGCATAATCCTAATAATCAGAGGCACTCTTCCTTATGAAGAGTGCCTTAGCTATATTTGCTTTTAGCAAGTTGTATTGCTTCACAGTTTTATTATGCTGTGCATAGTGGTAGTTTTATATGAGCAGTTTATTTTAGTTCAGAGAGGAAATAATTTTGGCAAAACTTGTTACACTTTTCAGTTCTTCAAGCGGAAACAGTTATTACATAGGTTCGTCAGGTCAGGCAGTGCTCATAGATGCAGGCAGAAGCTGTAAGCAGATTGAGCAGGCTATGATGTCAAATAACCTTGATATGCGTGCTGTCCGTGCAATATTTGTAACCCATGAGCATTCAGACCACTGTCAGGGACTCAGAGTTCTTGCTTCACGCTACGGTATAAATGTTTATGCAAGCGAGGGCACAATGGAGGAGCTTGCAGATGCTGGCAGACTTGATTCACGATTTAATACGGATATTATCAAGACAAAGGTACCCTTGGGGGATATGCTCATAGAACGTATTGATACTCCCCATGATGCCAAAGAGAGCTGTGGATACAGAGTCACCACAGCAGACGGCAAAAAAGCCATAATTGCTACGGATATGGGCATAATGCTCCCAAAAGTTCGCAGTG
Organism: Ruminococcus sp.; assembly: GCA_045541275.1. Taxonomy (GTDB): domain Bacteria; phylum Bacillota; class Clostridia; order Oscillospirales; family Acutalibacteraceae; genus Ruminococcoides. The sequence goes on from JAZQIX010000016.1 coordinate 94,486, forward strand.
CAATATCCGAGTGTGATGTGGCAGTAGTGGAGTCAAACCACGATGTTAATATGCTCCTTTCAGGGCCTTATCCTTATCCCCTTAAAAGACGAATTCTCTCAGATAGAGGCCACCTTTCAAACATTGCCTGTGCAGAGGAGTTACCAAACTTTGTCCGCTCAGGGGTAAAACACCTTGTATTGGGACACCTAAGCTCAGAAAATAACACCCCTGATGTGGCATATCAGACAGCTTTGTGCTCACTGACTCAGGCAGGGCTTAAACTGAACGAAGATTTTACCCTGCAGGTAGCTCCCAAGGAAACCAACGGCAAAGGAATTATTTTCTGATAAAGAGGTAACTATGCAGAGTGTTAATATAATTTGCATCGGAAAACTAAAAGAAAAATATCTTACAGATGCCATAAAGGAGTACAGCACACGGCTTACTCCTTTTTGCAAATTCCAAATAATTGAGCTTGAGGAGTACCGCCTGCCTGATAAACCCTCTGAAGCTCAGATTAAGATTTGCCTTGAGGAAGAGGGCAAGAGGATACTCTCAAAAATTTCAAAGAACTCCTATGTAATCCCTATGTGCATTGAGGGTAAAATTATCTCATCAGAGGATTTAAGTACCCTTGTCGGGGATGCAGGAGTAATGGGTAAGAGTACCATTGACTTTGTTATCGGCGGTTCTTTCGGACTTTCAGATGAGGTGAAAAAAAGAGGAAATTTCCGCCTTTCTATGGGCAGAATGACCTTTCCCCACCAGCTTGCAAGGGTAATGCTCTGCGAGCAGGTGTACCGTGCATTTCAGATAATGACAGGCGGAAAATATCACAAATGATTAAAAGAATTTTTTGACAGGAGGTGGGTGCAGTGGCACTTGACGGAATATTTTTAAGCCATATTGGCAAGGAAATCGAAACGGTCGCTATGGGTGCTAAGGTGAATCAGGTGCATCAGCCAAGCCGAGACGAGCTGATAATTTCAATGCATACACACAGTGGCAATAAACGTCTGCTTGTTTCAGCCCGAGCGGATTCTCCCAGAATAAGCTTTACCAGCCACAGTGCAGAGAACCCTCCTGTTGCACCTATGTTTTGTATGCTTATGCGTAAGAAACTTTGCGGTGCAAGACTTGTAAGTGTTCGCCAGTATCAGCTTGAGCGTGTTCTCTTTCTTGAATTTGATGCCACAAACACCTTAGGCGACAGAACAAAGCTTACATTGGTTGTAGAGATAATGGGTAAGCATTCCAACTGCATTTTGCTTGATGAAGAGGGAGTTATCATTGATGCCCTCAAGAGGATAGACCTGACCCTTTCTTCAAAGAGATTGGTGCTTCCTCAGCTTCGGTTTGAACTTCCTCCATCTCAAGGGAAGGTTTCACTCCTTGAACTGTCAGCACAGGATATTGCAGAGAGAATTTTTGAAAATGAAAATTTGAGCCTTGATAAGGCAATGCTTAATACTGTTATGGGTGTGTCACCCGTAGTTTGCAGAGAAATATCATACAGGGCAACAGGCTGTACGGATACTCGTGTTACAGATATGACAGAGGCAGACAAAGCAGCCTATATTGAGGAGCTTATAAAACTTAAAAATCTTGCACAAGTTGGAGAGGGTACACCCTTTGTGCTGAAAGACTCTGCAGGTAAGCCTTTTGATTTAACTTTCCTCTCTGTTTCTCAGTATGAGGGCAGTGCTGTGTGCAAGGAGTACAAAAGCTTTTCGGAGCTTCTTGACGATTATTACCACGAGCGTGACAGTATAGAGCGTATGCGTGTACGCTCCCGCGACCTTTTAAAGCTTGTATCAAATCATATAGGCAGACTGTCAAGGAAGCTGAGTGCTCAGATAGCAGAGCAGACAAAAAGTAAAGACAGAGAGCATCTGCGCATCTGCGGTGATTTACTGCAGGCTAACCTTTACAGAATAGAAAAAGGCTCTGCCTTTGTTGATGTAGAGAATTTCTATGACGAGAATATGGCAACTCTCAGAATAAAGCTTGACCCTGCCAAGACCCCTGCACAGAATGCACAGCGGTATTACAAGGACTACGCAAGGGCAAAAACTGCAGACAAAATGCTCCGCATTCAGATAGAAAAGGGCAGACAGGAGCTCCTGTATCTGGAGAGCGTTTATGATGAGATAGAACGTGCAGAGTCTGAACGTGATTTGTCAGGAATAAGACAGGAACTTATATCACAAGGTTATATAAAGCCTCCTAAGGGCAAGCAAAAGCCCCCTGCAGAACTTTCTCCTCGTGAATATCAGGTAGCTGACGGCTTTACGGTTTTAGTAGGCAGGAATAATCGTCAGAACGATATGCTCACCTTAAAGCTTTCGCACAAAAATGACTTATGGTTTCACACCAAGGATATACCCGGCTCTCACACGGTTTTGAGAACTGAAGGCAGAGAGGTAACCGATGAAGCTATACTTGAAACAGCACAGATTTGTGCTTACTTTTCCAAGGCGAGGGAAAGCTCTCAGGTGCCTGTGGATTATACACTTGTAAGGTGTGTGTCAAAGCCTCAGGGTGCACCTCCCGGCAGGGTGATTTACACCGACCAGCACACAGTGTATGTAACTCCGAAAAAACCCGAAGAATAATTATAATCCGCTTGTAAAAGAGCTGTGTATACTCTTTTGCAAGCGGTTTTTTGTACCTTTTTATTGTTAATTGAAAAGAGATATATGCTGTGATATAATTAAATCTATAATGAAGCGAAATATTTAATATAAAATGCCACGGAGGGAACAATGATAACAAGAGAAGAAATAGAGAATATAGCTCTGCTGTCAAAGCTTTCTGTGACAGAGGAAGAAACAGAAAAGCTTACACAGGACTTAGAGCAAATGATGATATTTGCCGATGCAGTAGCAAATGCTGATACAGATGATATAATCACATCAGATGTATCAGAGATGACTTTTCTGCGCGAGGATGAGGTCAGGGACTCTTTGCCTTTACAGGATGTGCTGAAAAATGCACAGGAATGCTGTGACGGTTATTTTGTAGTTAAGAAGAACGGTTGATTATGGGTAGAATTGAACAGATACACAGATTGCTTTGCAATAAGGAAATATCCTGCAGAGAGCTTACAGAAAAATATATAAATGCCATAAATAGAGATAATTCTGAGCTCAGAGCTTATGTTATTGTTACTGAGGATGAGGTTTTGCTTACTGCTGATAAAATCGACAGGCAGATAGCACAAGGAGAAGATGTCGGAATGCTTGCAGGTGTTCCTATGTCACTGAAAGATAATATCTCTACAAAAGACATAAGAACCACCTGCTGTTCAAAAATGCTTGAGGATTACACCCCTGTGTATGACGCAACTGCGTGGAGCCGACTTAAGAGTTCCGGGGCTGTGCTTCTGGGTAAGGCTAATATGGATGAGTTTGCTATGGGCAGTACAGGGGAAAACTCCTGCTTCGGTGCATCCTCAAACCCTTACAATACAAACCGTGTGTCAGGAGGTTCTTCAAGCGGAAGTGCCGTGTCAGTAAGTGCAAACCTTGCGGCTTATTCCTTAGGCTCTGACACAGGCGGCTCTGTCCGTCAGCCTTCCGCCTTTTGCGGTGGGGTAGGGCTTAAACCCACCTTTGGTGCTGTGTCACGATACGGCCTTGTGGCTTTTGCCTCAAGCCTTGACCAGATAGGACCTATGGCAAGTACAGTTGAGGATGTGTCCCTTGTGTTTGACAGTATTGCAGGGGGCGATATACTTGACTCCACCTGCAACAGAGTTTATAAGCCTGACACTTACAAAACCCTGAGGGATGATATAAAGGGCAAGACTGTAGGTGTAATCCGCCAGTTTGCGGATAATGGCAGTATATCCCCTGAGGTGAAGTATGCCATGAATGAAGCTGTGAAAACCTTTGACTCTTTGGGTGCAAATGTGGTTATAGTTGATATACCTGAGATTACACGCAGTGTACCTATTTACTGTATTATCTCTTGTGCAGAAGCTTCCTCTAATCTTGCACGTTTTGACGGTATTCGCTACGGATACAGGGCACAAGGAGACTTTAACAGTGTTCATGAGCTTATATGTAAAAGCAGAAGCGAAGGCTTCGGCAAGGAAGTCAAACGCAGAATTCTTATGGGTACAAATGTACTTTCCAGCGATAAATGCAGTTATTATTACAACAAAGCAAGAGCCCTGAGGCAAGCTCTGAGTATGGAGTTTAGCAGAGCTTTTGCAAAGTGCGATGTTATTATTGCGCCTACAGCTCCAACACCTGCTTTCATAAAAAACAGAGTAGTCGCAGACCCTACTGTACTTTATATGGAGGATATGTGCACAGTGTGTGCAAACTTGGCATCCCTACCCTCTGTGAGTATTCCTTGCGGATATTCAGAGGAGGGCTTACCCATAGGAATGCAGATTATAGGCGAAAAATTCTCAGAGAGCCTTGTGCTGAATATGGCTTATAATTTTCAGCAGGCAACTGATTTTATACGCTGTACAGATTGGGGTGTGAAGCTGTGAAATACGAACTTACCGTAGGTCTTGAAACCCACATAGAGCTTAGCACAAAATCTAAGATGTTCTGCTACTGCTCCACTCAATTTGCAGGAGAGCCCAACACCCAATGCTGCCCTGTGTGTTTAGGACTTCCCGGTGCACTGCCTGTAATGAATAAACAGGCGGTGGAGTATGCAGTTATGGCAGGACTCTCTCTTAATTGCAAGGTGGCAAATACCTCTTACATGGACAGAAAAAACTATTCCTATCCCGATTTGCCTAAGGCGTATCAGATTTCCCAGTACGATGTGCCTTTATGTACTGGGGGCTTTTTGGAGCTTCAATCAGGCAAGAAAATCCGCATCAACCGTATTCACATTGAGGAAGATGCAGGCAAGCTTGTCCATAAAGAAAGTCAAACTCTCATTGACTATAACCGTTGCGGTGTACCTCTTATTGAGATAGTCACAGAGCCTGATTTTTCTACAGTGGGAGAGGTTAGGGAGTATGTTGAAACCCTCCAGCATCTGATAAGGTATATAGGAGTTTCTGACTGCAGAATGCAGGAGGGCTCAATGCGGTGCGATGTAAACGTGTCCGTGCGTTTGAAAGGTACACAGGCTTTAGGCACACGCACAGAAATAAAGAATATGAACTCAGTTGCCAATATGGTTAGAGCTATTGAGTATGAATATACACGTCAGTGTGAGCTTCTTGAAAAAGGAGAGCTTGTAACACAGGAAACTCTAAGATACATAGAGGAAACAGGACAGACTGCCTCTATGCGAAGCAAAGAGGATGCAAAGGATTATCGCTTCTTTCGTGAACCTGACCTGCTGAGTGTTAGTGTAAGCAATGAAGAAATAAAGGCGATAAAAGATAAAATTCCAGAGCTTCCGAAGGAAAAGGTAAAACGATATACATCTCAGTTTGATTTGAATGAAACCGATGCAAACCACCTGATAAAGTATAGAAAAATCGCAGAGTATTTTGACAGGACTGCAAAGCTTTCAAAGTCCCCAAAAATATCAGCTAAGTTTATAATAACTCAGATGTTCAGCCTTTTCTCTACAGAAGCAGAGAAAGAGAAGTTTGCGGTTAGGGTTACATCTGAAAATCTTGCAGGTATTTCAAATCTCCTTGCAGAGGGAAAGATAAACTGGGGCCTTGCAAAGACAACCCTTGATAAAATGCTGTCATCAGGCAAATCGGCAGAGGATTTGTTGTCAGCAGAGGATATGAAAGGGCTAACAGAGTCGGAGCTTGATTTCCTTTGTAAAAATGCAGTAGAGTCAAACACGGCTGCTGTGGCAGACTATAAGGCCGGTAAAGAAAAAGCCATAATGGCACTTGTGGGCTTTGTTATGCGTGAAAGCAAAGGCAAGGCAAACCCCGAGAGTACCAAAGAAAAACTAAAGGAATTGTTAACAGACTCCTCCTCAGGGGGAGCTGGCTTGCCTGATGGCAAGACTGAGGGAGTTACATAAGGAGGTGCCGTATGTCTACACTATATGTTTCCGATTTGGATTCAACGCTTCTTCGAAGTGACGCCACACTGTCTGATTTTACCCGTGACACAATCAATGCGTTAACAGAAAAAGGTCTGCTGTTTTCCTATGCTACAGCACGCTCTGCAGTAACTGCCTCCAAGGTTACACAGGGACTTTGTTCTTATATCCCTATCATTGTGTACACAGGTACTTTTATTATGGAAAAAGGCACCCATAAAATCCTTATGAGTAATTATATGAGTGAGCAGGAGATACAGGCTGTAAAGGGTGCAGTGAATAGATTTTCTATCTGTCCCATAACCTACGCTTATGTTGACGGCAAAGAGCGGTTTATGTATGACTCTGCAGTAATCAGCAAAAGTGTAGATGAGTTTATAAAGACCAGAGAGGGCGACAGTCGTAGCTTAGCTGTTACAGGAGGCTTTGAAGGTACTCTCAAAGGTAATGTTTTCTACTTTACCTTTATGGAGCAGAAAGAAAAACTAAAGCCTGTGTATGACTTCCTTAAAGATAAATGCAACTGTCTTTTTCAGCCTGATAATTACACAGATAACTGGTTTTTAGAGATAATGCCTAAGGCGGCTACCAAGGCAAACTCCGCACAAAAACTCAAAGAACTTTTAGGTGCAGATAAACTCGTAGCTTTTGGTGACGGCTACAATGATATTAAGCTTTTTGAGGCGGCAGACGAGTGCTATGCTGTAGGCAATGCAGTGGAGGAACTGAAAAATATTGCAACAGGTGTTATCGGTACCTGTGATGAGGACGGCGTTGCCCGCTGGCTTCTTGAAAATTTCAGATAAAACATCATAAAGACAAATAAAAACACGGTGAACGATAAATGTTCACCGTGTTTTCTATTTAAAAGTCGGAACCCTAAAATTCTGTGCTTTTATTTATTAAACGCAGCCCTGAGCCTTCATAGCCTCAGCAACCTTCAGGAAGCCTGCAATGTTAGCACCTGCAACCAGGTCGCCTTCCATGCCGTACTCCTTAGCTGCATCGTAGGAGTTCTTGTAAATGCTCTTCATAATGTCCTTGAGCTTTGCGTCAACTTCCTCAGCACTCCAGCTGTAACGCATAGAGTTCTGGCTCATCTCAAGACCTGAAACAGCAACACCGCCTGCATTAACTGCCTTAGAGGGAGCAACAACAACACCGCTCTCCTTCAGGAAGTCAACAGCCTCGTTAGTTGTAGGCATGTTGGAAACCTCAACGTAGTACTTAACGCCATTGTCTACAATCTGCTTAGCTTCAACGATAGAAACCTCGTTCTGAGTTGCGCAAGGCATGATGATGTCAGCCTTAACGCCCCAGGGCTTCTGACCTGCAAAGAAGGGAACGCCGAACTTGTCAGCATAGTCCTGAACTTTGTCACGGCGTGAGTCACGCATTTCAAGCATGAAGTTAATCTTCTCCTCAGTGCAGATGCCGTCCTCATCGTAGATGTAGCCGTCAGGACCGGAAAGTGTAACAACCTTACCGCCAAGCTCAGTTACCTTCTGAACAACACCCCAAGCAACATTACCGAAGCCTGAAACTGCAACTGTCTTACCCTCAATGCTCTCGCCGAGAGTCTTAAGCATTTCTACTGTATAGTAAACTGCGCCGAAGCCTGTTGCCTCAGGACGGATAAGAGAACCGCCGTACTGGAGGCCCTTACCTGTCAGAACGCCTGTAAACTCGTTTCTGAGTCTCTTGTACTGACCGAACATATAGCCAATCTCACGTGCACCTGTACCGATGTCACCTGCAGGTACGTCAAGGTCAGGACCGATGTGTCTCTGAAGCTCTGTCATAAAGCTCTGGCAGAAACGCATAACCTCGCCGTCACTCTTGCCTCTGGGGTCAAAGTCAGAACCGCCCTTGCCACCGCCCATGGGCAGGGTTGTCAGGGAGTTCTTGAAGGTCTGCTCAAAACCAAGGAATTTGATGATAGATGCGTTAACAGAGGGATGAAGTCTGATACCGCCCTTGTAAGGACCGATAGCAGAGTTGAACTGTACTCTGAAACCGCGGTTAACCTGTACCTTGCCGTTGTCATCAACCCAAGGTACACGGAAGAAAATCTGTCTCTCAGGCTCAACGATTCTCTCAAGAACGCCGGCCTCAACAAGGTCGGGTCTCTTTTCTACAACGGGCTCGATAGAGGTCAGAACCTCTGTAACAGTCTGGATAAACTCAGGCTCGCCGGGATTTCTTTTCTTAACTCTCTCAAGAAGGTCAAGAAGATACTCATTTGTAAGTGCCATATTTCTCACGGCTCCTTCTACATAAATTTTCGCTTAATAGCAACATAAGGAATTATACAGCAATAAAATTCAGATTTCAAGTGCATTGAACAAGGTTTTTGCAATTTTTTTTATAAAACCTTCAAAATTCGCCGTGTTTTGTATATATTGACGGCAAAAAGTGAATAATGAGCAGGCCGTTCCTGCAGTTGGAGGGTTTGCGATAATAAATATTGTAAATTTCCTTGCCTTGTGTTATCATATTTAATAAGGAAAAGTGCAAACTGTATTGTGTGTGAGTACAGCAGTTTTTGCATTGCTCAGAATTAATTTTTACTATAAATACTGATTTCGGAGTGGGATTATGAGAAAAACTAAAATCATCTGCACTTTGGGCCCTGCCTGCAACAACAAAAAGACCCTGAAAAAAATGATTGAAGCAGGAATGAACGTGGCAAGAATTAACTTAAGCCACGGTACCTATGACGACATAAAAGAGAACATTGCAATGGTCAACGAGGTTGCCGCTCAGTGCGGTAAGCAGGTTGCCATTATGCTTGATACAAAAGGTCCTGAGGTCAGAGTCGGCACCTTTGAGAACGGCTTTGTAGAGCTTTGTGACGGTCAGGACTTTGAACTTTACAAGGAGCAAAAGGAGGGTAACGAAAAGGGCGTCAGCCTTTCATTCCCCAGACTTGTGCAGATTTTTAAGAACGACAGCTCTGTTGTCGGCCGTCAGATTCTCCTTGATGACGGCAAGATTATTATGAAGGTCAAGTCCACCCACTCTGACAGAATTGTATGTACAGTAGTACAGGGAGGTAAACTTTCCAACCGCAAGAGCATCAATATTCCTGATTATCATATCAATATGCCCTATGTAAGTGCTCGCGACAGACAGGACATAGAGTTTGGTCTTGAGCAGGGTGTAACCTACGTTGCGGCTTCCTTTGTAAGAAGTGCAGAGGACGTGGTAACTCTCAGAGACTTTATTGACAGCTTAGGCTATGATAACGTAGAGATTATCTCAAAGATTGAGAATCAGAGCGGTGTTGCTGATATTGATAATATTATCCGTGTCAGTGACGGCATTATGGTGGCACGCGGCGATATGGGTGTTGAGATTCCCTTCATCCGTCTGCCTGAGATTCAGAAGTCCCTTATCAGAAAGTGCGTAATGGCAGGCAAGTTCGTTGTTACCGCTACTCAGATGCTTGAGAGTATGACCACTTCCCCCAGACCCACCAGAGCAGAAATCAACGACGTTGCAAATGCAGTATATGACGGCACATCTGCAGTTATGCTTTCAGGCGAGTCCGCCGCAGGTAAATTCCCTGTGGAAAGTGTGCAGACTCTTGCTGATATTTGTACTGAGGCTGAGCGCCACGTAGAGCTTCACGTACTCCGTGATGCACTCTCTCACTGTGCAGACGAGGCAAGCTTCCGTGAGAATATCTGCTATGCCGCAAAGACCATTGCAGACAACATCGGTGCCGCCGCCATTATTGTAGAGAGTAAGACAGGCTCCGTGGCAAGAGCTATGGCTAAGTACCGCCCCGACTGTGATGTTATTGCAGTTGTTACCTCCAAAGAGGTTTGCAATAAACTGTGCCTTAACTGGGGTGTTACTGCAGTTTACGGCGAGGAGCTTAAAGAAAGTGACGAGATTACAAAGCAGGCTATGCATAAGGCTATGGAAACAGGCATTGTGCAAAAGGGAGATTTGGTAATCGTTATCTCTTCCAACAAGACAGTCCCCACCTCAGGCACAGACACCCTGAACATCAGAATTATCTGATGATTTTTTAAACTAATAGCATTGCAAATATAAAACGACCGCTTCAATTACGAAGCGGTCGTGTTTATAATGGTTGTTCGAAGATTTTAAATGAATGAAATATTGATATGCAATGTGAAATAAAATTCGCCTTTAACATTTGCGTAGCAAATATTTCATACGTGTCAGCGTGTTTCACAGCGAAGCTATTTTCACTCGCCGTAAGGCGAATTTCATTGAAAAAGACTGTTGCTTTTTGCAACAGTCTTTTTCTGGTGGACTCGGTGGGAGTTGAACCCATAACCTTTGCGTTGCGAACGCAATGCTCTGCCAATTGCGCTACGAGCCCGATGATTGAGAAAAAAGAAATTACTCTTCCTCTTTTTTTGCAAATTTCTCTGCAGGCTGGTTGCAGATGGGGCAGGCTTCAGGGGGAGTGTCGCCCTCGTGAGTGTAACCGCAGATTGTGCAAACCCAAGTTTTCATAGTTCAAAATCTCCTTTTTAAAAATTATCAGATTTCGGTGCAGGCACCGCAGATTCCGTAGTAAGTCAGCACTGTGTTGTGTGTGCAGAAGCCCTCCAGTGTGCAGTCTTCTTCACTTATAGGTGCATGAGTAGCAGGTACATCATATATGCATCCGCATTCTTTGCATACAAAATGAGCGTGGGGTGATGTATCACCGTCAATGCGTTCTTCTCCGTCAACATTAGCCACAGGGATTATAAGTCCCTGTTCTTTGAAGAGATTGATATTGCGGTAAACCGTGCCGAGGCTTAAGTCAGGCACTTGTTCCTTCAGAGATTCGTACACCCATTTTGCACTGGGGTGTGCGTCTGTGGATTTAATTGTATCCAGTATCATTTGACGTTTTTTGCTGAAATTCTGACCGCTCATAATATCATCTCCTTAAAATAGTAATCATTACTGTTTTATTTATTACATAATACCATACTATTTTGAATTTGTAAACAGTGTCACAAAAAATAATTACTGACGTATATTAGTAATAAATACATTTTTAGGAGTATGCTTATGCCGACTATTTACTTAAGCCCCTCATTGCAGGAGTCAAACCCTTACTATGGGGGCGGTACTGAGGAATATTATATGAATCTCATTGCTGATGCAATGGAGCCGTATCTGCGCGCCAGCGGTATTGATTTTGTCCGCAATAATCCTGAGGATTCTCTCACAAAAACCATAGCAGATTCCAATGCAGGAAATTACGATTTGCACCTTGCGATTCATTCCAACGCATCTGCAGCTGACAGGGCAGGAAAGGCAACCGGTGTGCAGGTTTACTACTATCCCACAAGCAGTCGGGGACAGCGACTTGCAAATGTGATTTCCGATAACTATAAGGGACTGTATCCCGACCCCTCAAAGGTTACAACAATCCCCACCACAAGACTTGCCGAGGTGAGACGCACCAAAGCTCCTGCGGCACTGGTAGAGGTAGCTTTTCACGATAACCCCTCTGATGCCCAGTGGATAAGAGAAAATATCGACGGCATAGCCCGTACATTGTCGCAAAGTGTAGCAGATTATCTGGGAGTCCCTTTTGTGTCACCTTGATTTATCGTGAGATTGATGTATAATATATAATTGGTAGGGCAGGGGCTTGCTCCTGCCGAATTACATAATTTACAGGAAGTGAAAAGCAAATGAATAACAAACCTGATATGTATATTATTGAAGAAACAATGAAAAACCTTGAGTCTAATAATATGAAGCCTTATTTTTGTGAAACCTCACAGGATGCCTTAGAGCTTGTAAAAAGCCTTCTTAAAAGCGGAGATACAGTTGCCTGCGGCGGCTCTGTGACTTTGAAGGAAACAGGCATTGATGAGCTTCTAAAAAGCGGAGAGTATAACTTCCTTGACAGAAGCCGTGAGGGTATTACTCCCGAGGAGATTGAAGCTGTGTTCATAGGTGCATTCAGTGCTGACGCATATCTTATGAGCACCAACGCCCTCACCAGAAAAGGTGAGCTTTACAATGTAGATGGAAACTCAAACCGTGTGGCGGCTCTGCTTTACGGACCCAAGAGTGTTATCATTGTTTGCGGATATAATAAAATTGTTGAGGATTTAGACGAAGCTGTGGAGAGAGTAAAGAAAATTGCAGCACCTCTTAATACCAAAAGGCTCCATACAAGCTCCTACTGCGAAAATGCAGGGGAGTGTATGTCTCTGAAAGAGGACAATCCCTTTATGTGTGATGGCTGTAAGGGCAGTGGCAGAATCTGTTGTAATTATGTAGTATCTGCACAGCAGAGAAAGAAAGACAGAATTAAGGTTGTCATTGTAGGCGAAAGCATAGGCTACTGATTAATAAATCTATGTAAAGCTGAACTATCCTCCGACTTTGTCGGAGGATAGCCACTCAGAATAACGCAACTATTATCTGTTCTGATTGTTGTTAGAGTTCTGGCTTCTGTTCTGGTTGTTGTTCTGGTTATTGTTAGAATTCTGATTTCTGTTCTGGTTGTTGTTCTGGCTGTTGTTAGAATTCTGATTTCTGTTCTGATTGTTATTCTGGTTGTTGTTATTGCTGTTATTGTTGTTGTAATTGTTATTATTGTTCATTGTGAACACCTCCCTTTTAATTATATTATCTACGCTCAGTGGTGATTTATACAATGGAAGAGTTTTTTTCTCGGATAAGCGGTTTACTTTCTCCTGATGAATTGGAAATTTTTAAAAATGAATATAATAAGCCATATTACCGCGGTGTACGTGTGAATACCCTCAAGTGTACTGCGGACAAGCTATTAAGTCTTGTTGACGGCGTTGAAAATGAGAATATGACACCTTTTTGCAAAGAGGGTTTCTATATTCCTGCAGAGTGTTCCTTTGACGGAAATCACCCTCTGCACCATGCAGGTGCTGTGTATTTTCAAGAGCCTTCTGCAATGTCTGCGGCATCTGTACTTTCTCCCTCAAAAGGGGATGTAGTCCTTGACTTGTGTGCCGCTCCGGGAGGAAAGTCTACGCAGCTTGCATCCTTTTTGCAGGGTACAGGTGTGCTGTGGAGCAATGAAATTGTAAGAAACCGTGCTAATATACTCCTCTCGAATATGGAGCGGTGCGGAGTCAGAAACTGTGTTGTTTCCTCTTGCGACCCTGAGACTTTGTGTGAAGCACTCAGCGGTGTGTTTGATAAAGTTCTTGTAGATGCACCATGCTCAGGTGAAGGAATGTTCAGACGTGATGAGGGAGCAAAGACAGAGTGGAGTCCAGAACATTCCGACTCCTGTGCTGTCCGTCAGCTTAAGATTTTAAACAGTGCAAAGAAAGCCCTGCGTGAGGGCGGTATACTTGTTTATTCTACCTGTACTTTCTCCTATGAAGAGAACGAGGGTGTAATAGAAAATTTTTTAAGTGAAAATCCTGACTTTGAGCTCATAGACTGCGGTGAAGCTTTCGGCAGACGTACACTAAATGGACTTGCCTGCCGTATTTATCCGATGGATGGGGGCGAAGGACACTTCGCCGCAAAGCTTCGGAAAAAAGAAAGTGCAGACGGCTGTGTGTATCGTACAGGTCATACCGCAGAGCTTACTCCTGAAAAGAAAATACCTGATTTAGTCCGTGAGTTTTTAAGCGATAATTTTTATGATACTTCCGATTATGAAAGATTGCTCATACACGGGGACAAGGTGTATACCCTGCCTGAGAATTGTCCCGACATAAAGGGTACAGGAGTTATCAGAGCAGGTGTACTTGTGGGCGAAATCAGAAAGAATTACTTTGAGCCTGCCCACCACCTGTATATGAGTGCAGATATTAAGAATGTAAAGAGAGTTGTTGATCTTTCTCTGAGTGATGAAAGACTTTTTAGATTTTTGAAGGGCGAAGAAATACCTGTTGAGGATAATATAAAAGGCTACACTGCGGTGGCTGTAGAGGGTATTGTTACAGGCTTCGGTAAGGTAAGCGGCGGTAAGCTCAAGAATAAGTATCCCAAAGGACTCAGGCTTTTATAATTTTTTAGATTTTAAGGAGCAGATATGGATAGATTATCTGACATTGGCGAAATTAAAAGAATAATGGAGAGCTCAGGCTTTTCCTTTTCAAAAGCACTGGGACAGAACTTCATTGTAAACCCCTCGGTTTGTCCACGTATGGCAGAGCTTTGCGGTGCGGACAAGGAGTGCGGAGTGCTTGAGGTCGGCCCCGGTATCGGGGTGCTGACAAACGAGCTATGCAAGGTTGCAAAGAAGGTTGTGGCAATAGAGCTTGATAAGCGTCTGCCTGAGATTTTAGCAAAAACCCTTGCTGACCACGATAATGTAAAAATTGTCAGCGGAGATGTAATGGAGCTTGACCTACACAAACTTATTGAGGAAGAATTTGAGGGAATGGACGTGGTAGTATGTGCAAACCTGCCCTACTACATAACATCCCCTGTTATTATGAAGCTACTGGAGGAAAAGCTCCCCATAAAAGCACTCACCGTAATGGTGCAGAAAGAGGCGGCAGACAGACTCTGTGCACAGATGGGCACCAGAATGTGCGGTGCGGTTACGGCTTCTGTAAGATACTACAGCGAGCCGAAGCTTCTTTTCAAGGTGTCGGCAGGCTCCTTTATGCCTGCACCAAAGGTTGATTCTGCTGTGATTCGTCTTGATGTTCACGAAAAGCCTGCTGTTGAGCTAAAAGATGAAAAATTATTTTTCAGGGTTGTTAAAGCCTCATTTGCGCAACGCAGAAAGACCATAGTTAACTCTATATCCTCAAGCCTTTCTATGAATAAGGCAGATGTCATAGGAGTAATGGAGCAGGCAGGGGTCAGCCCTCTTGCCCGTGCAGAGCAGTTGAGCCTTGAGGACTTTGCCGCCCTTGCAAATGCATTGTGGGAGGTAGCACGATGAAAATAGAAATGATAAGCTGGATAACTTTTGCTATGGGAATTTTTCTCCTTGTAGTGGGTATAGTTATCTGGGCAGGTAAGAAAATAGATATGGTGCACGGAGAGGATGCAAAAAAAGTTGCAGAGTATAATGTAGCACCTTATGCAAGACTCCTCGGCATCGGCGTTATGGTGTTGTCTCTTGCAATTATTACCTACGGAGTGCTTTCCTGCTTTCCTGCAGTTCCCACCTATGTGCAGTGGATTGCAATAGGCGTTTTTGGCGGAATAGGCACAGCAATACTGGTTTACGGACATAAAAAATATTTTTCTGATTAAATATAAACTATAATGTAAAGGAGAATAAAAAATGCTTGAATTCAAATTTGATACTCAACTTCTCATTGCAGGCGAGGACCTTAATGAGGATGCAATCGACAGCTACATCCGCGAGAATATTAAGGGCGACTGTCTCATTGCGGTAGGAGATGAGGATTTAATCAAAATTCACTATCATACCAACGAGCCTTGGCAGGTGCTTGAGTATTGTGCAAGCCTTGGTGAAATCCACGATGTGGTTGTTGAGAATATGGAGCGCCAGGAAGCAGGCCTCAAGGGCTGATAGCCTTATATTGAATGGAAAGGGCTTGCTCTTCCCGATTAATAACAAACAAAACAGGAGCTGTGGTTTTTGCCACAGCTCCTTTGCTTTACTGTAAATTCATTATATTAAAATGCCTGCAATGAACTTCTGGATTGAGGTAGCATCCTTGATTGTGAGTTTTGCATCAGTGTCAAAGTCGGCAAGCTCTTTTGTATCCTTGTCGAATACTTCAAGCTCAGCAAGGTCTTTCTGGATTGAAGTCGCATCTTTGATATTGATTTCGCCGTCGTAGTTGGTGTCACCAACCTCGGGAGTAAATACGAAGTCAAAGTGATATTTTGCGTTGAGCAGAGGGTCATTCCAGCCGTCAATAAGAACATAACCCCAATCCTTTTCACTGCTTGCATAGTAGACATCGGTAAGCTTTTTGCTGTACTCAAAGCAGGAGTTACCGATGGACTGGAGAGTGTCGGGGAAGTAGATTCTTTTGAGATTATCGGTGCCGTTGAATGCATGCAGACCGATATCGGTAACGCTGCGGAAGTTTATGGTTTCAAGTGCACCACAGCCCTGGAATGCATACATGCCCACGGAGTTTACTCCTGTGCCAACATTGAGAATTTTAAGGTTTGAGCACCACCTGAAGGTATCATCGCCAATGGTAGTAACAGTGTCGGGGATACTGAGGTATACAAGTCCCGAACAGCCCTCGAAGGCGTGATTTCCGATGGTTTTGAGGCTTTTGCCGAAGTCAATGTAGTTCAGCGAGCTACAGCCGTTGAAGGCATTACCCTGTATGCTTTTTACATTATCGCCGAGATAAACCTTTTTGATAGAGGAGCAGGAGCTGAAAGCATAGCTGGGGATTTCTTCGACTCCGTTGCCGATGGTAACAGTTTCAAGTGCATCACATGCACGGAAGCAACCGTAACCCAGAACCTTTACATTATCGGGAACAGTGATGCTTTTGAGTGCGGGTAAATAGCCTAAAGCAGTTTCACCCAAGGATTCAACACCGTTTCCCAGAGAAATACGCTCAAGTCCTGCCTTGTAGAAGGCGTGGCTTTTTATAGTCTTCACTGAGTCGGGGATTACAATATTTTTGAGGCTTGTGCACTCTCTGAATGCATGCTCGCCAATTGTCTCAAGACCTGTGCCAAAGTTAACTGTGCTAAGAGCCGGACAGAAAGAAAAAGTGTAGTCGCCTATTGTTTTAAGGTTGTCGTTAAGGGTGATGGTTTCAAGGTTTGAGCAATCGCCGAAGGCACTGTAGCCAAGATACTCAACGGAATTTCCCAGAGTAACATCTGTAATTCTTGTGCATTCAGAGAATGCGTATCCGTCAACGGCTGTGACAGAGTCGGGAATTGTGACCTTTCTGAGTGCAGAGCAGTTTGCAAATGCACGGTCACCAATGGTTTTAAGGCCTGTGCCGAAATTTACTTTAGAGAGCTTTGTACAACCTGAAAAAACTCCGGGCCAGTGGCCGGTAAGAGTGATAACTGTATCGGGAATAGTTACCTCTGTGATGGAAAGACAGTCAGCAAAAGCACCGCCTCTGATTTCTGTAACGGGATAACCGCCCAAAGTATCGGGGATTACGACTTTGCCCATAATGTCTTTGTTAACATTTGTGATAATGGCGTTACCGTTATTTACTTCATAAGTGTAGTCGTTTTCGGTGGCTGCTGATACGCTCATGGGCAGGCTGCTCACAAGCATTAAAAGTGCAAGCAGACAAGCAATAAGCTTAGCGGTTTTCTTTGTCATAATAATTCTCCTTTTTATTTTATATATGAAAATTATATTGCTTACATCTTCTCAGGACAGGATACAGAGAACATATCCAGTACGTTCTTAATGACAGAGCGGATTGCACCGCACAGTGCGAGTCTTGCCTGAGTGAGGGACTCTTCGCCGCACTTAACTCTGTGTGCGTTGTAGAACTTGTGGAACAGTGTTGCAAGGGTTGTCACATACTTTGTGATACGTGTGGGATCGTAGTTCTTGGCTGCTGCTACAATCTCGTCAGTGTATGCGGCAAGGTGGTGGATAAGCTCAATTTCCTCTGACTCCTTGAGCAGTGTCAATTCTTCCAAAGAGCACTCACGCTTTGTTACACCGTCAGCCTCAAGGTTGCGGAAGATACTGCAAATACGTGCGTGTGCGTACTGAACATAATACACAGGATTCTGATTGTCCTGTGTAACAGCCAGGTCAAGGTCAAAGTCCATCTGAGTGTTTGCCTCTCTGGTGTTGAACATAAATCTTGTGCTATCTACAGGTACCTCGTCAAGCAAATCGGAAAGCTGGATAGCCTTGCCTGTACGTTTGCTCATCTTAACTGGCTTACCGCCTGAAAGGAGTTTTACAAGCTGCATCAGCACAATGTCAAGCTTGTCGCCTGAGTAGCCGATAGCGTCCATAGCACCTTTCATTCTCATAACGTGGCCGTGATGGTCTGCACCCCAGATGTTGATGCAGGTATCAAAGCCTCTGTCGAATTTATCCTTGTGATATGCAATATCTGCTGCAAAATAGGTGGGATTGCCGTTTGCACGGATGAGCACATCGTCCTTAAGCTCCAGCTTGTCAATCTCCTCCTGAGTCTTGCCCTGCTCAAGATACTTCTTTGTAAGAACTTCAATGTTCTTGTACCATAGAGCACCCTCTTTTTCGTAGGTGAGGCCTCTCTCTGTAAGCAGGTCGATAACTGCCTTGACCTTGCCTGACTCGTGGAGCTCACTCTCAAAGAACCACTTATCATAGGTGATACGGTATTTTGCCATATCAGCCTGCATCTTTGCAATGTTCTTGGGCAGTGCAAAGTCAACCAGTTCTTTGCGTCTTGTGTCACTCTCGGCATTTACAAAGCTGTCACCGTGAATATCTGCAAATTCCTTTGCTAAATCGGTGATATCACCGCCCTGATATCCGTCCTCAGGGAATTCTGTCTCAGGAATGTATATTTGCAGGTATCTTGCCTCAAGGGAGGAAGCAAATTTTTCAATCTGATTGCCAGCGTCATTTACATAGAACTCTCTGAACACGTCAAAGCCTGCTTTTTGGAGAACAGCTGCAAGGCAGTCTCCAAGAGCACCGCCTCGTGCGTTACCCATATGCATAGGACCTGTGGGGTTTGCAGAAACAAACTCAACCATATATTTTTTGTTCTGACCAAAGTCGCTGTTGCCGTAGCTTTCCTTCATATCCTCAATTTCTTTTACAACAGATGCAAAGTATTCGGGCTTGAAGAAGAAGTTAAGAAAACCTGCACCTGCGGCCTCGCAACGGTCAAAGAGTGTACCCTCAAGGTTAATGCTGTCGCAAAGTGCCTGAGCAATCTTCATAGGTGCCATGCGGAATACCCTTGCTCCTGCCATAGCGGCATTTGTTGCAAGGTCGCCGTTTGAGCGGTTTGCAGGTGCCTCAATGATAAACTGAGGAGCCTCTGTCTCTGGGAGGAGACCCTCTTTCATTGCTTTTGCGAAAGCTTCATTAATAGCATTTCTCAGCTGTAATACTGCGTTTGCTGAAGTTTTAGACATTTCAGTTTCCCTCTTTTTCTGTAACTTTTATGTGAATTTCATTTTTGCTGACTAAACCTGCGTTGAAGTCTAAGGTGTAGCTTGCCTGAAGTACTCCGCCTTTTTCAGTAAGGTCGTTTTCAATCATATTTGCGAAAACTCCCACCATCAAATCACCGAACAGGGTGTTGTAGTGGCACTGGTGGCGTCTGCCCTTTTGCAGTGTCAGTCGGGAGTTGGCAGGCCCCTTACGGATAACGGTAACTATGTCGTCATCCTGTACCTCAACTGTATTATCAAAATAAATATTGGGATTTTCGTTGTCGTATTCCCTGTATCTTATGTAATATTTTTCTCCGTCACAGGTGAATTCTCCTGCTGTTGTCAGCTTGATGGTCTCTTTTTCGCCATCAATGATTTGTGTGCCTGTGACGGTAATCAAAAAATTCTCTTTCATATTCTTCACTCTAATCAGTATTGTTCAATGTCTATCTGTCGAACCAGACTTTTTACGTCTCTGCCTAAGAACATACTTGCTAACTTTTCAAAGTTGTGGGGTGTGTCACTGACAAAGAAACTGTATTCTCCTTCTTTGGTACTGTCGGTTTCAAGCTCCTTTTCACGCAGAAGCTGTGCTGTGTACAGTGCAGTCGCTCTGCCTGAGTCAATAAGGGTAACATCCTCGCCCATAGCCTTGCCGATAGCACAGGCAAGCAAGGGGTAGTGAGTACAGCCAAGTATTACCGTATCAACATCCTTATCCCTCAGCTCTGCCGTGTAGCGTTCTACTACGCTTTTAACGATTATATCCTCAGGGTTTGTGAAGCCGTTTTCAACCAAAGGTACAAACAAAGGACAGTCCTGTTCAAAAATCTCAAGCTCAGGTTTAATCTCCTGAAGTTTCTTTTTATAGCTGTGGGAGCTTATGGTGGCAGATGTGCCGATAACTCCTATTCTTCCGTTTTTGGTAGCTTGCATAGCGGCATAAGCTGTGGGGTTTACAACTCCTGTGTAGGGAACAGGTACAGTACTGTACAAGTCTGTAGCAACAGAGCTTACTGTTCCGCAAGCGGCAATGATAAGTTTAACATTGTTCTCAAGAAGAAAATTAACGTCCTGCTGAGCATATTTGGTGATGGTTTCTCTGCTTCGGCTGCCGTAGGGAACTCTGCCTGTGTCACCGAAATAAACGATGTTCTCACAGGGGAGAACGTTCATCAGTTCCTTAACAGCAGATAACCCTCCAAGGCCCGAGTCAAAAACTCCTATAGCCATATTTTTTGCATCCATACTTTCACCGCCTGTTCTTACTAACTTGTTATTTTAACATATTTATATGTAACTTGCAAGGGGTATAAGGACGCAGAAAATTAACATATTAGAAGATATAATAACCTTTGACAAAAGGTATATAAGCCTGTATAATGATATTTAAGCTTAAACTGGATAATTATGTTTACTGGTCACGCAGTAGGAGGTATATAATTATGTATGATATTAAAAAAGCATTCGGTATAATTGCAGACAAAGTAGCAGATGCACTGTCCGCACAGGGCTTTAAAAAGGAGAAGGTAAGCTCCACCGACAAGGAGCTGGTAGCCCTATTTACAGGTGAGACAGTTGCGTATTCTGTTATCTACTATACAGAGAAGATGCACGTGGTACTCCGTTGCTGCACAATGACAGACGAGGGCCCCGACAATGAGTGGAAGTCTATGGCAACATGGATGTTCAACCCTGAGACCGACACAAATAAGGAAGCCGAGAGCATAGGTAACGACTTTGCAGATGCAGTGACTAATGCTTCTGCTGTTAAACGCGTAAAGCAGACAAAGAAAAAGAAGAGCAGTGATGACGGCAGTGCAGACCCTCTCTTCCTTTCAAAAAGATTTGTCACCTACTTTCCTGAGCTGAAAGCTGAAATAAAATATGAGCAGGACAATTACGAGAGCTTCCGCGGAGTTCATTTTATCCGTACCTACGTTGTACCCAGAGTAAATGAACTTCTCACAAGAGGAGCAAAGGGAGAGATGAACAAGCTTGCCCAGATGATAAGCACCCAGTATGCAAACGGGGATATGGATACCCGTTCTATCATCACAATTGTTCTTCTCAATTCCATTGACGAACAGCACATTGAAAAGTTCGAGCCTCTTCTTTCTGAAGAGCTTCAGAAGGCATGGAAGTTTGCAAAGAAGATGAAGGGCAAGAAGGTGCGTCCCGAAAAGCCCAAGAAGAGCCTTGCATCCTACACATCAAGCAGACTGTAATAAAACATAAATAAGTATATAATACCGCCGTCAGGAGTAAAAAATCCCGACGGCGGTTTTACTTTTCCTGCTGTCATTTCGTTATAAACTCAGGGAAGATTTGCGGGTTAAAGGGGCGGTTGCAGAAATTTATAAAACCGTCAACGCCTCCGCGTGTTTGTTGGAACTTTTGGGCTTTTTGTGGTTTCTGCGGAAAATTGCTTTCCCCTTGCAAAAAGTGTTCATTTTTCTGCAGATTTGAAGGATATATTGCTTTTTTAGAAACAAAACCGAAAAAATTCGGAAAAATCTTTCATATTTCTCTTGACAAATTGACTTTTCGCTTCTATAATATCAAGATGTACCATTATGGGGGGTAATACCCTCCGAGCAAAAAACAGGTAAATTCAAAAACGCTTACTTTATCACATCCGCAAATGTTTGTCAAGAGGTTTTTTCAGGAAACTTTTTGTCAGGTCCTTTTGAGGTTGCGTACCCCAATATACTGGGTACAGCCTGCGTAAGTTTTACAAATCTTGTGGTATGTATAAGCTTTGTGCTTTTGTTTTTCCTGTACTGTGAAAGGTCACAGGGTGCCTCGGCACAGAATTTTCAGAAGGAGAGATACGCCTATGGAGAATGTTAAGCACGTACAGCTTGGCGAAACCGAGAGATTGAGCTTCTCTAAAATCGAAGAAGTTATCAGTATGCCCAATCTCATTGAGGTGCAGAAGAAGTCCTACCAGTGGTTCCTTGAAGAAGGCCTCAGGGAGGTTTTCAAGGATGTGTCCGGTATTACCGACTATTCCGGCAACCTCGTTCTTGATTTCATTGATTACAAACTGGATGTGGACAAACCCAACTACAGTGTAATCGAGTGTAAGGAGAGAGATGCTACTTATTCCGCAGCCCTTCGCGTTACCGCCAGACTCCTCAACAAAGAAACCGGCGAAATCAAAGAATCCAATGTCTTTATGGGTGAGTTCCCCCTGATGACAGACAGCGGTACCTTTGTTATCAACGGTGCAGAGAGAGTTATCGTTTCACAGCTTGTTCGTAGCCCCGGTGTTTATTTCAAGATGGAGCACGACAAGACTGGTAAGGAGATGTTCTCCTCAACCGTTATTCCTAACCGCGGTGCATGGCTTGAATACGAGAACGATGTAAATGACGTTTTCTACGTTCGTATAGATAAAAACCGTAAGCTTCCTGTAACTGCATTCCTGCGTGCCCTTGGTCTCGGCTCAGATTCTGAGATTCTTGAGGTGTTTGGTGATGATGCCAGAATCAAGGCTACTCTTGAGAAGGACACAACCACCAACATTGAAGAGGGACTTATTGAAGTATACAGAAAGCTCCGTCCTTCCGAGCCTCCCACAGTTGAGAGTGCACAGACTCACATTAACAATCTGTTCTTTGACCCCAGACGTTACGATATGTCTCGTGTTGGACGTTACAAGTATAACAAGAAGCTGGGTGTTTCAGGCAGACTTGCAAATCAGGTTGTTGCTGAAAATGTTATCAATCCCCGCACAGGCGAGGTAATGGCACTCAGAGGCGATACAATTTCCAGAGCTAAGGCTATGGAGATTGAAAACGCAGGTGTAAAGGAAGTTGTTGTAAGTGTTGACGGCGGTAAGCTTGTAAAGATTCTCTCCAACAACATGGTTGATATTTCCTGTTATGTAAGCTTTGACGCAAAGGCAGAGTGCGGTATCAACGAAAAGGTTTCCTTCCCTGTTCTGTGTGAGATTCTTGACTCCTGCTCCTCTGATGAAGAGCTTAAGGAAATGCTCACATTACGCCGTGAGGACCTTATTCCCAATCACATTACAATTGACGATATATTTGCATCTGTAAACTATATGAACTGCCTTGCAGAGCATATCGGTGTTACAGATGACATTGACCATCTGGGTAACAGACGTATCCGCTGTGTAGGCGAACTTCTTCAGAACCAGTTCCGCATCGGTTTTTCACGTCTTGAGAGAGTTATCCGTGAGAGAATGACACTTCAGGCTCAGGATTTGGAGACACTTTCTCCTGCAACTCTCATCAACATCCGTCCTGTTACTGCAGCAATCAAGGAGTTCTTCGGTTCTTCTCCTCTTTCTCAGTTTATGGACCAGACCAACCCCCTTGCAGAGCTTACTCACAAGAGACGTCTCTCAGCACTGGGTCCCGGCGGTCTTTCCAGAGACCGTGCAGGCTTCGAAGTTCGAGACGTACACTACAGCCACTACGGACGTATGTGTCCTATCGAAACTCCTGAAGGTCCTAACATCGGACTTATTTCCTACCTTGCAACTTTCTCCAGAATTAACGAATACGGCTTCATTGAGGCTTCCTTCAGAAAGATTGACAAGGAAAGAGGCGTTGTTACTGACGAGGTTGTATATATGACAGCCGACCAGGAGGACGAGTACTATGTAGCTCAGGCTAATACACCTCTTGATGAAAACGGCAGATTTGTAAACTCCCGTGTTGTCGGCAGACATCGTGACGAGTTCGTTGACCTTGACTCTTCCAAGTTTGACTACATGGACGTTTCTCCCCGAATGGTTGTTTCCGTTGCTACAGCAATGATTCCATTCCTTGAGAACGATGACGCAAACCGAGCACTGATGGGTTCCAACATGCAGCGTCAGGCAGTTCCCCTCCTTGTTACAGAAAGCCCCATCGTTGGTACAGGTATGGAGTACAAGGCAGGTACAGACTCAGGTGTTTGTATTCTGGCTGAAGACGACGGTGTTGTTATGAGCGCAGATGCAAACCGTATCCGTGTTCAGTACGACAATGGCAAAATCAAGGATTATGAGGTTATCAAGTTCCTGCGTTCTAACCAGGGTACTTGTATCAATCAGATTCCCGTTGTTTCCCGCGGACAGAGAGTTAAGAAGGGCGATGTCCTTGCTGATGGTCCTGCTACAAAGAACGGTGAGATTTCCCTCGGTAAGAACGCACTTATCGGCTTTATGACCTGGGAAGGTTATAACTACGAGGATGCTGTTCTTATCAGTGAAAAAATTGTTCGTGAAGATGTTTACACATCTATCCATATAGAAGAATACGAAATTGAGGCAATAGATACTAAGCTCGGACCCGAGGAAATCACACGCGATATCCCCAACGTTGGTGAGGATATGCTCAAGGATTTGGACGAGGACGGTATCATTCACATCGGTGCAGAGGTACACGCTGACGATATCCTCGTAGGTAAGGTTACACCTAAGGGTGAAACAGAGCTTACAGCAGAGGAGAGACTTCTCCGTGCTATCTTCGGTGAAAAGGCTCGTGAGGTAAGAGATACTTCCCTGCGTGTTCCTCACGGCGAAAGCGGTATCGTTGTTGACGTTAAGGTGTTTACACGTGAGAACAGCCGTGATGAGCTTAAGCCCGGTGTAAACAAGGTTGTTCGCTGCTACCTTGCTCAGAAGAGAAAGATTAGTGTCGGCGATAAAATGGCTGGTCGTCACGGTAACAAGGGTGTTGTTTCCAGAATTCTTCCTGTTGAAGATATGCCCTTCCTGCCTGACGGTACACCTCTTGACATCGTGCTCAATCCTCTGGGTGTTCCTTCCCGTATGAACATCGGTCAGGTTCTGGAAGTTCACTTAGGCTATGCTGCTAAGGCTCTGGGCTTCAAGGTTATGACTCCCGTATTTGATGGTGCTCACGAAGGTGATATCTTCGCCGCATATAAAGAGATGCAGGCTAAGGCAGACGCCGGAGAGTTCCCCGATCGTTCACAGATTACAGGTATTGACTTTGGCGAGTGCCTCAGACAGCACGGCATTACTCCCGAGTGCAAGACTTGGCTTAAAGACGGCAGAACAGGCGATTACTTCGACAACCCTGTTACTGTCGGATATATGTATTACCTCAAGCTCCATCACCTCGTTGACGATAAGATTCATGCTCGTTCAACAGGTCCCTACTCTCTGGTTACACAGCAGCCTCTGGGCGGTAAGGCTCAGTTCGGCGGCCAGCGTTTCGGTGAGATGGAAGTTTGGGCTCTGGAGGCTTACGGTGCTGCGTATACCCTTCAGGAGATTCTGACCGTTAAGTCTGACGATGTTACAGGACGTGTTAAGACTTACGAGGCAATCGTTAAGGGTCAGAACATTCCCATGCCCGGTATTCCTGAGTCCTTCAAGGTTCTTATCAAGGAGCTTCAGTCACTTGCTCTTGATGTTAAGGTTCTTGACCGTGACGGCAATGAAATCGACCTTAAGCAGAAGTTTGACGAGGATGAGGATATGGGTGTTGTTCCTGCAGACACAGAGTTCCAGGAGGACGAGGTTATGACCACTATGGACGGCTTCGGACTTGATGAGGACTCTGAAGAGGGCAACGAGTTCTTTGAGTCATCAATTGTAGATGATTTTGACGATATGGGCGACTACGACGACCACGGCAGTGACGAATATTAATAGGAAGGGGCAATTTGACTTATGGATAACAATGTTTTTGATTCAATAAAAATCGGTTTGGCCTCTCCTGATCAGATCAGAGCTTGGTCTCACGGTGAGGTTACAAAACCCGAAACTATTAACTATCGTACTCTCAAGCCTGAGCGTGACGGTCTGTTCTGCGAACGCATCTTCGGACCTACCAAGGACTGGGAGTGTCATTGCGGTAAGTACAAGAGAATCCGCTTCAAGGGCAAGGTCTGCGACCGTTGCGGCGTTGAAGTTACCCGTGCTAAGGTAAGACGTGAGAGAATGGGCCACATTGAGCTGGCAGCTCCAGTGTCTCACATCTGGTACTTCAAGGGTATTCCTTCCCGTATTTCCCTGATGCTTGACATTTCTCCCAGAAACTTGGAGAAGGTACTTTACTTTGCAAACTACATCGTTCTTGACCCCGGTGAGAATCTTTATAAGAATCACGGCAGGGAGCTTCTTAAAAAGTACGATTGCCTTACAGAGGCAGAGTACGCAGAGCTCAAGGAAAAGTACGAGAACGACTTTACAGCACAGATGGGTGCTGAGGCTATCAAGACTCTCCTTGCTGAGATTGACCTTGACAAGCTTTCTGCTGAGCTTCGTTCTCAGCTTGAGGATGCTTCAGGCCAGAAGAAGGTAAGAGTTCAGAAGCGTTTGGAAGTTGTTGAGAGCTTCCGTATGTCCGGTAACCGTCCTGAGTGGATGATTATGGACGTAATTCCTGTAATCCCCCCCGATATCCGTCCTATGGTACAGCTTGACGGCGGACGTTTTGCAACTTCCGACCTTAACGACCTGTACCGCAGGGTTATTAACAGAAACAACCGTCTGAGAAGGCTTCAGGAGCTTGAAGCTCCCGAAATTATCATCCGCAACGAGAAGCGTATGCTTCAGGAAGCTGTGGATGCACTTATCGATAACGGCAGACGAGGCAGACCTGTTACAGGTCCTAACAACCGTCCTTTCAAGTCCCTTTCCGATATGCTTAAGGGTAAGCAGGGCCGTTTTAGACAGAACCTTCTCGGTAAGCGAGTTGACTACTCAGGCCGTTCCGTTATCGTTGTTGGTCCTGAGCTTAAGATGTACCAGTGCGGTCTTCCTAAGGAGATGGCTCTGGAGCTGTTCAAGCCTTTCGTTATGAAGCGTCTTGTTGAGACTAAAGCTGCTCAGAACATCAAGGCTGCCCGTAAGGCAGTTGAGCGTGCTAAGCCCGAGGTTTGGGATGCACTGGAGGTTGTAATTAAGGGTCATCCCGTACTCCTCAACCGTGCTCCAACACTTCACCGTCTTGGTATTCAGGCATTTGAGCCTGTACTTGTAGAGGGCAGAGCGCTGAAGCTTCATCCCCTTGTATGTACAGCTTACAACGCTGACTTTGACGGCGACCAGATGGCTGTTCACGTACCTCTGTCTGCAGAGGCACAGGCCGAGGCAAGATTCCTTATGCTTGCAGCAGGCAACCTCTTAAAGCCCTCTGACGGTCACCCCGTTGTTGTTCCTACTCAGGATATGGTTCTGGGTTCATACTATCTGACTCTCGATAAGGACGGCGAGCCCGGCGAGGGTAAGGTGTTCAGAGATACAGATGAGGCTATGATGGCTTACTCTACAGGTGTTATCAAGCTTCACTCTAAGATTAAAGTTCGCCGCAGTGCTATTGTTGACGGCGAGGAGAGATCTGCTCTTGTTGATACTACAATGGGTAAGATTATCTTCAATGGTCCTATTCCTCAGGATTTGGGCTTTGTAGACAGAAGCAATCCCGAAAACTACTTTAAGTATGAGATAGACTTCCTTGTTGGTAAGAAACAGCTTGGTAAGATTATTGATGCTTGTATTCGTGTTCACGGTGCAGAGGTTACAGCTCAGGTTCTTGACGATGTTAAGGCACAGGGTTATAAATACTCTACCCGCGGTGCTATTACCGTTGCTGTATGCGATGCAATTATTCCTCAGGAGAAGAAGGATATTCTCCAGCAGGCAGAAGTAGACGTTGACGCAGTTCGTGATGAGTTTATGATGGGTCTTCGTTCTGAGGAAGACAGATACAACGAAGTTCTCAAAATTTGGGAGAAGGCTACTAACGATGTAACCGCAGCACTTCAGAACGGTCTTGACCGTTACAACCCCATCTTCATGATGGCAGACTCCGGTGCTCGAGGTTCTATGAGCCAGATTCGTCAGCTTGCAGGTATGCGTGGTCTGATTGCAAATACATCAGGTAAAACCATCGAAATTCCCATTCGTGCTAACTACCGTGAAGGTCTGAATATTCTGGAATACTTCATTTCTTCCCGTGGTGCTCGTAAGGGTCTTGCTGATACCGCTCTTCGTACTGCTGACTCAGGTTACCTGACCAGACGTCTTGTTGACGTTTCGCAGGAGGTTATCATCCGTGAGGAGGATTGCCACACCACAGAGGGTCTTGAGATATTCGACATTATGTCAGGTAAGCACGTTATTGAAGAGATGCATGAGCGTCTTATCGGCAGATACCTTGTTGAAGACTTCAAGGATGCCGAGGGCAACATTCTTGTTTCCAAGGATAAGCTTATGGATGCAACTGACGCAGATATCATCTGCAACTCAGGCACCAAGAAGATTACAATCCGCTCCGTACTGGGTTGCCACGCTAAGCATGGTGTTTGCCGTAAGTGCTACGGTGCAAACCTTGCAAACGGTCAGCCCGTAACAGTTGGTGAGGCTGTGGGTATCATTGCTGCACAGTCCATCGGTGAGCCCGGTACACAGCTTACAATGAGAACCTTCCATACCGGTGGTGTTGCTTCCGCAGAGGATATCACACAGGGTCTTCCCCGTGTTGAGGAGCTCTTCGAAAGCAGAAAGCCCAAGAGTCTTGCTATTATCAGTGAGATTGACGGTGAGGTTCGCTTTGATACAATCAAGAATAACCGTCACGCTGTTGTGTTCAATAAGGAGACTGGTGACGAGAAGCAGTATCTGATACCCTTCGGCTTCAGAGTTAAGGTTCAGGAGGGTGACATCATCAAGGCTGGTGACAAGATTACTGATGGTGCTGTTAATCCCCACGATATCCTTGCAATTCTCGGTGCACAGGCTGTTCAGGACTACCTTATCAGTGAGGTACAGAGCACCTACCGTCTGCAGGGTGTTGATATCAACGATAAGCACATTGAAGTTATCGTTCGTCAGATGATGCGTAAGGTTAAAGTTGATGAGCCCGGTTCCACCGAGTTCCTCGGCGGTCAGATGTACGACAAGAGTGAAGTTCTCTATGCTAACAAGCAGATTCGCAAGCGTATTGAAGCAGGCGAAGAAGGCCTTAAAGAAGCAGAGTGGACTCAGCTCCTCCTCGGTATCACCAAGGCTTCTCTTGCAACAGACAGCTTCCTGTCTGCAGCTTCCTTCCAGGAGACTACAAGAGTTCTCACAGACGCTGCTATCAAGGGTAAGGTTGATCCCCTCATTGGTCTTAAGGAGAACGTTATCATCGGTAAGCTTGTGCCTGCAGGTACAGGTATGCGCCGTTATACTAACGTTGAGCTGGAGGAGAATTTCATTCCTCAGGCACCTCAGGCTTTTGACGAGCAGTAATATTTTCTGATTAAATTACAGGCTATGTAAGTAAAACACTTGCATAGCCTGTTTTTTTGTTTATATAAACTGCAAAAAAGCAAAAATCTCAACTTGTGGGATGTGACAAAATTTGGTAAGGTGCACGTAATTTTATTGACTTAAAGTGTTTCACTATGATATAATTACGGTAGAAAAAACATTGAGTATACAACTATATAGAAATGGTGTGATGACATACAATAAATTCTTGTAAAGGAAGTGAAACCGATGTACTGATCAACCGACCCAGAAGTGATTCTCAAATCTAATAAATTTAATTTAGGAGGAAGAACAAATGAAACGTACAAAATTGTTATGTGCAATTACCTCTGTACTTATGGCTGTGCTGTTGATAGCTCTGTCGGTTTCGGCACCCATCGGTGCCCTTGATACCCTCACCACTTCAAATGAGGATAAGATTGACTCTACTCTCAAGGAAAAACTTGAGACGATGAGTGGCAATGATACAGTAAAAGTCTCAGTTTGGTTTGATGATATTGATTATGATGAAGTGAAAAATAGGGTTGAAAAAGTACTTAATAGTAATACACGTGCTATTAATGTTTCTCAAAGTGCAATTGATCTTGCTTTTTATGATGTTGAAAATACAACATCAAACAGTGAGATGTCGGCTTATGTACTAAATGATACATATTCATATGTTACAACTGAAGAAATGAAAGTCGTGATTGAAGCAGAGAGATCAGTTGCCTCGAAAATGTATCAGGAACATAATCAAAGTATAATTAATGATATTCTTTCAGATTCTCAACAAATGATGAGAATAAATATATCTTCTTTACAAATTGATTATGTGTGTCGCTATGCACCTAATGCAGATATGACACTTACAAAAGAGCAGATTTTAAATGTTGCTGATTCTGATGATGTAACCGAAATTAATTATATAGAAACACCAACGGATGCTTATTTGGTTGATGTTGCATCTGATGATTTTGATGAAGAGGATGAACCTTATGATATGACTTTTTTTAATGTGACAGGACTTGCAACAGCAAGGGACGCGTGGGGATTAGACGGTCGCGGAATGAATGTAGGAATGATTGAAGCCAATGGACATCCAATGAACTTCGATTCTCTTAATGCTATTGAGGAAGTATATTCATCAGCTAATAATTTAGTTCCAAAGTTGCATGCTTCTTTGGTCGCTAGTATTATGATTGCTACAAGTTATAAAAATGATGGAACTTTAATGTTTCAAGGTGCAATTCCTAACGCAACGTTATATACAGCTGCTGTTGATTCAGAAGGTTATATAAAACCTGCAGCAGAGGCTTTGTTGGATAGAAATGTTACTGCTATAAACTGTTCATTCTCTTATCCAGAAGAGGCACCCATCTACAATGTGTATGGGGATACCGCTAAGTGGTATGACCATATATCTATTCAACATAATGTTCATTTAGTATTATCGTCTTCTAATTATGGTTCTTTAGGAGTAAAGCCAACCAACACGTCATATAATGCAATAGTAGTAGGTGCTTGTGATAATAGTGGTACCATATTAGCAAACTCTTCGTATATTGCAATAAATAATTTTATGAACAAGCCGGATTTGGTAGCACCTGGAAATAATATAAAAGCACCTATCTATGGAGATACAGGAACATCTTTCGCGGCACCAATGGTTACAAGTGCTGTAGTGCAACTATCGCAAGCAAGTGCGGTGTTGCTGTCTAATCCTACCTTGATGAAAGCAGTTCTTCTCAGCAGTGCCACAATAACAGATTCTATGACTGATGATGCAAATGTTTTTTCTGTTACAAATGGTACAGATAGTGCAGTCAGTCAGGTTTATGGAGCAGGAATGTTGAATGTTGCAAAAGCATACACTTCTTTTGTAAATAACGGTTATTATAAAACAGCTACTATGTCACCATATTCAACAAGTATAAGCTATAGTAGAAATATATCTAAAGTAAAAGGAAAGACCTTGAGAATATGTTTGACTTGGAATAAGATGAATACCCTTTCTGAACCACATAATACAGAACCCGTTACTTCAACAACTCTTGATAATTTTGGACTTACGGTTACAACACCAAGCGGAGTTGTGTATTCTTCACGAAATTTATATGATAACAAACAGATGGTATCTTTTGTTGCTACAGAAAGCGGCACATATTCTTTTGACATATCAAGATTTGGTTCGGGAGTTTCAGATGAAATAGTCAGATACTCACTTGCGTATTCGGTGAAATAAGGAGGAGGCTTTTTATATGAATAAAACTAATTTAAGAATAGTTTCTTTAGTCATTTCCCTGGTGCTAATGATATCTGTGTGTGCGATAGGCTCGGTGCAGGCAACAACTGATGGATACGAATACCATTATATAATGTTGGATCATTTTGAACAGATTGGATATGTCGCTGAAAGTCATCCTATAGAGCTATATGATATGGGAGTTGTATATACGCACTATGATTATAATATGTCATCGCCGGATTATGTTGTGTTTGAGGTGCGTTTTACCGCAACATCGGCCAATGTCTGGTTTGAATTAGATGGGTATTACATTTATGGCCATGATCCCAGTTATGATGAAACGCCACTAACTTATTATGTTATTGACTGTGAGACAAAGCAAGTTACTCCATTGCTTGATGCTTTAGAAACAAGTAAGGATGAATACTTTCCTTTCCTGACAGACAGCGAATATGAAAAAATAATCCAAATAGGAGATTTAAATCGAGATAAAGTACTTGATATAAAGGATGCTACATTGATACAGAAGTGTCTTGCAGAGATTGAGAATTATGAAACTTATGATGATGAGATTCTTGGTTTTCAGGAGAAACATCACGGAAAATGGGAACGTTTTGTCTCCGATTTCAACCGTGACGGTGAACGAAACATCAAGGACGCTACTGCAATCCAGAAGCATATTGCAGGGTTGGAGTATTGAGGGGTGAGAAACCTCAGTGAGTCTACGACTGACAGCTACCTCGGGAAGGAAGCTATATAGACAGATGAAATTTTAGGGAGGGCAAATGCCCTTCCTTTTTTGCACAAAATCTTAAAAAATTAGTTGACAAATTCCTTTTGATTTGGTATAGTTAGTAATTGTCGGATAATGCGTAAAAATGCGTTTTCGTACTGGTAATTATACTTACAAAATCCGCTTTTTTACTGCTGATTTTGTACCTTTTACCAATAAATACATATCAGTTGTTTTTCGGGCTATAATACATAAGTCCCGTGAACATAAAATTTTTCAGGAAAGGAGAAATGCTAAAAATGCCTACCTTTAACCAGTTGGTTCGTAAGGGAAGAGAAGTTTCCGAGAAAAAGGCTAAGGCACCTGCACTTTTAAAGGGCTGGAACTCTAAGAAGAACAGAGCTATCAACCAGAACTCCCCTCAGAAGCGCGGTGTTTGTACTGCAGTTAAGACTGCTACACCTAAGAAGCCTAACTCAGCTCTTAGAAAAATCGCCAGAGTTAGACTTTCCAACGGAATCGAAGTTAGTTCCTACATTCCCGGCGTAGGCCACAACCTGCAGGAGCACTCTGTTGTTCTCATCAGAGGCGGTAGAGTTAAGGACCTCCCTGGTGTGCGTTACCACATCATCAGAGGTACACTTGATACTCAGGGTGTTGCCAACCGTAATCAGGCACGTTCCAAGTACGGCGCTAAGCGTCCGAAGAAGGGTAAATAAGAAATAGACAACTAAACGAAAACTTATTTAAATCAAGTTAATTTCGTTTCTGTATCTGATACAGAGCTTTATATATAGAAAAGCCTCTGTATTGGCGTACGGGAGTTTGTCGCTTTCGAGTACCTATGAGATCATTAAATATTGTGAAGGAGGGAAGTAAAGTGCCAAGAAGAGGTTCAATCGCAAAACGTGATGTTTTGCCGGATCCTATTTACAGATCCAAATTAGTTACACGTCTGATCAACAATATCATGCTGGACGGTAAAAAGGGTGTTGCCCAGAAGATCGTATACGGTGCATTTGATATTATTTCTGAGAAGACAGGTAAAGATCCCCTCGAGACTTTCGAGGCAGCAATGGAGAACATTATGCCCGTTCTGGAGGTTAAGGCTCGCCGTGTAGGTGGTTCTACTTACCAGGTTCCTATCGAGGTAAGACCTGAGAGACGTCAGACACTCGGTCTGCGTTGGCTCACAAACTATTCTCGTCTTCGTAGTGAGAGAACTATGAAGGAAAGACTTGCCAATGAAATTCTCGATGCTATTAACGGTACCGGCGGTGCTGCTAAGAAGCGTGAGGATACACACAAGATGGCAGAGGCAAACAAGGCTTTTGCACATTACAGATGGTAATAAATTTCTACGTTCAATTTAATAGGAGGATTTTATGCCTAGGCAAGTATCTCTTGAAATGACAAGAAACATCGGTATCATGGCTCACATCGATGCCGGTAAAACTACAACTACAGAGCGTATTCTGTACTACACCGGTGTTAGCCACAAGCTGGGCGAAACACATGACGGTGCAGCTACCATGGACTGGATGGCTCAGGAGCAGGAGAGAGGTATCACAATTACTTCTGCTGCTACCACCTGTTACTGGAAGAATCACAGAGTTAACATCATTGATACCCCCGGTCACGTTGACTTCACAGTTGAGGTTGAGCGTTCACTGAGAGTTCTCGATGGTTCCGTTACCGTTCTTTGCGCAAAGGGCGGCGTTGAGCCTCAGTCTGAGACTGTTTGGCGTCAGGCTGACAACTACGGCGTTCCCAGAATGGTATATGTTAACAAGATGGACATCATGGGTGCAGACTTCTACAGAGTTCTGCAGATGATGAAGGACAGACTTAAGTGTAATGCTGTTCCCATCCAGCTTCCTATCGGCGTTGAGGATACCTTCAAGGGTATTGTTGACCTGGTAGAGATGAAGGCTGAGGTTTACTACGATGACCTCGGTAAAGATATGAGAGAAGAAGAAATCCCTGCAGATATGATGGAACTTGCAGAGGAGTACCGCTCAAACCTCATCGAAGCTGTTGCAAGCACAGATGACGAGCTTATGGAGAAATACTTCGGCGGTGAGGAAATCACAACTGATGAGATTAAGGCTGCTATCCGTAAGGCAACTATCGCTAACGAGATGGTTCCCGTATGCTGCGGTACTTCTTACCGTAACAAGGGTGTTCAGAAGCTTCTCGATGCTATCGTAGACTATATGCCCGCTCCTACAGACGTTCCCGACATCAAGGGTATTGATTGTGACACTGAGGAAGAGTGTGTTCGCCATTCTTCTGACGATGAGCCTTTTGCAGCTCTCGCATTCAAGATTGCAACTGACCCCTTCGTTGGTAAGCTCTGCTTCTTCAGAGTTTACTCAGGTAAGGTTGAGGCAGGTTCCACTGTTTACAACTCTACAAAGGACAACCGTGAGCGTATGGGCCGTATTCTTCAGATGCATGCTAACGACAGAAAGGATATCGAATGCTGCTACGCTGGTGATATCGCTGCTGCTGTTGGTCTGAAGAACACAACAACAGGTGATACACTCTGTGATGAAAAGGCTCCCGTAATTCTGGAGTCAATGGAGTTCCCTGAGCCTGTTATCCGTGTTGCTATCGAGCCCAAGACCAAAGCAGGTCAGGAGAAGATGGGTATTGCTCTTGCAAAGCTGGCAGAGGAAGACCCCACATTCAGAGCATACACAGATGCTGACACAGGTCAGACAATCATCGCAGGTATGGGTGAGCTCCATCTGGAGATCATCGTTGACCGTCTCCTTCGTGAGTTTAAGGTTGAGGCTAACATCGGTAAGCCCCAGGTTGCTTACAAAGAGACAATGCGCAAGGACGCTCAGGTGGATACAAAATATGCACGTCAGTCCGGTGGTAAGGGTCAGTACGGTCACGTTAAGCTCAGAGTATATCCCAACCCCACAAAGGGTTACGAGTTTGTTAACGCCATCGTTGGCGGTGTTGTTCCCAAGGAATACATTCCTGCTGTTGATCAGGGTATTCAGGGTGCAATGCAGACAGGTGTTATAGCAGGTTACAACGTTGTTGACGTTAAGGTAGAGCTTTATGATGGTTCTTACCATGAGGTTGACTCTTCTGAAATGGCATTTAAGATTGCCGGTTCAATGGCATTCAAAGAGGCTATGAAGAAGGCAGATCCCGTACTCCTTGAGCCTATCATGAAGGTTGTTGTTATCGTTCCCGATGATTACCTTGGTAACGTTATCGGTGATATCAACTCCCGCCGTGGTATCCCTTCAGGTACAGAGTCTGACAACGGTGTTACACGCGTTACAGCTAACGTTCCTCTCTCTGAGATGTTCGGTTATGCAACAGACCTTCGTTCCAAGACTCAGGGCCGTGGTCAGTATGTAATGGAGCCCAGCCACTATGCAGAGGTTCCCAAGAGCATCGCTGAGAAGCTCACAACTAAGAAAGAGGACTAATTGTTAGTTTTCTTAGGCTTTTAGCCTATAAATTTTCATAAATCTATTGCAATTTTCTGTTAAAATTGTTACAATAATTTTGTCTTAGACCCTAATTAACTTTATTTAAGGAGGAAATTTCAAAATGGCAAGAGAAAAATTTGAAAGAAGTAAGCCCCATATTAACATTGGTACTATCGGTCACGTTGACCACGGTAAGACAACTCTTACTGCTGCTATCACAAAGGTTCTTAACCTCGGTGGTGACGCAGAGTTCGTTGACTACGCTAACATCGATAAGGCTCCTGAGGAGAGAGAGCGTGGTATCACAATTAACACAGCTCACGTTGAGTATCAGACAGAGAGCCGTCACTATGCACACGTTGACTGCCCCGGCCATGCTGACTACGTTAAGAACATGATCACCGGTGCTGCTCAGATGGACGGTGCTATCCTCGTAGTTTCCGCTGCTGACGGTCCTATGCCCCAGACAAGAGAGCACATCCTTCTCTCCCGTCAGGTTGGCGTTCCTTACATCGTTGTATTCATGAACAAGTGTGATCAGGTTGACGATGAGGAGCTCCTCGAGCTCGTAGAGATGGAGATCCGTGACCTCCTCAACGAGTACGAGTTTCCCGGCGATGATACACCTATCATCAAGGGTTCTGCATTCCAGGCTCTCGACAGCGCTTCCAAGGATCCTGCTGCTCCTGAGTATGCTTGCATCCACGAGCTTATGGCAGCTGTTGACAGCTTCATTCCTACTCCTGAGCGTAAGGCTGACCTTCCCTTCCTCATGCCCGTAGAAGACGTATTCACAATCACAGGTCGTGGTACTGTTGCTACAGGTAGAGTTGAGAGAGGTACAGTTAAGACTCAGGAAGAAGTTGAGATCGTTGGTCTTACAGACGAGAGACGTAAGGTAGTTGTTACCGGTCTTGAGATGTTCAGAAAGACTCTTGACTTTGCTGAGGCTGGTGAGAACGTTGGTGTTCTTCTCCGTGGTGTTCAGAGAACTGAGATCGAGCGTGGTCAGGTTCTTGCAAAGCCCGGTTCAATCAACCCCCACACAAAGTTCCGTGGTCAGGTTTACGTTCTGACTAAGGACGAGGGTGGCCGTCATACACCTTTCTTTAACAACTATCGTCCCCAGTTCTACTTCAGAACAACTGACGTTACAGGTACAATCAGCCTCCCCGAGGGCACAGAGATGTGCATGCCTGGCGATAACGTTGAGATGGATGTTGAGCTTATCACTCCTATCGCTATCGAGGTAGGTCTGCGTTTCGCTATCCGTGAGGGTGGTAGAACAGTTGGTTCTGGCGCAGTTATCGCTATCAACGAGTAATTCAGCACCTAAGGTATATCCTTACTGAAAACTCAATATCAAGCAGTAATTATCGGTCTTTCACTTCGGTGAAAGACCGATTTTTGCATATTTGCTTTTACCTCCATTGTGTATAGGAAGACTTCCTTACAGTGTGAGGGGTACACTATGAAGTGACAGAGGGAGACAGGCTCAGTTAGAGGTATCAGCGAAGCTTCGGAGGGATTGCCGTTCTGTTTGCACCATAATGTCTCGTGTGATTATAAAGAAATTGGTTTGTTTTTACTGCAATATGTGCAGTGATTGCTTTTCGTTGTTTTGAACAATTATCTTTTCGGAACAGGTTAATAAATAATCAAAATAATACTTGCATTTTCATAAAAGATATGTTAATATATTATGGTCGTAAAAAACGATATGCGCTGCTAGCTCAGCTGGATAGAGTAACTGGCTACGAACCAGTAGGTCGAGGGTTCGAGTCCCCCGCAGCGCGCCAAGCACAGTACCCGATGGGTACTGTGCTTTTTTTTTTGTAAAAGGTTGCAAAGAGAATTAACTTAAAAAGTAATATTAACTGTGATGGGACTCGAACCCTGAGAGGGTGAGTGCCGTTAAGAAAACAGTCCGGTGGACTGTTTTTAGGTACGAAGCGTGAGGCGGGTACCGAATGCGGAGCATTGGGTCGCCGAGGGTGGCTGGCTTTCAGAGAAAGACAGTGTCCCCCGCAGCACGTCAATCACAGTACCCGATGGGTACTGTGCTTTTTATATTCCAGAACAATGTATAAAGTTCTTTTATTTGTATTATTTTTCTGATATAATCTGTTTTATAAACTTGAATTTGACAAAGGCGATGATATATTGGCAAAGCATGAATTTGGAATTATGCAGAATGCTCCCCAAAAAGGGAAACGATATGATGAATACGAACCGCAGAAATATAACTGTATTTCTGTTGATGACCATTACTTAGAGGATGTAGATGCAAATCTTAATTATATAGATTTTTATTGGCACACTCTTGATGTTAAAGGTAAGGGTATTGCATATTGCGGTGTTACACTCATGCCTCCTTGTTCAATCAAAGCGTTTGTCAATGTTATCAAAGATATTGACGGTTTATCTGAGCTTAGAGAACTATCAGAAAAAGCCCTTAAAGAAAACAAATGGATAATTCATTTTGGTTTATAGTGGTTTATTAAACTTTAATTTGTGATTCTACTTTTGATAGGTTTAATAACTAACGATTTGAAGATATACTATATTCCGAAAGGAGTAATGTTATGAATCAAATTAAAATTGGAAAGTTTATTACAGAATGTCGTAAAAACAAAAAACTGACACAGGCACAACTCGCTGAAATGTTAAATACAACTAATAAGTCTGTTTCAAAATGGGAAAATGGCGATTGCTTGCCTGACGCATCATTGTATGAGCCCTTGTGTGATATATTGGGTATAACAATAAATGAATTGTTTGCCGGTCATAAGATTAAGAGTGAAGACTATCAAAGAATAGCAGATGCAAATTTAATGAAAATGTTAAAATATAAGTTGTATCAATTAAGTGATAAAAGTGTAACTTTTGTAGAATTTGATAATGCATTAAATAGAATGGCAGAGGTCACAACAATATTAAAACAATTTGGAACAAAAGAAAAAGCAGTTGATTATTTAGTGAAAGAAACAAATCTGCCTATAGAGGAATGCTCAACAGCTTATGATTTTTATATTAATCTGTTTAAAATAGATTAAAACAAATCCCAATTGGCATAAGAGGTGGGTTATGTACAGCAATATTATCGATAACGCAATTGAATATGTAAAAGAAATCTTCAGTTCGGATTTTACAGGTCATGACTTTCAGCATACTATGAGGGTGTACAAGGTGGCAACGGAGCTTGCTTTGCAAGAGGGTGCAACCCTTTTTATTGTACAGCTTTCAGCCTTACTTCACGATGTGGATGACAGAAAGCTTTCTCCTGAAACTTCTGCTAATCTTCGAAATGCCCGTGGATTTATGAGTGAACAGGGTGTTGATGAAGATACAGCCGAGAAAATTTGCACAATTATCAAACAGACTTCTTTTAAGGGGGCGGACTCTGTTTCTCCCGATACCCTTGAGGGCAAGTGCGTGCAGGATGCAGACAGGCTTGATGCACTGGGTGCAATTGGTATTGCCAGAGCCTTTGCATACGGCGGAAGCCATAAAAGACCTATGTATGACCCTGAGACTCCGCCAAAACTCAATATGACTGAGAATGAGTATTTTACTTCCGACTCCACCACTGTCAACCATTTTTACGATAAGCTCTTTCTGCTCAAGGATATGATGAATACCGAATCGGCAAAGAAGCTTGCTGAGAACAGAGAGCAGTTTATGCGTGGCTTTATTGATGAATTTATCATTGAATGGAATACTGACATTAATCTGTAATATTTGACTACCGCCTTTATCTTTGTTATAATACTAGGCGGTTTAGTTTTATATAAAGAGATGGTATTATGAAAATTATCGACTTTCACACACATATTTATCCTGATAAGATTGCTGAGAAGGCAACTGACGCTATCGGCAAATTTTACGATATAGAAATGGACAGAGTGGGCTCTCTTGAGGGGCTTCTCAAGTATTCAGAGCGTGCAGGTATTGATAGATGTGTGGTGCACTCTGTGGCAACAAGTCCTCATCAGGTAGAGCGTATCAATGATTTTATATTTGAGTCAGTTACTGCTCATCCCGACAGACTCTCGGGCTTTGGTACTATGCATCAGGATTATGATAATAAGCTTGAGGAGGTTGAGCGGTGCCTTAAGATGGGACTTAAAGGTATAAAGCTTCACCCTGATACACAGATGTTCAATGCTGATGATGACCGTATGCTTGAGGTGTACGACTACCTGCAGGACAAAGCTCCTGTACTCTTCCACTGCGGTGACTACCGTTACGATTATTCACACCCCAGACGTATTGCAAGAATCTGCAAGATGTTTCCACGCCTTACGGTTATAGGTGCTCACTTTGGCGGATATTCTGTCTGGGATGAGGCATACGAATATCTGAAAGACCTTGACTGTATGCTGGATACCTCCAGCTCCTCTGCACTTATGGAGGAGGGAATGTTTGAACGTATGATTAAGGTATACGGTGCAGACAGACTCCTTTTCGGTACAGACTTCCCTATGTGGGACAGCAGTGAAGAGCTTGAGCGTTTTATGAGTGTTCCGCTTACAGAGGAGGAGAGAGAAAAAATCCTCTGGAAAAATGCCGCAAGGCTTCTTAACCTTTAATTATTTGTGAGGTGTAATTATGAAAAAGTTACTTGCTTTTGTACTGACGGTTTTAATGCTTATATCTTTGTGTGTTTTTACCGGTTGTTCTGACAACTCAGAAAAAACAAGTACATCAGATGAGGTTTCAGATGCAGTTAACTCTTCTTTGGCAGGAGAGTGGAAGGTAGAGTCTACGGATGACGAGGTTGAGTGGTTTATGAATCCTCAGGAAACCTTGCATATTACAGAAACTCGCGATGGTCAGAAGTACACCACTGTTTGCAGATATATCTACGATAAGGATACAAAAACTTTTGAATATGTTGGATTGTCTGCTAATACAAGCTTCAAGGGAACGATTACAAGAGAAGGTTCTGTTATGATGATAAAAAGTATAGAAAACGATGAGGTAGTTATTCTATCAAAAATAAGTTAACATCAAAAATATAGTAGGCTAAAGTCAGCAACTTAAAGAGTTGCTGGCTTTTTTATTTTGTGCAAATGGTAGAATATGGGTTTGTAAACGGTTTTGATGAGCAAAATTGTAGAAATAAAAGGTGCTTTGTGTTACAATGTATTGGTGAAAAAAATACACAGATAGTTCTGAGTTTGGTTTTCTATATATTTATTCTGTCTGTGTGAGCATGGAGGATTTATGTATTGTATTTCTATCTGTGATGATGACTCTTATATGAGGAAAGAAATTGAGAGGTTAGTCAAGGAATATTTTGCTGATAAAAAGATGGAATATATAATTAGAGTTTTTACTTGCGGGGAAGAGCTGTCACGTTACAAAGGCAGGACAGATATTGCTTTTTTGGATGTAGAGATGAAACATCTCAACGGAATTCAGACAGGGTATTCTCTGTTGAACCTAAACCCTGATGTTATTCTGTTTTTTGTTACAAGTCACAGAGAATATCTGGATGAAGCAATGGATTTAAGAGCTTTTCGTTTCTTAGAAAAGCCTGTAGATAAAAAGCGTCTGTACTCAGCTTTAGATATTGTGACTGAACAATCTTCAGAAATAAAATTCCTTTCAAATCACAGTCCTATTACCCTTAGGGAAAGAGATGTAGTATGTATTTATTCCTATGACAGAAAGACTTATGTGCTGTCAGATACTGGTGTAAGTTATCCTACAATTCTCAGTATGAAGGAGTGGCAGAGAAAAACAGAGAAGATTCCCTGTTTTTCCTGTCCTCACTACAGCTACATAATCAATTTGAAATATGTGGTACGTATAGACGGCAGAACCATAGTGCTCAGGTGTAAAAACGGCACTGTAATGCAAGTTGAAGCCTCTCAAAGAAAAATCAACAGCTTTAAGAATGATTTTATTGCAGGAATGAGGGGTAGATAATGGCTTTGCTTATCAATCTATCTATGTATTTGAGTTATCTTTTTGAGGGCTACATTGCCTATATGTATTTTAGCACTGTGTTTGAGTGTAGACAAAAATTAGTTTTAACCCGTACTGTTTCATACATTATGGGTTTTTCTTTTTTATTTGTAGTTTTTCTCATTGAAAACAGTGCACTCAATATGGTGTGCTCAGTTTTAGTTATGATGACTTTAGGAGTTATTGTTTTTAAGGCAGGGTGGCTTAAGTCACTGTTTCACTCCGCGGTTGTATCGGTGATGTTGGTTGCAAGCGAAACCCTTGTGATAGCACTTTTCAATATACTATTCAATGTGAATGCGGCAAGTATAAAAACTCCGCCCATTGTTGTTATTGTAAGTATAGCGTCAAAGATTCTGTTGTTTGCGGGCTGTAAAATTATAAGCCTTTTTTCTGTTAAGGACAAAACGGTTGGAATTTGGACTCCCATGCTGTTTATTGTACCTGTAGCTTCAATGCTGTGCTTGCTGGTAATCTATTATCAGAGTGCACGGCTGCGACTGAGTCTTTTTGAAAATGTACTGAACTGTTTGGTATCTGTGTTGCTTATGGGTGCAAACTTTTTGGTGTTCTATGTGTATGAACGCTCCCTTAGAAATGAACAGGAACTTTCCCAGATAAGATTATCCGAACAGAGACGGGAGCTTGACTACGACTACTACAAAATGCTTGAAGAAAACCGCAAGGAGTCAAGAGTGATTATACATGATATAAAACATCACCTCAGCTTAATCAGATGTATGGCACAGGAGTGCGGAAATACTGATATCGCGGAATATATAGCTTCAATACAGAATGAGTCTTACTTCTGTAAATCTGCAGTACTTAGCGGTAATAAGATTATGGATGTGATTTTATCTCAGAAAATTCTCGTGT
Source organism: Ruminococcus sp. (assembly GCA_045541275.1). Taxonomy (GTDB): domain Bacteria; phylum Bacillota; class Clostridia; order Oscillospirales; family Acutalibacteraceae; genus Ruminococcoides. The sequence goes on from JAZQIX010000016.1 coordinate 137,025, forward strand.
GTGAGAAAAAAGGTATAGAGTTTAGTTTTGAACACAACAATACAGATTTGAGCTTTGTAGGCGACTGGGATTTGTGTGCAATTGTTTCAAATACTCTGGATAACGCTATTGAGTCAGCAGTGAACAGTGGGGAGAAGAATATTCAGGTCAGGATATACCGCTCAGAAAACGGATGCTTTTACTTTTTTGAGGTGATTAACAGCTGTGATGAAGCACCTGCAAAAAATACAAAGGGTTTTGTGAGTACCAAGAAGGGCAGATACCACGGAATAGGTTTGTACAGTATAAAGCAAGCGGCAGAAAAATACTCAGGACAAATGAAGGCGGAGTATACAGGAGATAAAAAGTTCCGTACTACAATTATGCTTCAGAGTCCGCAAAATTAGGTGGGATTTTATCGTTTTTACAAAAAGAATGTCTTTTTTACAAATATAATTGAGTTTTTTTAGGCTGTTCATATATAATGTCCTCAACATCCAAAGGAGGAAATTAAAATGAAAACAGCAAAGAAAACTATGTCTGATAAGATTCTGAAGATGGCACGCAAGGTAACAGAGCAGGAGCTTACAAGAAGTGCAAACACTGCTTCCTGTATTCTTATGCACCAGCCCAAGGCTCCCAAGGCACTTGCAAAAATGCGTAAGTTCTGATTTCCAAGTGAATCGGATTGTCAACCTGATGATAGAACGCAGGCTGATTTCAGAAGAAGACAAGGAGTTGTATCGCTACGGCATACAGCTCCTGTGCGAAAAACTTCTGGGCCTGTGTTCTATACTGCTTATCTGTATTCTCGTAGGCAGACTCCTTGAGGGCGGTGTGTTTTACATCTCGTACTCCTTGCTGAGAAAATACGCAGGAGGATACCACGCAGGAAAGTTCATTACCTGTTATCTCAGTTCCTGTTTTACGGTACTGCTGTGTGTTGTGTTTAGTTTTCTGCCTTACGCAGAAATTTCTTCTCTATGTATTCTTTTTCCGGCAACCATTGTTGTGTTTATTCTTGCACCGGTAGAGCATAGTGCAAAACCCTTGGAAGATTGTGAAAAGAAAGTATATAAAAAACGTACACAGATAACACTTGTGTGTGAAATTTCTGTGTTTGCGGTTTTGTATCTGCTTAAGTGTTACAGCTTGTGCTTTGTGATAAGTTGTGCTGTTCTATTACTGTCTGTACTTATAGCTCTTCAGACTTTTGTGAACAGAAAAAAATAATATTGAGTAAAACACATTTTGTCCGCAGGTGTGTTTTATATATCAAAGACTTACGGTTTTTCCACCCCTCCGTGAGTCTTTTTACTTTTATAAAAATAAAAACCCTTCAACAGGTTTGATAAAGGGTTTAAGTGTTATTTAATTACTGTGCAGGTTTTGATATTGTAGTAGGAAAAGCACTGCACTGTATGTTCATTTATTCTCTCACCGCAGGCAATAATGGGTACAGCAGGGGGACAGCCTACATTTGGATTTGCAAGAATTCGTCCGATGCTGTCTTGTGCTTTTATAACCTCACTTTGTGAGAGCACAGCCTCCCTGATTGTCATAATACGCTCTGGCTTGTGAAAGGCAGGTGCAGTGGTTAAAACAGAGGAGAGACGGGGAATACTGCAAAGTACATCTGTGAGTCTGTTAAGTTCCTCTTTTGTGATTTCAGGAGTCAGCATAAGCACCAGAAAATCAGGGTCAGCGAATTCGCAGATTATACTTTCTTTTTGCAGAAGCTGTGCAAGCTCATACCCCGTGTAGCCGTAGGGTTTGGTGCTGATTGTGATTTTAAGTTCCTCATTGCCTTTTATGAGGTAGCCGTTGTCCGTAAGCTTTGCTTTGATGTTTTGAAGCAAAGGGATAAACTCAGACAGCTTTCCTCTATACTCCTCAGCAATATACCTGTTCGCCATATCAAGTGACTGGAGTATAAGGTAAGAGGGACTTGTAGAACCGAAAAGGGACAGAGCATCCTTTGCTCTTTGGCTAAAAAGCTTTGGTGCTGTAGGGGCTATATGCAGATATGCTCCTCCTGTAAGTACAGGCAGGGTCTTGTGAGCAGAGCTGCAGCACATATCTGCTCCCAAGTCTATGGGGAACTTAGAGTTGTTAAGAAACTTAAGGTATGCCCCATGAGCATTGTCAACAATAAGCAGTATGCCGTGCTTTCTGCAAACCTGAGATATTCCTTTTATATCTGCTATGTTTCCCAGATAGTCAGGGCTTGTAAGATACACAGCCACAGGCTTTTCCTCTGAATTACACAGGAGGTTTTCAAGACTTTCCGGTGTAACAGTGCAACAGAGGTAAGACTCATCTTCCGCAGGATTCAGCCACTCTACCTGAAAATCTACGAGTGCACAGGCAGTTATGAAGGTTTTGTGAGCATTTCTTCCGGCATATATCAGGGGATTTATGCCCTTCTCTTTGGCATAAAGAGTCACAAGGTAAAGCATCGCACGTATGCACTGGGATGAGCCCTCTGTGCTGTAATAGGTGTCACAGCCGAAGAGGACACTTGCGTTCTTTTCGCTTTCTCTGATGATGCCCTGAGCCTCATAAAGGCTGTCAGCACCCTGAATTTCCGTTATATCGAGGTTTTCACAGCCAAGGAGAGTTACGCCCTTGTGACCGGGCATATGAAGTCTTACAGCCTGATTTTCGGCGTATTTACGTACAAAATCATATATAGGCGTGTTCATTACTTGTTGTCTCCGAAAGCTCTGGCAATAGCTACCATAATTGCACATTCCATTCTCTTGCGGAAAAGCTCACAGCCATATTTGTAAACACCTGTAACTTTGCCTGTAGAATGGTATGCGTTAGCGGCACAACCGCCTGAGCAGTAGAGCTTTGCCCAGCAGTCATGGCAGTCAGGACGTGCATATACATTGCAGGAGGCAAACTCTTGCTGAATTTCAGTGTTTGTTACACCCTGCCATATATCGCCCAGTTTGAACTTTTCTTCACCTACAAACTGGTGGCAGGGGTACAGGTCACCCCAAGGAGTAACCGCCATATATTCTGTGCCTGAGCCGCAGCCAGAGATTCTTTTATAGATACAGGGGCCTCCTGTCAGGTCTATCATATAGTGATAGAAGGTGAAGGGGTCGCCTTTTTTGTCATGTTCAAGCATAAGAGAAGCAAGCTTTTCATACTGCTCCATTACCACAGGCAGGTCAGCTTCATTGAGCTCCTCAGGGTCACCTGATGCACATACAACAGGCTCCATGCTAAGTTCTCTGAATCCAAGCTCAAGCATCTTTTCAATGTCCTTCAGGAAATCAGGATTTGCGTGAGTGAATGTGCCGCGCATATAGTAGTTTTTACCGCCTCTAGCCTCCACAAGTTTCTGGAATTTGGGTACAATACGCTCCCAAGAACCGTTGCCTGCGTAATCTACACGGTAGCGGTCGTGGATTTCTTTTCTGCCGTCAAGGCTTAAAACTACGTTGCTCATTTCTTTGTTGGCAAAGTCGATTACATCATCGTCAATGAGCAGTCCGTTTGTAGTGAGGGTAAAGCGGAAGTTCTTGCATTTTTCTTTTTCAATGCTTCTGGCATATTCCACCATCTGTTTTACAACCTCAAAGTTCATCAGAGGCTCTCCGCCGAAGAAGTCAACCTCTAAGTTGCGTCTTGAGCCTGAATTCTCTACAAGGAAGTCAAGAGCACGTTTGCCTACTTCAAAGCTCATAACTGCTCTGTCGCCGTGGTACTTGCCCTGACTTGCAAAGCAATAGGAGCAGTTAAGGTTGCAGGTATGAGCAATGTGAATGCACAGAGCTTTTACAACTCCTGCGGTCTTTGCCTTTAGTTTATCTGCCATAGGCTCAAATGTGTCAGGAGTAAAGAGTTTACCTGCATCTTTGAGACTTTCTACCTGAGCGTAGCATTCTTCTATATTAGCAGGAGAAATATCCTCTCTGTTTGCATTTTTTTCACACAGTGCCTTTATGATATCTTCACGGGTGTTTTCTTCAAACATAGAGATGATATCATAGGCTACTTCGTCTACAACGTGGATAGAACCTGAGCAGATGTCCAGCACGATGTTGTATCCGCTAAGCTTGTACTGATGTATCATAGCTGATACCTCCAAAATAGAGTTTATAGATAAAAATGCCGCCCTTTTGCAGGCGGCATTTGGTCAGCAATTACTTGCTCTCGTTCTTGTTCTCGCACTCCTGGTTTGCGATACCGCAGCTTGTTTTACAAGCGGACTGGCAGGATGTCTGGCATTCGCCGCAACCGCCGTTCTTAGCACTTTCGCAAAGATTGCGGGTCTCAATTGTCTTGATATGCTCCATAACGAAACCTCCGTCATTTATTTATACAAAAATTTTATCACGTTTTTTGTTTAAAGTCAATACATATAGGTTATGTATTGAGGATATTACTTCTTTTTCTTTTTGAAAATCTTTGAGCGGAAAAGGATAATGTTAAGCACTATGAAGTAAGCCACAAGAATTATCATAGTGAGGGCGGGCTTTACAGGTGCCAAGGTTGCTAAAAGCATCATGGGGAAGCCTAAAGCAATAGCAGGGAAGTTTTGATAAACCATATTGTCTGCGGCAGGGGTCCTGAACTCGCCGTCAATCTCACGCAGGAGGATGATGCCTGTGCTTGCAGTACCTGTAAGCATTCCGTACATCATCAGGAACTGCTCTTGCTCGTAATCCTTGAACAGTACCTTTGCAACAAAACGGTTGTAAGCATAAGTAACAATAAAGCCCGCAACACCAAGAATAAGGATGATGCCCCAGTAGTTTTCAAGGATGCTCAGACGGATTGCGGCAATACCTGCTACAACCATAATGTCAAAGAAGAAGTTGCTTACACGGGTCATAAGGAAGTCGTTTATATACTGTCTGTTGATAACTCTCTTTATTCTTAGCTTATCTACAACAAATTTTATGAGAGTTGCTGTGAGAACGCCTAAAAGGAAGTTGAATCCATAAATCAAAGCTTTCATACCGGGCAGAATCAGACCGAGCACATACATAATGATGTAGGTGAGCAGGTATGCAGAAAGTACAAAAGCAAGCTGAACTGTCAGCTTATCCATACTGCCCTGCATGGGGATTTCGTTGTCACCCTCTACGTTCTCTGCCTTTGCAGTGGAGTCGTCAGCGTTTGTAAGCTTAATTTTATTCTTTTTCTTAAGAATGTTAAGGTGAATAACACCGCCGATAGAAGCACACAAAAAGCCCAGAGCTGCAATGGTAAGACCAAAGGTTTTTCCGCCTTCAAAGCCGAAGTCGGTTTCGTAGATGTTGCCGTAGTTCATAGCCTGACCTGTACCCTGACCGAAGCCGAAGGGCAGGAGTATGCCTGCAGCAGAGAAGAAGTCGGTCATAATAAGAGTGGCGATGATTGTAATGCCAAAACCAGCAATCGCCTGAATGAGATAGGTTGATACAGTGGTAACACCGGTGTTTACAATCTCTGTTGTACGCTGTTTTGAAAGCTTACCTCCGCTTGACTTGAAAGTAGAGGCAATAAAGCCAAGTGCCAGAGCGTGGTAGGTTATTTGCTCTAAGGTGTCCATACCTTTACCGCCGAAAAATTCAGCATTAAAGAGCACGTCCTTTGTTATCAGTTCATAAACAGATGAGATAATAAGCAGGATTGCACCGCCCAGCACAGATGTGGGAATAAGCGAATATTTAAGAAATTTTACTGAGCGTTTGAGCATATTAGCCACAAGCAGGCTCAAAAGCAGTACGCCCACTATAAGCATAAAGCCCCAGACATTAGAGTCCCAAAAATTTGTCATCAGATTTTCCCTCGCTTATATTTTTGTGTCTGTAGTAAAGATTTACATATTTGAGGGCGTTGAACCGCTTGTCACCCTTAAACTGGTAAACCTTTCCGTCAAAGTATATGTTTAGTTTGTTTTTGCCAAGAACAACAAAGGCGGAAGCCTCCTCAAAGGTTATGCTGAGGCTGAAACCGTCTTCTGCAGTGACTTCCATTCTGTCACCATAGAGCTTGATGTCTGTGCTTTTTCTGATAAGTTCTTTGTTTTTATAAAGAATAACCTGAGAAAGCTGAGCTTTGTCACAGTACAGGGGGGTGTCTGTGTACTCTCTTGTGTCAAGTGTATTTACAAAATCGCACTGGTATGCATACCAGTCGGTTGTGTGCACAAAGGGGAATTCAAAGCCAACTCCCTGCAGACTCAAATCAGGCAGATAGCGGACTTCACGCTGACACTTTTTGCATTTTATGGTGTCGCCCTTACTTTCAAACTCTGAAAGTCCGCAGTAGGGACACACATACATTGCACGCTCCAAGTATTCCGCAGATTTTTTGTGGCGGAATTCCCCTGAAAGCTCACAGTCGTTTTGATAAAGCTCTTTGTTTATAAGGTTATTAAGCTCGTTATCAGACATAGCTTTGCATTCTTCAGCATCTAACACACGGGATACGTATCCTCGCATTTTGCCTTTGCGGACAACATCGCTCCATCTGGGATGAACACCGTAACCGCCCTCAAGACGGTAAAAAGCAATAGGGAGCCCCAGTTTCTTTACAAGCTTTGCAATAGCGGGATTTATGTAAACATTGTCGCCTGAGTAGGTGCGGTTGCCCTCTGGAGCAATTGCAATACTTCCGCCCTCCTTTGCAACACGCATACAGTTGAGAATTGCGTGTACATCGGTGGTCTGTTTCTTTATGGGGATAGGTGCCACTAAGTAGGTGATAAGCTTTGATACAAAACCGTTAGAGAATAGGTCCTCGCTTGCCACATAGTACACAGTACCCTTGAACGCCATACCTAAGAAGAATTGGTCGAAGGCAGTCTGATGATTCATAAGAATCAGGTACTGGCTGTGGGTTGTATCGCGGTTTTTCTCAATTGTAATGCCGTATTTTACTCTGGAGTATGGGTACAGCACGGCATAGGCAAGGTTACGCACAACCGAGTGGCGAAACTTAATCCATTTTTTCTTTTTGGATTTATCCTTTTTTGTTTTTGCCTCTGTGTTTTTGTCGTTCATCTTTATCCTCCGTAAAAGCTGTAATAAAACAGCAGGTTTTAGATGAAAATGTTTATGTTGACAAAGCAACATTAATATGTATATTATATCACACTCAAAGACGGTTTTCTACATAATTCTTAAATTTTCATATATCTGCCAAAGAAAAAACCGCATCTTTTTCAGATGCGGTGATGTATTTGTAACATTGATTTGAGGTGCTTTTATTAACTCAAGGTTTGCTGTACTTTATCAGAGTGATTGCCCTTGACAGCACGGAAAGTAAGGATTGCAAAGGTCTTGAGGGTTTTCTTTGTACCTTTTATAAATCCCAGTTTAGTGAAGTACATATCATCTCTGCTTCCGCTGTCGCAGGCAAGACTTTCAAGGGAGCCCTCAAAAATCAGATGTGACTCCAGATCCTTATCCAGTGCCTTTATACTGCGGTAGTCCTTGTGAAGCACTGCTCTGGCAAAGCCCAGACAGGTGTATGCGTTTGCAATGGGGATTTTCGCTCCTACTGTGGCGGCGATTATATCGAATAAATTGTACACCATCCCGCTGTCAAGCTTTCCTGCATAGGAAAAAAGCTCGGATAGCCTCTGATAGTGGTCATAGGGGATATCCAGAGCGAATACCTTGACCTCTACTGCTTCGCTCAGGTCGTCTGCAAGGTATCTCTCCACAGGCTCCTTGATGAATCCGCCGTAAAGGGGAGTGTCCTTGTTATACCTTGCAAAGGACACCCAATTGCGGAATGAAGGGTCAAGGGTCAGGGCAACGTGGTTGTAGGGATAACGTGAGAATTTTCTGATAGCCTTGCCGATACCTGTGTGAGTTTTTGATATCATAACATACAGCTTTTTTGTTTCTTCCACCTTTATCCCTCCTGCTAAAAAGATTGTCGTATTTTAGTTTTATTGTATCACAGCTTATAGGGGATAGCAATAAAAAACTCCTGCCAAAAAATGACAGGAATTTTATATCTTAGTCAAAGGCAAAGCCTAAATATGAGGGTGGGGTATGCTCGGTGTCATAGAGATGATAGTACATTGCAAAAGGTTTGTTTGTACCTATGATACGGAATTTGCCGTTTTTACATTTAAGGGTATATACAATGTCTGCACACTTCTCAGTGTTTCCCAGAAATTCAATGCAGTTTAAGGTGCCTTCTTCAGAGTTTGCAGTGAATATGAAATCCTCTCCTTTGTAAAACTCTGCATAAGTTTCAAGGAGTCTCAGATTTTCACCCTCTTGTATTACCGCATCTTCAGGGAGACAGGTCTTTCTGAGAACAGCATATTCCTCTGAACTAATGGGGGTTAGAGGGACGGTATCAGTTCCCGCCTGTGCTTCAAACTCATTTACATAGGAGCATACCTTGTAACCCATATTTTCGTAAAATTCAAAAAGGGTTTCCGTAGCCGGCACGAGTATAGCACCCTTGTAACCCTTTGAATTCAGATACCTGTGGGTATCAGCCATAAGCAGAGTGCAGAGTCCTTTGCCTCGATGAGCCTTTGCTGTGGCTACTGCGTAGATGTATGCAATTTTATTACCTTTATACAGGCAGTCGAAGATATAAAGAGAAGCAAGTGCTTCTTTGTCATTTAAAATACAACGGCATCTGTCAGGTGCAAAGGCGGTATTCCAAAAGGTCTGCAGGAAATCCTCGGAGTCTCCGAATGCCTCCTGCCAGAGTACCCACAGCTTTTTTGTATCTGTGCTGTCAGGACACTGAGGCTTTAAGTTTTTATCAATAGATATAGCTCTGTATTTTTCTGTAAGATATGCAGGGCGGTAGCTTTCTTTTGCTTTACGAAGTCCCCAAAGTCCCATGTCCTCTTCACGGTCAAGATATTTAACTTCAGGGTATTTATCTCTTATATAATTTGCAAATTCAAAGTTAATTGCAACGTATGCAGTAGCGGCATCGGACACAGCTTTTTCAAAGTGAACATCAAAGGTGTCATCGCTCATTCTGCTTCCCATAGTAAAGGCAAGGACTGTGTCTCCGCTTTTTAGCAGAAGTCCTTCCATTTTAAGAGTTTGGTAGTTTTCAAAAGCACGTTTGATAGCTACACGTTCCATTGAAAAATCACTGTCAGGATTTTCTGCAAGCTTTTCTGTATACCACTTTTCTGCAAGCTCCTTTGCAAGGTGCAGGTTGCTCTGTGAAAGAGGTTCAGTTGTGTAATTTGGGTGTGCCTCACGGAAGCGGTGCAGGTGGTTTCTTTTGCTGTGATATTTTCTGCCTTTTAAATCCGCAAGGCTGTTAATATCGTACACATAGTCAAAGCTGTCGCGGGATTTTATAAAAGCGAATTTTTCAGGAAATAGGTTTTCAAGAAAAGCAACGTCGTCCTTGTAAACTCCGAAAAAGGTGCATGGAATGTTACGCTCTTTTGCGTCCTCTATGATTGCTTCTATTGCGGTTTTTTTGTCACCGTCACCTATAGGGAAGTCGTAGGAGTAGTGCCCGTCATAGTAGGAAAAACGCAGAAGTATATTGTCATAGACTGCAATGCTCTGCTCGCCCCACAAAATCAGGTTTGCAAAGGTGCACTCACAGCCTCTGTCCTTTGTGAAATACTTGAATTTATTATATAAGTCTTTATCGTTTACGCTTACAGGTCTGAAATCTATCATTGAAATTCTCCTGTTTTAAGTATCTTTTTAGCTTTGTAAATTATATCTTCTGTATCTTTACTTGTCAAATATTGTAAAAAAGAAAACAGCCTGCATAGAGCAGACTGTAATATTCTTTGCATAAAAATTATCAGCATACACCTGTGTGTTTAAGTATAAGCATAACAGTTGTCAGTATAATAAGGAAGCCGAAGTTAAAGGCTGAGAACAGCTTCATATATCTGTCAGAGTCATTTGGGTTGTGCTTTGTGTATTCGCGGTAGGTGATAAGGCTTGCAAGGGAAGCAATCAGTGTACCTGTACCGCCGATGTTGACACCTACAAGCAAATCAGCATAATTATCTGTAAACTGAGACAAAAGCACTGCAGAGGGTACGTTGCTGATACACTGGCAGGACATAACGGAAAACAGCAGGGTGCTTTTGTCACAAAGATAAGACAGTGTATCACGCACAATGCCGATTCGTGCCATATTGCCTGCAAAGATAAAGAAAAATACAAAGGTCAGGAGCAAGGGGTAGTCTACCTTTTTGAGGGCATCTCTGTCCATAAACATAAGCACTGTGGGGATAACTATAAGTCCTATCCAGTAGGGAATACCGCGGAAAACAATAGCAATGGAAAGTGCAAAAAGTGCAAGATATATTGCAGTTCTGCCCTTTGGCAGAGCTTTTACCTCGCCCTTAAACTCAAGGGGCTCAGGACGGACAAATACAATACAGCAAAGGGTAATCAGAGTAATTGCCAGTACAAAGGGCACCGCCATTATACCCATAAATTCCATTGTAGGAATATTGAACTTTGAGTACAGATACAGATTCTGAGGATTGCCGAAGGGTGTCAGCATACCGCCGAGGTTCGCGGCGATGTTCTGCATTATGAAGGTGAATGCCATATATTTATTCTTGCCTGTAGAATTCAGCACAAAATATCCAAGGGGCAGAAAAGTGAGCAATGCCATATCGTTTGCAATGAGCATTGAGCCGATAAAGGTAATGTACACAAGAGCCAGTACACTCAGCCTTATTGTGCAAAAGCACTGGACTATCTTCTGAGCAAGGGTGTAGAAAAAGCGAATGTTCTTAAGGGCACATACAACTGCCAGTACACAGAAAAGACAGGTCAGAGTCTTAAGGTCAAAATACCCAAGATACTCAGAGTCAACAGGAACTATTATTGAGGTGACAGCTGCCGCCAAAAAAGCAACAACCATAACTGCATTCTGTTTTACAAAATCAAAGACAGCCTTTACACCCTTAAGAGGCAGAGCGGTGTGTCTTCTTTTCAGAGCCTGTGTTTGTGCCATAAGGTGTATCTCCTTTACTGCAATTGTGTATGCACACAATTTGATAGTATAGCACAAATATCAGCATTTTTCTATTGTCTTATCCTATAATTCTCAAGTGGTTTACAAGGTCAAAAACAGACTTATTGACTAATGTACAGTAAAAAAGAAAACCGCCCTGCATTAATACGCAGAGCGGAAAAGAGTCAGCAATGTTATTTCAGGTTTTCGGCAATGTTGCGGGCTACATATACACCGCTTGCAGAGGCATGAGACAGTGAGTGGGTAATACCTGAGCCGTCACCGATGATGTAAAGTCCCTTGTAAGGAGACTCAAGGTGCTCGTCTACGTCAACCTCCATATTATAGAACTTGACCTCAACGCCGTAGAGCAGGGTGTCATCGTTTGCAGTGCCGGGGGCTACCTTGTCAAGGGCATAAATCATCTCGATAATGCCGTCAAGGATTCGCTTGGGAAGCACAAGGCTCAAGTCTCCGGGAGTAGCAGAGAGGGTAGGTGTGACAAATGCCTCTTCAATTCTGCTCTTAGTGGAGCGCTGACCCCTGATAAGGTCTCCGAACCGCTGAACGATAACTCCGCCTCCCAGCATATTGCTCAGTCTTGCAATGCTTTCGCCGTAGCCGTTGGAATCCTTGAAGGGTTCAGAGAAGTGCTTTGCAACCAGCAGGGCAAAGTTTGTGTTTTGTGTCTGCTTTTTGGGGTCCTCGTAGCTGTGACCGTTTACTGTGATAATGCCGTTGGTGTTTTCGTTTACAACTGCTCCCTTGGGATTCATACAGAAGGTACGGACCTTGTCCCCGTATTTTTCTGTGCGGTAAACAATCTTGCTTTCATAGAGCTCGTCTGTCAGGTGTGCAAAAACCTCAGCAGGAAGCTCAACCCTTACACCTATGTCAACACGGTTTGATTTGGTGGGGATGTTAAGCTCGTGGCAGACCTGCTCCATCCATTTGCTTCCGCTTCTGCCTACAGATATAATGCATTCATTGCAGGTGTAGGTGTTGTCCTTGCACTTTATTTCATAACCTGAGTCTATAATTGAAACCGACTCAACAGGAGTATCAAAGAAGAACTCTACCTTGTCCTTAAGGTGTGCGTAGAGGTTTTCAAGAACTACGTAGTTTATGTCTGTGCCCAAGTGACGGACAGAAGCATCCAGAAGATGCAAATCGTGCTGAATGCACACGGTTTTGAATCGTGTGCCTGCTGTGGTGTAAAGCTTAGTGCCTTCACCTCCGTGAGCCATATTAATCTCATCTACATATTGCATAAGGTCAAGGGCATGCTTCTTGCCGATGTACTCATACAGGGTACCGCCGAAGTCGTTGGTGATGTTGTACTTTCCGTCAGAAAACGCACCTGCACCGCCGAAACCGCTCATAATACTGCAGGTTTTACAGCCTATGCAGGATTTTACCTTATCGCCGTCTATAGGACAAAGACGCTTGTGCAGAGGATGGCCTGCCTCAAAAACAGCAATCTTAAGCTCAGGTCTGAGCTTTTGAAGCTCGAAAGCCGAGAATATACCTCCGGGGCCGGCACCGATAATTATTACGTCGTAGTTCATAATATCACTCCGAAAGAGAATTTTATGGGAAAACTTATTGCGCTTCATTAGAAATTATCCTTTATTATTGTATCATATCGGACCTTAAATTTCAATTGTAATATAGAAGAAAAAATAAAACTGCTCAGGCTAAATTTCCCTGAGCAGTTTTATATTACAAAGGAGTTTTATTTTTTGAATGTAAGGGTCAGGGTAACAATGCCTTCGCTAAGTGTTGCAGAAAGTGTAAAGCCGTGGAGCTTTGCCACTGATTCCACCATAGCAAGACCCAGACCGCTGCCCTCTGTCTGACGGTTTTTCTCAGCCCTGTAAAAAGGCTCTGTGATGTGCTTCATATCTTCGTCAGTAATGGCAGAGCACAGGTTGCTTATGCTTAATTGCTTTTCTGTAAGATTTATTGTGATTTCGGTGTCCTTGTCAGAGTGCCTGAGGGCATTTTCCGTAAGGTTTGAGAGTGCCCGCTTCAAAAGTTCTCTGTCAGCAGTTACCACGCAGGGCTCTTTAGCTGTCAGGACTATCCTGCTTGTATCTGATACCTGAGCATAATCAGATATTATTTCTCTGAGCAGTGCTTCTGCATCAATATCTTCTGTTGACAATTCAAAATCAGGAGAGTCAAGTGATGAAAAGCTGAGCATCTGATGTACAAGGCGGTTGCACTCTCGTGTGCGTTCCATTATTCTGTCTGCATAATGCTCCCGTTTATCTGTGTGCAGGTTTTCCTTGAGGCTCTGTGCGTAGCCTTCAATAATGAACAGAGGAGTTTTAATGTCGTGAGCAAGGGAGTTTGTAACCTCTCTTCGTTTTTGTTCCTCTGTATCCTGAGTTTTTATGATAGTCCAAAGAGACAGCACAAGGATTATGCCGATTACAAGCAGGAAAAGAAAGATTATTCCATATCCTGCAAGCAATAAAGGTGCTGAAGTTTTCAGCAGATTTTCCTTTATTGTGTAGTGGAATTTAACTGCAGCCTCTTCGTATTCATATTCGTTTGTTTCTTGACTGTTTTCGTCCATTTTGAGCAAATATGCTCTGACTTCAGCCACACCGTGACAGGTGTATTGTAAAGGGAATGTGACTTCCATATCAATCATTATGGGTGCAGTTGCAGGCAGATAGTCGGTTGTTTCTTCAACACTGTCAGATTCTTTTCTACAGATAAACTTACCTGTTACAAACTGGTCAGGAATTACAGTTCTTGCATCTCTGGCATGCTTTCTCAGTATACAGCCCTGAGTGTTTTTTGGATTGAGTTGGTAGGTTTCTATGACGGTGTCTTCTGCATACCAGGTGTGAAGCTGGTTTGAAAGTACAATCTCCACGGTTTTTGGCATAAAGACCATCTCATCCTCATTGTAGTAGTACTCTGTACACAGAAGCTCATAGTAGTTACCCTTTTTGTCGGGATTTACGGCAAGGTAAGCTTTTATGCTTTCGCACTGCTCAGATGTCATAGAGCTTATGAAGTCGTTATAATATAAAATTCCGTTTTCCCAGTTTCTGGTTTCACCGTATAGATAGGAAAAGGCAAGGGAAATTGCGGAGTTTGTATCAAAGTAGGTGTTGCCGCTTGCTCTTTGCAGTGTGGCTGTGATGTGCTTGTTGCTGTCAAGTAAAAAATAGTCGTTTTCGTAGCTTTTGTTTTTGCCGGAGCGTGCATTCAGGTCGTCAGTAAAGGTATATTGCCTTGCTGAATCTATGTATCTGAAAAGAGTATAGTTGTAATCATAGGAGTGAATGTCAAATAAGTTCTGATAAAGATTAGAGTAATCTTTATTTGCGTTGCTTATGAATTCTTCTTCTTTGATGTTCAGCACTGCTGCCGAGTAAACTGTAGACAGTACAAGCCATACACAAAAGAGGATAATACCGATTCGGGAGATAAGTTTTCGCTTTTGCTTTTTCATTTTGCTGTGCATTTTATTCCTCCAGAATATATCCTCGTGAGCGGATGGTCTTTATGAGCTTTGCGTTATCGCCCAGAGCTTTTCTCAGGTTTTTGATGTGGGTGTCTATTATCCGCTCGTCTGTGTCGCAGTCGTAACCCCACAGATTGCGTATAAGGCTTTCTCTTGTGACAATCCGTCCTTTGTTTTCAAACAGCAGTTTAAGAACAGAGAACTCCTTTGAGGTGAGATCCACTTCATTTTTGTCAGAGAAAACCTTGCCGTTGTTTGGGTTTAGGCTGAGACCTCCAAGGCTGAATACAGGAAGCCTTACAAGCCCCTTGGCACGCTTTATAAGTGCATTTGCCTTTTCAAACAACACGGGCAGGGGAAAGGGCTTTACTACATAATCATCACAGCCTAAGGCAAAGCCTCGGAGTATATCTCTTTCAGCTGCTCTTGCTGTGATGAAGATTATGGGTACATCGCTGTCACGTCTTACTTGTTTGCAGATTTCAAAGCCGTCAAGGGAGGGTAGCATAACATCTAAAAGCAGTAGATCATAGGGCTTTTCGTAAGCTTTTTCTATTCCTTGTTCGCCGTCTTCGGCACTGTCTACTGTAATGTCACCTTTGCTTTTTGCAGTGAAATAATCGCAGATAAGCTCTCTTATATCTTTATCATCCTCAACGAGCAGAATTCTGTACATCTTCATCACCTCACTTTAATTTATATCATCTGAATATGTACTTTTTATGGAGCAGTTATATTCTACCACACTTTTTGCAGGATATAAAGAAAAAAGAGCCTTGCAAAGCAAGACTCTTTTGTGAAATCAGTTTATCCTTATATATCCGCATTCCTCAATAAGGGTCTGTCCCTCGTCTGAGAGAATCCAGTCAATGAGCAGGGGTATATTCTCATTTGTATTGTCAGCCCTGTAGATTGCATAAAACTGTGCAATAACAGGATATGTACCGTTTTGTATGTTCTCGGCACTGGGGTAAACTCCATTCATAGACAGCATTTTCACCCCATCGTTGCCCACTATTCCGTCCATATAATATCGGAAAGAAAAACCGATGGAGGCACCTGTGACGGCAAGAGGAGACTTGAGAGCAATCTCCTCGCCCTTCATAAAAGCGTTCATTGCCGATTGACTTCCGCTTCCCTCAAGTCGGGACACAGGGTTTATTGTTCGGTTTGCACCGCCAAGTTCTGCCCAGTTTGTATACTTGCCTGAGTATATGCCTCTGATTTGTTCAGCGGTCAGATTGTCTACAGGGTTGTTCTCATTTACAAAGAATACGAAGGCTTCAAGCCCCACAGGTACATATACAAGCTCTACACTTTTATCCTCGGCATACTGCTTTTGCTCTTGGGAGGGAGATGCACAGAATAGGATGTCAGTTGTACCGTCTACTATAGCCTTATAACCTCTTACAGTGTTTTTGTATTGCATCTTGCTGTCTTGTGCAAAGTTCTCTCCGTAAAAATTATCATCGGAGAATTTGCCTCCCTCGTAGGTAACTGAACCCTGTGGATATACGTTGTGAATTATTGAAGCATACACAGGCACCAGTGCTGCCGCACCGTCAAGGACAGGTAGGTTGTCTGTAAGTTTCAGGGAAGAGTCAATATGTGCAAGGTCTGAGCTTTCCTCAAAGGGGAGGAAACACTCCACATCAATCATCTTTGCCTGAGAAGCATCGCTAAAGTTGTTTGCAAGTCTCTTTGTCAGGAGCATATATATACTCATATTAAAAGCACAGAAGAGCACAAGCGTCAGCAAAAGCACAAGTATCTGTTTTATAAGGAGAGATTTTTGTTTCATATCACCACAGCTCCTCTCCTATAAAGTAGATGATGGAGCAGTGCTGATAGGCGTAGATTGCATATATCAGATGTGCAACTGTCAGAATAACACACAGGGAAATAAGTGCAATCAGCACATAGGTGAAAGTTTTTGTTTTCATAATATCACCTTACATATAGGCAATTACCATATACATAAGTGCGATAATTGCAATAACAATTGCAAGCATAATACCTGCAAGGACAGAGGACACAATCAACAGGACTCTCCAAGTAGTGATTTTTGCCTGCAGTGTTGAATCGGGGCATTTTTTATTTTGCTTTATAGTTTTAATGTACATTACAAGAGATACAATGAAAAAAGCAAAGAACAGCAGGGGAATCATATAGAGTAAGATTGAAAAAATATAAGCCATAATTGCAATAACCTCCGTAAAAATATTCTGCCTTAATTATAGCATACAGAAAGTGGCAAAGCAATGTTTTATAAGGCGAATTTCATTGAAAAAAGCACCGACAAAGTCGATGCTTTTTTATTTTGTTAATTATGCGTCCATAATATGCTCCTTATAAATCTATAATTAATATTGTTCGGAAAAATTCCACTCTAATACATAATACATCCATGGGTTTGGGGATTTTATTGGATAAGAATAAATTCGATATCCTTCTATTTCTTCTTGATCAACATTTTTAGATGAAAATACTTGTAGTTGGCGGCTAGCATCTCTATAACATTTTTTTCGCATTGTGTGCAATAAACCAATCGGAGCGGATACTTTTAGCACCAACTCATCAATTGGATATTTAACACAAAAAGAAGATAGCGGTATCATACATTTTGTTTCATCAGACAACAGTGTTTTAGTTGTAAATATTATTTTGTCATTTGTTACAACATCTTCATCGAAACTAATTCGAAATGTATATGGAGAATGGTTGCGATGTCCTATATTATCATCTATATGTGCTTTAATGTTACTTGATACTAAAGTTGTTGAGATGTATTCTGTCCCTGACCAAGAAAGTCGCTTTTCAAAGGTATCAATGTTTGGTTTTGTTGCATATCCTTCAAATTTCATGGTGTATTCAATATCTTCACAAGATTTAAAATTCATTGATATCGTTACCTTTTTAAAGTGTATTTGTGAGAGTAAACTATCCTCAGTCTCATTAATTGGGGTGGTTCCTTCTGCGTGATCTTCGGTAACTTCAATTTTTCTTTCTTTCTCAACAGTATTATTGTCTTTTGTGTTTTCTTGTTTTGCCTTTTTTGCTTTTATAAAAACTGTTAATGATATAATGAGAAATATAACTGACAAAAAGAGTAGAGTTAAAGAAATAAAAGAAAAAACATTAGAAATTTTTATTAAAGTACTATTATTATATTTAAAATATGCAATTACCTTGGGAATGTTTAATGCAAGAAAACCCACAGCAGTAGTAAAAAGATACCAAAAAATATGTGTAATCACATATTCGAAACACTTCTGAAGGTAGTATTTAAAATTTTTTTTCATAAAAGGTTAACCTCTGTAAAATTATTTCACATTTAATTATAATGAAATAATTGCAAAAATCAACCTTTTTCGACAAATATATATAGATAATGTTATTTCTTAAAAAGTATTCAAAGTTTTGATTTATAAATGAAAGCAAAAATCTAATCGTATTACTATTTTTATCATTTGTTTTTGCTTTAATGGGGATTGCACTACATTTATGGATTAGGTACTAAATTTTAGTTGGATATGAGTTAGAATCATTTACACTGAAAAGCGGCATGTCGCAACCTTGTTTTTGTGTCTGCTTCGCGAACAACGGTGTTCTCGCTATACTCGAAATGATGTTTGCAACTGCGTTGCAAAACGATGTTGTGCCCTGCGGACACAAAACAAAAACAAAAGAGACTTACTACAGCAAGTCTCTTTTATTTGGTGGGAGAAGGTGGATTCGAACCACCGAAGTCACTGACAACAGATTTACAGTCTGCCCCCTTTGGCCACTCGGGAATTCTCCCATATGAAAGACCTGCTTTACTAAGCAGGTCCTTGTTTTTGGAGCTGGTGGACGGACTTGAACCCCCGACCTGCTGATTACAAATCAGCTGCTCTACCAACTGAGCTACACCAGCGAAGTGCTCAATTAATATAACACGATTCAGGGGTGTTGTCAACACTTTTTTTGAAATTTTTTAAAATTTTTCTTTTGCTTTTGTTTTTCTCTACTCTTGTATTTCTTTTTTGATTATAGTATCATTACCTTTGGTGTGGATGCCTTAGGGTGTCCATACCGATTATACTGTATAGTTTTATACAATCAATCTTATAGAAAAGAGGTGGCCTGATGTGGCGGTGATGAGTGTCAGAGGACTTTCTATGGTTTTTGTGGAGAGGACTCTGTTTTCTGATGTTAGCTTTGATATTGAAAAACGAGATCGTGTGGGATTTATTGGCAGAAACGGCACAGGCAAGACCACGCTCTTTAAGCTTATCACAGGGGAGTTAAGCCCTTCTTCAGGAGATATATTTATTGCCCGTGACACAGTTATAGGACATATGCGTCAGCATGCCTGTGTGTACCCAGAGCGGTCTGTGTTTGATGAGCTTTTAACTGTGTTTTCACCACTTATGGAGATGGAAAAAGAGATCGAAGGTCTCACACACAGTATTGACAAGGGAGATGGAGATATTAATACTCTCATTACCAGACAAACAGCTCTTATTGATAAGTTCAACAATGACGGAGGACTTACCTTTAGAAGCCGTACACGTTCTGCACTTTTAGGACTTGGTTTTACTGAGGAGGATTTTACCCGTGCGGTAGGTACACTCAGCGGCGGTCAGGCTTCAAAGCTGTCCCTTGCAAAGCTCCTCCTTTCAGGTGCGGATTTTCTGCTTCTTGATGAGCCTACCAACCACCTTGATATTAATTCTGTCCGCTGGCTTGAGGGATTTATCAAGGACTTCAAGGGTTCAGCCCTGATTATCAGTCACGACAGATATTTTCTTGATGCTGTTACCAACAAGACCATCGAGCTTGAGCATAAACGAATTACTGCATATGAGGGCAACTATACTACCTTTATGGAGAAGAAAGCTCGTGAGCTTGAGGCGGCACAGAAGCTTTATGAAAAAGAAAGCCGAGAGATTAGACGCATTGAGGGTATAGTTGAACAGCAGAAACGGTGGAATCAGGCACATAACTATGTTACTGCCGCCAGCAAGCAGAAGGAAGCCGACAGGATAAAGGAACGTCTTGTAAAGCCGGAGGGTGAGGAAAGCCATATTTACCTGCGCTTTGAGCCTAAACGTGAAAGCGGAAATGATGTGCTTATCTGCCGTAATGTGAGCAAAAGCTTTGACTCAAAGCGGGTGCTTTGTAATGTGAATCTTCACATCCGCCGAGGTGAGCGTGTATTCATAGTTGGTGCAAACGGCTGCGGAAAGACCACTCTTTTTAAAATTCTCTGCGGTATTTACGAGGCAGATTTTGATGAGATTACTTTCGGCGCAAGGGTGGATACAGGCTACTTTGACCAGATGCAGGCAGACCTTACTCCCACAAAAAATGCACTGGAAGAGATAAGTGACTCCTATCCTTATATGGATAATACGGATATTCGCACAGCCTTAGGCTCATTCCTTATAAAAGGTGACGATGTTTTTAAGCCCATATCTGCACTTAGCGGTGGTGAAAGAGCACGTATATCTCTTTTGAAACTTGTTTTGTCAGGGGCTAACTTCTTTCTCCTTGATGAGCCTACAAACCATCTTGATACACCTTCCCGTGAGGCTTTAGAGCAGACACTTCTTGACTACGAGGGCACAATGCTCATTATCAGCCACGACAGATATTTTATCAATAAGCTGGCAGACAGGATAATCGAGCTGACCCCCACAGGTGTTACAGAATACTTGGGTAACTATGACTATTACGCAGAGAAAACTGCAAACAGAGAGGATATTCCTCAGAGCAAGGAGGCACCGCAAAAGCCCAAGCTTAATGACTATAAACACCGCAAAGAGGAGCAAGCCCGTGAGCGAAAACGTCAGAATGACCTGAAAAAGGCGGAGCAGAGGATAGAGGAGCTGGAGGCAGAGATTGAGGATGTCCAGACACTGCTGCAAAGTGAAGAAGTCACCAGTGACTACGAAAAGCTTATGGAGCTTTCATCAAAGCTTGAGAGCTTGCAGGAGGAGCAGACAGAGGTCTTTGAACTTTGGGAATCCCTTATGGAAGCTGTTCCTGCAGAATAATTTTTTATATTAATATTACTTGTTAATATTACTTGTTGTTTTACGCACCGCTTATCTTAGGAGAGCGGTGTTTTTTATAAAAAGGTATTGACAGTATTATAAAATTGTGTATAATGAATATGCACAATAGATACAGATTGGGCTGTAAGTTGTTCCTGCTATGTATCAATTTTTTGTGCAGAAGAGGAATGTATATGAGTATTCTCAGAATTGACAGTCTTTGCAAAAAATTCGATGCGTTTGCTCTCAAAGATGTGTCATTTGCAGTTGAAGAAGGCACTGTTATGGGCTTTATCGGCAGAAACGGTGCAGGCAAGACTACAACGCTCAAGTCAGTTTTGGGACTTGTTCACCCGGACTGCGGTGTGATTGAATTTATGGACAAGCCTGTGAAAGACAACGAGCTTTTTCTCAAACAGAATGTGGGAGTTGTGTTAGGTGGAGCGGATTATTATCCAACCTATAAGCTTAAAACTATTGCCAAGGTAACGGCAAAGTTCTACGATAATTGGGACTCGGAGTTGTTTGAGTCTTATCTTGAGAAATTCTCTCTTGATAAAAACAAGCGAATCAAGGATTTATCTGCAGGTATGAAGGTGAAGTTTTCTCTTGCATTGGCACTTTCCCACGGAGCAAAGCTTTTGCTTTTAGACGAGCCTACCTCGGGACTTGACCCTGTGTCCCGTGATGAGATTATCGGAATCTTTATTGATTTGATTGCAGACGGAGAGCACAGCATTCTTTTCTCAACACATATAATAAGCGATTTGGAAAAATGTGCTGATTACATTACCTATATTCAGAATGGTAGGATTGTTGAAAGCTGTGACAAGGAGTCCTTTGCTGAGAAGTACCGTGCTGTATCGGGAGGAAAGCTTAATTCTGAGCTTGAAAAGAAACTCATTGGTGTGAGAAAAAACGCTTTTGGTTATGAGGCTATGATAAAGGCCTGTGATGAGGAAGAGTTTATTCTGGCAGGTGCAAATACTGCAAGAATAGGACTTGAAGATATTATGATTCATCTGGAGAGGGAGTGAGGATATGAAAAAATTATTGTATAAGGAATATATGCTTGCAGTACATCCGCTGTTTTTTCTCTTTGTGCTTATGGGTGCTATGCTTCTTATACCTGACTACTGCTACTATGTGGCTTTTATCTACTCTGTACTTGTGGTTATAAATAATATCTTTACATCAGGCAAGGCGAACAAGGATATTGAGTATACAACCTTGCTTCCTATAAAGAAAAGCGACGCTGTAAAGGCAAGGGTTCTGTCTGTTTGCGTTTATGAGCTTGCAAATATTCTCAGTGCAGGTGTTTTTGCTGTGGTGTCTCACCTTATATACGGCTCAGGTGTGAATCAGGCAGGCATTGATATCAACCCGGCTTTCTTCGGATTTGTGTTTATAATGTTCGGCGGATTTAATTTTATCTACCTGACAGGCTTTTATAAAACTGGTCATAAAATACTAAAGCCAGTGCTTTGTGCAGGAGGTTTTTTTGTGTTGTTTATCCTTGTTGCAGAGACCTTGGCTCAGTATGTGAAGTCACCTGTAAGTGCTTACCTTGATTCTTCAACTCCTCAGGGAATGCTTATGCAGATTCCAGTACTCCTTGGCGGTATTATAGCCTTTGTGCTTTTAAATATTATAGGATACAAGATTTCAGCCAAGAGATTTGAGGAACTTGATTTATGATGAATATTAGTATTTCTAACTCCTCTGATTTGCCTCTTTACCGTCAGCTCTATGACCAGATTGCAGGCAGTATCATACGCGGTGAGCTTTCAGGCGGCAGTCCTCTGCCGCCTATTCGTACTGTTTCGGCAGAGCTTAAAATCAGCGTTATATCAATTAAACGTGCTTGGGAAGAGTTGGAGCGTGACGGCTTTATTGACACTGCGGTGGGAAGAGGTTGCTTTGTAAAGCAACTCAGCACAGAGGAAATAAAAACTCTGCGTGAAAAGATGCTTAAAGAACGGTTAAAAGGTGATGTATCCTATGCGAAAAGTCTGGGAATATCCCTCAAGGATTTTCAGTCAATTATAAAAAGTATATACTGACCTTTAAGTATATACTGACCTTTCAGCGGCAGGTTTTCCTGCCGCTTTTTTGTTGCACATAGCTTGACCCTGATACATAGTATATCAAGGGAGCTCCCCTGAAAAATAAAAGAAAATGAAAGGTGAATTTATGGCAATTCTTAATAATTATGCAACTCTAACTTACAACTCAGGTGATGATGCAGGGAGTGCTACCTCAAATGTGGTATCTACTAATCTTTTAGATAGCATCAGCATTTCTGTGGAGAAGTTTTCTGCAAACACAACGTGGCGTCCTGCAGAGAATATAGTCTACTTTGTAACTGTTACAAACACAGGGACTCAGCCTCTTGAAAATGTAACTGTTACTGATGATTTAGGCGGAGAAGACGACACACCTATGTTCTATGTACAGGGCAGTGCCCGCCTTATAGACGGAACTCAGGTGACAGAGGTTACACCTACAGATGTGAATCCTTTGGTTATTCCTATAGAGGGAACGCTTTTACCGGGTGAAAGCGTAATAGTTCTCTATGTGGTAAGAGTCAATGCAACCATTGAGGACGAGGTGGACAGTATTACAAACACTGCTGTAGCAGAGGGCAGTAGCGATGCCTGTGCCACAGGCACAGCAACGGATGAGTCATCTGTGACTTTGCTCCGTGAGGATTTTGCTCAGGTGGATATTCTGAAGGCTGTGGATAAGGCAGTTATCTCCTGCGGAGAAACTCTGACCTATACCTTCACAATTGAAAACTCAGGCAATATTCCTGCTACCAATGTGGTAATTACCGATACCCTGCCTGCAGGCTTTGAGATAACAGACATCCGCTCTGTTACAGATGGAGTCACTACTGTTTACACAGCTGATGACTATACAGTAGACGGAGAGAACACCCTGACACTTCCCACAGGCGGAGCAGTTACAATTAGTGTTCCTTCACGCACACAAGCAGGTAACGGAGTGACGGTAGTAACTGTCATAGGTATTGTTACAGGCTGATAAGTTAAAAAAGAAAAGCAGATTTAGGACGGCATTTGCATATTTGTGAATGCCGTCCGATTTTTGTGTATCTGACTAAAAAGGAGAGATATTTATCACCTTGATTTTCAGAAACTGTTCACGAATTGTTGATTGAACTTTGTCGGAAAAAGTTGTATAATACTAAATTATGCGTTTATGCGTACAGGCTGTTTTATATGAATAAATATGATATACGGCAATCTATACAGAAACAGGGGTGGTTTTTGTGACAGGGCTTGATTTTACCAAGGAAATGAAAAAGGAGTACACTATACTTGCTCCTGATATTTTTCCTACACATATGGAGCTTCTCAGTGAAATATTCCGTATGTACGGCTACAATCTTGCGGTGCTGAAGTATGAGGGAAAGAAGGTTATAGACACAGGGCTCAAATATCTTCACAACGATATGTGCTATCCTGCAATATGCTCAATAGGTCAGCAGTTGTATGCACTTACCTGTGGGGACTTTGACCCTCACAAGTGTGCTCTTATTCAGTTTCAGACAGGGGGCGGATGCCGTGCCTCAAACTATATATGGCTTCTGAGAAAAGCTCTTAAAAATATGGGTATGGATTATGTGCCTGTTATTTCTTTGAGTATGACAGGGCTTGAAAAGTACAGCGGTTTCAAGGTGACTCTGCCTATGCTTTTAAAGGCTATAATGGCACTGGTTTACGGTGATATGCTCCTGCTTCTTAAAAATCAGACCGCACCCTATGAAATAAATAAAGGCGATACAAGACAGGTGGTTGATAAGTGGATTTCTGAGCTTACTGACCAGTTTAGACTCAACAAAGGTCTTAGCATAAAAAGCCTTAAGAAAAACTTAAATGCAATAGCAGAGGATTTCCACAATATCAAGCGTGAAAAACGTAACAAAACCAAAGTGGGAATAGTAGGGGAGATTTACGTCAAATACTCCTCCTTCGGCAATAACGGTCTGGAGAATTTCCTTGATACTCAGGACTGCGAGTATATGCTTCCCGGTGTGCTTGGGTTCTTCCAGTATTGCTTTGCAAACATTGAGACCGACCATAAATATTATGGCGGTAGCAGGGTTGTCCGCGCAGGGGGACAGATTGCAGAGAAGGTTGCCGCCAAGGTTGAGAAATATATTTATGAGGCGCTTACGCCCTACCCTGAATTTGTGATTCCGGCGTCCTTTGAGCATAAGAAACAGCAGGTGGAAAAGGTAATCGACCGAGGGGTCAAGATGGGTGAGGGTTGGCTTCTGCCTGCAGAGATTATGGAGCTTGTGGAGCTTGGATACAACAACATCATCTGTGCTCAGCCCTTTGGCTGTTTGCCTAATCACATTGTAGGCAAGGGTGTTATCCGTACTCTCCGTGAGCTTTACCCCGATGCCAATATTTTCCCTATAGATTATGATGCAGGTGCTTCCAAGGTTAATCAGGAAAACCGCATAAAGCTTATGCTTTCTGTAGCAAGAGAGGAAGCGGTGGCAAAATGAAGAAGATAGGACTTGATGTAGGCTCAACCACCTTAAAGTGTGTTGTCCTTGACGAAAACGATAATATTGTTTTTTCTACATATAAACGGCATTTTTCCAAGATTTTACAGATGACTGCAGAGCTTCTCATAGAGCTTTCACAGCAGTTTGCAAATGAAAAAATGCAGATTATTGTATCAGGTTCTGCAGGTATGGGTATGGCACAGGATCTTTCTCTGCCATTTGTGCAGGAGGTTTATGCCACTCGCAATGCAGTGCGGAAGCTCTCTCCCGAGACAGACGTGGTCATAGAGCTGGGCGGAGAGGACGCAAAGATTCTCTTTATAACAGGTGGACTTGAGGTAAGAATGAACGGTACCTGTGCAGGTGGTACAGGTGCGTTCATTGACCGGATGGCTTCGCTCCTTTCTGTGGATACGCCTGCTCTTAATGAACTTGCCAAGGACAGGGAGAAGATTTATACCATCGCCTCCCGTTGCGGTGTGTTTGCAAAGTCTGATATTCAGCCCCTTATTAATCAGGGGGCAAGGAAAGAGGACGTGGCGGCAAGCATCTTTTATGCAGTGGTAAATCAAACTATTGCAGGACTTGCACAGGGCAGAGAGATTAAGGGTAACATCCTGTATTTAGGCGGCCCCCTTACATTCCTGTCAGAGCTTAGAAGTGCCTTTGACGATGTGCTGAAAACCCGAGGTAACTGCCCTGATAAATCTCTTTACTTTGTGGCGTACGGTGCGGCGGTGTCAGATGAAAGTGAAGCTTTTGATTTAAAAGAGCTTTCAGAGCAGGTAGGAAGCTACAGCAGTGCGAGCGGATATAATGCCTGTGAGCCTCTGTTTACTTCCGAGAGTGAGTATGAGGAATTTATAAAAAGACACAGGAAAGCATCTGAAGGAATAAGAGAAATTGACTCTCCTCAGGGTGAAATGTGTCTTGGCATTGATGCAGGTTCAACCACGGTTAAAATACTTTTGACAGATGAAACGGGAAATATTTTCCGTCCGTTATACTGCCGTAACAACGGCAACCCTGTGGAGATTGTAAAGAACTATCTTACAGAGCTTTACAGGGATTATCCCAATATTAAAATAAGACAGTCGGCGGTTACAGGTTATGGCGAGGAGATTATAAAAAGCGCCTTTCATGTGGACCACGGCATAGTAGAGACTATTGCCCACTATACTGCTGCCAAGAAGTTCAAGCCTGATGTGGACTTTATCCTTGACATAGGAGGTCAGGATATTAAATGCTTCAAAATCAGAAACGGAGCCATTGATAATATCTTCCTTAATGAGGCCTGCTCCTCAGGCTGCGGGTCATTCCTGCAGACCTTTGCAGGAGCACTGGGTTACTCTATCGAGGAGTTTGCTGCCTTAGGTTTGTATGCGGATAAGCCTGTGGATTTAGGCTCTCGTTGTACCGTGTTTATGAACAGCTCTGTAAAGCAAGCCCAGAAGGACGGTGCAAGCGTTGAGAATATCTCTGCAGGACTTTCCATTAGTGTTGTAAAGAATGCTTTGTATAAGGTTATCCGCTGTGCCTCCGCTGAGGAACTTGGCAAAAATATCGTTGTGCAGGGCGGTACATTTCTTAACAACGCAGTGCTTCGCTCCTTTGAGCAGGAGATAGGACACGATGTTATCCGTCCCGAATATTCTGCGGTTATGGGTGCTTACGGTGCGGCGCTTTTTGCTCAGAGCCATTCAAAGTCAGGGGACAGAAGTGGTGTTCTGTCACTGTCTGAGCTTCGCGGTTTTACTCACAATGTAAAGGCTGTTACCTGCAAGGGCTGTACCAACCGTTGCAGACTGACGGTAAATACCTTTACAGACAATGATAAGTTCATTGCAGGCAACCGCTGTGACCGACCTGTGGATACAAAGAGGGCAAAGGAAAGATTCAATCTTTACGAATATAAGCTTAGAAAGCTTGATAAATACAGGGATGTACGCATGGATTCAAACAAACCCACTGTGGGACTTCCTATGGGGCTTAATATGTACGAGCTTCTGCCCTTCTGGGCAACCTTCTTCAGGGAACTTGGCTTTAATGTGCTGGTGTCTCCTCAGTCAAACCGCAAGATTTACCTTGAGGGACAGCACACTATCCCCTCGGACACCGTGTGCTATCCTGCAAAGCTTATGCACGGACATATTGAGGAGCTTCTGAAAGCCGATGTGGACGCAGTGTTCTATCCTGGTATGACCTATAACTTTGATGAAGGGCTGACAGACAGAAACTTCAACTGTCCTGTTGTGGCATATTATCCTCAGGTTATAGGTGCAAATATCAAGGACTTGGAGAATGCGGAGTACATCAGTGATTTCATAGGACTTCACAAGAAGAAGGAGTTTGAAGTGCACATTGCTCCAATTCTTAAAAGACATCTTGGAGTGTTTTCCAAGAGTCTTATTCACAAGGCGGCGGCAAAAGCCTATGGAGAGTACGAGGCTTATATGGAGGATGTACGCAAAAAGGGTGAGGAGTTTCTGAGCCTTGCAAAGCGTAAGGGTTTGCCTGTAATAGTTCTTTGCGGCAGACCCTATCACCTTGACCCGGAGATAAACCACGGTATTGACGAAATTATCTGCAACTTAGGTGCAGTGGTTATAACCGAGGACAGCGTAAGCCATAAGGTGAAGCCTTTTAGGGTAGCGGTGCGTAATCAGTGGACCTACCACGCAAGGCTTTATGCGGCGGCAAAGTATGTGTCGGAGTATCCCTCAGACCTTGATATAAACCTTGTTCAGCTTGTGTCCTTCGGTTGCGGTGTGGATGCTGTAACTACCGATGAGGTGCGTTCTATCATAGAGAAAAACGGCAAAATTTACACCCAGATAAAGATTGACGAAATCTCAAATATGGGTGCGGTTAAAATCCGTCTGAGGAGTCTTTTCTCAGCGGCAAAGGATGCACAGAAAAAATAACCCCTTAAAACCTGAAAACATATACAAAAGGAGACCTTTTAAAACAGGGTCTCCTTGCTTTTTTGTCAAAAAGTCTATTAATCCATTGACAAAGGAGTATTAAAGGATTATTATTTGAGTCGCTTTATGAATATTCTGTTAATGTCCCCCTTGTCTGAAAGGGGATAATGGCATTAGCCATTCAAGGGGATATTCATTATAAAAGTAATACTAAAGAAATCAGGTAAGAATTATGACTGTTCTTTTGAGTCTTGCAATTGCACTGTTTGCAGGTCTTATGATGACAAGATTGTGTAAGCCTTTAGGACTGCCTGCGGTTACAGGTTATCTTGTGGCAGGTATTCTGATTGGCCCCTACTGTCTGGGGTTACTGGGTATTGAGGGATTGGGCTTTACCTCCTTTGAAAATGTGGAGTCCTTCCATATTCTTTCTGAGGCAGCCCTTGGTTTTATCGCCTTTACTATCGGTAACGAGTTCAGACTTTCAAGCCTTAAGCAGATAGGTAAGCAGGCTGTTATTATTGCACTTTTCGGTGCAGTGGGTGCAACTATCCTTGTTGACGCGGCTCTTATCGGTCTTTCTTTCCTTATGCCCGATGTTGTTGACCTTCCTGTAGCGCTGACTCTGGGTGCTATTGCCTCTGCAACTGCTCCTGCGGCAACACTGATGGTAGTCCGTCAGTACAAGGCAAATGGTCCTGTTACACAGATGCTCCTGCCTGTAGTTGCTATTGACGATGCAATCGGTCTTATTGTGTTTGCTGTTTCCTTAGGTGCGGCAAAGGCTGTAAACTCAGGCCATATGGATATACTTTCCATTGCCGTTGAGCCTCTTGTAGAGATTGTACTTTCTATTGTGGCAGGCGGTATCTTGGGTGCACTGCTGTCTTATACAGAGCGACTCTTCCACTCCAGAAGCAAGCGTCTCTCCATTACAGTTGCTTATGTGCTTTTAGGCGTTGCTATCTCTCAGATTAAGTTCCATATTGGTGGTGTCCACTGCGGATTTTCTTCTCTGCTCCTTCTTATGATGATGGGTACAGTATTCTGCAATATGTGTGACTTCTCCGAGGAGCTTATGGACAGACTTGACCGCTGGACAGGTCCTCTGTTTGCACTGTTTTTTGTGCTTTCAGGTGCAGAGCTTCAGCTGTCTGTATTTACTCAGTGGACTATGGTTGTGGTCGGTGTTGTATACATCATCTTCCGTTGTCTGGGTAAATATTTCGGTGCCTCCATTAGTGCAAAGCTTACCCACTGTGACAAGACCATTCAGGACTACTTAGGCATTACACTTTTCCCTCAGGCAGGTGTTGCCCTCGGTATGACTCTTATCGCTTCCACAGAGTTCGGCGGTGCACAGGGTGACGTTATCCGCAATATCACACTGTTCTCAGTAATGATTTATGAGCTTGTTGGTCCTATGCTTACAAAGATTGCCCTGACAAAGGCAGGAGAAATCAAGCCCGAGGAGAGAAAATCCTCCCGTGGTGTTATGCATCACTGATAACCTTGTCAAATTGTCTAAGTTGACGTTGGTTAAAAGCGGTTGAATAGGGCAATTCGGAGATTATCTTGTAAATTGCTTCCAATAGTGAAAAAAACTTGACAAACTCAGGATTTTTGTAGTAATATATTTACTAATCTTTTTGTTTATATTATATATGAAAATGCATTGAAGGAAAGTTGCGGTTACAATGTATCCACAGAGAGTCGGTGTATGCTGAAAGCCGATGTTCAGAATAGCCCCATGTCGTTCCTGAGCAGGGTTGCCTAAAGCAAAATCTCTGATTTACATAGCTTTGTCAGATTGGTTTGCCGTTAAGCGGTCACGGTTTATCTCCGTTAAAGGATTCAAAAGCGGTCACAGTTTATCTGTGGCAATCCGGGTGGTACCGCGGTGTTTTTATCGTCCCTGAAGCATACCCTGCTTCAGGGCGTTTTTGCATTATTCCTTTGGGAATGTGCGTATACATAAAATTGTACTAAGTTTTATTTGAAGGAGTGTCAGATATGTTAGATATTAAAATTACTAAGACAACTTGTCCTAAGGAAAAGCCTCAGGACGAGTCAAAGCTGGGCTTTGGTAAGATTTTCACTGACCATATGTTCATTATGAACTACACAGAGGGTCAGGGTTGGCACGATGCAAGAATCGTTCCCTATGAGAATATTTCTCTTTCTCCTGCGGCTATGGTATTCCACTACGGTCAGGAGATGTTTGAGGGCCTTAAGGCTTATCGCGGAGCAAATGGCGAGCCCAGACTTTTCCGTCCTGATATGAACGCTAAGCGTACAAACGCTACAAACGAGCGTCTTTGTATTCCTCAGCTTCCCGAGGAGGACTTCGTTGAGGCTGTTAAGGCTCTGGTAAAGGTTGACGCTGACTGGATTCCCAAGGCAGCAGGTACATCCCTTTACATCCGTCCTTTCATTATTGCAACAGATGACTTCCTTGGTGTTGCTCCCAGTAAGACATATATGTTCATTGTTATCCTTTCACCCTCAGGTGCTTACTACGCAAGCGGTCTTGCTCCTGTGGGTATCTGGATTGAGGACGACTATGTTCGTGCAGTTCGCGGCGGTATCGGCTTTGCAAAGACAGGCGGTAACTACGCAGCATCCCTTGCAGCTCAGGTTAAGGCTCACGACGGCGGCTACAGTCAGGTGCTCTGGCTTGACGGTGTTGAGAGAAAGTACATTGAAGAGGTTGGAGCTATGAACATCTTCTTCAAGATTGACGGCAAGGTTGTAACTCCTGCTCTGTCAGGCTCTATTCTCCCCGGTATTACCCGTAACTCCGTAATCACTCTGTGCAAGAGCTGGGGCTATGAGGTAGAGGAGAGAAAGATTTCTGTAGATGAGCTTATTGAGGCTCAGAACACAGGCAAGCTTGAGGAGGTATTCGGCACAGGTACTGCTGCTGTTATCTCTCCTGTTGGCACACTCCGCTACAAGGACGACGTTATGACTATCGGCGACGGCTCAATCGGTGAGCTTTCTCAGAAGCTTTACGATACAGTTACAGGTATCCAGAACGGCACAGTAGCTGATGAGTTCGGCTGGACTGTACTGGTATGATAAATAACTTTAGACGTATAACCGTTTTCGCAGGGCACTACGGCTCAGGCAAAACCAACATTGCCGTCAACTACTCAGTTCGTATCAGAGAGGCAACTGGTAAGGCTGTGGCTCTGGCGGACTTGGATATAGTAAACCCCTACTACAGAGCAAAGGACAGCACAGACAGACTGGAGGAGCTGGGAATCAGAATGATTTCCTCTCCCTTTGCAAATTCTAACGTGGATTTGCCCGCCCTGCCCTCTGAGGCTTACGCTATCATTGATGACGAAAGCACCTTTGCTGTCTGTGATGTAGGCGGTGACGACAGAGGCGCCTATGCTCTGGGCAGATACCGTGAGGGTATAATGAAAGGCGACTACGAAATGCTGATGGTTGTGAATATGTATCGACCTCTCACCCGCACAGTTGAGGAAGTGCTGGAGATGAAAGAGGAGATTGAGACCGCGGCAGGTATTCCCTTTACAGGCATTGTAAACAACTCAAATATAGGACCACTGACCACTAAGGAAGACGTGGAAAGGTCCTTTGACTTTATAGCTGAGATTTCAGACAAAACAGGTTTGCCCTTGCGTTTTACCGCAGTATGGGATAAAATATATGAGGAATTCTCAGAAAATCAAGAAAATCTTTTACCGCTGACTCTGCAGGAAAGAGTCTGGTAAACTGGAGACTCTTAAAATAGAGTCAGTGAATGGAGGAAATGAATATGGCAAAGGTAACATTTGATAAGAACCGATGCAAGGGCTGTGCTCTGTGCGTAGGTGCTTGCCCCAAGGGCATTGTTGCACTCTCAGACGAGATTAATCAGAAGGGCTATCATCCTGCAACTGTTACAGATCAGGAAAAGTGCATCGGCTGTGCATTCTGCGCAACCATGTGTCCCGACTGTGTAATCACTGTTGAGAAGTAAGGAGGAAAGATTATGTCAGAAAAAGTATTGATGAAGGGTAACGAGGCTCTGGCTGAGGCTGCTATCATGGCAGGCTGCCGCCACTATCTGGGCTATCCCATTACCCCTCAGACTGAAATAGCAGCCTATATGGCTAAGCGTATGCCTAAAATCGGCGGTACATTCTTACAGGCAGAAAGTGAGGTTTCTGCTATCAATATGGTTATCGGCGTTGCTTCTGCAGGTAAGCGTGCAATGACCTCAAGCTCCAGCCCCGGAATTTCCCTTAAGGGTGAGGGTCTGTCTTATCTTGCAGGCTGTGACCTTCCTGCCTTCGTTGTAAACGTACAGCGCGGCGGCCCCGGTCTTGGCGGTATTCAGCCCTCACAGAGCGACTACTTCCAGGCTGTAAAGGGTACATCTCACGGCGACTATCATATGCTGGTGCTGGCTCCTGCTTCTGTTCAGGAGATGGTTACTATGACCTTCAAGGGCTTTGACCTTGCTGATAAGTACAGAATGACTGTTATGCTTCTTGCTGACGGTACAATGGGTCAGATGATGGAGCCTGTTTCCCTTGATATGGGTGAGGTTACAGAGTATGAGAAGCCCTGGGCAGTAACAGGTACAAACTGTGAACGTTCACACAATATCGTAAACTCCCTTTTCCTCAAGCCCGAGGAGCTGGAGGTAAAGAACTTTGAGCGTTACGAGAAGTACAGATACATTGAGGAGAACGAGGTTATGTACGAGGAGTACATGATGGACGATGCAGACATCTGTATTGTTGCTTTCGGTATTGCTGCCCGTATCTCCAAGAATGCTATTGATATGGCAAGAGCAAAGGGTATCAAGGTTGGTATGCTTAGACCCATTACCCTGTGGCCCTTCCCCAAGAAGGAACTGCGTGCTATTGCAGACAAAGTAAATAGCTTTATCAGCGTTGAGCTTAACATGGGTCAGATGATTGAAGATGTTAAGCTTGCAACAGAGTGCACAAAGCCCGTGTATCTTTGCAACCGCACAGGCGGTATGATTATGACACCTGAAGAGGTGCTGGCAAAGATTGAGGAAGCAAGCAAAGGAGGAGAAAACTAATGGCAGTTGTATTTGAAAAGCCCAAGGCACTTACAGATGCAGTTCTTCACTACTGCCCCGGCTGTACTCACGGTATTATTCACCGTCTTGTAGCAGAGGTTATTGATGAGCTGGGAATTCAGGGCAAAACAGTAGGTATTGCTCCTGTTGGTTGCTCCGTTATGGCTTATGATTATTTTGATATAGATATGGTACAGGCAGCACACGGCAGAGCTCCTGCAGTTGCTACAGGCGTAAAGCGTGCAAATCCTGAGAACATTGTATTTACATATCAGGGTGACGGCGACCTTGCCGCTATCGGTACTGCAGAGACAGTTCACTCTGCAGCAAGAAACGAGAACATCACAATTATCTTCGTTAACAACGCAATCTATGGTATGACAGGCGGCCAGATGGCTCCCACAACTTTGCCCGGTCAGGTTACACAGACCTCTCCCTACGGCAGAGACACTCAGACCGTAGGCTTTCCCCTTAAGGTTTGCGAGCTCCTCTCCAATGTAGACGGCGCAACCTACCTTGAGCGTGTAGCAGTTAATAATGTTAAGAACGTTAAGGCTGCTAAGAAGGCTATCAAAAAGGCATTCCAGTATCAGGTTGAGGGCAAGGGCTTCTCTCTTATTGAGGTTGTTTCTACATGTCCCACAAACTGGGGTATGACTCCTCAGAATGCTCTTAATTGGCTTGAGGAAAATATGCTTCCTTATTATCCCCTCGGTGTATATAAGGATAAGTACGCACAGGAGGACTAAGACTATGACAAAGAATATGCTTATTGCAGGCTTCGGCGGACAGGGTATCCTCTTCTGCGGAAAGTTTCTGGCTTATGAGGGCCTTCTTGAGGATAAGTCAGTAAGCTGGCTTCCCTCCTACGGTCCTGAGATGCGTGGCGGTACTGCTAACTGCTCCGTTATTATTTCTGATATCCCCGTTGGTTCACCCATCGTTTCCAACCCCGATATCCTTATGGTTATGAATATGCCCTCCCTCGACAAGTACGAGGATGCAACTGTTGCAGGCGGTCAGATTTTTGTTGACAGTGCTTTGATTGACAGAAAGGTTAACCGTACTGACGTAGAGGCTTACTACATCCCTGCAACAAAGCTTGCAAATGATGAGGGGCTTTCAGGTCTTGCCAATATGATTATGATTGGCTATGTTATCAAGAAGAGCGGAATTATTCCCTTTGAGAATATTGATCGTGCACTTCAGAAGGTTGTTCCTGCTTCCAAGCAGCACCTCCTTGATTCCAACAGAAAGGCTCTGGAGCTTGGCTACAACTACGCTGAGTAATTACAAAGGTGACAAAACACAGTATTTGTGTTATACTTGACAGTATTTGTGTTATACTTGATGTAATGCTTTAATTTTATCAGAAAAGGAGAAAACCCTCATGACTGAACAGTTAAAAGAAATCGGAACCCGACTTGAAGAACTCCGTGACATCTGCGGTATATCTGCTGAGGATATGGCTAATCAGATGGATATGACAGTGGAAGAGTACCGAGCATACGAGGAAGGACAGCTTGACTATTCCTTCAGCTTCCTTTACAATGCAGCAAACATCCTCGGTGTGGAAGTCGTGGATATTATGAGCGGTGATTCTCCCAAGCTTTCTACCTGCGTGGTTACTAAGAAGGACCAGGGTATTGCAGTAAGTCGTAATGATTCCTACGATTACTCCCACCTTGCATTTACTTTCCGCGGTAAACGTGCAGAGCCCATGATTGTTACCACACAGCCTTCCAAGAAGACACCTGTGATGCACGAGCATGAGGGACAGGAGTTTGACTACATCCTGTCAGGCACAATGAAGTTTTACATCGGGGACATTTCCTATGAGCTGAATAAGGGCGACAGCATTTATTTTGATTCGGGAAAACCTCATTCTTTCAAGGCAATCGGGGATAAACCCCTTAAGTTCCTTGCAGTAGTTATCAAGTAATTTACCCGAGGAGTTCACAGGAATGGCAATATATGAAAAATTTACAGGCAGAACACGTGAGTCGTTTACCTCTTTGGAGGACTGCCGTAAGAACTACAAGCTTACATGGAATGACGACTTCAACTTTGCCTATGATGTAATTGACGAGCTGGGAAAGACAAAGCCCGATAAGCTGGCACTCATGTATATCTCAGCAGATAACGAGGAGAAGCGATTCACATTTGAAGATATGATGCTTCTCTCCAATAAAGCCGCAAACTACTTAAAGTCCCTTGGTATCAAAAAGGGAGACCGAGTTCTGCTTATCCTCAGAAGGAGCTACCTGTTCTGGGTAGTGCTTCTGGGTTTGCATAAAATCGGTGCAGTGGTAGTTCAGGCAAACGATATGCTCAAAACAGGCGAGTACATATACCGCTGTAATGTGGGCAGAATCGACGCAATACTCCTTACAGGCCACGGCAAGTGCACAGAGATTTACGATGAGGGCGAGGGTCAGTATGAGACCGTCCGCCTGAAGATGGTAACTGAGCACAAAAACGCAGGCGAGGGCTGGATTGACTTTGAGGAAGGACTTGAGAAAGCCTCTGATAAATGGACACGTCCCACAGGCAGAGCAAATACAAAGGCTACTGACCCTATGATGATGTGCTTTTCATCAGGTACTACAGGCTATCCCAAGATGATAGTTCACGATTTTTCTTATCCTCTGGGTCATATTATGACAGGCCTTTTCTGGCACAGAGTTGTTGACGGCGGTATGCACTTCACAATTTCTGACACAGGCTGGATGAAGTCTGTATGGGGCAAGCTCTACGGACAGTGGTTCGGCGAGACCGCCATTATGGTTTATGACTTTGAGCGTTTCAACGCAAAGGATATTTTAGAAAAGCTTGAGAAATATCAGGTTACAACCTTCTGCGTACCTCCCACAATGTACCGCTTCCTGCTTCAGGAGGATGTTAAGTCCTATGATTTGTCTTCAATTCAGCATTGCTGTACAGCAGGCGAGGCACTTCCTGCAGATGTTTTTGAAAAATGGAAAGAGCTTACAGGACTTGAGATTCACGAGGGCTTCGGTCAGAGTGAAACTCCAATCTGCGTAGGTACACTTTATCCTTGGAGCAAGCCTGTTCCCGGCTCAATGGGCAGACCTGTTCCCGGTTACGATATTAAGCTCCTTGATGCTGACGGTGAGGAGTGCCGTCAGGGTATCACAGGCGAAATCTGTATCAAGGCTCCTACCCTTGCCACCAGACCCCGCGGTCTGCTGTGTAACTACAACTGGAGCAAAGAGGATACCAAAGAAAAGTGGTACGGCGGTTACTACCATACAGGCGACGTTGCCTATATGGATGAGGATGGACTCTTCCACTATGTTGGCAGAAATGACGATGTTATAAAGTCATCGGGCTACCGCATCGGACCCTTTGAGGTTGAGTCTGTGCTTTTGGAGCATCCTGCAGTTTTAGAGGCGGCGGTTACAGCTTATCCTCACGAAACAAGAGGACAGGTTGTCAAGGCAAATCTTGTACTCAGGCCCGGATATACTCCCTCTGAGGAGCTTACACAGGAGCTTAAGGACTATGTTAAGAAGAACACAGCTCCTTATAAATATCCCAGAATGATTGAGTATTTTGATTCCCTGCCCAAGACCTTCTCCGGCAAAATCCGCCGTGTAGAAATCCGTGCAAAGGATATGGAGAAATACCGTGCAGAGAAGCTTGCCGCAGAAAAAGCTGGCAATAACTGATAATTTTAATATGAGGGTCTGGTTTCAGACCCTCATTTTTTGAAAGTGAATATACTGTAAAGTAGGGATGTTATGAAACTCACCAGAGAAAAAATAAAAAGATGTCTTCAGCTTTTC
The DNA here is from genome assembly GCA_045541275.1 of Ruminococcus sp. Taxonomy (GTDB): domain Bacteria; phylum Bacillota; class Clostridia; order Oscillospirales; family Acutalibacteraceae; genus Ruminococcoides. The sequence goes on from JAZQIX010000016.1 coordinate 173,823, forward strand.
TTTGCTTTCTTCAAGATTGGTGCCTTCACCTTTGGCGGAGGTGTTGCCATGATTCCTTTTATGGAGAGGGAAGTTGTAGAGAAGAAAAACTGGATAGATAAGGATGTACTCCTTGACATAGTTGTTGTGTCCGAGTCTACACCCGGCCCTATTGCCATCAACGCGGCAACCTTTATCGGCTACAAGGTGTCGGGCTTTTTAGGCTCTGTGTGTGCAACCTTAGGAGTTGTAATGCCATCCTTCATAATTATTCTCCTGCTGTCCTTCTGCCTTGATTATGTGTGGAATAATGAAATTGTCCAGTTTGCTTTGCGCGGTATCCGTGCAGGTGTGCTGGCGCTTGTGGCAAAGGCACTGTGGGGGCTGTTCAAAAAAACTCCCAAGAATGCCTTTGCATATATAATGATAGCTTTAAGCTTTATTGCAGTAGCGGTTTTCGATGTAAAGGTGCTGATTGTAATTGTGTCAGGAGCACTCATTGGGCTTGCTGCCTTCTTTATCTCAAAGAAAGCAGGTGAGAAGAAATGATTTTCCTTGAGCTTTTTCTCATCTTTCTGAAATTGGGTGCCTTTACCTTTGGCGGAGGTGCCGCAATGATGCCTTTCCTTGAGGATGAGGTAGTAGGCAGAGGCTGGCTCAGTACCGAGCAGTTTGTTGACTTTGTTGCAATCAGCGAGAGTACCCCCGGTCCCTTTGCAGTTAACATCGCAACCTATGTGGGCTCAGTAATGGGCAGTGAGGCTATGGGCGGGTCAACCCTCTGGGGTATAATAGGTGCTGCCTGTGCAACCTTGGGATTGGTGCTTCCTTCCTTTGTAATTATTCTTCTTATTGCAAGGTTTTACGATAAGTTTAAGTCAAGTCGACTTGTGGCAGGTGCTATGAACGGCTTAAAGCCAGTATCCATAGGACTTATTGCCGCCGCCGTGCTTTCTATCGGTCAGGTTGTGCTCTTTCCCAATGGTTTTGCTCTTTCTGAATTTATGAGCTACAACTTCATTACATCTTTAGTGCTTTTCGGTGCCATGTTCGTGCTTTGCATTAAGAAGCTTCATCCTATACTCATTGTGGTTATTTCGGGTGTTGCAGGAGTAGGGTTCGGATACTTTGAAAAGCTTTTTGTAAAGTAAATAGTTGCATATAATAAATCGGACCCGTGCCTTTTGGCACGGCCCCTTTTTGCTTTTGTTGGGCTTAGCAACAGCCACCGCAACCATTGTTGTTGCAATCGTTACCGCCGTTGTTACCACAGCAGGACAGAATGAGGATCAGGATTACGATCCACCAGCAGCAGTTACCGCCGAAGAAGCCGTTGTTGTTACACATAATGGGAGGTCCTCCTTTCAGTGCTCAGCACAGACTTTCTCTGCAAAATCAGAGCTTTTTTGCTCTGTGGTTTGCTTTTGGTTTGTGCTGTCTACAGTACATCTTATTGCAAAAGGGAGTATTTGGTTACAACTATTTTTTTAGTGAAGTAATGGGACAGATGTTGTATTGTGCAATATGGCAAAAATCCACATTGTTTTTTGGATAAAAAGTAAGAAACTATTAAATTATGATTAAAAATTTTCCTCAGAAAGGTTGTATTACCATTTTTGGTGTTGTATAATACAAGGTGAGTTAGCTTCATGCTATAAAAATTTTAAAAGGAGGATATCCCTATGACTATGGCAAAAAGAGTTTTGTCAATCGTTCTGACAGTTCTGATGCTCTTATCCATGTCTGCAGTAGCAGTTTCTGCTTATACCGTTCCTGACGGTTTCCAGATTGCTGATACTCCCGGCAAGGACGAGTCAGGCATCAACGGTGAGGTTTATGGCCTTATCGGTGACGTTGAGTCAGACGACACAGTAAACATCAAGGATGCAACTCTCATTCAGAAGGTTGTTGCAGAACTTGAAGAGCTGGACGAGTTCCAGGCAGTAGTAGCAGATGTTGATTTTGACGGTAAGGTTACCATCAAAGATGCAACTGCTATCCAGAAATGGGTTGCAGGTATTAAGGTTGAAGAACCTATTAATCACCTGATTTACGTTCCCAAGGATGAGCCTACACAGGCTCCTACAAATGAGCCCACAGAGGCTCCTACAAATGAGCCTACACAGGCTCCTACAAATGAGCCCACACAGGCTCCTACAAATGAGCCCACACAGGCTCCTACAAATGAGCCCACAGAGGCTCCCACAAACGAGCCCACAGAGGCTCCCACAAACGAGCCCACACAGGCTCCCACAAATGAGCCTACACAGGCACCTACAAATGAGCCTACAGATGCACCTACAGATGCACCTGCAGATACAGTAACAGTTTACTTCACAAACAACTGGGCATTCGAGACACAGAATGTATACTGGTGGGGAAGTGAAACAGGCACAAATCCTGAGTGGCCCGGTGTTGCAATGACATATGTTCGCAACAAC
>JAZQIX010000017.1:0-8707 GCA_045541275.1 Ruminococcus sp.
GTCTTATTACTATCAAGCATAGTTATCCTTCTTTCTGCTTTATATTCAAGTGCATTATACTACACATTATAAAATAAATCAACCGAATGACACAGCACCTCACAGATAACGGAAATGAATTATGTGAAAAAAGATAACTCAAGGCTTGTAGGTATAACAGATAGCTTTGAACTGTAAAATTACATTATTCAATATCCTCAGCAGATTTTGTTACTGCTGAGGTTTTTATTATGGTTTATCGGGTGTAAGTTTAATCTAAAAATGTTGACATGGAGTTTAAGAACATATAAAATGATAAGTGTAATAATGGGTAAGTGTAGCATGTGGTAGATTGCTTTGGCTTTGAAAGGCGAAAATGTTACCGTAGTGTATTGCTCATATTCTAAATTTCCAAGGGTTTTTAATAAGCGTTTACCCCCTTTAACTTTCTGCCCTTGTTTACATACAAAGCTTATATAAACTTAAAGGAGGAATTTTAGTGAAAACAACAGCGAAAAAAGTCCTTAGTTTTTTTCTTACGGCTTGCGTATTGATCACCATGCTTTCTGTATCTATCGTAACTGCTTTTGCAATGCAGATTTATGTGAAAACTGTTGACGGGAATACTATTACTCTTGAGGTTGAGCCTAACGACTCAATTGATGCAGTTAAGGCAAAAGTTTATGAGAGAGAGGGCATTCATCCCGGACATCAGATATTAATGATTGCCGGTAAGAAACTTGAAGAAGGTAAAACTTTAAGTGACTATAATATCATGAAAGAAACAACAATGCAACTTGTTGTTAACGAGTGTCGTTACACAGATGGTGTTTGCACAATTTGCGGTAACCATTGTGTGCATGCTTATGATGAGAACGGCTTCTGTACAGCTTGCGATGTTTTCGAGCCTGCAACAGATGAGAACGAAGACGGCGTTTATGAAATTGCAAACGCCGGTCAGCTTTATTGGCTTGCAGACAAGGTAAATAACGATAACGCAAACTTCGGTTCTGCAAATGCCATTCTTACAGAAGACATTGTTGTAAACGAAGGTGCTATGTCGGCTGAGTCCGCAGATGCAAGAGCGTGGACACCTATCGGTAAAAGAACCTGTCCGTATACAGGTACCTTCGACGGTAACGGCAAAACCATTTCAGGCCTTTATTATAACAACAGCAGCAATTGTGTCGGTCTGTTCGGTTTTGTAGGTGCTAACGGTGCCGTTAAAAATACAGGTGTTATTAACTCCCGTTTTATCGGTTACGAGTATATCGGCGGCGTGGTAGGCTATAATGATAACGGCACAATCACAAATTGTTACAATACAAGCGAAATTGTTGGCACCAACCTTATCGGCGGCGTGGTAGGTGTAAACTTTGGTACAATCGAAAACTGCTATAACACAGGCAAAATCGGTGGTAGTAAGATTTGGGTCGGCGGTGTAGCCGGTTCAAGCGATGGCACAGTCACAAATTGCAGCAACACCGGCGATGTCAGCGGTTACGGTTATGTCGGTGGTGTGATTGGCTCTAATGAAGGCGGAACAATCACAAACTGCTACAACACGGGTGATGTCAGCGGTTACGGAAGTGTCGGTGGTGTGGTCGGCAGTAATGCAGATACAATCGCAAACTGCTACAACACAGGCAGTGTTAGCGGCAGTATTGAAGTTGGTGGCGTGGTTGGTACTAATAATCAAGCCATAATCATGTACTGCTATTATTTAGATACAGCCAACAATGGCGGTATTGGTATAGAAGGAACTTCCGATGCTGTAGACGTAGAGTACTCAGCAGAATCCAAAACATCAGAGCAGTTTAAGTCAGGCGAGGTTGCTTATCTCTTACAGGGTGAGCAGGAAGCCGACGTATGGGGTCAGAAGATAGGAACAGATGATTATCCAATAATTGGCGGCGACAAGGTTTACTACGGCTATACGACTTGCAAAGAAACTGAGGCAATCTATTCCAATTCCGAACTCGATGAAACAAGAAATCACAATATTAACTGGGTCGAGGGCTGTTGCGAGAACGAGGGATGTACATACAAGGTACCTTTCTTTGCAGAGCGATATGTGGACTACGACGATGACGTGTGTTATGAGACATATTCATTCAATACTTTAAGCGAGGCAATTGCTTATGCTAAAGCAGAGGAAACAGGTTATATTCCCGAAACCTCCTCTGTTACACTTCAGTCATATGCTATTATTGATGACAACGAAACCGTCTATACAGACGGTGTTGAACTGAACCTTAATGGATTTTTGCTCGAAATTAATGGTACACTCTATCTGCCTGAAGATTTCGACATTCCTTCAGTAAAGCATAATCTTAGAGGTATTGGTTCAGTTTACACAGGCGAAAAACGATATTGTTTTGTTAACAATATAATACATTGTTATACTGCTCATGTTTATGAGGATTCAATCTGCAAGGATTGCGGATTGAATTGCTGGCACAGAAGAATCACGAATGGATACTGTGCTGAGTGTGGAGAATACTGCGGTGTAGATAAGGTTGCAGGATATACCATCAGCCTTGGTGATAAGATTGCAGTGAACTACTATATGCAACTGAGCAGGTTTACAATTGAAGACCCTGATGCCAAGATAGTCTTTGAAGTTCCCGACACAGGCTCAACTTATACTGTTGAAATCCCTGTAAGCGAAGCAGTGAAGTCAGGCGACTACTATGTATTCACCTGCGAGGTTGCGGCTAAGGAAATGACATCCGCAATTTCCGCAAAGCTTGTTACAAGCGAGTCTGAACTCCAGCTGGATGACTATACTGTTCAGGATTATGCAGAGGTTTTCCTTTCAGATACAGTGAAGTACGCAAAAGAGCAGGAGCTTGTAAAGAAAATGCTTAACTACGGTGCTCAGGCTCAGATTTACTTTAATTACAATACTGATAATCTTGCAAACGATACAGAGCTTATGACCGAAGAAGAAAAGGTTACAGAGCTTTATGGCTTTGCAGGTGCGCCCTTTACACTTGAGGGTGAGGAGTCAGGCGTTACATACTACGGCACAGCACTTTCTCTTGAAACAGAGCTTGAGTTCAAGCACTATTTCATTATCGACGAAAGCGTTGACATTGAGAGTCTTGAAATCACCTGCGACTACCCTGCAACTCTCAAGAAGAACGGAAACTTTTACGAGCTTATCATAAGCGATATCCCTGCTCATAAGATGGGCGAGAACAGCTTAAAAGTAGCCCTCGGCGGTATTACACTGGATTACACAATCTACAGCTACGGTGCCCTTGCTCAGAGTGCAGGCAAAGAGGAGCTATGGACTGTAGTGAGTGCTTTGGCACATTTTGCTGGTGAGGCAACTGTGTATGCATATAAATAAGGAGACGATCAAAATGCAGAAGAAAGAATACGCAGGTATTGAAATAAAATTCAATATATTTACTTCTGAAGAAGTAGTCGTTGCAAGCTGTGTAACCCCAACAGAAAAGCCTGAGTTCGATGGAACCCAAGGATCTAATGATCTCCCAATTCTGTAAAATAGATTTGAGAGAAACTTAAATGCCTAAATCAAAGCTCCTGACAGACATTTATGTGTCTGTCAGTTGCTTTTGCATAAAAAGATTATAGAGAATAACTTTTTCAATTTCCTGCTAAACTCCTGCTGCGGATGTGTATACAGGCAGTAGATTGTGATTATGTTTAAATATATAGGCACGATAGGGGATTATATCAAACGAGAGTTAAAGCGGCTTTTTGCACAAAGAAAGGACTATACTCGCTCAGATAAATCTTTGCAACCAATCTGATAGTGCAGAAAATGCCTCACACCAAAACAAGCGGGTGACCTTATCGGGTACAGCACCTCCGTGATAACCGAGATGTGCTATGTCAAAAGAGATAACTCAAGGATTATTGGTATAACGAATAATTTTGAATTCCAAGCAAAGAAAAGCACAGGGCTTAGTTTCCGATATTGTTATAGCTTTGGTGTTTTCCATATTGTCAGCAAAGAAAAAGTCTGAATGATATAAGTATAATTGAATACCGATAAATACCCCTCTGCATAAAAAACAGAGGTGTTAACTTTTTTATTTTCCTGCTAAGCTTTTTAGTTGGTCAGGCAGAGCTTTAACTTCCTCGGATGCATCACCTTGAGCCCCTGAATATTACCGTGTTTCAGACGGAAATGCAAGTAAGTTTCTCGCTCTTAACAGACAAAAATACGCTCATCAAATTGTAAAGGGTTTAGCCACTTGGAGGTTATATATAAAGCGGAAATAATAAAATATAATAATAGCCTCAGATTCCCCGAATAAGCCATAAAATTGCCTTGTGTGGGATTTGTTTCGGTAAGCAGGGAACGAATACGAAGTGCACAATAAAATCCACACAGAGGATTTGTAGGGGACTGTTGAGGTTTGAAAAATGGTGTGATATAATCAACTTAACAAAATGATTTTAGCGAGGTGTTTTTAGTGGAACAGATTATTGAATACATAAAGCAAAAGTGCAGTCCTCTGAGTATCATCGTTTACGGCTCGTATGCCAGTGGAACAAATAATCTCAATAGTGATTTTGATGCATTGGTTATTTCACAGCATCACAGTCAGTTTCACGATACATCTATTGTAAATGGGGTTCAGTTGGATGTGTTTGTATATCCAAACTCTTATTTTGACGGAGAGTATGACTTAGCTGATTTTGTTCGGATTTTTGACGGAAAGATTATCACGGATACTGACGGAGTGGGACAGGCACTGCAAAGCAGAGTTTTAGACTATATGAAAAACCGCCCAAGTAAAACAAGTGAAGAAATCAGGGCGGATATTGATTGGTGCGTAAAGATGTTTGAGAGGGTAAAAAGATGTGACGCCGAGGGAATGTTCAGGTGGCATTGGTTGCTTACAGACAGCTTGGAGATTTTTTGCGATGCAGTACATCATCCTTATCTGGGACCTAAGAAATCCCTTAGTTGGATGAAAGAAAATCATCCCAAGGCGTTTGATTGCTACGAAAAAGCACTGAGTGATTTTACCGTAGAAAGCTTATCAGACTGGATTTTGTATATTAAAAATATCAATATAACAAACTGACAGACTTCATTTTATGGAGGTGTTCAAATGAACGAACAAGTTAAAGAATACATAGAAAAATATCCAAGTGATATTATTGAAATGTTTAGTGGATTAAGGCAGTTGATTTATGACAGCACATCTACTGAACCTAACGAAACGTTGTGGGCGAAAATGCCCAGTTATTATATCGATGAAAGTTTTGTAAGATTGATACCATTCAAAGACCACCTGAACATTGAAGCAAGGGCGATAGCAGAACATAAAGAGGAACTTAAAGGGTATAAAATCACTCCCAAAGGAATGTTGCAGATTTTTCTTAAACAAGATATTCCCACAGATATATTAAAGAAAATTTTTGCTGAAACATTAGGCTGAACAAATTATAATTTATTTATATTTTTATATAAAGATGAACGGCTAAATCTAGTAAGAATGCAACTTGAACTTTGCATTTAGCAACCTGTAATTGGTTCAAAAAATCACACTGTTTTTCTATAATTTAAACACCAAATACAAGGAGGTTGCCACTATGACAATGGGAGAAAAAATAGCTAAACTTCGCAAAGAACATAACTTGACACAAGAACAATTTGCAGAAATTATAAATGTGTCAAGACAATCTGTATCAAAATGGGAACTGGGTACCACATATCCTGACACCGAAAAGCTTATCAGGATTAGTAAGTTGTTCGACTGCTCTCTGGATTATCTTTTGAAAGATGAAATAGAAAAAACAAAAGTGACTATGGATGGTTTATCGGATGATTCTCGATATGAGAAAATATGGGCAGTGGTTTTGACATATCTTTCGTTTCCACCTCTTTTTGGTTGGATTGTTGGTTTAATTTCGCTTAGGTTTCAACGCAAGCACATCAAGAGCAAGATCCAAATAATTATAACGATTTTAGGTATGGTTTTTTCAATCACCCTCACTACTCTTATGATTTTAGGAGCAATTCTGGGACTATAAAAGTCAAAATAATAAATCTGATTTTCGGAGGTAACAAATGCTTCAGACAGAAAGACTTATATTACGCCCATGGACAGAGGCGGATGCAGAGAGTTTATATGAATATGCAAAAGACCCCGAGGTTGGCCCCATAGCAGGTTGGCCGCCTCATAAAAGTGTAGAAGAAAGCCTTGAGATTATCAGAAATGTCTTCACGGGTGATCAGTGTTATGCTATCTGTGAAAAGGAAAACGGCAAGGCAATCGGTGCAATTGAACTCAAACTGAAAGGCCATACCGATATGACAGATAGGGACGATGAGTGCGAGTTGGGTTACTGGTTGGGTAAACCCTTCTGGGGCAGGGGCTATATGCCCGAAGCCGTAAGAGAGCTTCTGCGTTTCGGCTTTAAAGAACTTAAGATGACTACAATCTGGTGCGGTTACTATGACGGAAACCTTAAGTCGAAACGAGTGCAGGAGAAGGTGGGTTTTGTGTACCACCACACTTGTAACAAGGTAGAAGTTCCGCTGATGAACGAAGTTCGCACAGGTCATACAAACTATATGACCAAAGAGCTTTGGAAAACTCTATGTTAAGGTGATTACAATGGGGTTTGACCTTTGACTCCCGATTTGACTATCGGGAGTCTTTTTTGTTGGTACTCAGTGGGTGATAAATCTGTTTTTACAGGTAAGCAAAGAAAACACATTTTGTTATAAAATAAAAAAGCGTTACATCTGAGGGAGAGTGTCGATTTGCTCCTTTATATGCAACGCTTTATTTGTTAAGATTTAAGTTTAAGAAAAGATGTTAAACACCTTAAATACAGGATTTATATCCGAATTGAGCGGAAGAACTTTCCGTCTGTGTATTAATCCTCGACTCTGATTGTAACAGAATTCATAACAGGGTGACGGTCTCTGGGGATAGTTCCGTTCTGATCAACAGGTATTGCCTCATCGCAGACTTTGTCTACAACCTCGATACCCTCGGTTACATATCCGAAAGCGGCATACTGGCCGTCAAGGAAACAGCTGTCCTCGTGAACGATGAAGAACTGTGAGCTGGCGCTGTCAGGGTCCATGGAACGAGCCATGGATATGGCGCCCCTTGTGTGGGACAGGTTGTTGCTGTATCCGTTCATACTAAACTCACCTACGATGGTTTCGTCGGAGCCGCCCATACCTGTGCCTGTGGGGTCACCGCCCTGCATCATAAAGCCTGCGATAATGCGGTGGAAGGTAAGTCCGTCATAGAATCCTTCCTCAGCCAATGCTACAAAGTTCTCTGTGGTAATGGGTGCAGAATCCTGACAAAGTTTTACAGTGATGACACCGTAACCCTCAATATCAATATCTGCAAAATAAGTCTTGTTATTATCAAGCATAGTTATCCTTCTTTCTGTTTTATTTCACAGTGAATTATACTACACATTCCAGAATAAATCAACCGAATGACACCGCACCTCCGTGATAATTGAGATGTATTATGTAAAAAGAGATAACTCAAGGCTTGTGGGTATAACGGATAGCTTCGAAATCTGAGCAAAGAAAAACACAGGGCATCGGAAATGATGTCCTGTGTTTTGTCTTTAAGATACGTTTTTGTAAGAGGGTGTCTCAGAAAACGAAATCAAAATCAGTTGTCCTCCGAACGGTTTTTGCTGACAAGAGTTGCAAGCTCGAAACGGCTGTGAACGCCCATCTTGGGGTAAATTTTCTTAGTGTGGTCTTTAACGGTATTTTCGGAAATAAACATTATCTTGGCAATATCCTTGTTGGTGTAGCCCATACAAATAAATTCGGTAACCTCCCGTTCCTTTGGAGTAAGAACAGAAAGAATATCAGGGGTTTCTGCAAGAGTTTGTGCAGGTTTTGTAACAGTCTCACTGACAGGCGAAATGTCTTTTTGTGCGGTTTCGTTGTTTTCGGCATTTCTTCTGCGTAAAGAAAACAGTAAGAAAGGTTCAATCTGCGTAAACACGAACACAAGCACCGCCGTGACTACGGCATAAAAGATATACAGCGCGATTGGTGCACCAAGGAAGATCTCGGCGATAACGGCGTGAACGAGAACCGCCGAGAAAGCAAGACCGATTATAGAGGGTGCTATGAACTTGGATGGATAGGACTTCATGATCGGCACACCGTAAAGCGGCCCGAATATGGCGGCAGCCATACCGAATCCGATCAGCCCGCAGGCAACAGGGGCAAAAGCGGGAACGTAAGCGGTAACGAGCATCAAAAGGAAACCGAGTCCGCCCAGCCCCACAAAAATGGGCATCAGCCGGAAAGGATGAATGTTCGCTTTTTTGTGGATCAAGTACATGGAAAAACAAGAAAGTGCCACGATCAAATACATAATGGAAACGCCGTGTTCTACCTTACCGACAATCGCAGGGCCGGCAACGCTCATCAGCGCAACAATGAACATAAGAAGATAGGTGCCCCACATCATCTTTTTAGGTGCGATAATGCCATCGCTCTTTTTCACGAACCGCGGCAGTTGCTCCTTGCCTGTGGGCATACGGAGAAAGAAAACAAACAAAAGCACAAGCGCCGCTACCATTCCGTAGCGGAATGTAGAGAACGGGATCGAGATGACCTCGTTCTGAACCAAAGCGATCAGGAACACCGCTATGCCGTAGCCGAAGGTCAGATACTTGACACCGCTTTTCTCGGAAAAGCAGTTGACCACAAGGAAGGTCTCAAAGCCGATCATCA
>JAZQIX010000018.1:0-245430 GCA_045541275.1 Ruminococcus sp.
GGATGGATAAACCCAGCAAACGGACAGGTAATAACCACAGAGCTGAGCTATACATTCACAACATCAGGTAACGATTTCTTCAAGGCAATGTATAAGACAGAAGTAGAAGGAGTAAATATTGTTACCTTTAAGAATGATAAGGCGTATTCAGGCAACGGACAGATAATAGATATGCAGTATTATTCAGCAGAAGATGATATAGAGCTTGCAGATACATCAATGGTGGTACGCTCAGGCTATGAAGTAGTAGGCTGGGATAAGACAGTAGAAGATATAAAGGCAAAACTGCAGGCAGGCGAGGATGTAACAGCAATACCTGAGTGGGAAAAGGTAGACCTGTATGTTGAGATAGATATAACGGGAGGAACAATAACAACCCACGGAGGAGAAAAAGACGGCAAATACCTTGCAAATGCAAAGACAACAGTAGAAGCGTCAGCAGCAGAAAGCGGAATGAAGTTTGCATACTGGACAGCAGACGGCAAGGTAGTAGGCTATGATACAACATACAGCTTCTATCCCAAGGTAGATGTAAAATTAGAGGCGGTATTTGTAACAGAAGATACAGAAATCAAGTACGAGGTACTGGTATCGGTAACAAGCTTTACAGCAACAAAGGACGGACAGTTTAACTTTGCATGGTATGTGCCCACAACCCAGAACAATCTGACGTATCTGGGAGCAGGAATCATAGCAGTAAAAGAGGACAACTATAACGAAGAAGATTTCTACAACGGAACAACAAACAAAAATGTTTATGACAGAACACTGGATACAAAGAAACCAATAGGCTCAGCATACTGGGTAGGACCTGTAGCATCAGGAGAAACTTGGTATGCAAAGGCATGGGTTAAGTATACAGACAACGCTACAGGCGAGGTCGTTACTGTTTACTCTGATTTGTTCGAGGCTGTGAAAGACTAAGTATTCATTTGTTTTTATTGAATTGAATAAATATCCCTGCTGTGTTTAACAGTGGGGATATTTTATGTTGAAATATTTTTACGTTTGTGGTAAAATAACCTGTATCATATTTGATTTTGTGATATGTGATGATAGAAAAGATGTAAGTGTTTATCAAAGGAGTTTTAACTGTGATTAATACCTGTTCAATAGAAGAAGTCGCAAAGAGAGGACACTTTGTTGTAAATCCTCACGGCGTAAGTATGTGGCCTATGATTAGAAACGGCAAGGACTCTGTTCTTATTGAGCCTGCAGAGGGTCGACTTCAGAAATATGATATACCGCTGTATAAGGACAGACGGGGACGGTACGTTATTCATAGAATAATTGAAGTAACCGATACAGGTTATATTATCTGCGGTGACGGTTTGTTTGAGAAGGAATACGACATTACCGATGCAAATATTCTTGGTGTGGTGGCAGGATTTTACAGAAAAGAGAAGTTTATTTCATGCACAGACAAAGGATATATGAGGTACGTAAAACTATGGGTAGGCATGATGTTTATGCGTAAACCCATAATAGTTGTTGTGAGAAAGTTCAGAGCAGCAAAATACCGTCTGAAGGAGTATTACCTGAGAATTACAAAGGGTAAGAACCATTATCTCAAAAAGTAAAGTTAAGCTTGTTAAAAGACCGACAGGGATTGTGTTCCTGTCGGCCTTTTTCTTGTGAGAAGGTGTTTAGTGAAATAATTTTTGTGAATAATAAAAACAAAAAACAGGAATGTGGATTAAATTTTGTAACACAAGATAAACTTTCGCCATAATTTTAAGTGAAAAAAATAGGAATGAACTTGTTTGATAGCCATTAATTTGCTAAAATTTTCTTAGGTTTTTGAGAGTCACTAAGGAGGAATTATCTATGGTTCAAAAAAGACTGCTTAGTTTATTAATGATTGTGAGCCTGATTATGTCGGTTTTTGCTGTTCCTGCAGTGTCTGCAGCACAGGCTGACAGAGAGCAGATTGGTGTTGCAACCGATGTGTTGGAAGTCAGTGCAAATTACGGATTGGCAAAAAACATCCAGGACGGCAATATTCTTCACTGCTTCAACTGGAAATATAACGACATCAAAGCAGAGCTTAAAAATATTGCTGAGGCAGGATTTACCTCTGTTCAGACCTCTCCTGCACAGCCTGCAGGCTCAGGTGCATGGTACTGGCTGTATCAGCCCTATGGTTTCTATGTAGGAACAAACTCTCTTGGCTCTAAGTCTGACCTGCAGTCTCTTTGTCAGGAGGCTGACAAGTATGGTATCAAGGTTGTTGTTGACGTAGTTGCAAACCACTTAAACGGTGACACAAACCGTGTACAGGACGACCTTAAAGATAATCAGTACTGGCACACAATGGGCGGTGTTTCCAGTTGGGAAGACCGCTATCAGGTAACTCACGGCGAGATTGGTATGCGTGACCTTAATTCTGAGCATTCTTACGTCCAGAAGGTTGTAGCAAATTATGTAAATGAGCTTAAGGGTATAGGCGTTGACGGTATCCGCTGGGATGCGGCAAAGCACATTGCACTTCCCTCTGAGGGCTGTAACTTCTGGCCTGCAGTTACAAGCCAGGGACTTTATCACTACGGTGAGATTCTGGTTGGCCCTGATGACAGAGGCTCAGGCAACGAGGGCCTTATGATTGAATACACCAAGTATATGACTGTTACAGACAGCTCCTACGGTATGACTCTGAGAAATTCCTTTGCAGGGGGCTCAGTGCCTTCCTCTTACGGTAACTGGGCAACAAGAGGAGTTGCCGCTGATAAACTCATTTACTGGGGCGAAAGCCACGACACATGGTCTAACAATCAGGACTGGGGCTTCTCCAACGGAATGAGTCAGAATGTAATTGACAGGGCCTATGCTGCAGCGGCTTCACGCAGTGGTACAAATGCACTTTATTTCTCACGTCCCGAATCTGCTAACAAAGACAGCATTCACTCAGGTCAGAAAGGCAGTACAGCCTTCAAAAATCAGGAGATTGCAGCTGTTAACCAGCTCAAAAATGCCTGTGTGGGTGAAAAGGATTATTACACCACAGGCAACAACTGTGCAGTTGTTTGCCGTGAAAGCGGAGCAGTTATTGTTGCAGGCTCAGGCGGTGACTTCAATGTAAATGTTCCTAACGGCGGCGGTACAACCAAGCCGGGCACATACAAGGACCTTGTTTCAGGTTCCACATGGACAGTAACTTCTTCAAATATTTCAGGTCAGATTGGCTCCTCGGGTATTGCTGTTCTGCTTAATGCAAAGCCTGCAGGCCCCTCAGTATCTGTTACTCCCGGCTCCCAGAGCTATAAAACAGACTCTCTTACACTTACTCTTAATTACTCCGATGCAACAAGCGGTCAGTACTCTATTGACGGCGGTGCATACAAGAGCTTTACAAACGGACAGAAGATTACAATAGGCGCAGGCGAGGCTTACGGTACAAAAACTACAGTTTCTGTCAAAGCATCCTCAGGCTCCTCAACCTCTGATGTTCAGACTTACACTTATACAAAAGCAGACCCTAATGCCACCGGTATTTACTTTGACAACAGCTCCGCTAACTGGAGTGAGGTTTACTGCTATATTTACAAGGACGGCAGTAACGCACCCAAGGAGTGGCCCGGTACAAAGATGACAAAGGAAAGCGGTAACATCTGGTTCTACGAGCCTCCCAAGGGGTACGAAAACTGCTTTGTTCTGTTTACGGATAATAAAGGTAATCAGATTCCCGGTGCAAATGAGGCGGGACTTGAGTATAATGGTTCACCCAAGATTTATCAGAGTAATTCATGGAAGGACTATGCTCCTGTATATCCCACAGTTCCATCAACTACCGCAAAGCCTACAGAAACACAGGCACCCGACCCCACAGAAACCCAAAAACCTACAGCACCCGGTCCTGTGGAAATGCTGGTTCTGTTAGGTGATGCGGACAGCAATGGAATTATAAATATTAAGGATGCAACTTTTGTACAGAAGTTTGTTGCAGGTCTTGTGTTTATGAGCCACAAGGAGATAGTTGCATCCGATGTTGATATGGATTCTGACATTACTATTAAGGATGCTACATTGTTGCAGAAATACGTTGCAGAGATGATAACAAGCGATGTTATCGGCACTATGGTTAAGTTTATCAACGGTAATGTTGAGCCTCAGCCTACTGTCCCCACAGACCCCACAGAGGCACCTGCTACACAGGCTACCAAGCCTGCAACACAACCTTCAACACAGTCTCCCACACAGTCTGCTACTACTAAGCCAGAAAGTAAAGAGAATACTGTTTACTTCAAAAATTCAAATGGATGGGGTTCTGTCTTTGCTTATGTGTGGAGTACAGCAGGGGGAGAGCTTAAAGCTTGGCCGGGCACAGCTATGACCTATGTAACAGGGGATGTGTATAGGATAACCCTTGACAAAAAGTATGATATGATTATTTTCTCCGATAACGGAAGTAACAAGACAGGTGACCTGAGTATCCCCGGTAACGGATATATTTATAACGGCTCTTGGAGTGCTTATAATACAGGTTCAGGCGGAAACAATAACAACAATAACAATACCTCAGGAAATGTTACTATCAGATTTGTAGACACAAACGGCTGGGGAAGTGTAAAGCTTATCTGTTGGCAGAACGGTTCTTCCAATCAGCAGGAGTTTACAATGCAGTCTGCAGGAAATAACACATACAGCGTGTCTGTATCTTCAAGCTATGATAAGCTCTATTTCTCCAACGGCAATCAGTGGACTCAGCATTTTGACTTCCCCAAGAACGGCGGAACATATACCTGCAATCAGGGCTGGAATTAAATTAACAGACAATATGTACAGACCTCCGATATATCGGGGGTCTGTTGATTTTATGGCATAAAGCGGTTATAATAACTAAAACAATTATTAAATTTTAAAAGTAGATGATAACATGTTTGAGCTTATTAATCTTGCAGGCAGTACCTACTGCTATACAATGCCTACAAATGTGGGGGTTTATGTAACTGAGGAGAATGAAGTTTATATAATCGACACCGGGGTAAACGAAAAGTCCGCAAAGAGAATTCTCAGTGCCATAGAGGAACAGGGCTGGACTATAAAGGCGGTAATCCTTACTCACGCTCATACAGACCACGCAGGAGGCTGTAAATATATTGTTGAGACAACAGGAGTTAAAGCTTATGCAACTGAGGCAGAGGGGATATTTGTAGAGCACCCTGATTTGGAGCCTGCGGTTGTGTACGGAGCTTTTCCCTGCAGAGATTTCAGAGGGAAATTTATGAACACACCTGCTTGTGCAGTGTCAGATATCAAAGAGCTTACACTGCCTGAGGGTATGGAGCTTTTTCATTTGCCAGGGCACTTTGCAGATATGATAGGCGTGAAAACTCCCGATGATGTATATTTCGTGGCAGATGCAGTCATCAGCGATAAAACTCTTGAAAGTTGTCCTATGAGCTATATTTTTGATTTGGAGAGCCAGTACGAAACTTTGGAGGATATAAAGAAGCTTGACGGCAAGCTGTGTGTGCCTTCTCACGCTGAGCCAACAAGGAAGATTGAGAGGCTTGCTCAGTTTAATATTGACAGCCTTAACAAGGTGAACAGCACAATCCTTGACTTGCTTAATAATCCTATGTCAGTGGAGGATTTGGTTCAGAAGCTGACTGTACTTTGGCGCTTGCCTGAGACGTATATGCAGTATGTAATGACCTCGGCAGGAGTCAGAGGTCACCTTACCTACCTGCGTCATAACGGGCTTGTAGATTATAAATTTGCACAAGGCAGAATGCTTTGGAAAAAACAGTGATAATCTTCGGGTGGTAAAATTTACTGGACTTTCACAACACCCTGTGCTATAATTATCAGGATTTCATAAAACGTGGGTGTAGCTCAGCTGGTTAGAGTACTTGCTTGACATGCAAGGGGTCGATGGTTCAAGTCCATTCATCCACACCACGAAAAAACCGTATTTGTCCATTGACAAATACGGTTTTTTCGAATGAAGCACGCTTGCAGCGTATGATAAATGAAGCAGGGCTTCGCCCTATGAAGTACGCCTTGGCGGCGTATGAGCTTTTTGTGTGCTTCACTTCATATTTGGCTCAGCCAAATGCTTCATACGAGCATTAACGAGTGCTTCATATCGCATCAGCGATACTTCATTGAAAAAGCCGAAAATATATGTTACACTATAAATAGGCGGTGTTTACAATGAGACAAGATAAATTGTCTATACAATCAATGGATTTTGCGATTGCTATAATAAATCTTGTTAAAACTCTGAAAGAAAAACGAGAATCTATTATCTCTAACCAAATCGGCAGGAGCGGTACTTCAATCGGCGCAAATATCAGGGAGGCGCAGTATGCTCACGGCAAGGCGGATTTTATCGCGAAGCTCCAAATTGCTCTTAAAGAAACTAATGAAACCGGTTATTGGTTGGAACTGTTATATAAAACCAATTACATAACTGAAGGGGAGTATAAAACACTTGCTTCTGCTTGCACAAGTATACGAGTTTTGCTTATTGCTTCTATCAACACAGCAAAAGAGAATATTAAATGAGATTAGTTATATATAAAATGGGGGATAAATATTATGAACTGTCCTAATTGCGGAGGACTTATAAATTTAGAGAAAAGGTATTGCGAGTTTTGTGATACTACCTTTACCGAGAAGGAGCTTGGACTTGCAACCGAGGATATACATACAAAATCTATTAAGGAAGAGAAATCCTCAGAGCCTGAGAGGGAAAAGACACTAACTGAGCAAAGGCAAGAGGAGCTTGCAAGGGAAAAAGCAAACCGCAAGGCTCAGCCTGATGATACATCAGCACAGGAGATTGCTACAGGTGCGGCAGTAATGGGTATGTTCGGTTTTTTCTCAGGTATCCGCAGATTTTTCCGAAACCTGAAAAGAACAGTTTGTTTGATATTGCTGATTGCCCTTGAAATTGGCTTTGCCTTTTTGATGATAAGCGGTAAAATTACCGAGCTTATGACAGGAGAGATAGAGGGTTTTGTAGCTGTCAATGTTGTGATTCTTGTAAATGCACTTTTGGCAGGACTTATAAGCCGAATCGGTTATATCCGTGCAGGCACAGCAATCACGGCGATAGTTAATTTCCTTGCTGTAGTCTGGGTATTTGTATATCCTTTGATTGTTACAAACTTTGCAGGTCAGACTCCTCAGAGCATTGCAATTCTTGCCGTTGTGGAGATGGCAGTGCTGGCAGTGAGCGTACTCCTCTCTCACCTTATTTACAGAAGATAATCGGATAATAAATTACTATGTATTGCCCCGACCTGTCCTGTGGTCGGGGTTTACTTGTTAAATTAAACAAAACCTTTGGACAAGCTTTGTAAATAATTTACATTCAAGGGGTGTCGTGTTTTGTTGACTTGTATTGGGTTTGTGTGATATAATTACGATGTTGTAATGTTTTCTGTAACTGGCGGATTAGTGGAGTACCACGTGGGAGCAGAAAACCTGTTTAATGTCGACCGCCTGGGCAGACTTGTAGCATTACTACAGGTCTGCCCGGTTTTGTTTTTTTCACTGTTTTTATTGTGAAGGAGGTATATTTTATGAAAAAAGTTGCAGTAGTAATGGGTAGTGACTCAGACCTTGCTGTTGTAAGAAAAGCAACCGATATCCTCACACAGTTCGGTGTACCCTTTGAGGTGAGAGTTCTCTCTGCACACAGAACTCCTGTGGAGGCTTCTGAGTTTGCACGCTCAGCTCGGGATAACGGCTTCGGTGTAATTATCTGCGCCGCAGGTATGGCTGCACATCTTGCAGGTGCTTTTGCGGCAAACTGCTCTCTGCCTATTATCGGAATTCCTGTTAAATCAAAGTATCTTGACGGTGTTGACGCACTTCTCTCAACTGTACAGATGCCTACGGGTATGCCTGTTGCCACAGTTGCTATTGACGGAGCTGCCAACGCCGCCTTGTTGTCTATTCAGATGCTTGCAATTTCTGACGATGAGCTCAGAGTAAAGTATGATGAGTACAGAGCACAGGCAACAGCTAAGGTGCTTGAAAAAGACCGTGCTATCCAAAACGAATTCGGTCTTTGATATATTTTAAGTCTATTTATTTTTTACATTTTATTTAAGGAGATTTTATTATGAAAGAGCTTGTTTACAGAGGTAAGACTAAGGACGTATTCGCACTTGAAAATGGTAACTATGAACTGAAGTTCAAGGACGATTGCACAGGTAAAGACGGCGTTTTTGATCCCGGTGAGAACTCCGTAGGTCTCACAATCGAGGGTGTTGGCAAGGTTAACCTTGAAATGTCCGTATATTTCTTTGAGCTTTGTAAGGCTGCAGGCATCAAGACTCACTATGTATCTGCTGATATGGACGCAGTTACAATGGAGGTTCTTCCTGCAAAGCCCTTCGGTAAAGGTCTTGAGGTTATCTGCCGTAAAAAGGCAGTAGGTTCTTTCCTTCGCCGTTACAGCGATTATGTTGAAGAGGGTGCAGACCTTCCCAACTACGTTGAGATGACCTTCAAGAACGATGCAAAGGGCGACCCCCTTGTTACAGCAGACGGTCTTGAGGTTCTGGGCGTTATGAACGCTACACAGTACAATGCTGTTAAGGAAATGACACAGAAGATTACTGACATTGTAGATGACGAAATGCAGAAGCGCGGTATGAACCTTTACGACATTAAGTTCGAGTTCGGCTATGTTGGTGACGAGGTATTCCTCATTGACGAAATCGCATCAGGTAATATGAGAGTTTACAAGAACGGTGAGTACATCGACCCCATGACTCTCTCTCGTCTTTTCTTTGAATAATTAACAGAATATCGGTGGCTCCCTTGCGTTTTTTCTTAAGGGAGCCGTCAGATTTTACACAACAAACGCGTAATCTCGGAGGTGCTCATAGTGGGCGGTTTTTTCGGTGCAGTTTCTAAGAGAGACTGTGTTTTAGATGTGTTCTTCGGTGTGGATTATCACTCTCACCTTGGAACCTCCAGAGCAGGTATTGCAAGCTTTTGCGAGGAAGACGGCTTTCAGCGTCATATCCATAACATAGAGAACACTCCCTTCAGAACTAAATTTGAAGATGACCTTGACAAGACAAGGGGCAGAGTTTGCATAGGCTGTATCAGCGATACAGGGCCTCAGCCACTGCTTATATATTCCCATAACGGCATTTACGCCATCAGTATTGTGGGTGTTATCAATAACCAGGCAGAGCTTTCAAAAGAGCTTCTTGACACAGGTAAGGTTCACTTCGGTGCTATGGGCGGCGGCAAGGTTAACGCTACAGAGCTTGTAGCAACCCTTATTGACCAGAAGAAGGATTTTGTAGAGGGTATTGCTTACGCTCAGAGCAAGATTGAAGGCTCGCTGTCTATACTGATTATGACAGAACGTGAGGAGCTTATTGTTGCAAGAGATTCAATGGGCAGGACTCCTATAGTTATCGGTAAGGATGAGGAAGGCCACTGTGTAAGCTTTGAGTCCTTTGCCTTCAAAAAGCTTGGCTACAGCACAGTAAGAGAGATGGGAGCAGGCGAGATTGTAAAGCTCACTGCTGACAGCGAAGAGGTTCTCAAAGAGCCCAACAAGCAAATGAAAATCTGCTCTTTCCTGTGGACATATTACGGCTACCCCAACTCCACCTACGAGGGTGTGAATGTTGAGGTGATGCGTAACAAAAACGGCGAGATTATGGCTCGTGACGAAATTAAAAACGGCACTTATGAGGACGTGGACTTTGTCTGCGGTGTTCCCGACTCGGGAATTCCCCACGCAATCGGCTACGCAAATTTTAGCGATAAGCCCTTTGCACGTCCCTTTATTAAATATACACCTACATGGCCCCGAAGCTTTATGCCTAAAAACCAAAGCGTTAGAAACCATGTAGCAAAGATGAAGCTCATCCCTGTTGAGGAGCTTATTAAGGACAAGAAGCTTCTCTTTGTGGATGACAGTATTGTTAGAGGTACACAGCTGAGAGGTACTGTTGATTTCCTTTACGATAACGGTGCCAAGGAGGTACATATGCGTTCAGCCTGTCCTCCCATTATGTACAGTTGTAAGTACCTGAACTTCTCTTCCAGTACATCAGAGATGGAGTTGCTCTCCCGCAAAATTATTATGGAGCTTGAGGGTGAGGAAGGATTTAACCATCTGGAGGAGTATGCAAGCTCTGCCACAGAGAGAGGTAAGAATATGCGCCGTCTTATCTGTGAGAAGCTTGGCTTTAAATCACTGGAATTCCAGTCCCTTGACGGAATGATAGAGGCTATCGGCCTGCCTGCAGACTGTGTCTGCACATATTGTTGGAACGGAAAGGAATAAATTATGAGTAATTCAAGATCTGAAAGTTATGCAGCAGCAGGTGTAGATATCACCGCAGGTTACAAGGCTGTTGAGCTTATGAAAGAGCATATCAAGCGTACCCGTAATGAGGGTTGTCTTGATGACGTGGGCGGTTTCGGAGGTTGCTTCGGTCTTCCTACAGGTATGGAGGAGCCCGTGCTCGTTTCCGGTACAGACGGTTGCGGTACCAAAGTGAAGCTTGCAATACTTCTTGACAAGCACGATACCATCGGTATTGATGCTGTAGCAATGTGCGTAAACGACATTATCTGCTGCGGTGCAAAGCCTCTTTTCTTCCTTGACTATATTGCTTGCGGTAAAAACTATCCCGAAAAGATTGCAACCATCGTTGGCGGTGTTGCAGAGGGCTGTGTACAGTCAGGTGCGGCTCTTATCGGCGGTGAAACCGCAGAGCATCCCGGTCTTATGCCCGTGGAGGACTATGACCTTGCAGGCTTTGCTGTAGGTATTGTTGACAAGAAAAAAATGATTGACAACAGCACTGTAAAGGCAGGGGACAAAATCATTGCTCTTAAATCCAGCGGTGTTCACTCCAACGGCTTCTCTCTTGTGAGAAAGGTGTTTGATGTTGACAACGCAGATTTGCACAAAACCTACGATGAGCTGGGCGGTAAGTCCCTTGGCGAGACACTGCTCACACCCACAAAGATTTACGTTAAACCTGTGCTGGCTCTTATGGAGCAGGTAGGTGTTAAGGCTATCTCTCACATTACAGGCGGCGGCTTTTATGAGAACATTCCCCGTTCACTTCCTAAAGGCTTCTCTGCTAAGATTAAGACTGAGGATGTACAGGTTCTGCCTATCTTCAAGCTTATAGAGCAGGTGGGCAATATCCCCGAGAGAGATATGTTCAACACCTTTAACATGGGCGTTGGTATGAGCATTGTAGTTGACAAAGAGGACGCACAGAAGGCTGTTGAAATCCTCAAGGCTCAGGGTGAGGACGCTTATATTCTTGGCGAAATCGTTGAGTCTGCAGAGGGTGTTATCTTATGCTAAGCACTAAAAAGGTGCGTATTGCCGTTTTGGTTTCAGGCGGCGGTACCAACCTTCAGGCACTTATCGACTCTCAAAACAGCGGTGTAATAAACTCAGGCGAGATTGTTCTTGTGCTTTCTAATAAAGCTGATGCTTATTCCCTTACACGTGCAAAAAATGCAGGTATCAAGGCAGTAGCAGTTACAAAGGCTGAGTACGGTGCTGATTTTGAAATTAAAATAGTAGAGACGCTGGAGGAAAACAACATAGACCTTGTAGTTCTTGCAGGCTTTATGTGTATTCTTTCTAAGGACTTTACAGATAAATATAAGAATAGAATTATCAATGTTCACCCGTCACTTATCCCATCCTTTTGCGGAGAGGGCTTCTACGGACTGAGAGTCCACAGAGCGGCACTTGAGAAAGGTGTCAAGGTGTCAGGTGCAACAGTTCATTTTGTAAATGAAATTCCTGACGGCGGAGAAATCATTATGCAGAAGGCTGTTGAGGTAATGGAGGGGGATACCCCCGAAACTCTCAGTGCGAGAATACTGGAGAATGCAGAGTGGAAAATTCTGCCTGCCTCCACACAGCTTGTATGCGAGAGAATTTTAAAAGGCGAAATTTAAAATATAATTTAATTATTGTATAGAGAGAAGGAGACAAATCCATGGATATCTACAAGATTAATTGTATCAAAGACCTGCTGAGCAGTAATACATACCCCGGCAGAGGTATTATCATCGGTAAATCCGAGGACGGCAAAAAGGCAGTAACTGCTTATTTTATTATGGGCAGAAGCGAAAACAGCCGTAACAGAGTTTTCATTGAGCAGGGGGATGAGGTTATCATCCATCCCTTCGATGCTTCCAAGGTGGAGGATCCTTCTCTTATCATCTACTCTCCCATAAGAGTTTATGAGAACAACCTGATTGTTACAAACGGCGACCAGACCGACACAGTTTTTGACGGTCTCAAGTCAGGTAAGAGCTTTGAGACTGCTCTTACACAGCGTGAGTTTGAGCCTGATGCTCCCAACTTCACACCTCGTATCAGCGGTATGATTACCTTTGATGATAACGACTTTACATATAAAATGAATATTCTCAAGAGTGCAGACGCACAGGGTACTGCATGTAACCGCTACAATTACGCTTACAATGCACTCTCTGGTCTTGGCCATTTTATTCACACCTATGTATGTGACGGCAATCCTATCCCTACATTTCAGGGTGAGCCTGAGCGTGTATTTATTCCCTCAGATATTGATGAGTTTACAGATGCTATCTGGAGCACTCTCAATGAGCAGAACAAGATTTCTCTCTATGTTCGCTTTGTAGACCTTGAAACAGGTGAGACAGAGAACAGAATGATTAACAAGAACGCTTGATAAGGAGATATAAAAATGAAAGAATTTGAACTTAAATACGGTTGTAACCCCAACCAGAAGCCCTCAAAAATCTATATGAATGACGGCACAGAGCTGCCCATTGAGATACTCTCAGGCAGACCCGGTTACATCAACTTCCTTGATGCATTTAACTCATGGCAGTTAGTTAAAGAGATTAAAGAGGCTACAGGCATGGTAGCTGCTACCTCCTTCAAGCACGTAAGCCCCACATCTGCAGCAGTAGGCCTGCCTCTCTCTCCTGAGCTTAAAAAGGCTTGCTTTGTAGATGACATTGAGGGTCTTGACGAGTCACCCCTTGCTTGTGCTTATGCAAGAGCAAGAGGTACAGACAGAATGTCCTCCTTTGGCGACTGGATTGCACTCTCTGATGTTTGCGACCTGAAAACAGCTGAGCTTATCAAACGTGAGGTGTCTGACGGTGTTATTGCTCCCGGCTACACAGACGAAGCTCTTGAGGTGTTAAAGTCAAAGCGTAAGGGTAACTACAATATCGTTAAGATTGACCCCGATTACGTTCCTCAGGAAGTTGAAACCAAAATGGTTTACGGCATTACCTTTGAGCAGGGCAGAAACAACTTTGAGATTAACAATGCTCTTTTAGAGAACATTGTAACACAGAACAAAGAAATCCCCGAGAGTGCAAAGCGTGACCTTATCATCGCACTTATCACTCTGAAATATACACAGTCCAACTCTGTTTGCTACGCTAAGGACGGTCAGGCAATCGGTGTTGGCGCAGGCCAGCAGTCCAGAATTCACTGCACACGTCTTGCAGGTAACAAGGCTGACATCTGGCACTTAAGACAGCATGAGAAAGTTTTGAACCTTCCCTTCAAGCCTGAGCTTGGCAGACCTGAAAGAGATAACGCAATTGATGTTTATATCTCTGATGACAGTGACGATGTACTGGCTGACGGTAACTGGGAGCAGTTCTTCACAGTAAAACCCGAGGAACTGACAAAGGCAGAGAAGAGAGCATACCTTGACTCTATCACAGGTGTAGCATTAGGCTCAGATGCATTCTTCCCCTTCGGCGATAACATCGACCGTGCAAAGCGCTCAGGTGTATCTTACATTGCAGAGCCCGGCGGCTCAATCCGTGACCAGATTGTTATTGACACCTGCGATAAATACGGCATTGCAATGGCATTCACAGGAATGAGACTGTTCCATCACTAATAGAAGCGTCCGAGTGCCGTAGCCCTTAAAAATGCCATGGGACGGGGGATTTGCCGAAAAGTACGGATTTGATACTTCAAAAATCCGTACAGGCAAATCAGAGGACTGTGAGCATTTTTAAGGAACAGCGGAGGCAAACAAGGCGTGACATAGAAGTGCAATCTCAACGTAGCCTCCCTCACGGAGGGAGCCAAGATTGCTTGTCCGCAAGTTCCCTCAATTATAGGGGCAGGGCAGAGCGGTATATAATCTGCCTGATAAACAAGATTTACAAGAGGTGAAAACCGTGAGGATAATGGTAGTCGGCGGCGGCGGCAGAGAGCACGCCATCATTAAAAAACTTAAGACAAGTCCCAAGGTTACTGAGATTTTCGCACTTCCCGGCAACGGTGCAATAGCAACTGATGCCACCTGTGTGAATATCGGAGCAAAGGATATTGACGGTATCGTAAACTTTGCTAAGGAAAACAATATTGAATTTGCTGTGGTTGCTCCCGATGACCCCTTAGTGTTGGGTGCTGTTGATGCACTGCATGCTGTGGGCATCCCTTGCTTCGGTCCTGAGAGCAAAGCAGCAATCATTGAGGGAAGCAAAATCTTCTCCAAAAATATGATGAAAGAAGCAGGTATTCCTACTGCTCAGTACGAAACCTTTGACAATATGGACAAGGCTTTAGAGTACCTTGAAAGCTGTGCTGTTCCTGTTGTTATCAAGGCTGACGGCTTGGCTCTTGGTAAGGGTGTTGTTATTGCAATGACTCGTGATGAGGCAAAGCAGGCAGTCAGAGAAATGATGGAGGACAAGGTTTTCGGCGACTCAGGCAGTAACATTGTTATTGAGGAATTCCTCACAGGCCCTGAGGTTTCCGTTTTGTCCTTTACAGACGGTAACGTGGTTGTTCCCATGGTTTCATCTATGGACCACAAGCGTATCGGTGACAACGATACAGGTCTTAACACAGGCGGTATGGGCACAATTGCTCCAAACCCCTACTATACAGAAGAAGTTGCCGACAGATGTATGAAGGAGATTTTCCTTCCCACAATGGAGGCTATGAATAAAATGGGCAGAACCTTTAAGGGTTGTCTTTACTTCGGACTTATGATTACCGAGGATGGCCCCAAGGTTATTGAGTACAACTGCCGTTTCGGCGACCCTGAGACTCAGGTTGTACTGCCCCTCTTAAAGACTGACCTCTTTGAGATTATGCAGGCAGTAGAAAATGGCACATTGGCTGATGTAAACGTAGAATTCAAGGACGAGTCTGCTTGCTGTGTTGTGCTGGCTTCCGAGGGTTATCCCAAGAAGTATCAGACAGGCTTTGAGATTACTTACGATATGGACTTAGAGGCTGAAATTTTTGTAGCAGGTGCAAAGGCTGAGGACGGCAGGTTACTTACCGCCGGCGGCAGAGTTCTGGGCGTTGTATGTACCGCTGAGAATCTTTCCCTTGCAGTAGAGAAAGCTTACCGCGAGGTAAAGAAGGTACACTTTGAGAATGCCTACTGCCGTAGTGATATAGGTCAAAAAGCACTGAAGGTTCTGGAGGAAAACTAAAATGGTATATAGATTATATGTAGAGAAAAAAGAGGGACTTACTGCTGAGGCACAGTCTCTTAAAAACGAAATTAACAACCTGCTGATGATAAAAAGTCTCACTGAGCTTCGTGTTATCAACAGATACGATGTAGAGAATATTGACAAAGAGCTTTTCGACTACGCAAAGACCACAGTATTCTCTGAGCCCCAGCTTGACAATATCAGTGATGAGCTTCCCGATACATCTGATTGCATTGTGTTTGCAACCGAGTACCTCCCCGGTCAGTTTGACCAGAGAGCAGACTCTGCCGCTCAGTGTATCCAGCTTATCTCTCAGTGTGAGCGTCCCACAGTGCGTACCGCAAAGGTTTTCCTTCTGTATGGTAACGTAACTGAGGAAGAACTCAATGTTATCAAGAACTTCATCATTAACCCTGTTGAGAGCCGTGAAGCACAGCTTGAAGCTTATGAGTCTCTTGCATTTGAGTGTGACATCCCTGAGGGTGTTGAGATACTTACAGGCTTCTGCAAGCTCGATAAAGCAGGTCTTGCTGAGTTTGTTGAGAAGTACGGCCTTGCTATGGATGAGGACGATATTGCATTCTGTCAGAACTACTTTATCTCTGAGGACAGAGACCCCACAATCACTGAAATCAGAATGATTGATACATACTGGTCTGACCACTGCCGTCACACCACATTCCTTACAAATATTGACAATGTTACCTTCTGCGATGAACTCCTTGAGAGTGCATACAACAGATATCTCGATGTTCGTAAGGCTATGGGCAGAACTGAGAAGCCTAAGTCACTGATGGATATTGCTACTCTTGCCGCTAAGTTTTTGCGAGCAGAGGGTAAGCTTGAGGGCCTTGACGAGTCTGAGGAGATTAACGCTTGTACAGTAAAAATCAAGGTTGAGGTTGACGGGGTAGAGGAGGATTGGCTCCTGCTCTTTAAGAACGAGACCCACAACCATCCCACAGAGATTGAGCCTTTCGGCGGTGCGGCTACCTGTATCGGCGGTGCAATCCGTGATCCCCTTTCAGGCCGTTCTTATGTATATTCCGCAATGCGTGTAACAGGTGCGGCTGACCCCACGGTTCCTGTATCTGAGACTATTGAGGGTAAGCTTTCTCAGAGAAAGATTGTTACCACTGCTGCTGCAGGCTACAGCTCCTACGGCAACCAGATTGGTCTTGCAACAGGCATTGTTGACGAGCTTTACCACAAAGGCTACATGGCAAAGCGTATGGAGATTGGTGCAGTTATTGCCGCCGCTCCTGCAGAGAATGTTCGCCGTGAAGTACCTGAGCCCGGAGATGTAGTAATCCTCCTTGGCGGTAAAACAGGCCGTGACGGCTGCGGCGGTGCAACAGGCTCCTCCAAGTCCCACACACTTTCTTCTATTGAGACCTGCTCTGCTGAGGTTCAGAAGGGTAATGCTCCCGAGGAAAGAAAGCTCCAGAGACTTTTCAGAAACAAGGAGGCTTCACTCCTTATCAAGCGTTGTAACGATTTCGGTGCAGGCGGTGTTTCCGTTGCTATCGGTGAGCTTGCAGACGGCCTTAAGATTAACCTTAACGCTGTTCCCAAGAAGTACGAGGGTCTTGACGGTACTGAGCTTGCAATCAGTGAGTCTCAGGAGAGAATGGCTGTAGTTGTTGAAGCTTCTGACGTAGAAAGATTCAAGGAGCTTGCAGCAAGTGAAAACCTTGAAGCAACCTTAGTTGCTGAGGTTACAGCAGAGCCCAGACTTGTTATGACATATAATGGAAAGGCAATTGTAAACCTTTCCAGAGAATTCCTTAACTCCAACGGTGCTGAAAAGCACATTGATATAGCTCCCTGTGCACCTGTTCTTTATAAGAAGCAGGCAGGCGAGAGCTTCGCTGAGAATATGAAAGAGCTTGTAGCTGACCTTAACGTTTGCTCCAAGCGTGGCCTTTCTGAGAGATTTGACTCCACCATCGGCGCAGGTACAGTTCTGATGCCTTTCGGCGGTAAATACCAGAGAACTCCCATTCAGGCAATGGTAAACAAGGTGAGTGTTGAGAAGAAGCACACAGACACTGTTTCCTTTATGTCTTGGGGCTTCAATCCCTTTGTAAGTGAGAAGAGCCCCTACCACGGTGCTTACCTTGCAGTAGTTGAGTCCCTTGCAAAGCTTGTTGCTACAGGCGGTTCCATGGATGGTGCTTACCTTACATTCCAAGAGTATTTTGAGAGTCCCCGTACTGACGCACAGCGTTGGGGTAAGCCTCTCTCCGCTCTCCTCGGTGCATTTGATGCACAGCTTGATTTTGAGATTGCATCCATCGGCGGTAAGGACTCAATGAGCGGTAGCTTTGAGGATATTGATGTACCTCCCACACTTGTTTCCTTTGCTGTTACAACAGGCAATGTAAAGACAGTTACATCCCCTGAGTTCAAGGGTGCAGGCAACACAGTTGTACTCATTACTCCTGAGTACAATAAGTACGGTCTGCCTGATAAAGACAGCCAGAAGGAAGTATTCGCTACAGTTGAGAAGCTTATCCGTGAGGGTAAGGTGCTTTCTGCTTACACTCCCGGCTTTGGCGGTATTGCAGAGGCAGTATATAAAATGGCAATCGGTAACGGCATCGGCTTTAAGTTTGCTGACGGTATTACATCTGAGGAAATCTTTGATTGCTGTTACGGCGGATTTATCCTTGAACTTGCTGAGAATGTAGAAATCGGCAAGGTACTGGGTACAACAACCGAGGCTACAGACCTTGTGTTCCAGAACGAGTCCGTATCAGTTTGTGCACTCAATGACCTTTACGAGAACAAGCTTGAGGATGTATTCAGCTGTAACATTGACCAGGGCGGACGCGCAATTCCCACACTGAGCTTTGAGGGCAAAGCAAATGTTGCTCCTGCAATCAAGGTAGCTAAACCTAAGGTGCTTATCCCTGTATTCCCCGGCACAAACTGCGAGTATGACTCTGCTAAGGTTATGCGTGACGCAGGTGCTGAGGCTGAGATTATTGTTATTAAGAACCTGACTCCTGCTCAGGTAACAGAGTCAGTTGAGTATTTTGCAAATGCATTGAAGACTGCTCAGATGGTATTCATCCCCGGCGGTTTCTCAGGCGGTGACGAGCCTGATGGTTCAGGTAAGTTTATTACTGCATTCTTCCGAAACAAGGCAGTTACTGAGCAGGTACATGAGCTCCTCAAGAACCGTGACGGTCTTATGTGCGGTATCTGTAACGGCTTCCAGGCTCTTATCAAGCTGGGTCTTGTTCCCTACGGTGAGATTATTGACACAGACGAGAATTGCCCCACACTTACTTACAACACAATCGGACGCCACCAGTCAAAGCTTGTAAACGTCCGTGTCGCTTCCAATCTTTCACCATGGCTCCGTTATTCTCCTGTTGGTGAGACTTACCTGACACCTATCTCTCACGGTGAGGGTCGCTTCCTTGCAAGTGACGAGCTTATTGAGAAGCTCATTGCAAACGGTCAGGTTGCTACTCAGTATGTAGATTTAGAGGGTAACGCTACTGCAGATATTCAGTTCAACCCCAACAACTCTGCATACGCTATTGAGGGTATTACATCACCTGACGGACGTGTGTTCGGTAAGATGGGTCACTGCGAGCGTGTAGGCAATGGTCTTTACAAGAACGTTCCCGGTAACTCTGATATGGGTATTTTCCGTGCAGCGGTTGATTACTTTAAGTAATAAATTATACAAATAAAAACATTGCAGAAGGCTTCACTAATCGGATTAAAAAAACACTTGACTTTTGAAGCCTTTTGCAGTAACATAGTAAAAATATTTATTTAATTTTAAAGACAGATAGAAAGAGGAGGACAAAAACTATGGCATTCTATTACAGCGAGCCTTCACGCACATTCAGCGAATATCTGCTTATCCCCGGCTATACTTCCGAGGAGTGTATTCCTGCAAACGTTAACCTGAGCACACCTCTCACCAAGTTCAGAAAGGGTGAGGAAGAGCCTGCAATCAAGCTTAACATTCCTATGGTATCTGCAATTATGCAGTCCGTTTCTAACGATACAATGGCAATCGCTCTTGCAAAAGAGGGCGGTGTTTCCTTTATCTACGGTTCTCAGACTATTGAGGACGAGGCAGCAATGGTAGCAAGAGTTAAGAGCTACAAGGCAGGTTTTGTTGTAAGTGACTCTAATCTTACACCTGATGCAACGCTGGCTGATGTTCTGTCTCTCTACGAGGTTACAGGTCACAGCACAATGGCTGTTACTGAGGACGGCAGTGCAAACGGCAAGCTCGTAGGTATTGTAACAGGCAGAGATTACAGAGTAAGCCGTATGTCTGCTGAGGAGAAGGTAGCAGATTTTATGACTCCTCTCGCTGAGCTTATTACAGCTCCTGAAAGCACAACTCTTAAAGAGGCTAACGACATTATCTGGGAGCACAAGCTCAACTCACTTCCCATTGTAAATGACGAGGGTAAGCTCCTTTACTTTGTATTCCGCAAGGACTACTCCTCTCACAAGGAAAACCCCAACGAGGTTCTGGATGCTCAGAAGAGATTCGTTGTTGGTGCAGGTATCAACACTCTCGACTATGAAAAGAGAGTTCCTGCTCTTGTTGAGGCAGGTGCAGACGTACTTTGCATCGACTCATCCGAAGGTTACACCTGCTGGCAGGCAAAGACCCTTAAGTTCATCCGTGAGAAGTACGGCGACACAGTTAAGGTTGGCGCAGGTAATGTTGTAGACCGCGACGGCTTTATGTTCCTTGCTGAAGCAGGTGCTGACTTTATCAAGGTTGGTATCGGTGGCGGCTCTATCTGTATTACCCGTGAAACAAAGGGTATCGGCAGAGGTCAGGCTACAGCACTTATTGAGGTTGCAGCAGCAAGAGACGAGTACTTTGAGAAGACAGGTATCTATATTCCCATCTGCTCTGACGGCGGTATTGTTCACGACTACCACATGACTCTTGCACTTGCTATGGGTGCAGACTTTATGATGCTTGGCAGATACTTTGCAAGATTTGACGAGTCTCCCACAAACAAGCTTATCATCAATGGTACTTACGTTAAGGAGTACTGGGGTGAGGGTAGTAACCGTGCACGTAACTGGCAGAGATACGACCTTGGCGGTAAGACAAAGCTTTCCTTTGAGGAGGGTGTTGACTCTTACGTAACCTACGCAGGTCCTCTTAAGGACAACGTAGCAAAGAGCCTTTACAAGGTTAAGTCCACAATGTGCAACTGCGGTGTTACAAACATCCCCGACCTGCAGAAGAACGCAAAGCTCACAGTAGTTTCCTCTACATCTATTGTTGAGGGCGGCTACCATGACGTTATGCTCAAGTCCGCAGGACAGACAAACTGATTGATTTAATCGGTTAATTAGAAATCAAACGCTATGCAAGACAAACTCCTGCATAGCGTTTTTTGTTTATCTGTTCAGCAGATATATGGAGAGGTTAAGGTATCCTGCAAAGGTAACCCATAAGATATAAGGTAGCATAAGGTATCCTGCTGATTTCTCGATTTTGAAAAAAAGAAAAGTGGTAACAGCAATCAACAGCCACAGAGCAACAAGCCACACAAAGGCAAAGAGATAAGCCTCAAAGCTAAAGAAAATTATGGACCAAAAGAAGTTGAAGAACAACTGCACAAAGTAAAGGGTGAGTGCGTTGCGTCTCTGGATACCAGAGCTTTGCTCCCAAACAATGTACGAGGCAATGCCCATAAGGATAAATAGAACAGTCCACACAACAGGGAACAGCCAGCCGGGGGGCGACAGGGGAGGTTTGATAACAGACTCAAAGCTCTCCATACTCCCTGAGGTGATAAGTGCAGACAGACCTCCTGTAATCAGGGGAATTGCAATAAACAGTAATAGTTTCTTCCAATGTATTTTCAGAAAAAACACCTCCTTATAGATTATATTTCCTGTTGCAAATTTTCATTCATAACGGACAGGCACAAAATAAAACAAGCAAAAAAATCCCTGACGGATATTAACCCGTCAGGGATTGATGTTATATGCTTTTTATATCAAGCGTAGGTGTAGGTTGAACAGGTGTATTTGCCACTGCTATCACCTGAGATGTAGTATCCTATGCCGTCTTCGCCTGAGAGAGTAATGTCTACAGTCTGTTTGCTTCCGTCTGTAAAGATAATGCTTTGATAATCCTCGTAACTAAAGGTTATAGAGTAAATCTTTTCGCCTTGACTGTTGGTTTTTGCGTATGTCATACCTTCTCCCGGCCAAGAGGCTTTTGTTCCGCTGCTACCCCATACGTAGGCTTTTACAGAAGACCAGTTGTAGTTGTTGGTGAAGTAAACTGTGATGTCACTGCTTACGGGTGCATCAGGGTCAATCAGCTTTCCTCCTGTTGAGAGAACTATATCTTCCAAAGCGTCTATAAGCTCCGGGAGTTTTTCATAATCTTCAGTAACTGTAAGAGCATATTTCAGTGCCTGATACTGGTCGTAGGAGCTGTAGGTATAGTACGCAGAGAGGGTTTTCTTTGCAAGGTCTATGCCAGGAGCATCCGTGGGCTCTGTGGGGGTGAGAGTGGGAACCGCTGTAGACTCTTCTGTAGGAGTCGGAGTGGGTTCATTTGTAGGCTGTTCTGTGGGAGCTAAAGTAGTTGCCTCGGTAGGTTCTTCTGTGGGGTTGACTACTTCCTCAGCAGGGAAGCGGTCAATCAGACCTGCAACGAACTTCTGGATTTCGGTTGCATCCTTGATGTTAACTGCATTGTCAGCCGTTACATCAGCCTGTATAAGAGCCACACCTTCAAGAGTGATAAGGCTTGCAGAGTGTTTCTGAATTGCAGTTGCATCCTTGATGTTGACATCTTCATCCAAATCAGCGTCACCGATAAGGTAATCTGTATCAGCACCTACAGGGACTACAGCTTTTGTTTTCTCACTGAAAAGAACAATCAGCTTGTTTGTGCTTGTGTTGAAGTTGAATGTGTATACACCGCCTGTAGCATTGAGTGTGCAGTCACCATCACTTGATGACATTACCCAACCGCCGCTTGAGGAGGCTGTTGTTGTGTTCTGAATTGTACCGCCGTTGCCAAGCCAAGTAGAACCCTCTATAACCTTGAAGGTATATGTGCCGGCTGAAAGCTCAAGGGTACGGGTAACAACATTTGCATCAGAGGTTTTCTCAAAGGCGTCTGTCTGGTCCCAACTGTTGAAAGAACCGGGCAGGTATACATCTGCATACTCGGGAACGACCTGATTTTCCCAGTGACCCCGTGCATCGCCTGTAATGAAGTAGCTTGTGTCACTGCCTCTGTTTCCTGCAAGCCAAGTGTGAGAAACAGTACCGTTTTTAACTCTGTGGAAGGTAATATCCTGAACATTTGCAGGTACCTCTACTTCCCAGCCCGCTGAGGTGAGGTTTGCAGTGTATTCAGTGCCTGTTACGTTGTCAACAAGGGTTACTACACGGCTGTCGCTGTTGAGTACCCAGTCTGTGTCGGAGCCGCTTGATTTAAGGGTGATTGTGACTTTTTCTGCAGGGTCTGCAGTAGGTGCTTCAGTTGGTTCTTCTGTAGAAGCTACGGTAGGTGTCTCTGTATGCTCTTCTGTAGGAGCAGATGCAGGGGCATTTGTAGGAGCCTCAATGGGTTTGTCAATAGCCTTTGTATCAAAGGGGATGATATAACTGCACTGGGGCATAATCTCATTGTAATAAAGGTTAGTACCGTTGAAGATAATGCAATCCTCGTAAACCTCTACAATGTAGCCCTCAGAAAGACCGAGAACAGCTGATCTGTCAACAGAGCCGTTTACAAGGCGCCTTACACCGCCGATAGCGGAGTTGTGCATCATAACAGCAGATGTGCCTGAGTTGTCTGAGTAATTGTATTGAGCAGAAAGCTCCAAGTGTGTGTGACCTGTAATGATAACACACTCCTTGTAGGTTTCCATAAGACCTATAAATCTCTTAACATCAGCACTGTTTTTGTTAAGACCCAAGTCGTAGTAATAGGGAGTTGTAAGCTTGTCGCCTGAGCCCCAGCCCTGAATGTTTGCGTGCTCAATGATAAAGATGTTCTTACCGTCTGTGGAATATTTCTTCAGGAGTCCCTCAAGCCAGTCAAGCTGTTCTTTTGAGAACTGTGTGCTTCTGTCTGTGTAAAAGCCACCCTCTAAAGCCATAAAAATAAAGTGGTCGCCTGTGACAGGTTCAGTAATCTCATAGTAGGGCTTGCCTGCGTTGATAGTGTTTGCAGTTGAGTCAAGACCTGTTCCGATTACAAAGGGGTCGTTAGCGTTGAAGTAGTTTCCGTTTTTATCCCATACAGTACCCACATCGTGGTTGCCGTTTGCTTCGTAAATGGGCTTTGCATAGGGAGACTCAGCCAGAATTTTCTGATATGTCTTGTATTCTGCGGCGAAGGTTTGTTTGCCGTTCTGGTCATTAACTGTGTCACCTGAGGAAACCATAAAGTCTACTTCTCTTTGTGCCATAGTCTTAAGAGCTGCTGCCCAGTGCACCTCGTCATAGGGGTAAGAACCTGAGCCGTAGGAGTCGTTTGCAATCTGAGGGTCGCTGACTGCACCAAAGGTATAAAGTGCATCATCGGTGTTAAAGGAAAGCTGACGCTCCTCAGGAATAGAATAAACAGCGGCTGCATTTGCAACAGTACAGCTTGACTTGGAAGGCTCTGAGGTTGCCTTTATTGCAATAAGCTTTGTTGCATCGGGAGGAATAACCGTGTATTTGGGTATAGTAAGCATACCTTGACCGGCAGAGGTTTTGACGGTGCCGATTTCCTGATAGCCGTCAAGTGCTTTTGTGTTGTTTGCCCAGTAAAGGTAGTAAGTTGCACCGGTGTCCTCAGCAGAGGAAACAGTGACTGTACCCTGTGCATAACCTGCCTGTGTTTGTGTGAAGGAGTAACTGATGCTTGTATCTGCGGCAGAGGTGCTGACCATGCCTGTAAGCATAACAGAAACTACCATCAGAATTGACAGCAACACAGCCAGAAGCTTTTTTGATTTTTTCATAATAGCCTCCTTATTAATTGATAAATACGATTTGTACACAATTGTACTTTATACAATTAAATAATATCATAAGCACACGTAAAGCACAATAGAAATTTTCCATATATGCACAAAAACCGACCTGTATTTTGCAGGTCGGTTTAGCTTTAATGAGATTGTGTTATCAGAAGCTTCCGCTGTGTCCTCCGTGAGAAGTGCCTGAGGAGGATGTATGGGTAGATGACCCGCCGTTGTCCTTAGGCTTTGCACGCTTTGAAACAGTGGAGTAGAGGAAAATGTCTCTTTTCTCTGTAATGTTCAGACTTCCCTGCCTCATGTAATTTTGAGCCGCAGACTGGTATCTGACGGATTTAAGCTTACCTTTCATAATAAGCACAACAATAAATGCAATGATAACGCCTATTACAGCACCGACAAACAGGTACAGTATGCTGAACTGGAATTTTCCGTAGCTTGCAAGCTCATCTTCACACAAATCAGCAAAGGTGTTAAAGGCTGTGTAGTAGTCACCTGAAGAAAGGTAGGGCTTGAACTCGTCCTCAATATCATAAAGGTCTGAGTCTGAGAAGATGTCTATAGCTTTACCTGTGGTAGAGGTAGCCCATTTGCGTTCATTAAGGGACACAAACAGAAGAATACCGTCTCTTGTGTCACCGTAGCCAAATCCGTTATAGTCGTAAAAATCATCTGCATACTGGGTAGCAGTTTTGCCCCCAAGGTCAGAGTCAGTAACAATTACTACAGCACACTGGTAGGTTTCACCGATTCTGTCCAGCTTCTCAGAAAGCTCACAAAGCTCGTCTGTAGTCAGCAGACCTTCGTAATCATATACGCTTGTGAACGCAAGAGAAAGTGCAGAAGCTGACAAAGTACCTGTAACTACAAGCAGGAGGGCTAATATACATAAAACAAATTTTTTCATATTCTTAGCCTCCAAAATTCATAAACAAGGTAACGAGGAGTGTTACTGCCGCAGTTGCACCTGCCGCAATAATTCCCCAGTACTTCCAGAACAAGCCTTTATCCATAGGCAGGTCGCCTACAAATTTGCCGGTCTGACCGTTCATAGCAAAGGTGTATTTCTCACCCTTGTAGGTGGTATTGAGTATCCACACAGGGTACAGAGCGTACTTGGCTTTTCCGTTTTGAAGGTTTATTGCACTGTGCTCAGGCAAAACGGTAGTATATCCGCCAACAGTAGATGCAAAGGTTTCTTCTGTGCTACGTTTGATACGCTCATTAGCACGGGTAATACTCTCCTGTGAAGAAACATCGTACTTGTCTGCAAGGTAGCCTGCAAGGTAGGCTGTCTGAAAGTCCACCGCATCTGAGAAGTTGTAGGGCTCAATGGACTCCATCAGGTCGTCTGCCATTTTGGATGAGCCGTCAACAGGCACTCTGTCAAAGGCTACAGAACCGCCGCGGATTACAGAGAAGAAGCTGGTCTTTGTGTAGTCGTAGTTTGAGTCGCTCCAGTGTCTTACTCTTGTAGCCTTGTAGCGGATGCGGGCTTTGGCATCAGCATCGAAAAGCCAGAAAGGTACGTAGATACCCTTTATCTCGTCAATATGATTTTCACTTTTAAAAATTTTAGGAAGCAGAGCCTTGCCCTTAAGGTGCTTTCTAAGTCCCTCTTTAGCGTCTTCTTTGGAAAGCTTAAAGGGAATAACGTAGTCTGGTTTAAGGTCTCCTTTAAACTGACCCATTAATACAACGGGATTGTTACAGTAGGGGCATTCTGTAGCGGCTGTGTTTTCGTCACCGATAATCTCACCGCCGCAGGATTTGCACACATAGGTCTTTAATCCATCTGCTTCGCCATCCTGCCACTGAGTACCAGCCTGAGTTTCCCACTCCATGTTGTCAGCTTCATTTGCTTCAGCTCCAAGCATTTCGTCCAGTTCTTTAAGAGCCTCCATCTCAAATTCTGTGTCACAGTAAGGACACTTCATCTTCTGTATGGAGCTGTTAAACTCTATGGCACCGCCGCAGCAAGGGCATTTATATTCTTGTAATACTGCCATATTTTATCACCTGATATGTTAGTTTATATTATCAGTTAGTAATATCTGACTCGTCAAAAGTGTCGCCGCACTCAGGACAGAACTTGGGAGGATTATGTGGATCCTCAGGAGTCCATCCGCACTTGTCACACTTGTAAAGAGGAGCACCTGCAGGCTTTTTAGCTCCGCATTCTGCACAGAACTTGCCTTGATTTACTGCTCCGCACTGGCAGGTCCAGCCCTTTGGCTCTTCGGGCTTCTTCTGACCGCACTCGGGGCAGAATTTACCTGTTGCAGTAGCACCGCAAGCACACTTCCAGCCCTGTGTCACCTCAGGCTTTTTAGCACCGCATTCGGGACAGAAGTTACCTGTAACTGTTGCACCGCATGCACACTTCCAACCGTTCTGAGCAGGTGCCTGTGCCTGTGCCTGAGCTGCCTGCTGTTGCTGATTCATCTGGAACAACTGCTGAGCGTTCATACCGCCGCCTGCGTTCATTGCCATGCCCATGCCTAAAAATCCCTGCATAGCACCGCCTTCGTTTTTAGCCGCTGCACGCATTGCATCTGCCTGTGCACCAACAAGCTCTGCACCTGCAAGGCCGGGGTTCTGGAGTCTTGCTGTGTACTGAGCCTGCTTAATCATCTCTGCATCCTCAGGAGTGAGAGTTACAGGGTTAAGAGCTACAGATACAACCTTGATACCTCTAAGTTCTCCCCATTTTACAGAGAGTGCCTCGTTCATTGCTGTACAGATTTCTTCGTTGTGATTAGAAAGCTGGTTAGGTCTTATCTCCATTTCAGAAAGCTTGCCGAATGCAGGAGCAAGCTGGCTGATAAATTCGGTCTTAAGGGTGGTGTCAATCTGGTCGCGTGTGTACTCATCTGCAACATTACCGCAAACCTTTGTGTAGAACAGCAGAGGGTCTGAGATTGTGTAAGAGTAAACACCTGAGCAACGAACAGATACATCAATATCAAGGAAAATCTTGGAGTCAACAACTCTGAAGGGGATAGGATTAGGAGTACCGAACTTGTTGTCCATAATCTCCTTTGTGTTGAAGTAGTAAACTCTCTGGTCCTTGCCTGTGTCACCGCCGTATGTAAAACGCTTGCCTACAGCCTTGAAGGTTTCAAGAATGCTCTTGCCCAGACTTCCTGCAAAGATTGAAGGTTCAGTGGAGCTGTTATAGGTGAATTCACCGGGCTCTGCACAAACCTCAACAACCTGACCCTGCTCAACAATAATCATACACTGGCCGTCAGCAACTGCAATTCCTGAACCGTTAGAGATGATGTTGTCACTGGCCTTTGTGTTGGAGGAGCGTCCGCCTACTCTTTTTGTGCCCTTTGTTACAAGTACGTTGTTAGGAAGTGCTTCACAGTAGAAAAATTCTTTCCACTGGTCGGCAAGTACGCCGCCTACAGCACCTACGCCTGCTTTAATAAGTCCCATAATAAAATCTCCTTTCAGATTTTATAAATATACTGATTTGAAATTGCAATGCCCACAGGGAAAAGCAATTTGCCTGAAGCTAATGTAATATATGAAAGGTCAGAGGATATTTTCACAAATTACATTTATAAAATTATACACCTGTTTTTCATAAAAATCTACCATATTTACAAATTATGCTAAAAATTAATCATCTTTAGTATGATAAAGCAAAAAACAGCATAGGGGTATGTAGGCACACTGTACTGTTTATAGGACAGCTCCTGTGATAGTATATAAGCACAGGGAGCAGAAAAGTAAAAATCCGAACGGAGGGATTATTATAAAAAACACATTTATAACAGTAACAGGTCTTAACCACTACTTAGGCACAAATCCCTTCAAGGTGGGCAGGCTTGTAAAGCTCATTAAAGAAGAGGATAATATCCACGACTCTGATGCAATCCGCGTGGCTATGCCATATCTTGACACAGTAGGTTACGTTGCAAACAGCGTGTACACAGTGTATCAGGGTACTTGCAGTGCAAGCAGGATTTACGAGCATATAGGCAAGACAGCTTATGCACAGATTATGTTTATCACACATTCATCGGTTATTGCCAGAATTCTCACTAAAGAAGAGGCAATAGAGATACTCGCTCAGGAGGACGATTTTTTCAGCGACTTTGTAAAGCCTGAAAAAGACAGAAATTCAACAAAAACAGGTGAGGATGCAATCTCCTTCTGAGTGAAAACTGCTCCCTTTAAAATAAGCTTTTTCCTTTCTCTTTCTATATACACACCCAAAAGGCAACAGCCGTCAGTTTTTACGCTGACGGCTGTTGCCTATATATGAAATAATATTAGTGCCACTTTTTTACTTTGTCGGAGATTTCCTGCAGTTCTTCTTTGGACAGCTCAGGCAGTCTTTCAAGCTTGTCAAGGAATTGAGTGGTGGTTTCTTTCTTTTGCTGCTCCACAAGGTTTTGATAGAAGCTGACCACAACCCCTGTTGCAATTGCTATTACAAACAGTGAGTAAACCGTCAGCAGTACAGAGCACAGCTTGCCCACAAAGGTAACTGCTACAAAATCACCGAAGCCGATTGTAGATACCACTGCATAGCAGTACCACAGTGCATCGCCGTATCGTGTAATGTCAGGCTCTGAAAGCAGGACTATAAGTGCACACAAAAGGAAGAACCCTAAAAAGCCTGCTATGATTTTGTCTGCCTGAGTCTTTCTGAGCACTGCTCTGAGTATCCTGAGTTTTTTCATATTCTGTGCCTGCTTTCTGTATAGGTTGATGAACTGATACAATAATATCATAATAATTAATCTTACACAAGATGCATAGAAGCTATTGACTGATTTATATATATTGGTTAACATTAATGTAAAGCACGTTGGTTTGACCGTGTGAATTTTTGGAATATTATTTGTATTTTTTTAATTATGTTGAATTTTCAACATAATTATACCTACTATATCTGT
Source organism: Ruminococcus sp. (assembly GCA_045541275.1). Classification (GTDB taxonomy): domain Bacteria; phylum Bacillota; class Clostridia; order Oscillospirales; family Acutalibacteraceae; genus Ruminococcoides. The sequence continues at coordinate 29,369 of JAZQIX010000018.1, forward strand.
TATAATGTATTTGAAATAAAGCAAAGGAGGAACTTCAGATGAAACCAAAAATTACTCTCAATGAGGACAAAGAGATTGTAAAGAGAGTCCGTGAAGGGCTAAAAGCAAAGGGCGGATACTGCCCTTGCAGACTGCCTAAGACCGAGGAGTTTAAGTGTATCTGCAAGGAGTTCCGAGAGCAGATTGCGGACCCTGAGTTTGAGGGCTACTGCCACTGTATGCTTTACTATAAATCAAAAGGCTGAGAAAGGAAGAGTTTTATGTCAGTATTAAGTGTAAATAAAAATAACTTTAACGAGCTTTTAAACAGCACAAAGCCTGTGCTTCTGGACTTCTACGCAGACTGGTGCGGACCCTGCCAGATGGTGTCTCCCATTGTCCACGAAATTGCCGAGGAGTATCCTGAGTACATTGTAGGCAAGATTAATGTAGACGAAGAAATGGAGCTTGCACAGAGGTTTTCAGTGGTAAGTATCCCTCTGCTTGTAGTCCTAAAAGACGGCAAGGTAGCTTCTCAGGCAGTAGGCTTCAGACAGAAAGAACAGATACTTGATATGCTTGAGGGTTGATTAACAATTGTTAAAAGCTGAAAATAACGGCACAGATTGATAAAAATCTGTGCCGTTTATATTTTATATTTTTATTCCCATTTCCTTTGCAATCAGGTCTACTGTTATGCTTGTATTGAGCATCATAGCATCAATGGGATAGATGGTTTTTATATATCCCTTGTAAAATTTATCTTTGAAAAACTTTACACATTCTTCTTTTGTTTTGCCTGCTTTAAGCATCTTTGCAATTTCCTCAAAGGTCTCCTGTGCACTTTTCTTTGCATTGGCAAGGTAGAGCTTCGTTTTCTCTTTTTGGAGAAGTCCGAAGTGGGGCAGGAGTATATGGTCAATGTCCAGTGCAGCTGCCTTGTCTATAGAGTCAAGGGTGGTTTGTATCCCCACAAGGTAAGAGGGTACAACAGTACTCTCTCCGTCAAAAACTCCTAAGGTTTCACTGCTAAGTAAAAGTTTTTCGCTTTCAAGGTAATACCCCACAGAGCATCTGGTGTGGCCGGGGAGAGTAACTGCTGTAAAGCTCATATCTCCTGCCTGAATTTTGTCTGAGTCTTTCACAGTGATATCTGCTTTCAGCTCGTCTATTAAATCCTCGTAGTCAGTAACTCCGTTTGTCTGTGCAAATTTCTTGTCCAAATCTCTCATAACCGTTTTGGCAGAGTCCTTTGCAAAAATCTTTGATGCGTATTCACCGGCTACTACTTTTACATCAGGGTAATATCTCCGCACATAGGCTGAGCCTAAAGCGTGGTCATAGTGGGAGTGGGTAAGGAATATATAGTCGAGCTTTCTGCTTTTCAGTTCATTCTTTATGTTTTCAGCCAGCCTGTATCCCGTAAAAGCAAAGCCTGTGTCATAAAGCACTGCGGTTTTGCCTGAGTCAATAAGGAATGCACTGTCGCCCTTAAGTACACGTACATCTGTAATTTTTAAATTCATAGGTGTCACCTTCCTTATGTATGGTACTCCTGATAAGTCTCTGAGTCAAGGCTTTAAAAGCTATTTGCACAGTCATATTACGGGTTATGAAAAAATAAAATGTTAGCAGGATATTTTATGGGAAGTGTAGCTTTACTGTAAATGCGGATAAATACTGGGATTTTGGAGGATAAGATAATTTTTTGCCATGGTTACAAAATTGTATATACAGATTACACAAAAATTAGATTGACAAGGCGCATTTTTGTGTTATATAATATAAGAGAACTGAGTGGGCAACCACTTATACTTTAGGTTTTTATATCTTCGGAAACTTAGAAGATATAGGGATAAATTTTTATTGAAAGGAAGAACAAGCAAATGAAAAAGTTGTTCGCACTCCTTCTCGCTGTACTTATGGTTATCTCTCTGGTAGCCTGCACACCCGGCGAAGAGGAAACAGGTTCCGTTTATTGGCTTAACTTCAAACCCGAATCTGATGAGGTTCTGAAGGAAATCGCAGCTATGTACACAGAAGAGACAGGCATCGAGGTTCAGATCGTTACTGCTGCTTCCGGTACATACAATGAAACTCTCACTGCAGAGATGGATAAGTCCACTCCTCCCACAATCTTTGTTGTTGGTAACGCAGCTGCTGTTGACCAGTGGGGCGAGTACTGCCTCGACCTTAAGGATACAGACATTGCTAAGGAGCTCAACACAGACGCTTATCAGCTCTTCGATGCTGACGGCAAGCTTTGCTCCATCGGCTACTGCTACGAGTGCTACGGCATCATCGTAAACACAGAGCTTCTTGAGGCTGCTGGTTATGCTAAGGATTACATCAAGAACTTCGAGACACTGAAGACTGTTGCTGAGGACGTTCACGCTCGTGCAGCAGAGCTCGGTTTCGATGCTTTCACATCTTCAGGCATGGATGATTCTTCTTCTTGGAGATTCACAGGCCACCTTGCAAACCTTGAGTACTACTATGAGTCCGTTGATGCTCCCGATGCATGGAAAGAGTGTCCTGCAGAGATCAAAGGCACATACATGGACAACTACAAGGCTCTCTACGACCTGATGGTTGTAAACAGTGCTACAGCACGCGGCGACCTTGCAAACGGCGGCTTTGATGCAGCTGCAGAGTTCAAAGAGGGTAAGGCAATGTTCTATGCAAACGGTAACTGGGAGTGGTCCGGTCTTTCCGAGGCTGGTATGAAGGCTGAGAACCTCACAATGATTCCCTACTACTGTGGCGTAGAAGGCGAGGAGAAGGCTGGTCTTAACTGCGGTACAGAGAACTACTGGGCAGTTAATGCTAACGCTTCCGAGGCAGACCAGAAGGCAACTCTCGACTTCATGAAGTGGCTCGTTACAGATGCTGAGGCTTCTGAGCTTGCAGTTGGCACATTCGGCGTTATGCCTTACAAGAATGCTGCTGAGTCTACTAACCCCTTCCTTGCACAGGCTAACGCTTATGCAAACGCTGGCAACTACACAATGCCTTGGGTTACAAACTTCCAGCCCAATGTTGATGCATACCGCGCAGCTCTCGTTGCAGCTATGAACACATACAATGCTGATCCTACAGACGCAAACTGGGATCTCGTTGAGGCTGCTTTCGTTGGCGGTTGGGCAACTCAGTATGCCGCTGCAAATCAGTAATCTCTGATAATTCCGGAAATATCTGTAATTCAGAAATTAATCTAATTTGCTGATTCAGACGGAGCGAGCTGAACCCTCGCTCCGTCTTTTGCTAAAAAATCGCTTGTTTTTCTTTCAGCAAGAAAAAGGTAATAGTTCGCTCCTCTCCTGAGAATTCAAGGCGTGTAGCGATGTTTGGATAATTCATTAAATACTTTTCAAATCTCACCCGGAGGTGGAAAAATGAAAACAAAAAAGAAGAAGGCTTACAGCAGTGCCGCTGTTAACAGCCGACTCCTCAGACGTCCCATAAGACGTGCAGGCTGGTTCTTCCTTATGCCAATGGTTGCGGCTTTCTGCATTGGCTTTGTGTGGCCTTTCCTGCACGGTATGTTCCTGTCATTCTGTCAGTTCAAAACAACAAGTAACTGGAAATGGGTAGGTTTTTCAAACTATGTAAAGGCTTTTGCAGATGAGAGCTTCCGTTACTCTTTCGGCTTCACTGCTCTTTTTGCAATAGTTTCCGTAATTCTTATTAACCTTCTTGCTTTTGTGGTTGCTTATGCACTCACACAGGGTATCAAGGGTACAAACATTTTCCGTACTGTGTTCTTTATGCCTAACCTTATCGGCGGTATCGTACTGGGTTACATCTGGAGTATGATATTTGACGGTATTCTGGGTGCATACGGTACATCAATCCTTATGGATACCCGCTGGGGCTTCTGGGGACTTATAATCCTTATGTGCTGGCAGCAGGTAGGTTATATGATGATTATTTATGTTGCGGGACTTCAGGCAATACCCGAGGATATGATGGAGGCCGCAAAGATTGACGGTGCAAATGCATGGCAGACACTTATCAAGATTACAATTCCCAATGTAATGCCTTCCATTACAATTTGTACCTTCCTTTCACTTACAAACGGCTTCAAGCTCTTTGACCAGAACTTAGCACTTACAGGCGGTCTGCCTTACATCATCAATCCCGATGGTTCAAGTGTTCATACAACAGAGATGCTTGCACTCAACATTTACAATACCTTCTACGGACAGGGTGCAAACTCCAGAGGTACAGCTCAGGCAAAGGCAGTGCTGTTCTTTATTCTGGTTGCATGTATCGGACTTATTCAGCTTCGTTCCACCCGTAAAAAGGAGGTGCAGCAGTAATGGCAGCTATTAAAGATAGAAAAGTTAAACCTCCCAAGGGCAAACCTAAGAAGCTTTGGCTTACCATACTGTTTTCACTGGTGTCAATCATCTATGTTATGCCCGTAGTTATGGTTGTTATCAACTCTTTCAAGAAGAACACCTTTGTAAAGACAGATACCTTTGCTCTGCCTAATGCTGAAAGCTTTGTAGGCTTTGATAACTTCACAAAGGGTATGACCTTCGGCGGTTATCCCTTCTGGAAATCTGTTCTGTACAGCTTGGTTATCACATTGCTGTCAACCTTCCTGATTATCTTCTTTACATCCATGGCAGCATGGTTTATCTCCAGAGTAAACTCTGTATTCTGTAACATTGTTTACTATGCTTGCGTATTCTCAATGGTTATTCCTTTCCAGATGGTTATGTTTACACTGTCTAAAACAGCAGATACCTTAAAACTTAACAATCCTTGGACAATCCCTGTTATATATCTTGGTTTTGGTGCAGGACTTGCGGTGTTTATGTTCACAGGCTTTGTCAAGAGCATACCTCTGGAAATTGAAGAAGCCGCCGCTATTGACGGCTGCGGTCCTTTCAGAACATACTTCAAGGTTGTTCTTCCTATGCTCAAGCCCACCATTATCTCTGTTGCAATTCTTGAGATTATGTGGGTATGGAACGACTACCTCCTGCCTTACCTTGTACTGGACAGAACAAAGTATATGACAATCCCCATTCATATCCAGTATCTCAAGGGAAGCTACGGTACTGTTGACCTCGGTGCTACAATGGCACTTATTCTCCTCAGTATCATTCCTGTTATCGTGTTCTACCTCACTTGTCAGAAGCACATCATCAAAGGTGTTGCCGCAGGTGCAGTTAAGGGTTAATCCGTTCAGGACGATAAAAATTACACCTGTGGCGAAACCGTCACAGGTGTTTTTGTAAAGAGAACTCTATATAAAAAGAGGTGTAACACAATGACAGAGGTAGTAGCGGCTCTTATATGGGATAATGATAAATTTATGATATGTCAACGTCCTGCCCATAAGACAAGGGGTCTGCTGTGGGAGTTTGTAGGCGGTAAGGTTGAAGCAGGGGAGAGTAAGGAAGAAGCCCTCATCCGTGAATGTATAGAAGAGCTGGACGTGAAAATTCAGGTTGAGGATGTGTTTATGGATGTTATACACGACTATCCTGATTTGCTTGTTCACCTGACTCTTTTTAGTGCAAGCATTGCAGAGGGTATCCCAAAGCTTATAGAGCACAACGACATAAGGTGGATTACTCCTGCAGAGATTAAAGACTATGATTTCTGCCCTGCTGACAAAGAAATCCTTGAGCGGATAATACTGGAATATGAAAATCATAATTGACTGTATTTGGAAAATGAACTTATGACACAGCAGATACTTGAATATATAAAAGAGACATATAACACAGAGCCTGAGTATTTATGGCATGCAACTCCTACAAATGCGGCACTGAGAAACAACCGCACAGGCAAGTGGTTTGCGGTGCTTATGGGTAGCCTGCCCTTAAATAAGCTCGGTTTAATTTCAGAGGAAAGAGAAGATGTTCTTAATCTAAAGTGCGACCCTATGCTGAGCTTCACTCTGGTGGACAATGAGCGGATATTCCCTGCATACCATATGAGCAAAGAGCACTGGATATCAGTGCGTCTTGACGGCTGTGTACCACTGGAAGAGCTGAAAAGGCTTGTTGATATGAGCTACACCCTTGTAAACAAAAAGTGAGCACTCTTGCTGACGAAAGGAAGGTGACATAATGGATATCTCAGTTTTTTTCAAAAGCGTCCTTGACGCAGATTCCGCTCCTGTTGTCCTTTGCAATTTGGAGCATTCAGTTGTTTATATGAACCCTTCTGCCATAGAGCATTATCACATAGACCTTACAGGCAAAAGCATAAAGCTCTGCCACAATGCAGAGTCTAATGAAAAGATAGACAGGGTCATAGCTTGGTTTAATAAAGCTACAGATAACAATAAGGTGCACACATTTTATAATAATAAAGAAAACAAAGATGTGTATATGATTGCTCTGCGTGACGAAGAGGGAAACCTCATCGGTTACTACGAAAAGCATGAGTACAGAAATGTAGACTCAGCAGACCTGTATGTAATGGAGTGATAAAATGCAAAGACCATATATTATATGTCATATGACAACCTCAATTGACGGTAAGGTTACAGGAGATTTCCTCTTTCGTGAGGAGTGTGCTGTTGCCACGGAAATTTACTACGAAATAAACCGTAAGCTTAGATGTAACGGCTTTATCTGTGGCAGAGTAACTATGGAAGAAAGCTTTACGGACAAATGGTATCCCAACCTTGCAGATTATGAAGGGATAAACGACAGAGTGGATTACATCCCCTCAAACCTTTCAGGCTTTTATGCAGTCGCCTTTGATACCAAGGGCAGACTCGGCTGGAAAAGTGCAAATATAATCGACCCTGACGGGGATGTAGGCTACGATAATGCTCAGATTATTGAGGTGCTCAGCGAAGCCGTAGACAGTAAGTATCTGGGATATCTGAAAGCTAAGAAAATAGCCTATGTCTTTGCAGGTAAAGAAACTATAGACGTAACTCTTGCTCTTGAAAAGCTCAAAGCTTTGTTCGGTATAGAAAAGCTTCTCTTAGAAGGGGGAAGCCTCATCAACGGTGCTTTTCAGCGTGCAGATGCAGTGGACGAGCTGAGCCTTGTTGTAGCTCCTACAGTTGCAGGGCAAGACAGCAAACCTCTCTTCACAAACAGCAAAATTGCTGATTTTACCCTGACAAATACCACCACCAAAAACGGTGTACTTATACTTAATTATAAAAGGAAGTAATATGAAGAAAGTAATCATCATTGGCTCTCCCGGAGCAGGGAAGAGCACCTTTGCAAGAGCACTCCACAGAAAAACACACTTGCCTCTGTACTACCTTGATATGCTATGGCATAAACCTGATAAAACTACCATAAGCCGACAAGACTTCGATTGCAGTCTTGCAGACATACTCAGTCAGAATAAATGGATAATTGACGGCAATTACAGCAGAACATTGGAGTCAAGACTTATAGCGTGCGATACAGTTTTCTTTTTAGACTTCCCGCCTGAGGTCTGCCTTCAGGGAGTAAATGACAGAATCGGTAAGCCAAGGGAAGATATGCCGTGGATAGAAGAAGCTGTAGATGAAGAGTTAATATCCTGTATCAAGTCTTTTTCAAAAAGAGAACTTCCCCATATCTACACACTTCTCAAAAAGTATAATTACAAGAGCATTATTATCTTCAAATCCCGAGAAGAGTCAGAGAAATATTTAGAGAAAATGATTTGAAATTTATATTGTATAGTTGACAATTCAGACTTTTTTTAGTATAATTATATGGTTGATTATACATGAGGATGGATGAAGTTTGCACAAGCAATCCTCAATAGATTTAATTAAAATACAAAGTTAATATTTATTTCGGGGCGTGGCGCAGTTTGGTAGCGCGCTTGCTTTGGGATTATGGTGCCGTTTTCATGGTCCTGTCCGAAGAACCGCATAAACACTGGCTTTTTCATCCATTGAATTTCAATGTTTTGGGTTTTGACCACAATTTTGACCACAATTACAGACTTTTTCTGTCTGTTACATTTGTTCCGTCTGTTACGGATCTTCACAAAGTTTTTATTATGTCGAGGCGTAGCTCAGTTTGGTAGAGTGCCTGGTTTGGGACCAGGATGCCGCAGGTTCAAGTCCTGTCGCCTCGACCAAAAAAGGCAGTAAACATCAAGTTTTCTGCCTCATAAATGGGAGCATAGCTCAGCTGGGAGAGCATCTGCCTTACAAGCAGAGGGTCACAGGTTCGAGCCCTGTTGTTCCCACCAAAAAGCACTGAAGCATTCTCATCGCCTCAGTGCTTTTTCTACTATCTCCACTACTTCTCACAAACTATAACATTAAGGAGTATTCTATGGATAAAAGAATCTTTCTTTCCTATTGTCACGATGATATCGAAGATGTCAATTACATCGATAATATTTTTTTGCGTTTCAATATTTATTTAACTAGAGATATAAGAGATTTAAAGTATAACACTAATGTGCACAATTTTATGGATAAAATAAATGAATACGATAGAATTATCATTTATGTAAGCGATTCATATTTGCAATCTATAAACTGCCTATATGAAGCATCCCACATATTTGACATCAAAGATCGAGTCGTTTTTATACTAAAGGACAATACAGACATTTTTAGTTTAGAGGGTAAAGAACGGTTTATTTTATATTGGAAATTGAAATATGAAAAATCATTAAATAAAGATCCAGTCGTTTTCAAGAATGAAATTGAGGATATACGCAGAGCATACCATACAATTGGAAGATTTATTGATTTAATAAAAAAAGAATATATTATGAAAAAATCTTCTCTTGATTTTAATAATTTACTTGATACTTTAAATTTAAATAGAACTTATCCAGAAATCATTACTAAAGTCGTTTTTGATTGGATTGCTCGGTATCCTAAAGCTAGGTTATCTCCCATAATCGCTCTAATTAACGATCTGTATAACTCCACAGAAATAGTTTTGTCCGAATTCCCTGATATTCCTGATAATGAAATTCCCTATCTATTTAAGAATATTACATTTCTTTCAAACAAAAACGGAATCGATTTATCAATAGAAGTACAAAATTTAGATACAGGAGAAAATAAAAATATTCGGTTCTCACGTTTAGTTGAAGTTAAAGAAAACAGTCGTAGAAGCAACCATCATTCTAGATTTTATTTTTTATGTGAAAATCCTAGTAAAAAGCAACAATTTTTCGAAACAGAAAGGATAAGCAAAACTTCAACTCGTACAACAAAAGAACAGTGTACGATTAATATGGACTATTTAGACACTTACAGAATCACTATACGATTTAGTCAATAAATTCTCTGTCCTATTATTCCCACCACAATAGTAACAACTTGAATATTTTGGAGTATTATGAGATGTTTAAACTAATTTGCAAAACCAAATACAATCAACTTATGAAAATCAAATCTGAGCACTCGGCACAAGGTGATTTGATAAATAATCTCAACAAGCATTTAAAAGAAGAGCGCGTATTTTTTAAAGCCTTAATAGAGAATATAAAAGAAAATAAAGCAACCATTTATGATATCAAGGTAAACAAAAACAACACTGATACATATATCTGTATTATCGATAAAAGAGATAAACACTTTAACGGCAATCTAAATATGTTCGTTATTAATCCCGAAATCATCCCGATCGAAACACCTGCAAATTATAATGATATGCCTTTTATGGAAACAAAGTTTAATGATGGGATGGTCATATTACAAGAATTACATAGTGACGTTAAATCTGGGAACTATGAGAATATGGGATATGGAACGATGATGATTCAGTCATTGATAAAGCTCGCATTAGAAGCGAACTGCACGTCCATTGAAGGAAAATTATCCTTCGTAGATGCAGAAGTAGAAAACAAAAAAATCAAAAGAAACCATTTCTACAACAAACTTGGTTTTACTATAGTATTTGACGACGATTCCCAGAAAAGCGGAAGCTTTTGCAAGCAATTATCACCTTCTAAATAACACCTCATATGAAACTATTGTTAATGTAACTCGACTAATGCTTAGACAATAAATAAAACTTCAAATCAATTCAAAGAAGCCGTTTCTTTTTGAAAACGGCTTCTTATTTTATTATTACAGTATCATTTTTGGTAATATAAAAACTATCATATCAACCTTGTATTAACAAAAACTATTCTCCGTTAGCTCTATCATATGACACGCCCCTTGAGTAGATATTTAAAATTTTGTCGATTCACCTTTTTTCCTTACAATAACAATGAATTATTGTAAGATTATGATATAAAATACTATAAACTGAAGGAAAGTTGATATGTCACAAGAAATTCCCAAAAGCAAAGTTAAGAAAGCAGAAAAATTAATATATTCCTACATAATTAAAGATTACAATTATAGAGGTGCTTTAGGTTCTGCAGAAGGTGAAGAAATGCCAAAGGATTTGAGTTCCGCTATTTTATATGAATCATCTTTTAAAGAATGTGTGTGGGGGGAGTGTAATTGGGACAGCTTAAGTGGCAATGGTAGTAAATTCACTTCATGTGATTTTTTTACTAATAGGATATATAATGCCGCACTACAGCATTCTTTATTTGATAACTCTGTTTTTTATAATTGCAAATTTAAAGGTAACAATTTCGCATATAGTGTATTTACTTGGAGTGTTTTCAAGGAGTGTCCAATAGAAGGGTGTGCTTTTACTGGGACAAATTTTAATCGTGTTACATTTGAAAATATTTCAATTGCACACTCCAACTTTGAGCTATGTACTTTCCAAAACACAAACTTCGTCAATGTTGATCTAAGTAACTTGGCACTTAAATATACTTTTTTTAGAAATGTTAGAATGAATAATGTTACACTCCCATTTATGCAAATCCCATATACATTTGGAGGTTTGCAATATATATTTGCCACTAATGATAAGATCAATATAGCAACTACAAATGAAAAGAAACCGAACATTTCCATAAGCGAATATAAAAAGCTGCTTCCTGAATTAATTGCTTTTTTTGATGGCCATGACGATTATTTTCCTTTAGCAAATTGTTATCTAGCTAACAAGCAATATAGATTAGCTGAGCAAACCAATGAAAAAGGAATTCTGAATAGTGCAAGAACAGGTGATTTTAGAAAACTATACTTTTTTTGTGTTCAAGCAGCTCAAGAAATAAAAGTAAGTGTACAAAAGCGTTGTGAATTATATAAAAAAATCAATGAAAATTTAATCAGTTTAGATTTAATAAATAGAGCGGAGTATCAAGAATTCTTGTATTATTTCCCTATGATAAAGCAATTAATGAGAGATAATCCTCAGAACAAGCCAACACTGCTGTTATCTTTTCATACAAACATCGAATCGGACGACTATGAAAAACTGGGAATATTAATGAGGGTTTTAGATGAGTTAGCAGAAGAGACTGGGGTGAATTTAGATAGTAAGCATATGGAAATACGACATAATTCACCAAATATTATTGATTGGCTCCCAATTGGTGATATCAATGAATTACTAAATTTGCTTCAGAATACGTGGGAAATTATATCCCCAATATTATCTAGGGTATTACAAGAGGCCGCTAATGCATCAACTGTTATAACCGGATTATATGGCCTTCATAGAATTTTAAAAAACAAAAAAGAAAACAAGCAAAAAAATGAAAAGATGTTATACGACCAAACAAGAAAATGTGAAGAAACCCTAAAGTGTTCTAGCGAGGATTTATCACATGATAAAATAGAGTCTCTTAAGTTGCGGATTAATTTACTTCAAGAACAGAGACTGTTACAATCCTCCCGAGCGGACTCCCAATATGTTCCTGATGCACTCTCACAAAATATAAGAAACAATCTTAACAGAAAAATTGAGGAGTTAAAGCGATCCGGTATACATATAGATACCTTGGAGATTCAGTTATTAGATAGAGAATGTGATGCATTAGAGCGAATATTTAATATCGATTTAGTTTAAATTAACGCAAAAAAGAGACTGATATAATTAACAGTCTCTTTTTTCGTTTAGAAAGGTAAGCTCAGGGTATTGTTTTGACACGCTGGACAACTTGGCCCTAAATGCAAATTGTACTTTTGACAAATCAATTCACTCTGACAATATAAATCATACAACCAAGCATTTGAAGGTGGAACCAAATTTTGCAAATCTGTTTCATACAAAGCTCTAAAAACCGATAATATAGGCATTACACCAATTGAACAAACCTTTTCGATCCCCTCTAATAAACTATCCTTCTTTTCTAGTCCAGCTATAAATAGTGTTCTTACATTTCCATTTTTTCCCCAAAGCGAAACCGCTTTATCTAGCGCGGATAAATATTGAGCTAATGAAATTGCACCTTTACCGGGCATATAGTTTTTAGCCAAATCTCTATTATATATTTCTATGTTAAAAGCAATTTCGGTAATTCCAATATTATACCAAGACTCTATTACAGATAAATCCTTTGGAGGAAGACACATCAAATAAATAGGTTTATCACTTTTTTGACGTATGTATGTAGCAATTTGTGTGATGTGTTCGGCTTCCTGCTCGTAAGATTCAGATCCACCTCCAATTAAGAAATGACGAAAAGTGTTTTGTTGGGACAAATAGAAATCTATAACCTCAAACACATCATCAACACACAACAACTGGTTTTGTTTAGGGATTTCACAAAAAGCACAGCCTACATTGCATTTCTTGAAAATGCAGGATATTGTGTGATGGATTCGCATTCGGTCAGTTGCCCAAAAACTAATTCTTTGGTAGGGTAATCCCGATTTGGTTAACCTGTTTGCAAATGGATCAGCCATATCAATTGAAACATCACTAATTTCATTATCATAATAGTACAGTTTTAAATTGTTGTTATTAACTTTGATTGTCCATGGCGTAAGATATATTAATTTGACATCCGTAGGACAATTAATATGCAAATCCTCCATAATGGTTAAATCTATAGCACTAAAAACAGCATTACGTATTTTCCCATGCTTCTGTATGAGTTCTCTAGCTTCTTCGGTAATTATAACACCTTGGTTTAGCAAAGAAATTTTAATATGTAGTATGCTTTTGTTCAAAATTGCTGTTGTAAAGTCATTATAAACATCATATAAGTTTTCATATATCCACAAACTATTTTCAGCATTAATACTGCACAGATTTGTATTAAAAATAATATGAAACAAATATGCCCCTTTTAGTATTGTTTCGGTTTTATCATAACCATCAAATTCTATGCAAACGATATTATTTTGAGAATTTGCTTTTAATAGCAATATATCCTTTTTCCAAGTATCAGTTGTATAAGAAGCCATACTATATGAGACGCTAAGTTTTTCTATTTGATTTTTTTTGATTATGCAATTACCTTCAAAAGCAGATAAATGTAACTCTTGAACGCTTGGAAGAGCTGCGTCCCTTAATCCACGATTGAGTAATGGTGTGGATGCCTGGAATCTGGCATTGACTTCTAACAGATGCGGTTTATTATCTATAATTAAATAATCAATTCCTAGCACACCACGATATCCCATATCTCGTAATGTTTCACAAAAGCTCCTACTGTACTCGTTTGTGAAATTTTTAGTTGCATCAGTTAGTTTTTGGTATTCGATAAAGTCTGAACCAAGGTAACTAATTTTATTATTAATTTCTTTTACAAGTTGTATAGAACCTGGACAAACTATTATTTCGTCATCGAATATAATGCAATGTACATTGATTGAAATTGTATCACTATAATAAGGGGATATAAAATAACCTTTGCTTATTTCAAGTGATTCTATACACAAATCAATGTTGCTTTTGTCAATAATATGGGTTCCGTACCCACCAGATGCGTGGTTTTCTTGTAAAATATAACGTTTTTCATTGTTAGTGGCAGAAAGAATTTTTAGCAATTGATTTACACTATAAATCTCCTGAAATGGTACAACAGGAATGATTCTAGATGCTAATTTGCGTACATCTTTTTTTGAGTCTAACATTTCAAGCAAGGATAAATCGTTGCAACCTACAACTCGTTTTTTATATTTTTCGGGAAGATATTGACTGTATATAGAATTATAATACAAAATTTTTAAATCTGGATATTCCGATATCCATTCTTCAAGCGCTTGATTATAAAAATCATCGGTGATGCAGTCTGGTTTATTATGGTCTACGCGTAATTTTTTGCGTTTTGAATAAGAACGGTTTTTATGTCCGTTAGACCCGAAAATTGTGGTACTCCCACAAAAAATGTCTAATTCTGAAACATCGGATTCACGAGGTCCAGACCAAAGCAAATTCATAGTTTAACCTCCCATGTATGTTATCAACTTAGAAGCTGGTATTCTTTTAGGAGTATTAATATCATTTCCATCACAAACTCCTAAAGCTACTCCAGCAGCTAATCTTCCTTGATTTGGGAATTGTTCCAATATTAATTTTTCAGCACGTAAGATATCCGCTACCCACAAACTACCTAGTCCAAGTTCGGTGGCTCTTAACAACATATTTTGTATGGCTGCTCCAATTGCCTGCATATTTAGGTAGTCAAAAGAAGCATTGTAATTATTTAAAACTAATTCACTAGAAAAAGCATTAAACACTAATATTAAGACGGGTGCTTGCTTAAGAATTTTTAAAGTCTGGTTTTCAGTCTCTACTTCCTGTTCCATTAGATAGTCCGCGGCGTCCGAGTTTTTAGATAACGCACAGAAACAATTATCTATTATCTTTTTCTTTGATTCACCTTGTAAAACCAAGAATCGCCATGGCTGACGATTTTTAGGAGAAGGAGCTAATGTTGCAACACTTAAAATATCATTTATTATTTCTATCGGTATTGGTATATCTGCATATTTTCTGCAACTAAATCGTTTTTCTATACATTCTTTCACATTCATAAGTATCTCCATAAAAAGATATCCTTTATTCTATCTTACAATAATTCATTGTTATTGTAAGGTTAGTATACAAATATGCTAACATATTTTGGTAGGATTTTCAATAAATTTATCAAAATATGAGGTGCATTATGAAAGATTTTAACGTTTTAATTTCTAAGTTTCTAAACATTGCTCAATCCACTAAAAACTTATCACAAAAAACACTAACCGCATATGACTCTGATCTGAAAGATTTCTGTAATTATTTAGGTGAAACACCGATAGATGAGGATACAATTCCTACATATATACATACACTTTCTAACGAGCGCAAACTTAAAGATAGCACAATAAACAGAAAACTAATTGTTCTAAAAATGTTCTTCCAATTTCTATATTCAAACCATTACATCGACAATAATTTTTTCGCAATCTATAACTATAAATTCAAAAGAGAACGAAATCTTCCTAAAACAATCACGGTAAAAGAAACTGAAAAGCTTTTATTATGCTCTACTAATCTTAAGCTAAGTGCAAAAAGCGATTTTGAAAAATGGAAAACAGCACGCAACTTAGCTTTAGTTGATATACTTATTAGTACCGGAATTAGAATAGGTGAAGCTGCCAATATAACCATTGATGATATCATTAACTCTGAGCATACAATACTAATTCACGGCAAAGGAAGAAAACAACGACTTATATATATATCTTGTCCTGAAACATGGAACAATCTCATTAGTTGGATTAAATTGCGGACAACACAACCTGTAAAAACAAACAGGCTTTTTGTTAACCGTTACGGAGAATCAATCAGTATACATGGAATAGAATACATTTATAACACTATTAAAACAAAGTCCAATATCAATGTACATTCTACTCCACATTATTTGCGGCATACATTTGCTACAAACCTTCTTGCAAATGGGGCAGACCTTCGTTCTGTGCAAGAAATTCTTGGTCACAGCAGTGTAGTAACAACCGAAATTTATACCGAAGTTACAACAAAAAGAAAAAAGCAAGTACTAAATAAATACAATTACAGAAACAAACTATAACGAATTAACAAAAAAGAAAAGCAAGGATACGCAACTAATCCATATCCTTGCTTTTCACTTTTGTATCAATTAGCAATTTGCTCTTTTAGACTTTTCAGATGCTATTTCTGCCTTCTTTTCGACTATCATCTGTTGGAGCTTAATTTCGCACTCCTCTTTTGTTTTTGCATATACTGTATATCTAACTCGCTTACCATCAGCATTTGTAGGACTGTACTTACCTTCCCATAAATTCTCGCTTATCTGATATAAACCACCCGTACCACTCTTACGGATTTTGCCCTCTTTAGGATGAAACTCTTTAGGTGCAATTTCTCCAACTTCGAGACGGGTCGCCTGAGCGAATACATCATCTCCACCTGAGGTTATCTCTCTAGCTATTCTCTGATCAATTCTGGTTGCCGCTTTATCTATCATTCTGTCTGTTATGTGTGCATATGTATCTATCGTGGTGGCAACTGTCTTATGCCCCATAATACTGGATAGTGTTTTAATCTCCATACCATTTTCCAGTGATAGTGAAGCAAATGTATGTCTTAGGTCATGAAATCTTACTTTTTTACATCCTGCTCTTTCAAGTATCTGTTGGCTTTTTCTGTATATCGTATGAGGATTAAGGGGTTGATCAGTTTTTACTGGTGATGGAAACATCCATACCGAATCGTGGCCACTCATATATTCACTTAACACATTGACTAATATTTGAGGTATCTCAACCATTCGCACAGAATTATCTGTTTTTAATGTAGTAACTGTTTTACCACCCTTGGAGGGAGACACTTGTCTTTTTATTTGTAGTTTGTTCTGTTCGATTATCAAATCATCTCGTTGTAAACCTAGTATTTCTCCGCGCCTTAGCCCTGTCGCAAATTCCAATAGGAACAACTCATAGTACCCATCGTAATTCGCTTGGATTAGAAACCTCTGTATTTCTTCGGGAGTTAGTATTTGCATTTCTTTAGCTTTCTTTGGCGGAGTTTTTATTCCTTTCGCAGGATTTTGACTCAATAATTTCTCACTTACAGCTTTTTTGAGTGCACTATTACAAATAATATGGCAGTTTCTAATCACAACATTCGAAACTCCTTCACCATGTTTTTCGACTCCTGCTTTTCTCCCGTGTTGTTTTTCCCGAGTATAAAACTGTGATAAGTCCTGCTGTGTGAGATCCTTCAGCATGATATTTCCAATGGCAGGAATTATATGATTATATATTGTATTTTCGTAAGATGATTGTGTTGTTTCCTTTATGACAGGTTTCGAGTAATACTGATACCATGCATCCAACCACTCTCCAAAGGTCATTGTTGGTTTAATATGAGATGTTAGTCTACCCTGAACAGACGTGGTATCCTGTATTAACTCCTTTAGCTTAGCCTTACATTCTGCTTGAGTTTTACCAAACACACTTTTATATTTAGCCTTACCTTTCTCGTCATACGAGCATACAATTCGACCTTCCCAACGACCATCCTTTCTAAGCCTTACGGTTCCGCTACCGTTTTTTCTCCTTACTGCCATGGTTTCATCTCCTTTCCGAGTATATTTTTCAAGAAACCATCTACAACAGTTGCTGCTTGTTTACTCATATCATTTGTAACATGTGTGTATGTATCAAGGGTAAATGAAGCATTTTCATGACCAAGGAGCCTTGAAAGTGTCTTTTCATCAACTCCAACCATAATAGCATGTGTTGCAAATGTGTGTCGCAAATCATGAAATCTGATAGAAGGTAATTCTGCATTACGCAAAATATCTTTGAATTTATGATAAGCTGTGCTAGGCGATAATGCTTGGTCTGGATTTCTGAAACTGGGGAACACCCATTCAGTTACGGCATATTGTTTTCTGCGCTCTAATAATAGACGAGTTTTGTGGGGAAGTTTGAAAATTCTATGTCCATTATCGGTTTTTGTTTCACCGAATATGATTTCTCCATCTACCACACTCAGAGCGTGGCTGATTTTAATGATACCTGTTTCAAAATTAATGTCTTCCCATCTTAATCCGCATATTTCGCCTTTACGCAATCCTGTCGTAATTTCCGTATAGAAGAAGTCGTACCATAACGGCTCCTTTTCGATTGCATCGATGAATATATTAAGTTGCTTTTCATCAAACACCTGAATCCCTTTATAGTTAGGTTTCGGTACAGTAGTATTATCAGTTGGATTTTTTACTATCATATGTGCCTTAACAGCTGCATCCATAGCTTCATGAAGCAACATATGTATTCCTCTGACTGTTGAATCTGCTAACACTCCATTGTTATTGCTGCCATATAACTTCAAATAGTTGTACATCCTTTGAATATCAGTTGTAGTAACCTTTTTTATCATCTTATCTCCGATGACTTTCTTTATCTTTGCAATTTTCCGTTGATAGTTACTAGCTGTTGTTTTTCTTAAGTTGGTGCATACATACTGTTCATACCATGTATCTAACCATTCGCTTATGGTCATATTTTGATCTTCTGTTATGCTTGCACCTTCGTAGTCAGATATAAGATTACGAAGCTTAAGAGTAACTTCTTTCTGCGTTTTACCGGTTACTGATTTGTATATCGGTTTCCCATCAGATTTATGACCGATAATTATTCGACCTTCCCAACGATTGTCGGTTCTGTATCGAATTGTTCCTTCGCCATTTGCTCTCTTTTTACCCATAAGCAAACCTCCTTTCGCAAACACACAATATCAATATAAAGCGTTAAAGTCCAGACAATTTTTGGAAGATCAGCTATTTAATTTGCTTTTCTACCCACTCAATAAACTTATCGCGCGGAGTTACCATTCGGCTACCCAAACGCAGGGTAGGGAACCCTCTTTGATGCATAAGTTCATAACAACTTGCAGGAGAAATCCCCAACAAATCCGCTACCATTTTAGCGTTCAAGAATACCGGAAGCTGATCATAGCTTGTAAATTTCGATGCTAACATTTCTATTCTCCTTTTTCATTCTTATTTTCCCAATACTCTTTGGGTTTAACTTTTTCGAGAAACAGCCTTAAAGCAACTATGCTTTTGGCTTTACCAAATTTTTTGAAAGTATTAAAAACTCTGTGTCGATATCTGCCACCTCTGGCTACTCGTTCATCAAGAATTGTAACAACTCCTGTGTCAGTTTCAGTACGAATAAGCCTACCTACTCCCTGACGAAGTTTAATCAGCATATTGGGAACACAGAACTTTTCGACAAAATCAAAAGTACTAAAGCAATCCTTTTTCTTTTCTTCCATCAGTAAACTTCTTTGTGGAAAAGGTAATCGAACTATAATAACAGAAGAAAGTTTGTCTCCTGCAATATCTATACCTTCCCACATAGAGCCTGCGGCAAACAAAATAGCATTATTGGCTTTCTGAAAGCCGTTAATTGCTGTCTTATTTCCTCTTGACATTTTAATAAGCTGAAAGTCTTTAAGTTGCTTTTTTAGAACTGCATACACGGAATTCAAGGTTCCGTATGATGTAAACAAAATAACGGTGTGTCCGTTTGTCGCCTGAATCAGTTCTATGCAAATATCAGATATCTCGTTTATGTAATTAGGGTTATCTTTAATCTTAGGAAGTTCGTTTGGGATATAGAGGCGAGCATTATTCTTATAATCAAATGGAGAGCTAGTAGTTGACTCTGAAACGTAGTCCATAGGTACATAATCAAGCCCATATTCCATTTTGAAATACTCAAAATCAAAACCATCTGACATTGTTCCAGATGTCAACACATATTTTAGTCCTCGATTCCACACGCGTGTATACATCAGTTCAGCAATGTCCAACGGAGTACAATTAAAAACTATCCCCCCATCTTCATCAACAGTTATCCAAGTCAAATTGTTTTGATATTCGAGAAAGTGGTTCAAAGTATTAAATAGCTTTGCATAGAGCCAAGCTTGTCTACCTTCATAAGGCAACTTCACATCTTCTATATTCACAAGTGTTTCCAAAATTCTCTTAATGTAAAGAGAAATCCCAGAATCAACCTTAACGATTCCACCGCTATAATCATCCGAATTCTGCTTCTCAGATTTTTTAGCCACCGTTTTGATTAACTCTTCACTTAGCTTTAATAACTTTGAAAGTAAGCCCTTATACTTAGCCGTGTTTTTCTTAAACATGCACTTGCCTTTACTGTCTTCTATATAATCTATAACATCTGCTACAGAAAACGAAGATCCAAATACATCTTGAGCTGCTTCTTTAAATTTATGGGCTTCATCTACAACTACAAATGTACTTGATAGGAGAATAGGCTCGCTTTCATCTTCTGAAAGTTTTAGAGATGTTAAAAGCAAATTATGGTTCGTCACCTGAAAGTCTAAATCTCTTTGTCTATTCATTCCTTTAGTCATAAGAAAGTATTTGCAGTTCTCTTTATTTGCACATTTATGGCAACCTCCAATATTGTTAATTTTCTTTTTAATTGACCTATTGATATCATAGTTATCTAAATCAATACCACGAGAAAAAACTTTCATCTTTTTCAGAACAGCTAATGTTTTACTATACTTTTCCGGATACTGTTCAATCTTAGAAAGGTAATCGTTAAATCTACAACGACATATGTAGTTTTCTCTGCCTTTACGAAGAGATACACTAATAGGTTTAGGAATTATAAAATATTCCATAAGCATTCTTGAAAGTTTTGGAATTTCTTTTCTCACTAATGTCCTCTGTAGCTCTATGCTTGAAGTCGAAATCGTAACAGGTTCAGTAATCTGATGTTGCTGCTTGTAATAATATTTTGCAACTATTCCGGCAACAAGATAAGCTAAAGTTTTTCCTGTTCCTACCTCAGCCTCACAAATTGCCACTTGCTTTTTAGTTAACCCTTTGAACATATCAATACACAGATTAATCTGTGCCTCTCTGACTGCGTAACCATAATTCGGAAGCACAACTCTGAAAATGGTATTTATCATTTCAATCGGTTCAATATTGTAATAAGCCATAGAACATAAGTATCTTCTATCTCCTGTGTGTTTTACCGAGTACAATATATCGGGTATCATCGTATGATATGTTTCATTAGAGTACATTTCCGAATGTTTTTTTGAAACTATTCTCGAAGATCTATCTGTTGTCATATCGATTGCAATATATGACACAATCGTTTTTCTATCAATATGGTAAATCAAGTATCTGTTTTCAAAAGTAAAATCATAAATCCCATTTTTATACGCTATTCCTTTAGCTAAACAATCCTCAAACAAATCTTTATGTACGATTTCTATTTCAAACACTTTTTCATCTCCTGTTCCTTTTAATCGAACAACAAAATGCTACGCAGGAATGCTTTGAGTCCTGCGCAGTGTTTTTGTTGTCCTTTTGACAACTTACCCTTTCGAGTAATATGAAAACTGTGAGTAATTAAAGCCATCCCACAGTAAACTATTAAAAACATTTGCATGAATGCAGTGCGATCATCTATCAAAAGATAAAACGCCATATATGTCGTAAAAGGCATCAGTTTTCATCCAGAAACAACATATCCCTTTTCCTCTTTTAAGGGCTGTATCTCTACAGAAGTATCATTATCTGCACATAGGAGGAGTGCTATAGCACGAAGGAAGGTTATCGCTCGCTCTTACGAGGTCTTGGCGTCTTCCTCCGAAAGCACTCCTTTATCCTATGAGTTAAAGTTTTATCTGCATTCAAAGTATTAAATTGTCAAGGTTCATAGTGGCTATAAAAAAATAGCCTCTATATACTAGAGCACGAAAAAGCCATTTTTATAAGCAAATTCATAAATTGGATAATATTTTTTTAATTTTTCCTATTTTTTGACTTATCGATGACTGAGAAACTCCTTTCATTTGTGCATATTCATATTGTTTGTAATCCCAAAATACTAAATATGTAATTATTTCTAATTCATCATTCGATAGTTGCAACAATCTACGTAATAATTTCTTGTTCCCAATTTCTTGAAGCCACCATAACTTATCTGATGTATGAAATTCAAAAGGAGCAGCAAGTATCTCCAAATATCTTTTTACTATAGGATTCTTGTCCTCCTCTGTCGTTTCATCCTCATCAATCACCTCTAAGTATTGAGTTCTTCTCTTGAATGAGAGATTCTCACAAAACTGCATTTTGTCAAATTCATATAGGGCATCTATTGTTTCTTTACTCATTCCCAGAGATTCATAATACTTTTTAAGTTTTTCCTGTTCAGCTTTAAACTTATTATATTCTTCGCCAAAATTGACCGACATGGTTATATCTCCTTTTTTCGTTTTAATTTGCGGTTAATACAAAAAAGGATTAAGGATAACGAGCTATATATTCTTGCCACTTAGATTTGTCATCTATGTCCAAAATAATGATTAAATAAAAAAAGTCGAACTTACTCTTTACAAACACAAGAACAAATTCGACTTTTCTTTTTATGTGATATTCTATTGTAGAAATTGAATTGCCTAATGGCCAATAATAACAAACTGCTTGTTGTAGTATGAAAGTTATAATAAAGATTATCACTCCTTACATTAGAACGAACAACGATTGACGATAAATATAATCAATTTGTTGTATAAAAAGGGCCCCCGTTATTTTCAAGTGCTGAAAAAGCTCAATTCTTAGATTTTTATGAGCAATTTTAAGTAAAATTGTCACAAAAATAGTATATAAAAAAATCACGGTAGAAAAATGTCAATTCTCTACCGTGAAAATAATCTATTTTTGTGTTATGTTGTCGTTTTCAGTAAATAAAAGTATTATATCCTAAACCACAAAAGTTTCCTCTAGCACTATTTATACAGCTTTATCAAAAAGAAGAACCCCTGAAAACAGGGGTTCCTATTTGATGTAATTGTTTTAATTTCAGCAAAGCAAATGTATTAGATATCAGAATTCAACTACACCTAATCTTATTTTCTGAATTTTAGTCGAATCGGCCGTTGTAATTCTTCCATCATCGTTAACATCTGCTAAATACAGCTGCTTATTATTAAATGTGTAAGTGCCAGCAATATATCTTTGTATACATGATTCGTCGTTAGCGTCAAGATCACCATCCAAATCAACATCTCCTCTACGATAATTGATTTCTTCAAGAATCCAACAACTTTTTTTGGATGATGATATATTAGATGCAATTATTGCTTTATCTGCATCACAACCTATGAACCACTCCGTAGGACCTGTTCGCGTATAGAAACGAACTAAAGAGTAGTCATCAGTCAAAACATTAAAACCACCTTCAAATATCGAAAAATTCAATGTTTCAGACCCAAGCATAACTGTTTTAGAGCTTGAATCTATTACACTACCATAGTTTGCAATGCCTTGAGTAGAACCATATGCAGATTTTAGATTGTACGCACCTGTTGGACTATTTTGAATAATCCATTCCTGCTTGGTATTTGTACTTGAGTACGGCTGCATCATCAACTGGTTTGTGGATGTGTTCAGGGTTAAGTATTCTTTTGTGTCGAGATTCTTAATGCGATAAATACCCTGTCTAGCGTCTTGCGTATAGTAGGTATTATTAGTACTATAAGCATATCCATATCTAACTTCATCCGTATATGTAGAGTTTCTATTAACTGTAAACTCATACATATTATTAGATGCACCTAAGCTAAAATATGCCATTTCTGTAGAACTATGTTCTTTGGCTGACGAAGCTTTTTCAACACCATTATATTTCACACTTAAATCAAGGTTAATATATGGGCCTATTAAAAGTGCCCGATCACTAGTTCCTTCATTAACCTGTGCGTTTTCTCTGAGCCAGCACATGCTAATATTCATTTTTGTGGCACCATATTTAGGCTGAACAAATCTGTGTGTCTGCTGAGTTCCACTTAAAACATCAGTACCATATGTACCTTGGCTTACAATACAAGCCATTGTCCATACATCCGGAGCTCCTGCGCCTTGCCGTTCTGTAATGCCTTGACCTATGGTCTCAACCGGTTCATTATACGGAGATGAAGCTACCTTTCTGTGGCAAGATGCCATTACTATAGCTTTTATTGCTTGTGGATATGCTGATAGTGAAGGTTTTAATTCTAACATGAGAGCAATGGAACCTGTAAGCATAGGAGCTGCCCAACTAGTTCCATTAGTAACAAGACCATTGGTGTTGGTCATACCACTTAACGGTGACCCTATATTACTGCTATTTGTAGCCTGACTAGGCATAATCACATCAGGTTTTTCAAGTCCGTAATATCCACCACCAGAATTTGACCAACTACTATATGGAGCTATAAAATCATCGCTTGTTGTTGCTGTAAAGTTAGTAATATAACCGCCCACAGTAATAACATTGTGTGCTAATCCTGGTGAACCAATACGGCTGTTGGGTTTATCCCCATCATTTCCAGATGCAACAACTACTGTCACATTGTGATATGAAACGAGATGATCTATCCACTTTTCTGTAAAATAGTAGGTATAGTTCAAATTATAGCCTTGTTCTATATTTTTTAAATTGTGACTTAAATTAATAACAGATACACCTTGTGACAATAACCACTCAAATTGTGTATAGTCAAAAGTACCAGCTTCGGCAATTTCCTCTGGATTGCTAACACTATATAACTGTGCATTTTTTGCAATTCCATCAGAATCTCCTACTATAATTCTTGATGTATTCAATGCATGATCTGTAATTGCATTTTCGTTATTAACCGTTATATTTGCACCATTTATTGATGCATTATCTGTATCCGGACATCCTGTTTCCATCATACCAACTTTCACATTGTTTCCAGTTAATCCTAATACATCATTTGCCTTTGAAATTCCTGACGCTTCTCTTTCAATCGCAAGCAAGTTATCGACAGATGAATCCTCTGTTATCGACAAATCGTATCCCACAACTGGAATATAATATCCAATTTCTTCGATTCTGTTGTCTGTTTTTAATCGCTCTATTTCGCTTACAGTAAGGTTAGCAACAATGGCAGGAGCAAAAGAACTATTGAATGTAATATTACTTTCATCAATGTTCAAATCTGATATGATTTTACTAGATTTTTGAGAATACTTTGACATAGATACATCTCTTCTAGATAACACATACTTATCTGTAAGTTCTTTTTCCTTGTCTCTGTTATCTTTTGTTCTCTCAAAATATTCGTTCATCTCTTTTTTTGCATCTTCTTCGCCATTCTTGTATGCCGTAATCAACTCAGAAGAAGGCATTTCATAATCAAAACGAATGGTTTCAAGAGACAATCCATAATCTTCTTTAACGGTTTCTTCGACCAAATTTTGGTCAATATCTGCATACCAGATATATACTGGTATTTTTTCGTTTTCACCTGATGATTCCATTTTTTCTTGAAGTACTGTGTTGATTTTTTGAGATGTATAACGCTGAGTTTCCGCGTTAACACTCACTGGAAGAGCAAAACTAGAAGATATCATCAGCAATATCATCATCAGGCTAATAATTGTAAAGTAATACTTTTTCTTCATATTATCCACTCCTAATTCATATGATTTTGTGTATAACACTTAGTACAACGCAAACTAGTATGTCACATAATCTCCACCATAAATTGCTAATGCTATTGGAGTAACATGACCTGATGGGCCATGGCGCGATATGGTTACAGAATATGTACCCAAGTCATCGCTAGGAACATCAAATGAGAGAAGTTGGAAAGTGTCAAGCACATCAAATGATGTAAAAACTCTTCCATCGGGGGAAGTTACTGTAAGTTTCAAATATGAATTTGTATTATAATCTAAATTGCTTGACGTACTATGGTTATCTCCATTTGCAAAACACACATTTGCCTGCCAATTAAGTGCCATACGCACATTGCCACTTCTATTAATATTAACTATCAATTCTTTGCTTGTCATACTACCTGATGAAAAATAACCAGTATAGTATTTAGCATAACTAGAAGATATACAAGAACGTGTTCTTGATACATTAACTACTCCCGCACCATATTCGCGATCCATATCTGTTCCACTTGTATCAATACTAGTTCTGGATTTCTCTCCATTTGCTCCAGCCATTACAAGGGACTTTATCAGAGTTGGATTGGTTGCTATTCCTGGATGTGCTTCAATTAATTCAGCTATTGATCCAACAACAAAAGGAGCCGAAAAACTATTTCCAGTCTCTTGAGATGCAGACGTGTTTCCAGTCAATCCTGGAATTGCAAAAGGATTACCTGGCGCAACCACATGTGGAAAATATAGACCACTGGATGAATATGCTGATTCTATGTCACCACTATATTTGCTAAATACATAACTACCATTTGAATCAACACCTAAATCAATAGCTCCCACAACTATTGCGTTCTTTGAATATGCCAAAGGAGAAATGTTAAGCATACCATTTGCTTCATCTGTATCTAATTCTTGCAAGTAACCAGAAGCAACAACAACAGTAACATTATGTTGGTTCGAAACATGATCAATCCATTTTGAAACATCATTTATTGTCGTATAGCGATAATTAGTAAGAGAATTGCTTATGTTAATTACATTAACTCCATTACTAATTAACCATTCTAAACCAGCCTTCCATGAGTATGTATCGCTATAAGAAGTGCAATATAAAGTTGCTTCCGGAACCATTCCAACAAAGTTTGTTGCATCATCGCTATAACTACCTATAAGCTGACTTGCAGTTATCGAAGGATGATTATCAGTTCCGATAGGTGCAGAAGGATCTGTAATCAATACATCCTCTTTGTTTTTGAGCGGCTTGCGCACACGACTTGGTAACCATGAATCTATTGAGCCAATCTTAACTCCATCACCAGTTAACGAGTCATACGCTCCTATAGCGTCAAGACAATCATCAAATGTTAGCTCAGAATTTCCTGCTACAGTAGAATAAGTATTTGAGTCTAAACTATCATCCAATAATTCTTCCTCATAATAATAAAGACATTCAACGCTATCAAAAGAAGCTAAATCATACACATCTGATTTTTTAACACTAACCACTATATTAGGAGCAAAGCTACCAAGATAGATAACATCACAATAAATTTCGCTTGCAGTAATATTTTCAATCATTTCTGTATTATACTCAGAGTAAATCAACTGAGCATTTTCTCTCTCTGCTACAATTAACTCCTGTATCTCTTGTATGGTCAGCTCTAAATCAGCAGTATCAATTAAAGCAGTATTTAAATCAATTGTATTTGTTGCCTCTAAAGGCAAACGCTCATCATCAATCAAAGCATCTATATCTTCAACTGTATTTGCAGCAAGCTCTGATTTATTGATATCTTTAAACCATATTGATACAGGAATCATTTCATCGTCTGTAGCTGCATTTAATGCATCGATCAACATAGAGTCCATCTTGTTCTCTGTTGCCATATCGGTTGCAAAAACCGATATACTAAAACAAGAAATGAAAATTGCAGATATTAATACAAAACTCAATAAACATTTAAATATATATTTTTTCATAATTAATCTCCTGTCTACATTAATTTTTAGTGATTTGTATAATTTTCACTTGTACATCGGACTCTCCTCCTTGTTATTTGGTGAAGTTTCTTCACGCCCAAAAATATAATATCACATTAGACAAAAATTATCAACTATTTATTTTGTGTTTATGAAAATTCACAATTGTATCTCATGCTAAAACATTTTGCTTTTCCTTTTAGCGTAAACTTCACTAACATAGTCACTATATAAAATAAACTTATTATTGATTTTTTTGTGTAAACAGGCTATAATAATATTAACAGATAACATTTGTAAAGGAAGTGTATTTATGAAGTTAAAGAAAACCATTGTAATGTTATTATGTGCAACAATGCTACTTGCTTTTTTTATCCCAAATGTTATTGCTAGTAGTCATGAGATTGCATACGAACCACTCCCACAAATAAAAGAAGGTTACAACCGATATTTTTTCCTTGTGCCAGATGATTGGATCAATGAATACACCGATTCAGTAGGAATTTACTGGTGGGATGGAAGTGAGGCGCCCGATAGTTGGCCTGGTATAAAAGCAAATAAAGCTGATGCTGAAAATGTATACTATTACGATGTTCCGATAGATGTAACTAATATTATTTGGAACAATTATTTAGATGGCGGAAGTAACTCTGAAAATCCTATGTATCAGTTTGCAAAACAAACCACTAACATAATATCAGAATATTATTCAGAGGGGGATAGCAGATTATACCCCGAGGGAATCCCCTCATTTAACAATATGATTTATGTTACCGGTCCTGAGTTTGCTGATCCCAACTCATTCCCAGCAGACAAAGCTTATGGCGAGTGGTTTTACTATTATGGCGAAGGTAACTACGGCACTACACCCAAAGAACACGAAGAATCTGAATACAATCGTTACTATTTCCTTATGCCTGATGAGTGGTACACCGAGTACACTGATAACGCAGGCATCTATTGGTGGGAAGGTACCAATGCTCAGGTAGCTTGGCCCGGTGTAAAAGCTAATAAATCTGATGCTGATAATGTATATTATTACGATGTTCCAAAAGATGTAACTACTATTAAATGGAACAATTACCTAGATTTATTGATGGAAGATAAAGAGAGTGTTATGCACTTAGATTATCAGACCATTAATATCACTATGTCTTCACCTGATGAGTATGAGGGTATGATTTATGTTATCAACCCCAATCTCACAACTGAGAATCCTTTTAATAATAAAAAAGTTTATGAGGGTGATTGGTATAAGTATTTGGGCAATGGAGAGTATGAAGCAACCGATATTCTCGGAGATGCTAATGAAGATAATGAATTAAACATTAAAGACGCTACGATCATTCAAAAACATTTAGCAAATATACTCACTCTTTCTGAACGAAGCAAGATCCTTGCTGACTTTAATGATAGTGGAGATGTAAACATCAAAGACGCAACTGCAATTCAAAAGCACCTCGCCGGAATTGCAGAATAACTATTATAAACAAGCAAAAAGAGAGTCCTATTAGGGCTCTCTTTTTTATTTAAAAGAAAGATGCTGTATTGCATGTTCGCAGTACAGCATCTCTTCGCCAAAAGGTTTACTATTTATTTCTTTTTTTATCGTTACGTCGTAAAAGCACCATTATCTATTTTTTTCTGTTTATGGCTTTTTTCTTATTAATCCATCTATCGTATGCATATCCACCTTTTTTTGACCAAAAGATCAATTGCAACGCGAGAATATAAACTGAATCAAAACACATAACTAAAACCACAGCAAAACTTCCCATTTGCTCTTTATTAATAATCCAGAAAAACGCACATATTACAGCACACAACAAATGTAGAAATATATTAATAAAATATAAGACTAGAAAGAGTCTAGGTATTTCCTCTTTATATCTTTTGTATAATAGCCATTCTAAAAAAGACTCACCAGACTTTCTTTTTTTGAATGCACTGTTATTTAATCGATAGCGTTTAATTCCATATAAAAACCAACGTATAAAAACAAATGATAATGTAGCTATGATTAACAATACCAGTAATTGGTCTTTTATATTATCCATAAATCACTTACAATACCTCCTACAATACTTAAAACTTGAGTAATCAACAATAGCCTCACCTATCCCAATACCAACATCTTTTAATACGCCCTTGCCTAGTTTTGAATAGTATTTTACTGTATTCTTTCCATAGTATGCAAAAGCCTTACCTGCTTCTTTAGCACCAGCTTTAAAGCCTTTATTTACGGTTGTTTTGAAGGTTCGCTTCACCGTTTGCTTACCCAGATTAGTAAGATGTTTCGAACCATTTCCTGCTCCACCGATAGCTCCTGTAACACCACCTATTACACCATCAAATACCATATCACCCACATCAAAATTGTTGAAACCATTGTTATCCACAACTTGCGACACAGTATTCTCAGCCATTGAAATCGCTGCTCCTCCAACTGCCATTCCAACGACACCAACACCCGTTGCTGCTAAAGCGCC
This sequence comes from Ruminococcus sp., assembly GCA_045541275.1. Lineage (GTDB taxonomy): Bacteria > Bacillota > Clostridia > Oscillospirales > Acutalibacteraceae > Ruminococcoides. The sequence goes on from JAZQIX010000018.1 coordinate 59,092, forward strand.
ACTTGCGGCACCTGACAGCATAGATATACCTAATCCTTCATTCCATGAATTTCCTTTAGCTATATTTGTTGCAACGGTTAACGCACCACTTATCACAGCACCTATTGCAGCTCCAACCACAATATGCCAGAAATAACCATCATCATCAGCACGATTAATAGGATTATTATCGCAATAGGCAAATAAGTTTTTATCCGTTAATGCCATTGGTGTAGCAGTCAAAACATCCATTGTATCAGCATTCACGAACCTACAAGTTGTTGGGTCATAATATCTGCTCTGAATATAATACAATTCTGTCTCGTTATCATAAACATAACTTCTGTAGCGCAGGGGATTGAGGATTGCGATGCTTGTTTCACCTGTAATTACAATACCAGCTGACGTTGTTACGCCGATAAGCTTACCATAAGCGTCGTATTCGTACTTTGCAGCTATTGTACCATTGCTGTTATACAGTGAAACTACATCACCACAGCTGTTAATTCCATAGTAGTAATATACTGGAGTTGCATCTGCACTGCTTCTGTACTTAATGCTGACAGGCGTATCATTTGCATCATAGCTGAACTCAAGAATTCGATTACCTCTAGTCATCTTCTGCAACAAGCCATTCTCATACACATAGCTGTAATTAGTAGTTGTACCTGAAGATGCTGTGACAGACTTACCTGTTCTCATACCACTTGCGTCGTAGGTATAAGTGATGTTGTTGCTCGAATCACTGTAACTTGCAAGCTCTCTGCCGTTCTGCCATGTAAGAGATATACCATCTCTGTAATTCAGCGGATTTCCAACTGCATCATAAGTGATTGTCTGACCATTGTAGGTAGTTAGCAGGTCTTTCCAATTACTGTTGCCATAGGTATAAGTTACATCACTCTTAACACCAACGGGATAGCCGTATGTAGGATGCAGATTTTGAATATACTTTCTGGTGATATTTCCACTTTCGTCATAAAAGTAAGTGGTATATGTATCTGTTTTTTGGTCATTAACACTTTTGAGCTGATTATATTCATCATAGATATAAGTTAGCAAAGTTGTTTCACTGTTGTCTTCATTTACTTTTTGGACTTTAGTAATGTTACCATAAGCATCATAAGTATATTTATAAGTTGTGTCGCCTATCTGCTCAGTTTCAATCTTTGTTGTGGTGTAACCATTGCCTCTGTCTGATGCTTTGTATGTATAAGCATGATTTATAGGTGTTGTAGTGTTAAGCACCTTATCTGTAATTCTTCCGAAAGTATCATAGGTGTAGGTTACTTCTTTGCTATTATGAAGAGTAGTTTTCTCCAACAAGTTGTCAAGACCATACTCATACTGAGTAACATTACTACCCTGCTTGTCAGCGTAGGCTATGTAGGTAATATTGTTGTTTAAGTCGTAGTTGTACTCAAGTGAATGGAGCCATCTGTCACCGCTTGCAGAAAGGTCGAGGACTTCTTTTGAGGTAAGTCTTCCTGTGGAATCGTAAGTAACACGATGCTCAAAGTTTGTGAGCAAATCCTGAGTACGATTAATATTTCCTGCGCTATCTGTATAGTTACGCTGAACTACAGTACCATTGTAGGACATAGAAGCAATGTTTCCGAACACATCGTATGTGTAAGCAACTTCAGAGCTATTACCATATGACTCTGACAGAAGATTGCCATTTTTAGAATCATAAGTGTTGGTTGAGAGAACACGTGAACCTACTGCAGTAGTTGTTCTGTTTCCAAACTTATCATATCCGAAGGTATAAACTGTACCCTCATGAGATATACCAATGAGCTTACCAAAAGCATCGTAGGTGTATTCTACACTCTGATTACCCTTTGAAACAGACTCCATTAAGTCTGTTTCGGCATCATATGTGTATGTTGTAGTTATTCCTTTGGTATCGGTTGTACTCTTAAGAGTACCTGTCTTTGAATCATAAACTTCTGTTGAGCTCTTGCCATCCTGATCAGTTGCTGTGACAGAATAGGTTGTTCCGCTTTCTGTTGTATAGTTATATGATGCATCGGATTTGAGAGAACCAAGACCATTAGCACTGCCTACAACTGAAGTTGCATTTCCGGCTTCATCGTAAGTATATGTGTAGGTTGCACCTTTTTGTGTTTTTGCTGTCTTTAACTGCTTTGCAGCGTCATCATAATATGTATATTCGTACTTGTTGCCTTTAGGATCAACATATTTTGTTAATTTGTTTGAAGCATATTCATAAGCTGAATTCTGCTTTGCATTTGCTACAACAGAAACAAGGTTTCCTTCACTATCATAAGTATAGCTGGGTACAGCTTCTTTTGTCAATGAAATATTGTCAAAATAAGCGTAGTTCCCCTGTCTATCGTAAGATAGATATACTCTGATGTAAGAAGGAGTTTTGGTTGCACTCGTACCATCGCTCAAAGTGAACGCACTTGTAGCATACTGCCATGTACCCTGTTCTAATGTTGTGTTAAAATAAATATTATTGTTTTTGTAGGTTCCATCTGTAAAATATACTCTGGCAAGGAGTCTGAAACAAGAGGAATTTGTTTCTTTGGGCACAGAATGTGCAGTTGCCCATCCGCTGAGAATATATGTGTCAAGTTCACTGCTGCCTTTTGTTACATATACATCCTGGTATATATTCTTGCGTTTATCTACTTCACCTTTAATACGGAAGGAAATTTTACCATCTACATGACCAGTGGAAGTTGTATCAGAGGAAGTAGACATAGTAAGATTACTACTACCAACCCAGGAATTAGGTACAGCTAAACTTTCACAACGTTCAAGGCTTGCGTTTTCAAGCAAATTATAGTTACTTGGAGCATCTGATTTTTCAAGCTGCACTGCATCAAAGTAAGCTGTACCTGTTGCAGAACGTAATGCAAGGTTAACACGGATATAATTTATATTCGAAGCAGTAGTAAAAGTTACGCTTATACGTCTGTAACCATTGTTAATATCGGTAGTTGTTGCACTTCGAATATGATCAGAATAATTATCCTTAAGCGTTCCATCTGTATTAAATGTAGTTGCACAAATTACAGCGCCATAGTTTTCTACACCACTTACAGGTGAGATGTTTTCTGTCTTCACATAACAAGATAGGGTATAGGTTGCACCAGGTTCCAAATATGTAACCGGCACATCCTGATATACTCTGCCACGGGCATTACCTGTTACTGTGTTAACCTTCATCTTCAGAGTTCCCTTTCCATAAAGAGGAGAGGTTGTATCTGTAGAAATAGTATAATCAACAGTATTAGTTTCGTTTGCACCCCAGGCTGCTTTCTTCCAGTTGTTTGTGGACTCTAAATTATGGTTTACAACTAGATTCTCTTTGTTAGCACCAAGAGAATAGCTTTGTTTTATCTTGTTTACAGATTTGATATTAGATGCAGTAGAATTCAGATCACTTGTATAAGTTGTTGCGGCTGCTCCCAGATCTTTACCACCTGCTGTTTTACAGCTCACTGTTTTAGTTCTACCCACATTGTCAAAGTGGTAAGTAGTCAAAATATCATCAGAATTGCCAAAGTCGCAGTCTGAACCCGCTGATCGCATTATTGTAGTATTAAACTTTGTGCGATCAAAAGTAAGTTTCTGACCTGCGGTACCATCTGCGGCAAACTCCTGGACTGTTTTAACTCCACGAGATCCGTTGTCAGAATAGGCAAAAGTAATATATGTACCATCAACATCAGTTACTTTTGTAAGCATACCATCAGAGTTATAGGTGTATCTTACAACATTACCATCAGGAGTTGTGATTGATGTCAGATACTCGCCCTCGCTATTGTAACCAAATGCAGTTGCTCTTCCGGATGGGTCTGTGATACTGGTAATATTTCCGTTATACGATACATTTAAAGTATTGCCATTTGCGTCATTAATTTTACTGATTCGGTTAGTTCCGGAGACATAATTTAATATAACCGTCTGACCTGTTGAACTGACAATTTTAGTAAGCAGATTTGTTGATCTTGCAAAGTGAAGCTTTGCATTATCTTTGTCAGTAATAATAAATTCTGTATCAGTTACTTTTAGTTCTAAACCCAAACCATCTTCGTCTAAATACTGAGTTGTATTATTTTCTGTTTTCTTGTAGAAATAATGATCTGTTCCATCCTCATCTGTATACACGTAAGGGAATTTTGCCTTATCTATTGCCTTAAGCGAGTATTCAGCTGTAGAAAATACAGACTGGTTGAAATTCATTTTCCAACCATAACCAAAAGGTACACCTCCGGCTCTGTAAGAAGCATCTGCCATGTTAGAGTTGTAAGTGATATATGAACTTACAGGAAGTTTAAGTCCGTGAGTGTCAGCTATTGCTGTCCGAAACACGAGGTTACCTGAATAATCATTGATATATGCAACACCTGCATTACCTGCACTGACAGTTGTGTAATTCCAATTGCTTTCAACGCCCCTGTTGTTACGGAACTCTATCTGGAACAAAGGCTTTTCTTCTTCGTCTGCAGGACGAGTTGAAGATATAAAACGTAAACCCTGATAATAATCGGCTTCGTTCATCATTACGAGATATAAACCGTTGTTAGATGAGCCGTTGTACCACTTCTTTACAAGTTCAGTAATATCCCAATCGTGCCATCCGTATGTGTAAGCTTCTGCAATCTCATAATCAATTAATGCAGATGAACGAGTAGGCTGAGTGTTCCATGTAACTGTGCTCTGTGACCAAGAAGAGGTAGCTTCATAAGCCCCGATATATAAATCCTGTGTCAGATAGTTATCTTCATGGAAAAGATTGATGTTTGCATAAACAACCATATCACCTATACCTAATTGAGGAAGATTGGGTATTTTAATAAGGGAACGTCTTAATTTGCTATCAGCATCGGGTCTTCCTACATAAATAGAGCCTTCATACCCGGAACTTCCGTAACCAAAACACTTGTTAGGTTCATACTGGCTTACATATGTACTGTGAACATTACCCCAATCCTGACCATAGGTGAAATACGGGTCGATTGTAACCGGATATACACGTTCTTTATCTTTAAGCCAGGATTTATCTGCAGTAAGTTTTACTGACAGCTTGCCTTTGTTGCTTTGTAAAATCTTGAGTTCAAGAGCTTCGCTTTCTACACCTTTAGCATCCTTCATATATGGTGCAGAAATTGTGTATACAACTGTACCGCTTGCATCTTTAAGCTCAATTGTTCTGTTGTCTTTGTTCTCTGCAATAAGATCACCGATATTATATTCGAGTTTAAATACGTTCTTAGCGTTTGATTCTTTGAGAATGATATTTTCTTTAACGCCTGTTGTGGAGTTAATAACCTCGAGATCAACATTGTTGTAAATGTTTTCATAAACAACTGTGCTGCTAAGATTTTGAAGATTCAGATAAGCTTCGTTACCAACAGGTTTTTCATTTATTGTTTTGTGTTCTATTGCAGAAACAATATTCGCTCCGGAATACCCCCAAGAGATCACATGACCATCTCTGGAAATTTCTATGAGCTTCGCTTTACCGGATTTTTTCAGATGTGATACTTTAGAATCACTGTCTTTATTCACAAAGATTTCTTCTGTTTCTACGGCTTCTTGTACAGCTCTGAGACTATATGTAGAAACCTCATCAACTGTAGCCTCGTCCTGAGTAGCGGCTACTATAGTTGTTTCAGAAGATTTGAGTGAATTATCATAATCCACATACTCACCATCTGCATTTTTATAATGCACAGGCACAGCGTATTGTGCTACGATTGTAGTGCCCAAATCGGTAATGAAGTGTTTTGTGTATTCATCTCGTTTTGTTGTATCTTCGCCGATAATATTTCCCTGTCTTATCGATGCATCTTCATCATACTGAGAAACGATGTCTGTGTTCTGTGTCACAGTTTCATCAACAGTCGATTGTGCAAATGCTGATGTAGTCAATGAAAATACCATTGTGATTATCAGTATAAATGATATCAGCGACATCGATAGTCTTTTTGCTTTAACCATATATCTTCTCCTTTGTAAAATAGAAAACTATTAAAATGTTTTTGCTTACTCTCTTGTCTGAATAAAAGTGGTTATGGTTCGATATTTTCAGTTAGTCCAGTTATGATTTCTTCTGCCAAAACGAACGCAGCATTCAAGACCATCGTTAATCCAATAATGCAAGCAAAGTTAGAAGCAATTATTAATAAAATGATTGATACTAAAAAGAACATAACACTTAATATAATTGCAACTAGCTTATACAGTTTGCATTCTTTCAGAGTAGTTATCTTATTTTCGTTTTGAACGGGAGCAAACATTATAATAACTAATACAGATATAATCTCAAGAAACACCATTACTAAATAGTTTTCGCTTATCTCCAAAAAATGTAGGCATACTAGAACTACAATGTTCGTTGATATTGAGATTAAATAACAAACTGAAAATTTAGAGGAGTGCAACCCACCGGAAAAGTTTCTTAATAATTTTAAAATAATTAGAAAGCAAATATTTTCTAGAAACCGTCCAAACAATGCTCCTATAATAAGCATTGTAATTATAGTAAGTACAGATTGCAAAACAACTACTAAACTGTATTGATAAACCTCCTCGTTCTCTTTTGAAATGTAGTTGTTGCAAGCAAAATGATTAACTATTTTACTTGCAACAGCATTAATTATTTTATCCATTTATATTTTTCGATTGCCTTCGGTTCATGTGGCTGATGAAAATAAAAACTGCTAGATGTATTCGCAACACTAAATAATACAAGTGTTAAAGCAAACACAGATGCTGTGGATAAATAACCAATTATTCTTTTCATGATAATAACCTCCTTTCTTTTGACACTTTAACATTAATTTCATTAATTTTTAATAACTTTGGTAAAAGCGTTGTCTAATTTGGCAAAAACGATATATAATCCTCTAAAATCATTAATTTATAAATGTAACAGTGTAATAGTTTTCAAATAATTAGTAATGTTAATATATAAGTGTATTTTTACACTTATACTTTGTTAACAATAATTAAGTTTCCTGCTATGCTAATTCCAGGAGGAATCAAGTATGGATATTGAATTTACTAAATTAGGAAAAAGAATTGCACAACGACGACACGAACTTGGATACAAACAATGTGCTTTAGCAGAAAAAGCAGGTATATCTAATAATTATCTCTCAAACATTGAAAACGGACACTCTATACCGAGTTTAGAAACATTTATGGATATATGTAGTGCTTTATCCGTAACGCCTGATTATCTTCTAATGGGAACTATTAAAATAGACTATATTCCAAATTCAATAATCAGCAACTTAAAACTATGTGATAGTGATTCCTTGCAACTTGTCAATGATTTAATAATGTGTGTATTAGATAATCAAGAAAAATAAGATGACAAACGACCTCCTTTTATGTATAATAAGGCATAAAGGAGGTCGTTCTTATGATTAATGTTTTAATTTGTGATGATGATGTAGCAATAATAAATCAAATCATTTTATTGTTACAAAGAATAAAAAGCAAAAACAAAATTAACTTTAACATTGTATCTACAACCAACGGAGACTCGGTTATTCGTTCTAGTATGAACTACGATATTGCTGTCATAGATGTGGAAATGCCTGGTATAAATGGCTTGCGTCTTTCAGAAAGACTTAAACAAACCAATCCGGATATCCTAATAATAATCCTAACTTCTTTTTCTGTATACTTAGATAAAGCTATGGATATTAGTGTTTTTAGATATTTATCAAAGCCCATTGATGAAGACCGTTTTTGTAGAAATTTTTTAGATGCTATAAAACGATACAAATTGATCAGCAGACAAATTATAGTAAGTACTACAGAAAGAGTAGATACCATAAAAACAAAAGATATATTATATATTGAAAAAATCAAGCATGGATCAATAATTTATACAAAATCAAACAAATATAAAACTAACAAAAAACTTGACGAATGGGTAACTATAATTGAGCAACCAAATTGTTTTGTTTATTCACATGCAAGCTTTATAGTTAATCTCCAAAATGTTATTAATTTCGATAAAACTTACATAATGTTTCAATGTCAGAATAAAACACAGACAGTCGCTTGCATATCCCAAAGAAAATTTACTTCATTCAAAAAGTCTTTTTTTGATTTTGCAGGAGGTCTAAAATGAGCCTTGCTTACTATGCCTTTTCCTATTTATTTGAAACACTAATTTCACACATGTATTTTAACAATAAGTTTTGTCAAAAAGTCAACAAAAAAATATTAGTCGCAGTTTTCTGCTCCTCTTTTCTTCTCCAATATTTTATTAGCTTTTTTTCAATTCCGTATTTAAATTTAGTAACATTTATTGTCTGTAACTTCTTAATCTGTCTAATATGTTATGATGCTAAAGTGATTAGTTCATTATTTAATTCTCTTATGTTAACTGCAATGATGTTTATAACAGAACTAATCATAATGTATATTACAAAATTATTATTTGGGTTCGAAACAACGGAACATCTATCCAACGACATGGTCTTGTTTGTTCAAGTTGCAAGTTCCAAAATATTATTGTTTCTTATAACTTATTTGATCTCAAAGATTACCACAAAAGAAGAGCGATATTTTTTTAAATTTTCTAAATCTCTCTTATTACTAATGCTTCCTATAGCTTCTATCGTTTTGCTTGTCGGAATTGTCAGAATTACAGAGTTATACAATACTCATGACACGGTATACTACACTTTTGTTACTTCAACTATTCTTTTGATGTATTCCAACATAATAGTTTTCTGGGTACACGAATCAACAATAAAAGCTCAAAACGAAAACATTGAGTTAAAACTACAAAAACAGAAAGCGGAGCTTGATACCGAGTATTACACTATTCTTCAAAATCAATATGAGAATTCAAATATTCTTGTTCATGACATCAAAAGACATCTATTGTCCATAAGCAGTTTGGCTGACGATGATAATAGCAGTCGCATAAAAGAATATGTAAACAATCTCTACGATGAATATCAAATCAAATACATAAAACAATATAGCAATAATAGTTTGATTAATGCCATTATCAACCGATATGCCATGATGTGCAAAGATCTATCTATTAATTTCTTTTGCGATATTAGAGATATAGATTTTTCTTTCATATCAGATAATCATCTTACCACTATTCTGGATAACCTACTCGAAAACGCTATAGAAGCTGCAAAAGCATCTGATGATAAAGTTATTGATTTAACCATAGAATTATGCAATCAGAATTTTATAACCATGTGTTTGCGTAATTCTTGTTCAAAATCCCCACAAACAAAAAACGGAGAACTGCGAACAACAAAACCAAACTCGGAACTTCATGGATTTGGAATCAAAAGCATAAAACGAATTGCAAAAATTTACAACGGAAATGTTGACTTTTCTTTTGACTCAGATAACAAAAATTTCGCAACAATGGTTATTCTAAAATCAATTTAACAAATAGCATACAGCAGACTACTATTCTTAATAGAATATGTAGCCTGCTGTTTTTTCTTTTCCCAGCAGAGAAGAACGATACGGGGTCCATCTGAAGGATTCATTTAATCTCTTTAATCTGCTTCACGTTCTGAACTAAGCATTGCAATATTAAATTTTTACTCTGTCATTTTCTTTGTAAAAATTACAGCAAGAATTACCATAGTTAATATCTTATAGCTATAAATGTTCTACTCTGCTCGGTATAGTTAAAGTGGGTACTTCTTAGGGATTACATAATAACAGGATGGTACTATCACCAAAAGATATCCTTGTCTGTGTATTCATCCTTTCTTACACCTTCGTCACCCACAGTTCTTGGTTCGCAATCAAAATCAATATATACTCTTAAAATTAATGAATGCTCCCGAATTACGGGAGCATTCCTAAAGCTAAATTTTTCTTTAACCTGCCATTGGTTCTTGTACGTTTATTACCATATTTTCACTATCAATATCACCTGTCACTGTATCTCTAACTTCTACAGTCAAGGTGTATTCTCTAATTTCTTCAAACCGTGCAACATTGTATGTGTTTTTTGCACTAAAATTCTGCATAATCTCACCATCAACATAGAAAGCATACTCATATTCGCCACTACCAAACATTGCTGTTGCAGTAAGAACCGTGTCAGTTTCAATTGTATTGAAACTCATCTCAGTCTTATTGTGATAAAACGATTTAACACTAACTTTTTCAGACTTATAAGTATCTACGATTTCATAACCAATCGTTGCACTTGATGCAGTTCCAAAGTCATTATATGCTATAACCTTAATTTCATAAATTCCTGCTTCTTCAAAAGTATTGGTGAATGTGTTGTTCGTAGTATTTTTTTCTACAATTTCACCATTAACATAGTACTCATATGTAATAGGTTCAGGTGTAGCATTTGCTGTCACCATAAATGTAACTGGAACACCAACCATTCCCTTGCCTGAATTAAAGTCAGCATTGACACTCTGGATATCAATGTTATTAATTATTCCAGTAGCTGGGAAAGAATCAATAATATTAGCACAATATTTTTGAATCATTGTAGCGTCTTTAATGGTAACTATTTTATCGCCATCAACATCAGCTAATGCTATCTGTACTTTTTCAAGTGCTATAAGGTTTGCAATGTGTTTTTGAATAAGTGTAGCATCTTTAATGGTTACTCCTCCGGTTTTATCCACATTACCTACAGGCATCGGACCTAAAACTGCTGATACATTAAATGCACTTATTAACACAATTATTAACACAGATATCATAACAACTATTAATTTATTTTTCATATTTAGTCACCTCGACATATAAGATTTTATATTAATTTACCCCAACAATATCACACTGCCATTATCAAACTCAGTAATAATGTGTGCTATGTATTTTTGTATTGCGGTAGCATCAGATGTGGTTACTTTTCCATCTCCATTTACATCCGCTACTTTCAAATCATCATTTGAAAGTGTCGCTAATGAAGCTACATACTTTTGAATTAATGTTGCATCTGATGAAGTAATAGATGCATCATTATTAACATCGCCTACGATGCCAAGTTTAAATTTGTATGTTTTAGTTGTACCATTTAGAGTTATATCCGTTGACTCCAACGCAACTGTTTTTCCGGTACCATCTATCAATTTAACTTCGTTTATAGTTGTAGTTCCTGATAAGGATGCATCCGAGATTTTTATGTAACAGTTGCTTCTCTCTGTATCTAAAGCATATAAATCTCCAAAATCAAATACAAATGTAGCAGTTTGCGAGTTTGTGCCTGTTCCACTGAAGTTAACCGGCTCAGCAGATAAGCTTCGTAATAACATTGTCGGCATCGTTGTAGTAGGATTATTAACACTTGTTTCAGATACACCTAAGTCGAGTTTGACTTGTCTGCGATCAGAATTTGTTAATGTAACCTTTGCAATAACATCTCTTGGATATTCTTTTACATTGATGGCATAATATCCATAGTTTTCAAAAATAGCTTGCCTATTTGAAAGATTCTGATTTGACGCATTAGAAACTTTATTTAGCGCATCATACATAACCCAAACAAAACCTTCGTTTCGCCAACCAGTACCATGAGAATTAACTACCTTGAATGCACCTTTTTCAAAGCTTTCAATCGTACCATTGCCATTTAAATCATATCTGATATTGTCATTATATCCAACAATGGCCATCGCATGGCCTTGTCTGCCTGATGTTATATTGCTTGCTCTTATACATACATAGTCTCCATTAAAATCAGAGTTTGTTTGGTTACTTAGTGTTTCACATATCCAATCTGTATTGGTAACACCATTTGACACACCAAAATCTGTAGTATATGTTAAAACTAATCCTGCTGCTAAAAATGTCTTCATATTATCTAAGCAAGATGAGTTATATGAGGTTATAGGGGTATCTTCTTCAGATATTTCCGCAAAATCAAGAAACTGATAGTCAGAAATACGATATCTCAAAGCTTCTGTCATATCATTCGTATTCAAATACCACGGAATATATACAGTAGTGGGGTCATCTACCCAATCACTGGGAGGAGCGAATTTAGAATATCTTACCGCACCATTACTTTTCAATACGTCATATGCTCTTGAGAGATATGAGCCAGGATTATTAGTTCCGTTTACTATAATATTGTGCACCCATTGAGGTGAAAAAAGATTATATGTATTATTAACATTCAGCGAATAGTTACTAGCAACTTGATATCCAAATTGATAATATGCCGATGCCCATGAAACACAACTTCCTATGTTAAATTGATGATTAACAGGTGGAAAATATTGACTGTTACTTAAATCAATGGATGCAGGATTTGCCCTTGTATCGGTCTGTGGCAATAGTCTAGATTCACTGTCTGGAATTCTAGGACTATCATCTAATAATGCGTTAGAAACAATTATATGCGCTGTTTCAAAAGATGCATCCTCGTGATTAACATCTTTACTATCACTAGCACTAGCTACAAGAGTAAGTTGAAAAATCAATAAAACCGATAATAAAATAGAAATAAATAATTTGATTTTTTTCATAAATAAACCTCCTAATATATTATTTTGATTCTTGGGTTTTACACTATCAAAAATATTAATTAAGAGATATCTTTGACAGTGTTAATAAAAAGCATTTTGAGCCATTGGAATCTCCTCCTAACGATATTATTACTTACATATATATTATATACATAAATGTAATGTTTTGCAATAATTATTAAATAATTTTTTATTTTTGTGCATATTTCCTATTGACAAACTCAATTTGTTAATTAACTTCACATAATATCAAAAGAACAAATATATAGTTGCTATCATATTTAACAAAATGGTCAACAACATATCAACTTTCTAATTAATAAAAACAACTATAAATGGTGTTAATGATAATCTTTCATCCTTATAGTTAATATCCTGTCCTAGAGTATAGCTATATATGTCTTCTACTCTGTTCGGTAAAGTTAAAGTGAGTACTTCTTAGGGGTTGCACAGTGAAAGGAGGGTACTACCACCAAAAGGACACACTACCCCCTTCACTATTTGCAACGAAAAAATTGAGTTTCCCACACCTGTTTTCAAACAACATAATATCTGTTGCTTGTATGAGAGCCGTTACTCCTGTACGCATACTCTTTGCGGATGAGTTTCGCTTTCTGCAAATCTTGTATAGCTCTGCGGACTGTGCTTTGCGAAAAAGACAACTCTCTTGCGATTGTTTTAATGCTCGGCCAACACTTTTTCTCTTTGTTACATCGATCATAAAGATAAATGTAGACCGCCTTTGCCCTGTGAGGAAGGTCATCGTATTCATAAAGTTTTCTGTAATAAGACATCTCATCACCTCAATTTGTCCGCACAGGAATGCTCTGTTGCAGTTCCTTTGGACTATGTTCTTCAGTTTCTATGGGTTCCTCAATCTGACCTTCTGTGCAGATTGGTGTGTGCGACTGTGCCATATCGTTGAAATTGCCAGACTTGGATGTAGCTTTAGGTACCGCCTTTTGGGATACTACAAGGTGTGGGAATTTCTTCAGAATCTCGTCCTCAATGATATCCTTGTTGGTATATTCAACCTTTCTTGCACCTTTGTCAGCTACAGAGTACGGCTCACAGTCAAAGTCAATACCCCATTTGAAGAAGAGTTTAAGCTTTGAAATAAAAGGATGGGTACCTGTCTTCATAACAATGAAGCTACCTTTATTCATTGACTTAAGCTCATCTGCTGTCATCAAAGGCCGCTCTGTCATCTGCAATGATTGTGACGGGTCGTTCTTGCTTCTCGATACAGAACCTGTCATAACTGTACGAGTACCAAGAGCCCTTGAGATAATCTCTGCGGTTTCTGATGTGGGAGCAAAACCGCCTGCAATAGTAATCTGACAGTTATCCTGAATGATAGCTGCACCTTCTTTGCCATAGTTCTTCTCCAACTGCTGATATGACTGGATAATGCTCACAAGGGAGAGTCTACGAGAACGAGATGCAGAATACATCATCTCAGCAGAACTTATGGGCGGAAGTGTGCCGAACTCATCCATATAGAACATTACTCTGTTCTTTAATGCACCGCCTTGCTCATCAGCCACTGTGAGTATCTCTCGGTATAACTGTTGCAGAAGGAGCGATACCATAAAATATGTTGACGGGTTTTCTTCGGGTAGTACGATAAAGATTGCACACTTGCTTGAGCAAAATTTCTCGGCATCTATGGCTGTGTCAAAACAGAGTATCTGTTCAAGCTCTGAATCAAGAAACGCATTGAGCCTTGAGAGAGCCGTTGACATAACAGAAGCCATTGCTTGTTCACTTGTGTTAAGAGCCGCTCCGGCGAACCACCTTGTTTTGTGGTCAGGAGGCAGTTTCTCCATGAGCTGTTGGAATTGGTTCTTACCTCGCTTACCGCTCGGTGCTAATAAGTCCTGAATGAGTTTGAATACAGAGACAATGTGCCTTTCTTTTTTAGGAGCAAATTCTGCAATCAAGAGTATGGCTGATGTAATAAGACCTTCAGCTGCATCGTAGAAGAATGCATTTTGTCCATAGGAGGCGGCATCTCCTTCGCTGAATATAAGAGTCTTGCCGATAATCTTTGCATACTTTTCCGCTTTTGCTTTGAGTGCAATGTTGTCGGGATTCTCTTTGTATGCATCCATATATTTATTTACAAGGTGCAGAAGGTTGTTTCCGTCAGAGCGTGTAGGATTACGAAGATCTATGATTGCTACATCGTAGCCATAGTAGTTCTTTGCAATGTTTCCGTAGTTACGATACAGGTCACCCTTTGTATCTGTGGTGAGGAAAGACATTCCGGATGCACAAGCATATTCAAGGTTTGGATATAGCCAGTAAGCTGTCTTACCGCAACCTGCCGCACCGATCATCATAGTATGAACATCTGAGGTATCGACCATTGCATAATCGATACCTTTTCTTTTTTTAACACCTACAACTACCCCTTGAGGTAAACCTAAATCTTTTCCCTTTGCAACCTTTCTCCAAGTCTTCGGCTCAAAGGGTATGTGCTTATACACTCGTCTGAGTTCGCCTCTGTTTGCAAATCGGGCAGTACCGTGCTGACCGTCACCTACTGTTTTGCTTTTGATTCCGTTAAGGTTATAGATATGTGAGATTAAAGTAATACCGCCTATGACAGCAAACATCACGGCGGCAACTATAATAACTATGTATGCGTTGTTCAAACACACGACACCTCTTTTCTTTTATTTAATAGATCCTCGTTCCAATCTTTGAGTTCGGGTTTGAGGATTGCTACTTTGTATCCTTTCTCGGATACATTTTGTGAAACCAGTTGGGCTGATAACTGACCGACTTCGTCATTATCAAATCCAATGTATATCTCTGTTATGTAAGGGTAGTCCTTGAGACATTGATATAAAACTTTGGGAGATACCGAACAGGCAGAAGCATAACTATGACTCTGCCAATTGTAAGAGTACATTGTTATAAATGAAAGCATATCTATTGGAGCTTCGAATAGATATAGTCTGTTGCTTGTGCCAATCCAATGAAAGCTATAATCAAGTTTACTGCCTGCCTGATTGATTTTGAATGTACTGTTGGGAGCTGTGCCTCGCTTGTGAGCGTGACGAGCAATTCCTTCCTTATCAAAACCAACAAACACCGCATCGTGATATACCGCAGACTCGTAAAGCATACCCTTATGTGCAAAGGTATGAACTACCTCTCTATCAATTCCTCTTGTATTTATCAGATAGGCATACACCCGATTCATATTTTTATTTCTCTTTGGTAGTATAAACTTTTTCTGCTCAAAGGATCTGAACTTATTGATATCATGTTCCATTACAGTTGTGTCCAGAATGAAAGCAATGGCTTCGGGATAGTATTTGTTATAGAAACGACACACAAAATCGACTGTATCACCGCCTGTCTGCTCGTAGTGATGATACCAAAGGTTATCTCTAATTGTGATTTTGTCAGCACCTTCTCGCCATTCGTACTCCGAGCCTCTGCGTTTCACTTGTTCTCCGTTTCTCATAAGCAGAGAGACAATGTCGGCTTTGTGAGCCTTTTGTTTTTCTTCATTTGTAAAACTTCTTATGTTCATTTCATACTCCTTATCCCATCTTCTGACCGTGTGCCTGTTTCTTCTCACGAATTACCTGTCTTAACTTGCGGTCAACAGTATCCTCAGATGCACCGTCATCGGTAATGCTGTCACCGATAATCTGTGATATTCTTGCAAATAATCTAAGTGTTGCAAGACCGACAGACCTTGAAGGACGAGATGTAATGTCTACAAACTTTCCAAAGGTAACAGGGTTATTCACTCGCTTATCCCACGATATAGGCTCAGGAGTTGGAGTGACTGACTCACTTTCTTCTGTTGAAGCAGAGAATACTTTAGGTCTATCTTCATCCATATGCTCTGTGTTACCTGACAGTTTGAAGGCTTCCAGAAGCACAGCATTTCTTATGGTTTTGAATTCATTATTTTTTGAAAGTGGTATTCTGTCAGGCATATTGTCCTGATAGATTTTAATTACATTCTCTCTTTGCTCATACCAAAGGTCATAGAGTCCTCTGATACGGCTGTCCTTTGAAATCTCATCTACAATTCCATCCACGAGATTTTTGAGCCTTTTGGGAAGATAACCGTAGACCTTCTTGCCGTTATATGTTTTGAGTTCCTGCGACAGCTCTGTGAGTAAACTTTCAACGTGGTCAGTCTGATACTCACCGCTATTCATCTTTGAAACAATTTGAGCAATCCTTTCTTTACTTTCCTGACGGAGTTTATCTCTTTGAACGGTTTGCTCATCGTAGATATGATATAGGTCTTGCTTAAATATTTCTCTTGCAAATTCAGATTTGAATTTCAGCAAACCTTCTTCACTCATATACGGAGTCTTGCCAACAGAATATGAAATCAGATGTATATGGGGATGACTTCCCTCATTGTGAAAGGCTGCATACCACCGAAGGTCATTTAGTGGAATACCCATGTGTTTTGCAAGTGAGTCGACTTTACCCCTGAGCATATCTTTCCAAGCCTTTGCATTATCGAAGCAGAGCTTCTCTGCGTCCTCTCTGCGAAGAGACATTATGGTTGTCCAGACCAGACCTTTATGCTCGGCAACTTCTTTGGCAACTTTCGAAAGACTTATGGGTTTATCATCCTGAGAGAATAAACCATGAGTACCTTCTTTTTCTACACGAGGTCGCATAGCAATGTACTTTACATAGTTATTTCTTTTACCTATGAGGTCAATGTTTTCTTCTATGGCCTGGGATATAAACTGTGAGGCAGTATATTTGTTAGGCTCTTTAAGATAATCCTGATACTCAAAAGAGTCTGTGCTGTTTGGAAAGTCTTTCCTGATATTATCTATAAGCCTTTTCTGTTCAACAGTTGCAGGCTGAGTTTTCCACGATTCATCACACTTTTCAACTCCGTCACGGGTAGCAATATATTTTACAAGGTTGCTGTTATGTTTTTTGCTGCCCTCTTTTATGTATCGCCATTTCAAAATAAACCGTGCCATACTCAGTTACCTTTCTGATATCTTACGACATCTTCAAAGGAGATTCTGCCGTTAAGTCTTTTGACTTCGCTGACACACTTTGCACGGAGTTTATATAAAGTATCCTCGTCCACATTGTAAGTTGCCGCCATTATGTTCATCAGCATTGCAAGCTCTACAGACTGTTTGAATACAAGAGTAGATATTCTGTTTTCAAAACTATCCATAGCACCTTTTACTGCTGATACTATAACCGCAGGATAATAGTCGAGGCAATCATTGGCAGTAACGAAACCGCAATAGAAGTTTATCGCACTTTCTATGAAATCAGTACGACAAGTAAATCCATGCATTTTGTATAAAGTATTTACTTTTTCTCTTGTATCTGGACTTAAATATATTGTCACTTTTTCTTTATTTTCATTGGCTATATTTTTGCTCATATATTCTCCTTTTTACACCTTGACGTCACGCAAAACCCCTTTAAATTGGGGATTTTCTGCCCAAATTTAAAGATTGACGTTAATGGCTAATTCAAGCCCTGAAAAAGACGTCATTCCTGAAAAGCTAAAAAGCCCTTTACGGTCGGCGTTGCCGTCCGATGTATATTGCGTTGAGCGTCAAAAAGACGCCAACGCTTATTCCTGCAAAAAAATCGGACAGCTAAAGCAGACCGATTTTCGCCCCGAAAGCAATGCAAAAGTGCAGTTGCAAATCGGGGCGACATTTCCCCAATTTCGCCTTGAGGGGATTTTTCGGGTGTTTACTCCACCCTTTCCTTAAAACCGCACACAAGGCGAAACAGGGGCTTTTCTTTGTGTTTTGTTTTAGGTCGGAGCAGTTCCCTCGTTAACCGTAGTTACTTCGGTTTCTGCTTTCGGGGGTTTCTTAGGTTTCTTAGGAGTTTTTGTCGTATCCTCATAGCTCATACTCAAGAAGTCACGCACTCCTGCAGGAACATTTTTTTCATACAAATATTCCAAGGCTTTTTTCATCTGTTCCTCGACTGTGGTGTCTTTCTTTTCGAGATAGATTTTAAGAGCCTTGATTTTGTATTCATCAAACTCGACTGATACATTTACTGTTTTCATTTTCATTACTCCAAGTTAATAGGTTTAAGTTCGTTATCCGAACTCCATTCTTCATAAGATTGAGAAACACCGTGTGTGTCAGCAACATCAAGATCTGTTTCATTCCACTCTGCTCTGGCAATACAACAATTTCTGAAAGATGCCTTTCCCACATAGCAGGAATTAAATTCTGCGCCTACAAAGCAAGAGTGAGTTGCCATAACCTTTTCCATATTGCAATTATTAAAATGCGAATATGAAAAATCAGATTCTTCGCAGACCACAGATGACATATTGCATCCTATGAACCTTGCACCTGTTAAGTCGGAAGAACACAACCCTGCATCAGTAAGGTTACAGTTAATGAATACAGTGTTATTGAAAACTGCACCATTAAGCTGTGCATTGGTCAGGTTTATGTTTTTCAAAACACAGTTTGAAAAATCAGCCTGTTCTCCACCTTCGTCATAGGTAAACAAGGTGTGCTTTGCAACCATAACATCTACATCTTCCTGCGATAAAACTGTACCTTTATCTTCACCGAGTGTTGAAAGAATATATTTTGGATTCACCGTGACTCCGATTTCTGAAGTGAATGTTTCAACGGTATCAAATTCTTCTCTTTCAGAAAGCATTTCGCCAAGGAGAGAATAGCTGAACATAGGATTATCCACAGAGATGGGAATATCCTTATCTCTTATGTAGTAATAACCGTCCTGCTGATTATCCAGAACCTTTCTTACAACCTCATCTGCAACATCTCGCATCTGCTGTGTAAAATCTCTCAGCGATTGATACTGATTAAGTTCTGCAAGCTGTCTGCCGTTAGGAATATGAGCTGTGTATCTTGCGTAATTGCAACCCTGAGTGTCAACGAGGATTCCTTCATCGTAACCTTCTCCAAGAACAAGAAGACATCTTCTGATGTTATCTTCATCGAATCCCATAAGGTCGATGTTATCCATAAGGAATGACTGATCTTCAAGCAGATGGTTTTTAAAGTGGAAGAAGTTGTTTGTCGGCAATTCAATTATCTTTGCCACAATACAGGGTTCTGATTCGATTTCAGAATCTTTCCTGTTCATCACCGCATCAAGTTCTATCACGTTATTTCACCTCACATTCCAAAACACGGTTCGTCAGAAAAATCTTCATCTTCCGATTCATCAGACTCATCCATATCTTCGTCATCGGTAAAAGCCTTTTCCATATTCTCGTCATACTTATCGGAGTATAACTGATATGTTTCTCCACCAATCTGCTCTAAGAATTTCTTATCAAATTCCCACATTGGATATGTACAATATCCGCTTTGCTTTGAAAGACCGGTATCTCTTGCAATACCTGTTTTCAAAATCTCCGAAGCAAAGGGACAGTTGTTTGTGTCAATGTATGCATAGTTTTTCATACCGATAAACTCATGGAAGTTTACGGTTAAATTTGCATAGGGTTCTAAGGTACCCGAATCTTTGCAGTAAAGACAGATACCGAGATTGAACTGAGGCTTACCCATATAGTCAATGCTGTTATACAGAACTACTTCGGGTGTCAGTTCTACAAGCGTTCCTGTTACACCTCTGACCACAAAAGTCCTTGGCAATTCTTTCTGAGGTTTGTCATACACAGAATTATCCGTAATATCCGCACCGAGCATACCAAGCATGGCAGATGCCTTTTCACTTGCCGATAAACCTTCGGGAGCGTTAGCTGCATAGATAGCCTGCTGTGCTAAATCCTCGCCTGTAATTAAGTCTGTAATTTCCTCTCGCTGATCTTTCTCAGCTTTGAAGTATTTATCCAAGGATTCAACATCGTACTTATGAAGTTCTTCTTTTGTTAATCCGATGTGTTTATGAAGGACTCTGTATAAATCCTCATCGTTGTTGTGATGCTCGATCATCCAAGTGATGAAGTTATTGATGAGCTCATCTTTTCTCGAATCTGTTATTCCGATACCGAGATATTCTTTTCCAGATTTCAATTTGTTGTACTCTCCTGTTCTTCAATATAATTTATGTAAGGGATTTTAAGCCAGTGTGTCCATCCTCTGTTATTAAGGTCTGTTGTAACAACACCGACTGTTGTTGTCATTGCTTCAACCACTTTTCCGTCACCCACATAGATACCTATGTGTCCCTGTTGCCACACTGCAAGTCCGGGGATATCGGGCATAGTTGAAAGCTCTCCTTTTTCAGTAGCCGCATCGTACATACCTCCTGCATCAACATCAGCCATGCCGTTTGAGCCATACTCAACTTCTCCTGATTCGGGGTTGTACCAACCATAGCCTTTAATAAGACCTACACAGTCTGCACATCGCTTGCCCATCCAATTCTCTCTGATGAATTCTTCATAAGGATTCACATCTTCGGGATATTGGTTCTTCTTGTAGGTAAGCATATCCTCATCCAGAACTGTTCCGAACATTCCGTATACATAGCCCCACTGAGCATCGGAGGCATTCTTTGCCCAAGTAACCAAGTCGAGATTATTCTTGTTGCTTAAATCCACATAGTCCGATGTGTCTATATATGTGCTTCGCATAGTTCCCATAAGGTTTGTAAATTCTTCCACAGATATTTCTGTGCCGAATGTTGAATTCACCTTCTCTATAAGCTGTGCATCGGTTTGTTCCTCTGAAAAGCACCCCACAAGTTTTGATACAAAATCCGAGTCTGTTGCAAAGTCAGAAAGCGCAAGCACATATAGCACTTGTGCCTCTCTGACTCTCAAGGCCGAATATCCTGCTGTGGTCATTTCGTTTTCGATGCTGATCATTGTTTCTTCCATAGCTTCTAACGCCGCTATCTGTTCTTCGGACATATTCGCCTGAACAACTTGTTCAAACTGTTCCATATCAATTGAGAGGTCTGTCTGACTTAATCCCATTAAAATACAAAGGGGAGCCAGAACAATGCCTATCACTATACCGATAACGGTCATCAAGAACTTTCTGCCTTTCTTATCTGATACTAAAGCAACTAAAACCTTCTTTGCGGCTACGGCAACGGCAGGAGCTGCCATTAACGACCACCTGCTTTACCGAATAGTTCTGCTTTATATTCCGGTGCTTTAACTTGAAGGAGATATACTTCGTTGCCACATATGAATAGACAAGTTCCCTGTTCTGAATATTTAATGAGATCATATTGGCTTATTTCAATTTGAACAGTATCTGTATACTCTTTCTGATTAATATGTCCCGGATAAAACAAACACAGGTTTGATGGAACACTAAAGAGAGGCTTTGTATACTCACGTATTGAAGGCAATAAAAAATCCTCAATATTCTGTGATGCCAGAATAATTGAGGAGTCTTTCTTACGAACACGTTTCATTGCGTTTCGTATATATTCAATTGATGTCAAATTCGTGAGGAACAGATAAAGCTCATCTATGGATGCTACGGTATTGCCTCTGCCAAGGAGCTGATTATTCATATATGAAAGAATATTGAAAAGCATTGCATCCTTGAGTCTTTTGTTGGTATCCATAAGTCCCTTTACACCGAAGCATAAAAACTTGTCGTCCGTAATGTTTGTGTGTCCGTTAAAATATACACTTTCCGTACCTACACACATACTGTGAATACCAAGGCACACCTCTTGCAAAGTTTCTTCTGTATAGAGATATTTTCTCTTATGATCGTATGCATTGAACTCTTCTTCACAAAGCTTATAAAAGTCAGTCATTATCGGAAAGTCTGTCGGTTTAATTTTTTGGTAGTCGGTGCTATCAGTAATACCAAACCTCGCATACAGTTTTGCAAGAAGTATCTCAATGGTATCAATCTGTGTATCGGTAAAGTCCTTGTAGCTTCTAAAAAAATCTTTAAGAAAAGCAATATGCTGACTTAACCTTGTTGCCTTTCTAAATGCATCAGGAGTTAGCGGATCAATCTCGCCCGAACCATCTGACCAAGCTTTCGGCTCTAAGGGATTGATTATGTACTTTCCTTCAAGAAAATCAATATAGCAACCTCCAAGATTATTACAAAGATCTTCATACTCAGCCTCGGGGTCAAGACAGATTATGTTTTTGCCCGATTCTCTGATATTAGTGAGCAGGAGTTTCAGCAAATATGATTTACCCTGTCCTGAATTACCAAGTATCAGAATATTGCTATTTGTTTTATCCTCTGCTCTGCGGTCAAAGTCTACAAGGATATTTGTTCCAAACTTATCCCTGCCGATATAGATTCCTTTGGGATCGGTTTTACCTGAGAAGTTAAAAGGATAGAGATTAGCTACACTTGATACGGGCAACACTCGTTCAAACTGTGATCCGAAGCAGTTATACCCTGTTGGAACAACTGAAAGGAAACCTTCCTTCTGCCTCATAGTCAATTTTTCTACTGAAATTTTAGATCTTGTAAGTTCCATTGATATGTCGCTCTGCAACTCTCTGAGGGCTGATTTGCTTTTTGCTTTCAGTTCTATAAATACCGTACAATGAAGGAGACATTCTCTGTTCTTACGAAGATTTGCCAGCATATCAATTACATCCATAAGGTTTCCTTCAGCTTCAATGGTATCGTTCATATCATTGCCGCCGGATTTCAGCTTATTTCTTCGAGTAGCATTCTGAATAATCTTTCTTTGCTCTATAGAGTCAACCAAGCGATGATAGATTCTCAGAGTTACACCGTTTCTGTCAGCAAGCTGAGAGAGGATTGCCTGTTCCTCTGTTGAGGGCGGATACTCTTTGATTACCCACACACATCTGTAACTATCTCCCACAATATAGTAGTCGGATATAAACTTGATAGTGGCAGGCAGTATGCAGTCAAAAAAATCTTTTGTACGGATTTCTTCAACTTGTTCGGGTGTCATAACTTTAGGTTTTCTTCCCATCAGATTCCACCTCCTGTTCATAAAGTTTTTCTGTATCGAAGAACTGTTCACCGTCTATATCAGGCATATGTTCACCATTAAGGGATGCATCAAAATACAAGGCGAGAAATCTTTTGATTTCACTTTTTGAAAGCCTGTGTACTTCGAAGCCCTGCTCGGATATAGTCTTTTCAACACGGTTAGCAAGATTGAACACCTGAGGGGCTTTCATATTCTTGCACCGTGCTATAAAGAGGAACTGACGGGCTGTTGCCATTTCCATCTGTATGTGGTCCAGAAATTCAATGTCCTTTTTGATAATCTTGTTTACTTTTGGATTGAGTTCTTCACGGCTTCTCTCTGTAAGATATGCTTTGTTATCGTCAAAGCATTCAGAGGAGTCTGTGCAGGTAATTTCAATATCGGGTATGGTTGAAAGCACCTGCATTAAGTGTCTGATTTTAATCTCGATGTTGACACTTGAAAGCACCGAGATATTTGTGGGAACTACCTGATAAAAGAGCAGTTCTCCCTTTGAGGTCTTCAGTCCGTAAGTTGTAAAGGTTTTTATACCAAGCAACTCCTGAACTGAACGACCTTTCCGTTTCTTTTTGGCTGCCATATTTACCTCCACTCAAAGTATTGCTGTGTTGATATGAAAAACTTTACAGCGTATTTAATAAAGTCAAGTATTGTAGTTTCATCAAGCCTGATAGTTAAAAAGCCGTAACACAAAGTAATTACGGCAGGAACTAAAAATCTTGTATTTACAAGTATGACTATTGAGAGGAGGGCGGCAATTCCAAGTATGCAGAAATCTTTAAGACTCCAAAGCCAGAGGTTGGCTGAAGCTTTAAGATTCTGTGGATACAGATATCTTGTCATTTCTTATACTCTCCGTTTCTAAAACAAAAAGGACACCGCAACAGGCGATGTCCTAATTCATAAATTTTATACTCACATTGTTAATGTCGGGGATTGTTCTTCTGCTTGCACTATTTCTAAAGCCGGAAGCATTATAAGTTCATAACGAGAGGCAATATACTTTTTATAAAACTCTCTTTGAAGTTCCGAGATATAGGGTACATTGTCAATGAAATCAAAAATTTGCTGAATATCAATTCTCGGTACTATTCTTCTTACAGCTTCACTACAACCGTCATGCTCTGCTCTTGTAAGGAAATCATAATAATTTATTTTCTTGCCGTTTTCCTTAATCGCAGAGGTCGGGAACTGATATATTCTCGCATTAAGTGCATCGGTATTTGTTAGCACTTCATTCATGACTCTTTCGTCTGCTTGAGGGAGCAAGCAACTTCCGCAATCATATACAGGAGCAATGGTGCTTTCATTTATACTGTCATTGTATAAAAAGCCCCAATTTCCGTTGTGTCGGTCAAAGTTTCCAAGGAAAGCATCTATGACAAAAACCTCCCAGAAATGCTCTGTAAGAATATCTGGTGATACATATTTCTGCTTTTCAATAGTATCCAGAATATCCTCAAGTTCTGTACCTGTTCCACCAGTATCAGAATCTAAAATAGTATTCTTGATTGAACAAAAGTCAAACAGTTTACATCCATCCTGTGTAAAATCTCTGCAGGCGCAAACAACCTTAGTTTTTTTACCTACACTATAGGTACCAAGAATAGTTTCGTGTGCCTTAACACCTAAAATGTTGTATATACTACTTGCTATATGTTCGCTTATACAGCTGTTGGTATAGGAAAGGTCGGTAGGCTTTCTTTCACCTGATGGTGGAAATTTGAGCATATACTGAATCCCGTTATACTCAACTGCTATTTTCTTACCGTTAGCACCGTTATACGCTTTACCGAGTAAGGTTTTGCAATTAGTAAAATCAATTTCGTTTATCACTTTGTCACCTTCTTATAAATACTTCTTTCTTAAATAGTTTGCGTGTTCAGATGTAATAACTCCATCTGTGATTTCAGCGACATTGATACTTCCGTAAAGTTCACACCACAAACAGTCAAGCAAATTTGATTTAGTTTTTAGTCCTTCTTTATAAGCATCTAAGTCGTGTTGCAAATATTCGGGCAAACCATATTCGTATGCTCGCTCTCTGTCAGAGTTATATATTCCGTCTTTAGTAAGCATTTCCATAGACACACCGAGTGCTTTGGCTAACTTGTATACTGTTTCAGCGGAACACTTTTCAAGTTTGGTTTTACCGCTACATATATCATTTAAAGTTGCATGAGGAACTCCTGACTCAACTGCTAAACGGTATTTGGTGATGTTTTTCTTTTTTAGCAAAGTATCTATAATCATTATATCCACCTCTGCTACCATTATATCGGCATACCGAAACAATGTCAAGAAATACTTAAATACAGATATCTTGTTATTCTATACCTCCTATTGTTAATGATGAATCTTCTGCAAATTGGGCACAAAGCTCCTGAGGAGTCATTTCGTACACCTCAGTGATTTTCTCAGTTATCTTATCTTTGAGCAGTTGTGCTTCTGCTCTCGTAGGCACATATTCAAAATGCTGACTGTCTGTGCCGTTGTCGATTTCGCACTCTACTCTCAGAGTGTCTTCGAAAGGGTTGTATTTTGCGTACATATTAAGCCATATATCGTCATCATCTGTGTTTACATGAAATTTGCTGTCCACATCAAACCATGTTTCTATATAGCAAGTGATTTCCTGACCTATGTCGCAATCTACATCCATTTCATAGTCCACTCGGACATCATCTGATTCTAATTGATTGTTTGTCATTTGGTTTACCTCGCACGTGCCAGCGACCTTGTAAGGTTTACTGCAGTTGTAGATGCGTGTACAACGCTCATCATATTGACTCTTACACTTGTGTCCAATCCGAACTGCTGTGCAATCTTAGGCACTTCATTTGCCGCAAGCATAATACCGAGACCTAAAAGCATATTCAAAGGGAAGGTTATGAGTCCGAGATACAAAAGGGTTGTCTGCATAAAAGCTGTAAGACAAAGTGCCGCTACTTGTTTTATCCACTGTACAAAACCATCTGTATATCCTCTCGGAACGGAGAACATATATAGTGAGCCGACAGCTATCTGAACAAGAAGAATACCACCTCGTTTGATATTCTGAAAGAATATCTTTACAACGCAATATGCAAAAGCAATCAAACATAAAAGTATCATAAGGCCAAACTGCGAAGACACGTTTCCTGCTCCAAAACTGCCTGTTAGTACACCGATAGCTCTTGTTGTGAGGTCATACTGCGGTACTGTAGTTCCTGCAAGCGATGCCAGATTGTGTGCAAAGGTTGTTTGTAGTGTTATGCAGAATTTATACAGTTCCACAGGCAGTACACCCACAAGAGAACACGCAAAAAATCCTTTAAGAATATTTATCGCTGTGTTCTTGGGATTTGCTCTGCCATTCTGATATTCAATGGCAACATCAAAAACAGCTACCACCATTCCGGCGGCAAACAATGCCCAACCAAACAGAGTGAAAAGCTCTATTGTAGCCTTTACCCAATCAAGATCAAAGATATCAGTACCCATACTTCCCATTAGCGAGAAAAATTCAGCAACCGCGCCATAGACTGCTTCATATATCCATTGAAGCATCAAGTCAAAGATTGCTGTGGTTATACCGCTTGTAACACCGCCAAAGATATCTCCGACAAAATCTCCGATTCCGCTGAATATGTCGCCAAGCCAATCAAACACGAATATTCACCTCCTGTTTGCATACAGCTCGGAGACGAGCATATCATCTCCGAGCATTTAGTTTGGTATGGCTTTATGACGGCAGTACAGTCCAGATGTACATAGGCGCAGTAAGAGTAAAGATAAGACAAGCGAACAGAATTGCAGGAGCTGCGAACTCAAACTGTCCGTGCTTTCTGTAGTCAAAATATGCTGTACCAAGTTTTACGAAAAACAAGATAGCCAGAATCATATCAACCACAGGAAACACAACATTGTTTACAACTGTCTGTACCTGTCCCTTGGCTTCGTTCCAAGTCCCTTCAATAGCACCCGAAACATCGCCTGCGGCAAAAGCTGTTACTGAACAGACTGTCGCAAACAACATGACAAGTGCTACACAAAGCAAGACTTTAAGTGTTTTCTTTTTCATCGGTTTCTTCCTCCAGTCTTTTACTTATTTCTTCTTCATTGATTTTCCTAATCTTAATGTTAAGGTTCTTGCAAAATCTGATTTCGGTTTCCATACCTTTGGTTATCTCATCCCCGAATATCCAGAGTTCGTCACAGAACCATAATTTTCCGAGTCCGGCAGTTATGCCGATTTCTCGCTCTTTGGGGATAGTATCGTTAAGGCTATAGGCATAGTAGTGCGGAACTACCGGAGCAGTTCCTGAAAGGAGAGCGAATCGGGCATATCGTTTTGCCTTTTCGATATTGCCCTCAATGTCACCTGAAAGGGGCGCACAGATGTACACCTTTTTCATCACATTACTCGTCCTCGTCTTCGTCTTTCTTTGCCTTAATTCCGATTACCGCCGTGGCAATTAAACCGCCAACCACAACTGCACCGATGCCTATCCAAAAGCCGTAGTTATTACTACCCGAATCAGACTGTGCTTCATCGGGAGTTGTAATGCTTGTTAACTCAGTTACGCATTCGGTAGTTGTAATAGGCAATACCTCGTCTGTTGTTGATGGGGCCGCACTTACTGATGTTACGCCAACTGTGAAGATAAATAATAAGGTCAGAAGCAATGCAACAGCTTTGCCTTTGGCCTTTTTAATTGATTTCATAAAAATCGTCCTTTCTGTTTTTAATCAAATGGGAGGTCAAGAAGATCAAGTTCCTTAAACTCATATTCAGATTCGTTTTTGACTACTTCTTTCTTGCTTGAGTCAGTACTTATTTTCTTTTTATAAGCATCAATAATTACCTCTTGGATTTTCTGATATCCTTCACGAGTAAACGCATAAAACATATCTTTATATTTTTCCTCACCATTTTTAGTGGTGTATTTTGATGCAGGCATAACAACAAACAGACCGTTTTTTGAATTTACAACCCTGAATCCATGCACTACAAATATTCCACCGATGATAAGACTTGCATATGCTTTGATATTGCTCTCATCAGTATAGATTTTATTGATTCTTACATTAAGATGAGGAATTTCTCTTTTTGAGTTTTTATCTGTATTGCTCATCATGTCCACCTCCCTTACATACCGCTGATTATGGTAAATCCCATATCAGCTTCAACCTCTGCCTGAGAGATTTCTTCAGGCTCTGCAAACTCAGACATATATTTCTCCACCTCCTCATCAGTGAGTCCTCTGAAGTTCTCTCCGTCATCTCCGCAAATAAAAAAAGGACCGGCAATGACAGTTCTGCCATCACCGATCCTTCGGTTTCCCTGCATACCGTTGAGTTTACCTTCCTCGTTACACACAAGGACTGTATTGTCATCCATGTATACAGGTTCTATAAGTCCGTCAACTGCCTGCTGTAAGCCTGCGAGATTGTTTCTTATCTCGGCTACAACGGGAGCTTTCATAGGTTCTACAAATACAACTCTCATCAAGTCATCGGGTTTCTGAGTCTTTGAAATATCAAAGTCAACCTCATCAAAACCCACAGGCTGAACGCAGTTTGCTCTGCCGTTCATGACGATAACATCGGATACTGAGATAGAGTGTCCTCTGAACAACGGATGTCCTGCGTGATAGATACTGGGACTGTTGTTAAACTTGCGGAAGATTTCCTCTAAGTTTGAGCAGTCCACATCTCCGTCAAACACTTCGTCATAGAGGCTTTCATCTGCCATCTCAATTCCTTTTAGTTTCCTGAGCGTTGCCCTTGACATAAACTTGAGACCGTTTTTATCTCTGTCGGGATTTATCTGATACACCTGAATACGCATTATTATTCTCCTTCCATTTTCATTGTTGGGGTTTGTGACTCTGTTTCTGCCTTATAGATACTTTCGAACTTTTCTCTTGCCCAATCGGGCATGTGTTCATCCTTGATAACACCTATAAAGTCAGATCGTCTGAACTGGGCAAATTCATCGTCTTTAAGAAAAACTCCCGACACAGAGGTGCCTATCTTTGTGGGATCGCAACCGAAACCACCCGTAGCGTAGAACAACTGAAAATCGGGAGTTTTATATTCATCTTTTAATGAGGAAGGTTTAAGCACAAGGACTTTATCCTCGTAATATCCTTCATCACTGCAATGGGACTTATCAAAGAGTTTGAGATTATCCCATTCACGGCGAACACGGTCTAAGAACATATTCGTAAGTCCTGAATGGGAATCAACGGCATAATGCCAACAAATATCGTCTTTGGGGATGTATATGCGTTTTGCCCATTCCTTATTGTCAGCACTTATCCTGCCGTCATCAGAGAGTCTTTGAACTGTATTTGCCAAGACAAAGTTCACTCGGTCAAATCCGTATGTAGCTATTATGTCACAAGCCGCATCTGTGTTAAGTCTATTATCAGAAAAGTTATTATTGATTGCTCTTTCTATAGCTCTTGCACAGTCGCAGTTTTCTTTATAGCTTTCTCGCCACAGTTCTTCCTCTGAGCACCTTTTGGCATCTTTGAGTGACCAAGGATAGACTGCTTTATGTTTATCTGCCACGGAGTTTTCCGTCCCTTCGTCCGACAATTACACCTAAGTACATACAGGCTTTTCTCTGCTGTTCGGGAGTGAGGTTGTCAAGGAACTTTTCAACCTCTTTATTTCCGTGTTCGGCAAGGCACTTATGAACATCGTTTTTACATACTTTTTCCCTTGTGACAAGGATAGAATCTTCATCTATCTGCTCGTATGAGATAAGTTCATTTGACTTGATTTCCATAGCCTTTCTTAACGCATAAGGAATTGTTGTGTTGCCTTTCTTGCCAAGGACTCTAAATATTTTCTTTTCCATGTTCTCACCTCGTATTTCTTAATTAATCTTCTCTTGTACACTCACCGCAGACGGGGCAGTAGTGAGGACAATCGCTACACACATCTGTTGTTTCACACTTTGCATCACAATCATCGCCTTCTTCATCGGCACACTCGTCCTCATCGGCTTCGATAATATCTTCGGCAATAACCACCTCGCCATCGTCAAGGTAACAGTAAACTGTTCTGTTGTCCTCAAAACGAACAACAACAGTATCTTTGCCTGCGATAGATAAGGCTTTAATAAGCTCGGTGGGGATAGCAATGCTTCTGCTTTCAAATTTGTTAATCATAAAAATTTCTCCTTAGTAATTGTATTTATAGTCAAATAGGTTGAGCTGTCTATTAAGCTCTTTGAGATACTTTTCATTCTCTCTTGCCTGCTTTTCAAGGTCATAGTTACCAATAAGCAATTCTTCAAACATTTCACCGGGTTTAGAACTCTGTACCATATTGTGAAGTCGCTCCTGAACATAGGTATAGAAGCCATACTTGGCTGCAAGTTCAAGTATATAGGGATCGTTGTTGTAGGTAATTAAGAACTTGCACTCACCACTAAACTTCTTATGAATTTCATTCATATAAGCAAAAAGCTGTGCGTGTTCGTCCTCGTCAAAGTTTGCTTTCTGATAATAATTCTCTGTACCTTTGTAGGGTGGATCAAGGAGAATAAAAGTATCTTTGCCTGCGGCATAGTTGATGCAGTCTTTATAGTCACGATGCATAATAATTGCATTTCTCAGTCTGCTACAAGCCGCCACAATTCTTCCAAACTTTTTGGTCATATCCTTCTTTGCAATAGCAAAAGTCTTTCCTGTTGAGGAAAAACTGAAAGTCTGATTTTCAAAGAATGCAACCGCAAGTTCTATGTCCTGCCAATCGGCATTTTCAATTATTACTGCAGTTTCGGTAAGGTCATCAAGTATATTAGGTACATCTGCAAGGAGTGCTTTGTTAGCTCTGAATAGTTCTTCGGAATTGAAGGATAAATAAAGCCTTCCAAGTAAATATGCTAACTTTTCACTTCTCTGCAAGACTCTGAAAAACTTAACAAGGTCACCGTTGTAGTCATTGATTATTTCCTTTGGTACAGGAGCCTTTCTTAAAAACACCTCCGCACTGCCCATACAGGGTTCTACATAGGTTCTATGCGGAGGCATGAATGCATCTATTGTTTTATAGATGCATCCTTTGTTGCCTGTCCACGCAAGTGGACTTACTGAACCGGACACAATATAAACCTCCTTTTATGGAGGCCGACTGCGTACAGTACAATAGTAAAAAAAGAAAGACCGCCTGCTTACGCAGTCGGCCTGTTCTGTTATTTAAGCGTTATTTTTCTCAACTTCAGCTTTGAGTTTTCTGATTTCTGTTTCGTAATCATTGATTCTGCAAATCTGCATTGTACACATTACAACCAGACCTACACAAGCACCAAGGAAAACACCTGAAAAGAAGCAAATCACATTAACCATAGGTCATTTCATTCCCTTCCTCTAAATCTTCATCGAAGTCCTCGTCACCGAAGTCCTCATCCTCATCTACTGAGGTTATGTTTACATATTCTGAAATAATACCCAGAGCTTCATCATAACTATGAGCTTCTGATGTAATTCGTGTAGTCATCTCTTTGGCTTCATCTCTCATACCGTTTTCTCTGAGAGTCCTTGAAGCAATACCCATAAGGTTGAAGATATTACCATCCTGTCCTTTAAGGGGACAATCGGGTTTCACCTTGTCAGGCTGCTCTTTGGGATGGAAACCGCCAAACTGATGATCTACAAAGTCGGTAAGCCAAGTACCGCCGAAAGTAGCGTGTGTACCTATTCTCCACATGGCAAGCTTACCGATGTTGAGTTTCGTATTATCGTTGAACTCAAATAAAATACAAGTTGAGCCTTCGTTATCAAAAACTGCGAGGTCATCTTCAGTAAACTTTGTACCTTCAAGAAGCATATCTCCCTCGGTAAAAAGTTCATTGATGCCGTCAAGCCATTCCTGAGGCTCGCCTCCGCATCCTGTGAGAATGAGACCTTCTTTACCTTCGTAGTCCAGAAGATCTCTCATATCGATTCTTTTAATACTCATAATTTAGGTTCTCCTACTCCTTCAGTTAAATCATCAAAGTTACCGTACATATACATTTCAAAATTCATATCTTGTCCTATGAAATGAGGGTAATTATCATCTGTAAACTCAATATATCCCTGCTCCGGGATTTCTATGGGTTCACTCGTAATTACGGTGCCGCCAAAATTCACGGACACCTTGGGTTCAAGTGTTGCGAATCCTTCTCCGTCATCCCTGTTTCGCAGATAATAACAGAACAGTCCTTCGGGGATATCTGCATCCGTCAGTTTCTCGTTAGCGAACAAGGCAGGTTGTTCACACACGAAAACCGCTTCGTATTCATTACTCCAAATATTGATTATGCCATCGCCGCTTGCGTTCTTTGACAGTCCCAAATCTTGCATACTGTCATAGCCATGAACTTTGCAAGCAAACTCTACACTTTCAATTCTTTCTTCGGGGTAATATGTATCAGTACATTCACCGTTTTCGTATGTTTTTCTTCCGCAGTTATTTCCGATATCTTCATCAGCCCATTCATGCTCAAAGGTAAGGTCAGGGTAAAGCTCGGCTAATTTAGCTATAACGGGGTGAGGAGCACCCCACGCTGTGTTCATCCACAGAGTGTTATCTCCGCTTCTCTCTGTTACAACCTCATTTTCTTCATAGCCGTAAGCATTCCATTTTGTTCCCCAATTTTCGATACTCCACTCATACCAAGTAGGCGCACCATACATAAGGATGTTCTGATATGCTTTCTTACCTAAGTCAAAGACCTCTCGTTCAATATCAGTTCTCTCCTGTAAGAATCTTTCCTCAACTTCGGGATTTATTCTAAGAAGGTCGAGACCTTTTCTTGTACCTTCAAGAGTGTATACACTGATAAAATCACGATATGCTTTTAAACCTTTATCGGTGTTTGAGCCGCATTCGATATCAAGAGATGCAGGCTTTGGTATAACTTTATTAAAGTCAATAGAACCAAGCCCCACATCATCGTACTTAACTGCTTCAAGAAGTTCTTTAATTCTCTTGGAGTCGCCAGTTATCTTAATGTGATTAGTTACATGATTTGGCATTATTCTTCACTCCTTACAATGCCGTATAAGTTGTTTATGTCTTTGATTTTCTCGCCTATAGCAGATATGACATTAACCGTAACGGCATTACCTGCCATCTTATAAAGATGGCCGTCTGTAAGTCCTGTCCCTTGAGCTTTGTAGAACTGTTCATCCGTAAAACCTTGTAATCGCCAACATTCTATAGGCATAAGTTTTCGAATTCTGCCCTTATGAATTACGCCATGTTTATCTTGGGCAGTTATTGTAAACATGGCTTCGTCAGGCTCTTTAATGCGCCGACCTTTCTGTCTTACAGTTTCTCGGTCAGGTGTGATTATAGCTCTCGGTTTTTCTTCGATAAGCACAGCAGAGTGTTCGCCTCTGTGATTACTTACTCCCGAATCCTGACGAGCTGTTATACACCTTGCAATGTCGGTTATGACGGGATCGGTGTTCATATCGATAAAATATAACCCTGTTTTACCGCCCCAACCGCCTGCTCCGGCACATTGTGTGCAGGCTACTCCGTCTACTGAGTAAACCCTTTGTCCTTGTGAGCCTCCGACGATTTCATCGAGAGCTTTCGCATAGCTTTGTCTGAGAGGAAATACTTGTCCGGCACCTCTGCTATCAAGATGGCCGATAATGAACAGCCTTTTCCTCTGTTGGGGAACTCCAAAATGTTTGCTGTTACACACGCACCATTCAACACTATACCCCAATTCAACAAGCACGGAAAGGATGGTTTTATATGTCCTGCCTGAGTCATGCGATAGCAGTCCGGGGACATTTTCCAATAATAGAAATGGAGGCCGTTTCGCTTCAGCAATTCGGGCAATCTCAAAGAAGAGAGTTCCTCTCGCATCGTCTGCAAATCCGAGCCGTTTTCCAGCAACACTAAAACTTTGGCATGGAAATCCTGCACACAAGAGGTCGAAGTCGGGCATTGTTTCTGCTTCGATTTCTCTTGCGTCTGCATAGAATACTTCTCCTTCAGTGGAATATATTGCGTTATACGCTTGGTTCGCTTTTGCATCTATTTCGCAATGACCTATACACTTAAATCCACCGATTTTTTCTAACCCACTGCGAAAACCGCCAATGCCTGCGAACATATCAAAGAATCGGATTGGCACTTTGCATCCGACCTTTTTCTAATTAGGCTAAATCACTCCTTGGATTGAAAATAATAGTCCAACAGATCTTGCGGACTTGTAATTTTTACAGGTGTCTGACTGAATTGCGGATAGTAATCTGCCTGTTTGCTTGAATACAAAAGCCACCATTCCAGAAGCCTTTTGTCATCAATAACATTACTGATCACCTTATAAAGACAATCAATAGGCTCATACTTTTCTTCCATATAATCCAGACCTGATTCCAGAGAACCTAAGTAAGAGACTAAATTTTCTTTTCCGACACCTGAATCACGAATTGCAGTTAAAATCTCGCAAGCGGCAGCATTGCTGATTTCAATTGTGATTTCATTGTTCAACTTAAATCTCTCCTTTACATAGTCTGTGTCATGCCAAAATCCTCAGAGTCAATATCCTCATCAAAATCGGCATCTTCTTTGGGTTCATCACCCTCGTTTTCTTCAAGTTCAGCATCTTCCTTGATGCTTCCTTCCTCACGAAGTTCTTCTTCTGTAAGTGTTCTGAAAGAGTCCACCCCGGGGACTAAAGCAAGTGTTCTGCCGTTATCCCACTCCATGTGAATCTGACCTAAGTCATCAACATGATTGACTGTGCCTCTTGTACCTTCGGGTACAGGTGCTAATCGGTCATTCATATTAAGGAGCATTACTCTTGTTCCGGGGGGATAGGCAGCTTTTGTTCTCTTAGCTTCTTTCTCTAAACGATCCCAATAACTCATCTTTTTCACCTTCTTTCTCTTGAATTTTTTAATTACTCTACTAAGTTTGAAAACAAAGTAGAGTAAAACAAAAAAAGCAGGCAGTATATATGAGTTTTCATTACTCACAATACTGCCTGCTTTTATGTCCGATATTATATTTTCTTGTGCGTGTCAGAGTCAGCAGTTGCTGTATTCACAGTTTCTGCCGACTCATCTCTTTCTGCGGTTACTATAAGCCTGTGTGTATTCTGCCCATAAGGATGGCAAGTAACAAGAGATAGTAAGTCCTTATCTCTTGCCACCTGACAAGGACTAATATCCGAAGGCTCAACAATATGCCTTTCAAAGACTTTATACGCAAAGGTATAGTCAAGGATTTTGATATAAATCATATCTCCTGTTTTGAGTTTATCAATATCATCAAAGAATATCTTGCCTACATAGCCTGTATGAGCTGCAAGCACACAGTGATTCCCTATACCGCCAACTGGGAACGCTGTGTTCGGGAGGTGTGCTGCTCCTTTTGAGAGTATATCTTCTCCCGAACCGTGATATATTGGTAAATGCACATTGATTGTTGGAATCTCGATGTAGCCTATAACACCATCGTTAAAATCAAGCACGTCATCATATCCGATTACATTACTGTATATTGAATACGAAAAATCATTATCCAGATTTTTAAGTTGGTCGTTATAGTCTTCTGCTTCATGGATCATTTCGTCCTTTGATGCAGTATCAAGTGTATCTACCTTTTGAGAGTAGTTATCAATTGTGCTTTCACAATATTTTGAATTGATATAGTTGCTAATAGACGGATACAAGCCTACGGCAAGTGAAACTATCAGCAACAAAACAGAGCATATTAAGAGTATCTTTACTTTCATAGGCTTAATATCCGTCCTTTGTTAGAATTTAGTTGTTGGCTGTTGCCTTTTTCTTTCTCATGTACATTACGAAGAAGACTGCAGAGCCTGCTCCTGCAATGATGCTTACTACTGAGAAGATTACTGTGCCTGCACCACCAGTAGCAGGGAGTACGATGGGGTAGTTCACTACATCGACACTTGCAGTACCATTGGTAGAACAGCTTGTTACATAGGTGTTGTTAACGAATGTATCACCGTATGTTGCTTCAATCTGCACAGGGATAGGATTGCCGTGGAGAGCGAAGCCCTGGGGCGCCTTGGTTTCAACGATAAAGTATTCACCACTCTGAAGCTTGATAATATCACCGTCTGTTGTCTTATACACTACAAGACCGTCTGCATCAGAAACACCTGTAGCAATAGCATTTTCCTGATTCTTGGCATCTGATTCTGTTCTGAAGAGAGCAAACTCTGCACCTTCGAGGGGAGTCTTATCTTCCTTAACCTTTACTGTCTGGAGAGTGTAAGTATAAACATAAACCGTGTTGCCTTCCACCTCGGAAGTAACACCGTTCTTGTTTGCATATTCAAGTTTTACTTCTTCGTTGGGGTTGCCCTGTGTGCCGATTACAGAATACTCATTAAGGGTAGCGGAGTAGGTAACAGAAACATAGTAAACATTGCTATTATAAAGGCTCTCAGTTTTAAGAAAGGATTCTTTAAGGCTAACATCAAATGTTGTGTTGAGACCTTCTCCTTCGCTTGTAATTGTTACTGTATAATCAGCATCTGAGAGTTCAGAAATCACATCGCCGTCTGCTTCAAGAAGTGCTACATTAAAGCTCTCTTTGTCGAGGGTAAGACCTGCGGACATATCGTCATATAACTTATATGTCTTAAGCTTCATAGAAGAGGAGCCTGCTGTTGTTGAACGGAGCTCAAAATTGACGGTATCACCAAGAGATACATCTGTAAAGTTTACATTGTCCTTTGTAGAGTTTGTGATTGTCTTCTCTGTTGTGGGTGTACCGTCTGCAACCTTTGCAGCAAGCTCGATGTCCTCGATTGTGTACTGCCATGCAGTGCCGTCATAGTAAGGGAGAGCTGCAACAGAGTTTGTAACAGCCTTTACACCAGCGGGGAAGTTAGTTGCTCTTACATAGTAGATACCCTGTGTCAGATTATCAAATGTCGCTGTATTGCCATCGTCACTTGAATATGTACCAACTACTGTCGCTGTTGCAGGCATTGTGTCCACCTTATCAAGAGCCTTTACGATTTCTGATGTATTGCCTGAAAGGATTTCATCATTAATCTCATCTACGAGGCTGTCATATTTGGTTTCGAATGGGGATGTTGTTGTGCTTACAAGGTCTGCTACCTTATACACCGTAAAGGTATAACCGGGTTTGTCACACTTAACTGTAAAACCTACAGTAGCGTTCTTATCAAGGTGTTCTGCCGCCATAGCAGGCATCACGGATACTGCTGAAAGGATCATCAGCATAACTGCCATAATAATGGCCATAAATCTCTTTGAGTTAAACTTTGTTTTCATAATTAAATTACCTCTTTCTTAATTTGTTTTAGTTTTAGATTTCTTGATATAGATTGTAGCCGCATATCCCATGAGGGTGATGCTTAATGTCAACACACAGAGGGCTACCATTCTGTATGCTCCTGTTCCTGTGCCACCAGTGTCCCAGAGTACAGAGTCGTGGTTCTTAACTTCGATTTCAACCATCGTTGCACCCTGAGCTGTGGCACTTGCAAGTTTTACAGTAAAGGGGATTTTTTCGCCATATACCATCTTGCCGTCTACTGTGCTTGTTTCAACAAAGTAGTAGTCGCCTAAAGGTATACTGATTATTGCTACTCTCGGTCCTGATGACGGGATTGTGATTTCACTCTTGGTGCCTGTTTTGGAGTAGTAATATGTACTTGCTCCATAGTTACCAAACTTTACAAGCTTTCCGTCTTTTGTGTACATCTCAAAAGTAACGCCTGTTAAGCCATCGCCAAAAGCATCGGTTTTTTCGAGATACACAGTACCAGTCTTGCTGTAATCAATCACTGGGATTATGGGGTTCATATCTTCCTCAACAGTTACAGTCACAATTGCTTTATTTAAGTTGAAACCATAGGGTGCAACACGTTCCTGAAGGTAGATCACCTCGCCTGCGGCAAACTTGATTCCGATTTCTCCAAGACCATCAGCATCTGTTGTTACGGTTGTAAGCAGATTTGACTCAAGAAGCATTCCGTTAGAGTCTTTATCATTACTGCTATACACACCGTACACAGCATTGCCAACTGGAAGGTCAGTCTGAGCACATGTTTTCTTAATAGTAAGGTCGATATCCTTAGGATCGTTCTGAACTTCAACTGTGATAACATAATTATCCCTGTCCACAAACTTTACATACACCTCATAGGTTTTGGGATCAAGGGTATATCCCTCGGCTGCCGAATATTCCTTGAGATGTAAGGTCTGTCCGGGGTAATAGGTTGACATAGTCTTTGCATAACCTCTTGAATCAGTTTCAAGCATGTTACGAGTAGCCCACTTATTTGAAGGGTCATAGAGTTCGTACACAGCACCCTTGACAGCTACACCAGTCTTTGAGTCAGTCTTATGAATCTGAATGTAAGGCTTATATATCATGTCATAAACTCTTACCCATACATAAGGCTCATCAGGTTCTGTAAGACCTTTATGGAACAATGTCTTTGACTGTTCGATGTATTCAGGTGTGACTGTCACATCGTAGATAATTTCATTGAGTTTGTAACCCTTTGCAGGCACGAGTTCCTTGATGTAAACGGTCTGTCCCATACGGTATTTCTTTGCACTGATGATACTGCCGTCAGTTCTTGTTACAACCTTTTCAAAAAGCTGTGTGCATTCCTTATTGGAGTAGAAACCATATGTAGCTCCGCCTACACCTTTGCCCTTTGCCATCAGGTCGGGGTCGTACTTAAACAGAAAGATTCTTACCTTTTCGATGTCATCTTTAACTGTTACCTTCGCAGGAGTGCCTGCCATTGCCTGATTGAGCGTGAGTGTTACTGTATATACAGTGTTATTCTTAGTGTAATTGGGAGGAGGGGTGATCTCCTTCAAGTACATTGTGGAGGGTTTGTAGGACTTTGAACTCTCCGCGTAACCTTTATCGTCGGTGGTCAGCTTTTCAAGAAACTTTGTGCATGCCTTATCTGAATACAGTCCATAGACAGCACCCTTGAGCAAAGCTCCTGTTTCAGAGTCTTTCTTCTCAATAGCAACTGAACCTAAATACGGAGGATTTTCAAACTTTACCTCGATTACAGTTCCTGCGTTGGGTGTTTCTGTAATAGTCACCTTCTCAACCTTACTGTCCACTTTATAGCCTGAAGGAGCTACAAGTTCTTTGATATATAAGACTGTTCCGGGACTATACGCTTTTGTGTATGCAATGCCTTTAGAATCTGTTGTCAGTTCTTCAAGCTTTACAGTACAACTAGCATTGCTGAACACACCAAACTTAACGCCCTTCAGAGGTATCTGTGTATCTTTTGCCACCTTATAAATACGCACCGTTGTGGGATACTTTACATTAGTAGCATTTACCTCTACAACATTGTCAACTTTCGTAGTAGGCACAACCTTTACGGTATACACCTCATCACTTAACTGACAATTGGGCGGAGGGGTGATTTCCTGACAGTAATATGTACCTGTGCTGTACTTGTTGGTGCTTTTACCTTCTCCATTCTTATCTGTGGTTACGGTTTCAAGAAGAGATGTACATTCCTCATCAAAGTAAATTCCGAATACTGCACCTGACAGAGCAGAGCCTGTCTTGCTATCAGTCTTTTTGATTTTAATATAGGAAGATACTGTGTTGGTTACACTCGCAAATATAGTTTCGTAGCCTTCTTCTTGAGCTGCTTTGAAGGCATCGGCATTGATAGATACCTCTACATCTGTAGGAGTATCATAGTACGCAGGCACCTGATAATCGTTCTCATAGTCCCTGCCTGATTCACCTGTCTTAAGCGTACCTAACTCATGAATTAAATACTCACCTTCGGGTAAGTACAACACCTTTGATTTTGTACTATCGCTGTTAAGGTAAGCATAGCCGTCTTTTGCAGTTCTTAAAAGATATACTGCACCAGACTGTTTATGTGTCGCTGTAAAGTAAAGGTTTGCAACAGATGCACCGCATTCGCTCACTTTCTTAAACTGGAAGGGGATACGATAAATGTTTGTTGCGTGACCGATATTGTTAAGACTCTTTGATTCTACTTCAATTCGAATTGAGCCAGAAGGATATCCACTGCTATATGAGCCGCCATTTGGTCTACAACCATTAGGAAAATAATAGTCATTATCTAAGTCCTTTCCGGACTTACCATCCTTAAGTTTACCAAGCT
Organism: Ruminococcus sp.; assembly: GCA_045541275.1. Classification (GTDB taxonomy): domain Bacteria; phylum Bacillota; class Clostridia; order Oscillospirales; family Acutalibacteraceae; genus Ruminococcoides. Next base: position 99,622 of record JAZQIX010000018.1, read on the forward strand.
CATAGAACTGATAAATACCAGCAGGCACATCGTGTGTCAGACCATCATCAATATTCTTAATGATGTACTCTGATAAGCTCTGTGTGAATCCTGCTTTATCGGTGGGGCCGAGTATGAAGCCATTTACTTTGTAGTCCTTTATGAACTGAGCTGATGATTCTACATAGAAATACCAACCCTGAAGGTTTTCGGCTGTCGAGAGTGTTCCTTCGCCTTCCATAGTAGTATCATCTTTACTTTCGCTATCAGTCCAACAAGATTTCTGGATTCTGCCATCCCTTGTGAGAGTACCTGTTCTCTTGATATTGACCTTAACATTCATGTAGGCAACAGGGGGGTCAATCGTACCGCCAACGATAGTATCCTGAGCATTAGGTGAACCGTAAGCAACTAAAACACCTTTATTTGTTTTAGGCACCCCGTTTTTTACCGAACTTGCCGAACACTCTTTACTTGTGCCTGAAAGTTTACCGTTAGAACATATCAGAGTAAGTTTATTCCCACTCTGTTTAACTGTAACTGTCGCATTACCTACATCATATGTGCCTGAAAGCTTAAACTCACTAAGTACACCATTGGAGTCATTAAGTTCCAATGAACCATATGTCCAAGTACCTTTAAGCTCATTATATACGGCATCAAGCGTAATTGTGGGTGCATCCTTTTCATACACATGAGTCATTGAAGGCACAGTCCAGAACTTGCTCATCCGTGAGGTGATTCTGTTGTAAGCCGTTCTGATGTTAGGATTAGCGCCGCCTGCACAAAACATTGACAGATATCCGTTTTTTCCTGATTTAAGAGAGAAGGGAGCGATTGCATTTCTCTGTCCGTCAACGATTTCCCATACCACGAGCTGTGTAGCGATGTATGCTTCATCTGTGTTCACGCTTCCTGCTGTGACTGTTGAGGCACTACCTTCAAGACCATAACAAAGTGCAGTATTTACTGCTCTCTGCTGATTGATAGATAAATTATCCCACGCTTCGGCAGCACTTTCTGTAAGATTCACACCGCCTGCAAGGTAAACACCGGGTTCTATGCAATACGCATTCGATCCGTCTGCATTGGCTTTGAGTCTATACTGCACCATACCTGCTGAATGAAAGTAAGTTGACTGCACAGCAGTTATCTGATTACCATTGTTGTCATAACAAGGGGTAAGCGTAATTGTGGTTGTTGCTGCCCTTGAGAATGTCGAAGGACTGTTAAGAACAGCTTCAAGCTGCTTCTTCGTAATGATACCTGATGTACTGATATTAAAACCGAGTTCCTCGTTGGTGATTACATCACCATAGTCGTCAAGGTTGATTGTACTGAGGTCATAGGCTTCTTCGGCTGACACCGAAGGTATTAACGAAGTTAGACAGATTAACAATACAATAAGCGCTGATGTAATCTGTTTAAATATCTTTTTCTTCATATAAAACTCCTTTTGATTTAGTGTTTGGATATTGCCTACTAAGGTCGGTCACGGATACGCATTGTTATCACCCTTTCTGTTTTTAATTTAAGATTGTGTGTGAAAGCAAAAAAGGGCAGGACTCCTAATTGGAATCCTGCCCTTCTGCTTACAATATGAAAAAAGCAGAGGATTAAACCTCTGCTCTCATCCCTATGATATTAACTTTTTACTTGTAACAGTAGTAGATGTTATACTCGCCATCACTTTGAAGTTCTGCATAGCAGTTGAATTTCACTCCTGTGCTATCTACTCCGTATATATCGTTCATAGCGTCAACTTGTTCATCCATTCCGATAATAATTCGGTTAAGGTGTTCGTTGTATGACCTTGTCGCTGTTTTATCTATTGCTCCTTGGTAAGCGAACATCCATCCACTGTTATCTATGGTAAGGGAATTATCAAGTACCATACCTCTGTCAACGAAGTGAGCATTAAGTGCTGATGATATTCTCTGCATATTTTCTGCTGTACTGAACTGCTCATGAGTCAGCTTTGTATCATCTGTCACGGTTTGACTGGTGTTGTTACTTGGCTTATTGTTATTACTTGTATTGTTATTATTCTGAGCAGGTTTTTGTGAGGAGGTTGTATTTCCACCGCTATTGGTATTACTGCTCGGTTTGTTTGTTTCGGGTTTCTCGGTTTCAACCTTTGGTGCTTCAGTCTGAGCTTCTGTATCCTGTGGCTCGGTTTCTTCCTCTGTTTGTGCTACCGTTGTTTCGCTCTCCGTTGTGGGAGCTACAGTCGTTTCCGTAGCCTTAGTTGTAGGAGCAACTGTCGTTATTACAGCAGAGGTTGTTGTCACCGGTTCTGTATCATTTGATGTTACCTCTGTGTTGTTACATCCACTCAATATGGTCGCACATATCATTGCTGATAAGATTGCTACATAGATTATTCGTTTTTTCATAGTTGACACCTCTTTCAGTATTTGTCAAACACATCTTACTACACAAAACTTCAGATATCAACTAATATTTTGTCGAATATCATAAGATTGTAACAAATGAATCATAAGGCGGTATTTATACTGTGCATCTTACAATGAGTATCGATCATAAGGAAACCTGTCAAACTCGGACACTTCGGGTGTGAACTCAAAGGAAAAATCAAGGCTTTCAATATTATCACATTCAGTTTCAAGAAAATTATCGTGATTCTTACATTTTTCCTCAAGCCACAGTATGTCATCGCCTGATGCTATACATGATTCGCCTTCACCATAAAGATATGCTTCAACATGTACTGAGATTTCTTCATCTCTCACTATCAACTCAAGGAAATCTTCTAAGTCTAAATCACATGAAAGATCATCATAATCTCTCGGTATACCACCTGTTAAATAATAGGTGTCATAACCGCCACCTTCTAAGGTTACTTTTGAAAATAAATAAGCCATTATTCGAACTCCTTTCTTAACTTACTAATTAATAATTCCGGATCCATGGAAGTAAGCACTTTAAAATAATCGGATCTGAAAAATGCTATAACTTCTTTAGTAGTATGCATCGCATCTCCATCCTTAGGTCTGATTTTTAATGTTTTGCGTGCGTTTCTGTAATCTGTAACAGCTTGCAGTACAATTGCATTTGCAAGCCTTTCATAAGGGTTTAAGTTCATTTGAATGTTCCTTTCTAAAATGTTTTAATATAAAAAAGAAGCTCGATACGATTTGTACCGAGCTTTCAATTTGTTAAATACTCTAAAAAATTTGTATATATTTGTTTAGGACAAATTGAGCTAAATGTTATCAATTTAGCCAAAATTAAGGTCGTTTTTGCCAAAAAACTTTTGCTGCACATCAATTACTATCATACTAATAATGGATAATTTAATCAGTAAAAAGTAGAATTCTATATTTATCGCTTAATCATTTATATCGAATTACTAACTGTTAGTTATGATGACATCCTTTTAGTCTGTTTATTATTATCAACTGTTAATCTATACTAATAGTTATAGTTACATACTATAAGGAGTAATAAAATGAACTACGACTCTATAGGTAAGAATATAAGAAAATATAGGTCAAGTAAAAAAATGCGCCAAGAAGACTTAGCAGAATTGACCGGTTTATCTACCACATATGTGGGTATGGTAGAACGAGGCGAAAAGATTCCTTCGCTAGAAACATTTTTATCTATACTCAATGCATTAAATATATCTGCAGATATGGTTCTCTACGAAGTTTTATCAACCGGATATGATATTAAGGTTTCTTTACTCAACGAAAAACTTGAATCTTTATCAGCTAAAGATAAAACACTCGTTTATAACGTGGTTGACGCAATAATCGCACATAAAATTCCACCTAAATAAATTTTAATTAGTTCGCTATTTATAGCGAACTTTTTTTATTGCCTTCTTTCTTTTAATTTCGACAAACCAGATGTGATATAACATAACTGTCAGTTAATGTATAAAACCATCAGTTATTACGGAGGAATTAAAATGAACAAGTTAATTGAACAAATCGCCAAAAAGAACGGTGTCACACCTAAAGAGGTTGAATGTGAAATCAAAAAAGCGATTCACATAGCGATGATAAATCGAAATGCTACACCTGAATCCAAAGCAATATGGGAAAACCTTTCGCCCAATGGGGAAGAACCATCTGTAGAAGATTTCATAAAATTCTGTGCTGGATTATTATAAGAGTTTTCATTCTAAAGCGTATCAAACAAATCATTTAATGGATACACTTATACGGATTCTTATTACCAAAACATAGCCCAAATTTATATGCTACTGAACTAATGAAATTATCATTCTTCCACAGCACAAAAAACAATACGCCGTCCTGTTAAGAACGGCGTATTCGGTGAATACCTAAAACAATATTTATAATAACCTTTTTAAAAAACAACTTCTATGAAATTGATAGATTGAACTTGCCATTCCGCATTACTAATATCAGCATCCATTTTTCTAATGTATACTTTTAAATAATACAAACCCGGTTCTGAAACAATATAATTATTTAACATAAAATTAAATGATTGATTTGTAAAGCTCCGTGCGGAAACAATTGAATTGCTGACTTTATTTTTTGTAGTATCAATATCTTGCAGTCCAATTTTACTATTGTAAAAAGTATCATCTTTCACATATCCAAAAGTCCACAACAATTCATATTTGTTTGATAATTTCTCATCTTCACTTGAAGACATGGCATTGAACATAGTATAAACTACCAAATTACCAATAGTGTATTCATTGTTTTGATTTTTTACTGCTTTAACTTGCTTTAATATTTTGCCATAACGTTCCTCACCGGTAAAACAAGCAAGATCGCCTTCATAAAATATAGTATTTATATTAACACTTTTCATACACATAGTATATGTACCTCCTTTTCAAATTATCCCTTTAACAATTATCGTCGAGTTCGAGATTCTGCACATCTCCTACCTCAACTTTTACTGTTTTAGAATTTTCTGTATTTACTTTTATTGCTTTAATATCTGCAGAAAGAGAATTCAAAACAGCATTTAATGATTCTTGATTACTTAACAGCACTGACAATTCGTCAGTTTTTTTAGAAAAAGCTTCACACGCACTATCTAATTGATCAGATAAATCCTTAAATGTATTCATGGATTCAAAAAACTGTTTTGCCGAATTCGTGTTACTTTTCTCAGCTTGGATCGTGTTATAAAAGCTTAGAGCCATACCGATAACAGATACCGTCATTGCAACAAATCCCAAAACGATTCCTGTAAATGTATTGCATATCTCTGCTGATACTTGATAGTCATCATTTGATGATGCAAATTGCACTAGTACAACTGCAACAATCGCACCTAAAATCACTACTGCTAAAATAGCAATGATAATATATGCAGCTCTTGTTAATTTGTATGTCTTCTGTTCCCACTCACTCATTCGCTGTTCTGTTTCGTCTTTCTGCGCTTGTATACTTTTATCAAACTTTGCTTTTCTACTACTATTTCCTGCCATTTTTGTTACCCCACAAAAAAAGCACGCAAGACTATTTTATAATCAGTCTGCGTGCAACTATGATATAAAATAATCTCCTAGGTTGGTAATTTTTACTCTTTAAAGAAACCAACTGTCTTTGGATTGATTATATGTTTCAATTATTTGTAATTATCTTACCACTAACTATATTGTATGTCAATAATAATCTCTATTTCTTTATATTATCAGTTAACAATAGCTTTACTATAGTATAATTCTTAATGTTATTTCCAAAAGTTATATTGCAATCTCATTTAATAGATTCCAACTACACATGTTTGGATTATATTCTACCTTCAGCTCTTGACCATAATTATGACCACAATTTTTGGTATAATAGATAGAGCACATATAATAAAAAGAGTATTTTAGTTCCGAAACCTCCCTAAAACATAGCCAAAAGAGCCAATATAAACGAAAATACGTTCTCAGGGCTATTTGGGAGCAAGATGCCGCAGGTTCAAGTCCTGTCGCCCCGACCAAAAAGGCAGTAAACATCACGTTTTCTGCCTCATAAACGGGAGCATAGCTCAGCTGGGAGAGCATCTGCCTTACAAGCAGAGGGTCACAGGTTCGAGCCCTGTTGTTCCCACCAAAAAGCACTGAAGTGACTTCGTCGCCTCAGTGCTTTTTCTTTCGCATATTTCATTGTTTACTGCGATTTTAATTTTGATAATATCAATTAAGAAGCTATAATTGTTATCCGCAGATTGATGTGATATAATATTATTATAAACATATTGGCGATCGGAGGTAGGATTATGAAGACATTGATTATTGGCGGAGTGGCAGGCGGTGCGTCTTGTGCTGCAAGACTCAGAAGGCTCGACGAGAGTTCTGAGATTATCATTCTTGAGCGTGGGGAGTTCATCTCCTTTGCCAACTGCGGTCTGCCATACTACATCGGCGGTGAAATCACCAACAAAGCCAACCTGACATTGCAGACACCCCAGAGCTTCAAGGCTCGTTTCAACATTGATGTCCGTATTTTCAGCGAGGCGATTTCTATTGACTCAGCCCGAAAAGTTGTGACTGTTAAGAACGCAATCACGGGTGATACCTATGAGGAAAGTTACGACAACCTTGTGCTTTCTCCCGGTGCATTCCCTATCGCTCCCAATATTGAAGGTGCGGATAGCGATAAGGTTTTCACCCTTAGAAATATCCCCGACACTATGAAAATCAAAGGTTACATCGACCGAGAGAATCCAAAGTCTGCGGTAGTTGTAGGCGGTGGTTACATCGGGGTTGAGATGGCTGAAAACCTTAAAAAAGCAGGCCTTGAGGTGACAATCGTTGAACTTTCCGACCACCTGATTGCACCTCTTGATTTTGATATGGCAACGGAAGTTCACCGCTATCTAAAGGCTCAGGGCATTCGCCTGATTCTTAAAAACGGTGTCACTGCTATCAAAGAAAGTGACCGCAATTTACAAATTCACCTCAACAACGGCTGTATCGAAGCCGATATGGTAATTATGTCCGTGGGAGTCCGTCCCGACACGGCTTTCCTTAAAGATTCAGGTGTCACTCTTGACGGCAGAGGAAGCATCGTCGTAAACTCCAATATGCAGACAAACATCGAGAACATCTACGCAGTAGGCGATGCGGTGAGCGTAAAGAATTTCGTTACAAATGCTCCTGCGTTCATCCCTCTTGCAGGCCCTGCAAACAAGCAAGGCAGAATCGTTGCCGACAACATCTGCGGTATCCCTTCACGATTTGAGGGTACACAGGGTTCATCGGTGTTAAAGCTTTTTGATATGACCGTTGCCACAACTGGTCTTAACGAAAAATCCGCCAAAGATGCAGGCTTTGATTTTGACAAAACCTATACCTACTCAGCCTCTCACGCGTCCTATTATCCCGACGCGACTATGATGTCGGTGAAGGTGCTTTGGGACAAGGCTACCCACAAAATTCTGGGTGCTCAGATTGTTGGCTTCGATGGCGTAGACAAGCGAATGGATGTTATCGCCACCGCTATCCGATTGGACGCAAAGGTCACCGACCTTGCAAAGCTTGAGCTTTGCTACGCACCGCCTTTCTCATCGGCAAAGGATCCTGTGAATATGGTGGGCTTCGTGGCTGAGAATGTTATCACAGGCAAACTCAAGCAGTTCTTCTGGCACGACGTTGAGAATCTGCCAAGGGATTCAAGCGTAACACTCCTTGACACACGAACTGCTACCGAAGTTGCAAGGGGCAGAATTGACGGCTTTATGCATATTCCTCTGGACTCTCTGCGTGAGAGAATCGCTGAAATTCCCAAGGGCAAGCCTGTGTATGTTCATTGCCATAGCGGACTGAGAAGCTACATCGCCTGCCGAATCCTTGAAGGCTACGGCTTTGACTGCTACAACCTGGCTGGCGGATATAGATTTTACGAATCGGTTTTAAGTGGAAAATCCGTGCCTGAATATATTTGTACCGAGTGTAAATAAGCCTATATAAAACCGAAAGCACTGAAGTTTTTATTCTTCAGTGCTTTTTCATTGTTTACAGCGGTGGAAAATTTGACTTGACCATAAGGTTTAGTATAAAATAACATTATCACATAGCCAAGCAAATACCTACTTTTAATTATTCAATTCAAATATAAAGGAGTGTTAGCTTCATGAGTATTTCACCGCAAACAAAATCTGTTATTAAAAAATCTGCTAATCGATTAAAATCTATTTCTCGTGAAATTATATTAGGTGTTGTTATAGGCATAATTATCCTCGCGCTGACGCCTGTAATGGAGCGACTTTATGCAAATAGAATCGAGGAAAAAACAATCAAAGAAACTCTTTCTTGTATTAGAATCGGTATGTCCAAAGCTCATATTGACGAGATGTTTGGCTCACCAATGGTGGAGTTTGAAAAAATCATTAGAACCAACGAATCAGACAATCAATATAATGTAAATAATTATAAATTGAAGGATTGTGTTTTGTCATGTATATATAATAAAAATAGTATCATCGCATTTGGAATAACAGTAAACGATAAAGATGTTTACAATGTTCCACGCAACATGTATTTGGGTGATAGTCAAAGTCTTTTATCGTTTACGTATTCAGATTTTTCAGACACAGTTGATTATTTATATGGAAACGCTCCTGCTGACAATGATGATGGTGCATATTATTATGAGATTCATTATGGTCACAATCCAGCAGATTTTAATTACTATATTATAGGGAATTATAAGGATTATTCACAACAACACAGTAACAATTTGTATTTTATTGGACAAAAAGATATTTTTGAAAGAACAAGTAAAAATAGTTCTATCAGTAATTATTTTTCATCAAAAGAGATGGAGGAAATGAATAAATATCGTAATGTTATTAAACCAAATTTTTACGGAATGATATCCCATGAATATATTGATGAATTTAACTTTTCTGATTTTTTCGGAAGTAGTTCAAGTTGTGGTTTGCTATTTGACGATTGGATCAGATAAAATCTCCAGAGGGTGAGTGTAAAAACGCTCGATTTTTCAGGTAAGTTTTCATTGTTTACAGCAGTGCAGATTTTGATGTGGTTGTATCGTAGAAACAGATATGCTATACTAAGATAAAGGCGGTGAAAATATGAACGGCAAAAACTTAGCGAGTAGTTGCGATTTTATTGATATTACAAGTCATCAAGACTATCTTGATGTTCTCAACACTATTCGCAAAGATACTGCAAAAATTATTATCGTGCAGATTGACGGCTATGACAAGGATGATCCTGTGGTAAACACTGCAAAATCAATGATGACCTTAGAAAACGAGGAAATCGTCAGCGAGTGGATTGGCACAACCACAATAGGCAGAAAGGCTGTTCAGTACACCTTTATTAAAAATTACGATTTCTTTTCTTATTTAGCAAGTTTTGACGCCTTCTTCGAAATCGATGATAACGAAGATATCGAAACAGATTCTGGTTTCGGGTTAGATGATATTGCTTTTCTCGATTCAAAAGGCGAGTTGCTTTTCTACACCACCACTCACGAAGGCTATGCCTACCTTAACAGAAAATATATCGAAAAATATAACAGTTGACTAATCCCTAAATCCAAGCTAACATACAAGCGAAAAAGGACTCCCTGAGGGTGAGCATGTAAAAATGCCCGGTTACCTCGGGGAGTTTTTGCGACCACATGTATTCCACAGTCGGGTATCATAATAGACGAAACAGACGCTCTATATGTAGCAGATGCGATGAACCCCTGTAACAGAAACCACCAGATGCAGCAGACGAAGGGGAACAAAGACAAAGATGACCGTTTGGGAGCAAGATGCCGCAGGTTCAAGTCCTGTTGCCCCGACCATTTTGTGTCGGTACCACCTTTTGGTGGTGCCGAACATCAAACCTGCTTCCGACAGGAGTTGAACCTTAAGAAGGTGAGATGCGTAAAGAAAAATCTCCGGTGGAGATTTTTTAGCATCGAAGTGTGCAGACCGGTACCACACGCGAAGCGTTTGGTGGTCAAGCACGAAAGACTTGGCTTTGCCCTGTTGTTCCCACCAAAGAAAACGAGAGCACCAAAAATCGGTGCTCTCGTTTTATATTTTTGAGTTCTTTTATGAGTACTTGAGTCTGAGCCTGAGTTGAGTCGGGAGTATGTTCCTCGCTCCTCCGACTTACTCTGAGAAATCAGGTCGGGTGCTGTTTTTTAATCCTTATCGGAAGTCTCATTTTTGTTTTTCAATACCTGTTTTATAATCCAGAATTGTAATCGCATAGGGAGGATGTTCAGCATAAGGAGTAGAGGATTACGATTGATATTGTATGAAAATTTAGGGACTTTCTTTTTTAGTATTCCCATTACCTTTTTTGCGATTTTATAAGGTTCTACACTTCTTGCCTCAACACTGTCTACTATCCTTTTGAATCTGTCGGCATTGCATTTATAAAGCTTTGTTTTTTCGCAGAAATTTTGGAGTGCATCGGTGGATACTCCCAGCATACCTGTTGTAACTGCCCCTGCACGCAAAACGCTGACTTTTATACCCTTGAGTTGCAGTTCCATTCCCAGTGAATATGCGTACTTGTCAAGGGCACTCTTGGTTACGGCATAGATGCCTGTAAAGGGCAGAGGGTCAAGGGGTGCAAGCTCGCTTGTAGTGATAATTATTCGGGAGTCTTCTTTCAAAAGGGGAAGAAAGATTTTATTCACAAGAAAAGCTCCGCCTACATTGATTTTGAAAATGCGTTCAAATTCTGAATTCTGCATTTCCACCAAAGAATCAAGCATATAAATCCCCGCAAAGTGGACAATGGCAAACAGCTCGTCTGTCATCCTATGTATCTGTTCAAATGCAATTTTCACACTTAGCTCATCGGTGATGTCTGTCTGAACGGGGACGATGCTTTCATCATACTCATCTACAGTTTTGTCAAGGGCGAAAACCCGAAAGCCCTTGTCTCTCAGCATCTTTGCAACAGCTTTGCCCATACCTCCGTATGCACCGGTTATCAGAATTGACGGCATCATTTTTGTCAGTCCTTTACAGTTTCATTGCTTTGTTTTATTATAGCACCATCAAAATTTTCTCACAACTGCAAATTTTATTGCGCGCAGAAATTTATTGTGGTATACTAATGCTGTAGAATGTTATTTAATGAAAGGAGTATTGATTATGATAGAATTGAAACAAGGCTGTGCTGTGCCGTTTCCTGAGAAGCTTTTTGAGCAGTATGAGGTTTCGGATACGTGCATAACTGCCAATGTAAACGCATCCAAGGTTATGGATATGATGAAGCAGTTTATAGAAAATCATAAGGAAGAATACCTTTTCTTTATATTGGAAATACCCACAAATCTGAATGACGAGCCAAAAACAGAGGATGGTAACGTAGAAGATCTTTCTGAAGATGTATATTTCATTGACGGACTTGATTATGATAACGCATTAGGTGCTTTAAATTCTCTCGGTAATTTCTTGATTAAAGACGGACTCAACACCTTTGGCTTTGGTGGTCACGATTCAAACGAAGAGATTCTCTTTGGAAAATACAATGTGATGACCATATTCACAAAGAAACCCGAAAAATATGAAAAGTTCTTTGAAGAATTCTCTGTTGAGAGAACAGATAACCTTGTTACAGCTTGGAACACTTTTGATAGTGAGCACTTTGGAGAGTGTCGTCGCCATGTGGGAAAAGAAGGCAAAACCATCTTTGATATTCCCGAAGCATTCAAGGAAAACGGTATGTATTTTTATGAAAGAAGAGGAGGTAAACCTCTCGGCTTTGAGGAGCTTGTCGGCAAGGTGCTACTTGCAGGATTATCCTACTATTCGGAGGATAACGAACTTTTAGACAGAGTGCAGATATGGGGAACTGTTATAGAGGCTAATGAAAAGAGGATTACAATCAAAAAGAATAACGGTGAAATCTTCAATCTGCCTCCTGATTTGAGCTCAACAACAAGAGCTCGAAAAGGAGAGTATACTCTTCACAGTACAGGTGAGGTTGTTACAGACCCGGACTTTCTGTCCACCTGGAACATTACACGCCATGGCAAAACTGAATAATAACAAAACGCCGATAAGCTTTTTTGGGAGCTTATCGGCATTTTTCTGTTTTGTGTTATTTGCAGTATATCTCAATACTCTTTGAGATATACTCAGCTGTACCCAAGCCGTGTTTGTCGATGTTTTCTTTGAATCTCTCGACGGCTGTGTACATTACACCTAAACTCTTTAGGATGTCATCTGTGCAAGTGTAGAAGTTCTGTGTAATGAAGCCTTGCAGTTCCTTTACAAGTGCCTGAGCCTGTGAGGAGTCGGGAGTGTTGCCCTCAGCTTTGCACTCTGCAAATTTTTTGAGAATTGCATTCAGACCTGATGTAGCATTACGGAAATCTTCTTCAGTGTAGTTTTCGGTTTTAGCTTCGTATTCTCTGGAGGCTTCGGTGTGTCCCCATTTTTCTTTTGCCTCTGCCTCGTAAGTTTTGCGTAATTTTTCAAACTCTGTGTTATCAAATACAACCATAATGTTTTGTCCTTTCTGGGCAAGGTCAATGGCATCTATAAGCCTTTGGAGTCGCTCCTTTTTGAGAGTGAGAAGCTTCTTTTGTGCCGTTAAAGCCTTGCGTTTGTCGTAATTCTCGGAGGATAGAATCTCTGAAATCTTCTGCAAAGAGAAGTCAAGTTCACGATAGAAAAGTATCTCCTGCATTCGCTCTAAGGATGCTTCGTCGTAGTAGCGGTAGCCGTTTTGCTTATCCACAAAAGCGGGTTTCAAGAGCCCTATTTCATCATAATAATGCAGGGTACGTACACTGACTGAGCAGAGCCTGGCAAACTCCTTGATATGCATTTTCATCAAATCACCTCTGAAGCAGAGTATAGACTATAACGGGGCGTCAGAGTCAAGGCTTAGTTATTCAATAAAGCTTACAAGCTCGTTTAAATCTTTGCGTTTTTTAGTGCGGAGCTTGTCGTCATCCTTCTGATACCCAAGAGTAATTACCAATCTTATCTGCCCTCGGACACTGCAGATTTCGCGGATTTTTTCTTCGTCAAACCAGCCGAGGATACAAGTGGAAAGTCCCTGTGCAGTGGCTTCTGCTGTGATGTAGGCACTGAGAATTCCGATGTCGATGGAGCGGTAATCGTTGTGCTTCACCTTTGCACCCATTGCTGCGGACTTAACATAAGGCATCTCTGAAATTACAAGCATTACGGGAGCCTGCGTGGCAAACTTATTCATACCCATACCCTGAGTAGCCTTTGCCACTTTCTTTGAAGCCTCGCCCTTGCAGACCGTAATGTGATAAGGCTGGCCGTTGCAGGCAGAGGGGGAGAGCCTTGCGGACTCAAGAATAGCCTGAAGTTTTTCCTGCTCTACTTCACGCTCTGGGTTATATGCTCTGCAGGACTGTCTGTTTTCTGCAATTTCTGTAAAGTTCATAGTGTTCACCTTTTTGTATATAGTTTTTTAATCAGGAATAATTGTTGCCTGAAATTAATCTGTACAGGTAAGTTGTTTTATGTTTTCCTCAATCTGCTTTATGACTTTGAGAAACTCCTCATCCCCTTTGCCTGTGGGGTCGGGAAGATTCCAGTTGTCGTCAAAATCTCTGCCTATAAAAGGACAGCCTACATCGCATCCCATTGAAATTGCAATGTCGGGGCTTGGGATTTTATCGAAGGTCTTGCTGTACTGGGCTGTGTCCATATCAATTCCGTAAAGCTCTTTTACAATTCTTACTGCGTCACGGTTTATCTGAGGTTTGGTTTCTGTACCTGCAGAGTAAAAGTCGTAATCGTTACCCCTGAGGAGCTTTCCCAGAGCCTCGGCAATCTGGCTTCTGCAGGAGTTGTGAACGCAGATAAATGCAATTATCTTCTTCATCTGAAAGGACACCTCTCTCCGATACATTGATTGTTTTCTTCAAAGTGAACACACTTGATTTTCGGAAGCTCCATTGTAACAAAAAGGTGCTCTTTTGCGAATTTTACTGCCTGAGTTATGGCAAGGTAAGAGTTCCGCTTACAGCACCGAGGACCTCCAACCTCACCGATTGCACCAAGAGAGGAGGCAGTCATAAGATTTGAAAGCTTCCACTCCTCATTTGCAAGAGGATTAGAACCTGTAACGATTGAAACGAACATTCCGCTTGAGAGGGCAGCACCGCAGGCTCCCCAATATCCGCAAGCACCGCCCGGTACCTGCTCTGCACGCTTTTTAAGCTCCTCAAGAGCTTTCTCAAGGTCAATATAACCGCCTGAGTTCTTAAAGGCTGTCAGCAAGGCTGAGCCTACAAGAATATGATGCACGGGATTATGCACAGGGCAATCAAGGCTGTTTGTGAGGTTGAGCAGAATTTCCACAGGGCTTTTTGATTTTTCTGCAAGGCAGAGAGCCGTTATTGAATTACCGTTCATAAAATACTCCTTAGTTTCAGGTTTTGAAAAGTGATTTTTTAAATCGGTTTTATTATAATACATCTCATATTCTCCTGCAAGATTTTTGTGTGTTTTTTAATTCATGCAGATAGGACTAAATAGACCGCAGTATGGAAAAATACTGCGGTCTTTCTTAGTGTGCTTTGTTTATATTATTCCAGCTCAAAGGCACCTGTGTAAAGGCGGTAGTACTGACCTTTTTGAGCGATAAGGTCTTCGTGGGTACCGCGTTCGATTATCTTGCCTTTATCAAGCACCATAATAACGTCTGAGTTCTGAACAGTTGAGAGTCTGTGAGCAATTACAAAAACGGTTCTGCCCTTCATAAGTGCATCCATACCCTTTTGTACCAGTGCCTCTGTACGGGTGTCGATGGAAGAGGTAGCCTCGTCCAGAATCATTACAGGGGGGTCGGCAATAGCTGCTCTTGCAATGGAGATAAGCTGTCGCTGTCCCTGAGAAAGGTTTGCACCGTTGTTTTCAAGTACGGTGTCATAGCCCTGAGGCAGACGGCTTATAAAGCCGTGAGCGTTTGCAAGCTTTGCGGCGGCAATTACTTCTTCCTCAGAAGCTGTAAGCTTGCCGTAGCGGATGTTTTCCATAACAGTGCCTGTAAACAGGTTTGTGTCCTGCAGAACAATACCTAAGGAGCGTCTCAGGTCATCTTTCTTAATTTTGTTGATGTTGATTCCGTCATAGCGGATTTTGCCGTCCTCTATATCGTAGAAGCGGTTTATCAGGTTTGTGATTGTAGTTTTTCCTGCACCTGTTGCACCTACAAAGGCAACCTTCTGACCGGGCTGAGCGTACAGGGTGATGTTATGAAGTACAGTCTTGCCCTCTACATAGCCAAAGTCTACATCGTAGAACCTGACCTCGCCTTTAAGCTCGGTGTAGGTGGTGGAGCCGTCCTCATGGGGATGCTTCCAAGCCCAGAGACCTGTGTGCTCCTTTGTTTCAGTGAGTACACCGTTTACCATTTTTGCATTTACAAGGGTAACGTAGCCCTTGTCTTCCTCTTGTTCTTCGTCAAGGAGGATAAAAATTCTCTCAGCACCTGCAAGTGCCATAACTACAGAGCTTGCCTGCTGAGCAACCTGATTGATAGGCATTGTGAAGCTCTTAGAGTAAAGCAGGAAGCTGACAATAGCACCCAAAGTCAGGTTTGGGTCAAAGCCTGAGATAGCAAGTATACCGCCTACCACTGCAATGAGTACATACTGAAGATGTCCCATATTACCTGTAATAGGGCCTAAGATGTTGACAAACTTGTTAGCCTTGTAGGATGTATTACAAAGGCTTGAGTTAAGGTTGTCAAATTCTTCCTCGGCTTTTCTCTCATGGTTAAATACCTTAATAACCTTCTGGCCGTTTATCATCTCCTGAATAAAGCCGTTTTCCTTGCCCAGAGCCTGTTGCTGAACAGAGAAGTACTTTCCGCTTTTGCCTGCAACAGAGCCTGTGACCACAAGGGTCAGAGCTACAAACAGCAGTACAAAAAGTGTCAGCCATACATTGGTTTTAAGCATAAATACAAGGTATACAATAATTGTAATTACAGAGGACATAAGCTGAGGTATGCTCTGAGATACCATCTGTCTTAAGGTGTCTGTATCATTGGTGTAGTGGCTCATTACATCGCCGTGGGTGTGAGTGTCAAAGTATCTGACAGGAAGCTTCTGCATGTGAGAGAACATATCAACACGGATGTCCTTCATAAGTCCCTGCGTGATGAAGAGCATAAGGAGCTGTTGGAGCAGGGTTGCACCTATTCCGCACAGGAAGATAACTGCCATACGGATAATAGCACCTAAGAGTGCCGAGTAGTCTGTGCTGTTGGATGTAAGAAGCACAGAGATGTAATCGTCAAACACTGTGCCGATGAAGCTGCCGCTGGCGGCACTGACAATTGAAGTGATAATGATACACAGGAATACAAGCAAATATCTGAATTTGTACTCCTTCCAGATGTAACTTAAAAGACGTTTGAGGGTTTTAGCCTGACTTTTGTTCATAGTAGGCTTTTTACCTGCAAGGGCGGGGTTATGTCTCATAGGACCTGCCATTATGATAACCCTCCTTTGTTCTGAGATGTATAAACCTCTTTGTAAATATGGGAGTTTTCAAGAAGCTCTGAGTGAGTACCAACAGCGGATATCTTGCCCTCGTCCATAACGATTATCTTGTCTGCGTGCTCAATGGAAGAAATTCGCTGAGCAATGATAATCTTTGTGGTCTGCGGGATAAACTCCTTCATAGCTTTCTGAATAAGTGCATCGGTGTGGGTATCAACTGCACTGGTGGAGTCATCAAGTATAAGTATCTTGGGAGTTTTGAGCAAGGCTCTTGCTATACAAAGTCGCTGTTTCTGTCCGCCTGATACGTTGGTACCGCCTTCTTCAATGTAGGTGTCATAACCCTCAGGGAAGGTGCTGATGAATTCGTCAGCACAGGCAAGCTTACAGGCGTGGATGATTTCCTCATCTGTGGCATTTTCGTTACCCCATCTGAGGTTTTCTTTGATAGTGCCTGAGAACAGTACGTTCTTCTGAAGTACCATTGCAACTGCGTCACGTAAAGCAGTAAGGTCATACTCACGTACATCCTTACCGCCCACAAGAACAGTACCACCTGTGGTATCGTAAAGTCTTGGAATAAGCTGAACAAGGGTGGATTTGGACGAGCCTGTTGAGCCGATAATACCAACGGTTTCGCCTGAGTTAATCTTAAGGTCAACATCGCTGAGGCAGAGCTTTCTCATATCTCCCGAATAACTGAAATCTACATCACGGAACTCAATGGAGCCGTCCTTAACCTCATATACAGGGGAGTCGGGGTTGTGGATGTCAGACTGTTCTGTGAGTACCTCTGTAATACGCTCTGCTGATGCTCTGGACATGGTAATCATAATGAAAATCATAGAGAGCATCATAAAGTTCATCAGTATCTGCATTGTGTAGGTGAACATACTTGTAAGCTCACCCTCAGAAAGCTCGGTGCCTCCTGAGCCGACAATCAGATGTGCACCTATCCATGACACCAAAAGCATACAGGTGTAGACACAGGCAAGCATAAGGGGAGAGTTAAAGGCAACAATAGTCTCTGCCTTGGTGGCAATTGAGTAGATGGAGTCGGAAACATCAGTGAATTTTTTCTTCTCGTAATCTTCACGGACAAAGGATTTTACAACTCTCACACCTCGTAAGTTTTCCTGAGTAACTCTGTTCAAGTTATCATAGATTTTGAACATCTTCATAAACAGAGGAAAGGCAAACTTCATAATGAGAAGAAGTCCCAAAAGAAGCACAGGCACTACGCACAGGAAGATACTGCCAAGCTTCGGATGAATGTAGAACGCCATAATAAAGGAGAAAATTATCATCAGAGGACTTCGTACCGCAATTCTGATGAGCATCTGATAGGAGTTCTGCACGTTTGTAACGTCTGTGGTAAGTCTTGTGATAAGGGACGATGAGGAGAATTTGTCAATGTTGCGGAAGGAGTAGTTCTGGATTGAATAGAACATATCCTTTCTAAGGTTTTTTGCAAAGCCTGTAGAGGCTTTGGCGGCAAAATCTCCTGCTAAAACGCCGAATATCATAGAGATAATACAGCATACTACAAGAATAAGACCAATCTTAATCAGATTGTCAGTGTTGCCTACAATCTCACCTGCGGCATTTTTGTAGTTGATGCCTTGGTTTATAAGCTCAGCAACAATCAGGGGGATTATAACTTCCATTGCTACTTCGCCTGCTATGAACAGGGGAGCAAGAATTGAGGGGAGCTTATATTCCCGAACGCTTTTTGCAAGTTTTCTAAGCAATTTTATATACCTCCTTTGAATTTCATTGAGCAAAATCAATATACAATGATTATATTATAGAATTGATAAATTTTTATGTCAACAAAAAGGCAATAAGTTGACAGAAAGTTAATATTTGTTCTCAATTTTATGATTAAGCAGTAAAATATACGACTATCCATTGCAAAAAAATCACCGACTGCAGATTCTGTGCAATCGGTGATTGTGTAGATTACTTTATCTC
Organism: Ruminococcus sp.; assembly: GCA_045541275.1. Classification (GTDB taxonomy): domain Bacteria; phylum Bacillota; class Clostridia; order Oscillospirales; family Acutalibacteraceae; genus Ruminococcoides. Next base: position 118,011 of record JAZQIX010000018.1, read on the forward strand.
TGTAATATCATAGGGAGTTGTCTGGTATACAAAGTAGTTAAGCCAGTTAGAGTAGAGGAGGTTTGCGTGGCTTCTCCAAGAAACTAAGGGTGCTTTTGTTTCATCGTCATTGGGGAAATAGTTCTTGGGGATTTCAATGGGCTTGCCTGCAGTTTTATCTCTTACATATTCGTTCTTCAGAGTTTCTGCATCGTACTCAGAGTGACCTGTAATGAATATCTGTCTGCCGAGCTTTGTGCCTATGGCATACACTCCTGCTTCCTCAGATGAAGCAAGTATGCGAAGCTCAGGGACTGCCTCAATGTCCTCACGTCTGACTGTTGTGTGCCGTGAGTGGGGCACCATAAACACATCGTCAAATCCGCGGAAGAGGATAGACTGCTTGTAGTCCGCAGTGTGGGGATAAACACCGAAGAGCTTTTTATCAAGGGGCAGTTTGCCTATACCGTAATGGTAGTAAAGAGCCGCCTGAGCGCCCCAGCAAATGTGAAATGTGGAGGTAACGTGGGTTTTTGTCCATTCCATAATTTCACACAGCTCATCCCAGTACTCAACCTCTTCAAAGGGCAGATGCTCCACAGGTGCACCTGTAATAATCATACCGTCAAAGTTTCTGTCCTTTATCTCATCAAAGGTTTTGTAAAATCTCAGGAGATGGTCTGAGGACACGTTCTTTGACTCATGGGTTGCTGTGTGTATAAGCTCAAGCTCTACCTGCAGAGGTGAGTTGCCCAGAAGCCTTACAAGCTGAGTTTCTGTGGCAATCTTTGTTGGCATCAGATTGAGAATAGCAATCTGCAGAGGACGGATGTCCTGAGTCATAGCCCTTGTCTCTGTAATAACGAAGATGTTTTCATCATTGAGAGTCTGTGTTGCAGGGAGCTGATTTGGAATTTTAATGGGCATAGGGATTTCCCCTTTCGAGGTTTATGATTTTGTGGGGCTTAATAAGGCTCCCTCCCTGAGGGAGCTTTATATTACTGCTTCAAGTGCGTTGTCGATATCTGCAATCAAATCTTCTGCAGCCTCAATACCGCAGGAGAAACGAACAAGGTCAGGAGAGATGCCTGCAGCCTCAAGCTCCATATCGTTCATCTGACGGTGAGTTGCGTTTGCAGGGTGCAGACAGCAGGTGCGTGCATCTGCAACGTGGGTCTCGATAGCGGCAATCTTAAGGTTCTTCATAAAGGTCTCAGCAGCAGCTCTGCCGCCCTTTACGCCGAAGGATACTACACCGCATCCGCCGTACTTGAGGTACTTCTTGCCAAGCTCGTAGCATTCGTCACCCTCAAGGCCTGAGTAACGTACCCAAGCAATCTTGGGGTGATTCTGAAGATGTTTTGCCACTTTGAGACCGTTCTCGCAGTGACGTTGCATTCTCAGGTGCAGGCTCTCAAGTCCGAGGTTAAGATAGAATGCGTGCTGAGGTGACTGGATACAGCCGAAGTCACGCATAAGCTGAGCAGTAGCCTTTGTGATGTATGCACCTGCAAGACCGAAACGCTCTGTGTAGGTAACGCCGTGGTAGCTTTCGTCAGGAGTGCAAAGTCCTGGGTATTTGTCAGGGTACTTAGTCCAGTCGAACTTGCCGGAGTCTACAATACAACCGCCGACAGATGCACCGTGACCGTCAATGTACTTTGTTGTGGAGTGGATGACAATGTCTGCACCCCACTCAAAGGGACGGCAGGTAACAGGAGTAGCAAAGGTGTTGTCAATGATAAGGGGCACACCGTTTTTGTGTGCAATGTTTGCAAAGCGTTCAATGTCAAGAACTACCAGTGCAGGGTTTGCAATAGTCTCGCCAAAGAGTGCCTTGGTGTTAGGCTTAAATGCAGCCTGTATCTCTTCATCGGTAGCAGTAGGGGAGACAAAGGTAAAGTCAATGCCCATACGCTTCATAGTAACTGCAAAGAGGTTGTAGGTGCCGCCGTAGATTGCACTGGAGGCAACAATGTGGTCGCCTGCACCTGCAATGTTGAAAATACTGAAAAAGCTTGCTGCCTGACCTGAGGAGGTAAGCATAGCGGCAGTACCTCCTTCAAGCTCGCAGATTTTCTTTGCAACGTAGTCGTTGGTGGGGTTTTGGAGTCTTGTGTAGAAGTAGCCCTCAGCCTCAAGGTCAAAGAGCTTGCCCATATCCTCAGATGTTTCATACTTAAAGGTTGTGCTCTGCACAATGGGAATCTGTCTGGGTTCGCCGTTTGAGGGTGTGTAGCCCCCCTGAACGCAGGTGGTGTCTAAGTTTTTGTAGTTCATAATATTACCTCCCTAAGGAATTGTAAAAGGGCAGTTACCCAATAGGGTATCTGCCCTCAAAATTCATCATTTCCGAAATTTGGTCGGAGTCAATGACTTCTGAAGGCGGAGCTGCACATCATCATATGAGTTTTTTCATAGTTTATATACATAGTGTTGCTCCTCCTGTTTCAAAATCAAGTCAATTATACAGTAAAGCTTCGGAGCTTGTCAACAGTTTTGACCCATTTAGCAGAAACTTACACCTGATTGTGAGTAATATTTTTTCTTATCTTACATATATATGCAAAAAAATCTTGTATTATGCAGTCGATTTTGGTATAATAAGCGAATAAACTTTAAAAAGGAGGGTTGCTTCGATTTCTCTGATAATTGTGTATCAGAGAAGACGAGTTCGGAATGTTTATTAAAATACTCTTTATCGTTTTGTTTCTGGTTGTGACTATCGGTGTCGGCATATATTGCCGCAAGAAAGCAACAGACGTTAACGGCTTTGTACTGGGCGGAAGGTCTGTAGGTCCTTGGCTGACTGCTTTCTCCTTTGGTACATCCTACTTTTCTGCAGTTATCTTTGTAGGCTATGCAGGACAGTTCGGCTGGAACTTCGGTCTTGCCTCCACTTGGATAGGACTTGGCAATGCACTTATCGGCTCTTATCTTGCGTGGAAGGTACTGGGCAGACGCACCCGAGTTATGACCCAGCACTTGGGCAGTGCTACAATGCCTGATTTCTTTGAGAAAAGATACGACTCAAAGGCACTGAAGCTTGCGGCGGCGGCAATCGTGTTTATCTTTATGATTCCATACACTGCATCTCTGTACAACGGTCTGTCCCGTCTCTTTGAGATGGCATTCCACCTTGATTACTGGGTTTGCGTTGTTGTAATGGCACTGGTAACAGCTTTGTACGTGGTGCTCTCAGGCTATGTGGGTACAGCCCTCAACAGCCTTATTCAGGGTATCATAATGCTTATCGGCATTGTGGTGGTTGTTGTTGCAACCCTCAATGTACACGGGGGACTCTCAGCTTCAGTGGAGCTTCTCTCGGCTGTTGAGCCTGTAGGTGACTACACCTCAATCTTCGGCCCTGACCCTGTGGCACTTTTAGGTGTTGTACTGCTCACCTCTTTAGGTACATGGGGACTTCCTCAGATGATAGGCAAGTTCTACTCAATCAAGAGTGAAAAGTCCATCAAGACAGGTACAATTGTATCCACTGCCTTTGCAGTTATCGTTGCAGGCGGTTGCTACTTCCTCGGCGGTTTCGGACGCATATTTATGACAACAGAAGAGGTAAACGGACAGTTTGACTCCATTATTCCCTCAATGCTTGAAGCTATTAACTCCGATGTGGTTATCGCACTGGTTATTATGCTGGTGCTTGCGGCTTCAATGTCTACACTTTCCTCCCTTGTGCTTACATCAAGCTCTACTCTGACTCTGGACTTCATTGTTCCCATGAAAAAGACAAAGATGTCTGAAAAGAGCAAGATGTCCGCAATGCGTATCTTCCTTGTTTTCTTCATTGTTGTTTCCGCACTTATTGCTATTGTGCAGGCTAACACAAAGGTTGCCTTTATCACTGACCTTATGGGTATCTCTTGGGGTACAATGAGCGGTGCTTTCTTGGGTCCCTTTATGCTGGGTCTTTACTGGAAGCGTGCTACAAAGCCTGCTGTCTGGGCAAGCTTTGTGTTCAGTGTAAGCATCAATGTAGCGTTTATGATATTCAAGTTAAGCGGTAACGTTTCATATCTTCCAAAGCTTTTGCAGGCATCCTCAAACGTAGGTGTTATTGCAATGCTCACAGGTATTCTCCTTGTGGTTGTCATCAGCCTGCTGACAAAGAAGCCTGACGAGAAGAAGGTAGATGAAATGTTCAGCTGTTACGATAAAAAGGTAGTTGTTTCTCAGAAGCAGTCCCTTGAAGCTTAATTAATTGAAATAAAATCCCTGATAGGAGAATGGTTATGAAAGAATTACTTATCGGCAACGCGGCTGTTGCCAGAGGTCTGTATGAAGCAGGCTGTTCTATCGTTTCCAGTTATCCCGGTACACCCAGTACAGAGATTACTGAATTCGCCGCAAAATATGACGAAATTTACTGCGAATGGGCACCTAACGAGAAGGTAGCAATGGAGGTTGCCTTCGGTGCCAGTGTACGAGGCAAGCGTACCTGCTGCTGTATGAAGCATGTAGGTCTTAACGTTGCCGCAGACCCTCTCTTTACTCTGTCCTACACAGGTGTAAACGGCGGTCTTGTTATCTGCGTTGCAGACGACCCCGGTATGCACTCATCCCAGAACGAGCAGGATAGCAGACACTATGCACAGGCATCAAAGATTCCTATGCTTGAGCCCTCTGATTCAGCTGAGGCTCTCCTCTTTACAAAGCTTGCTTTTGAGCTTTCTGAGGAGTTTGATACTCCCGTATTCATTAAGATGTGCACCCGTGTTGCTCATTCCCAGAGCATTGTTGAAACATCACAGAGAGTTCTCCCTGAGGATAAGCCCTACGAGAAGAACCCTCAGAAATACATAATGGTGCCTGCAAATGCAAAGCTTCGCCACCCCTTTGTTGAGGAGAGAACACGCAAGCTCACTGAGTATGCAGAAACTTGTGACATCAACCGTGAGGAGTATGCTGACAGTGAGTTCGGTATCATCACAACAGGTACCTGCTATCAGTATGTCAAGGAAGTTTTCGGTGACAGTGTAAGTGTACTCAAGCTCGGTATGATTCACCCCATGCCTGTTGAGCGTATTAAGAACTTTGCAAATAAAGTTAAGAAGGTATATATCGTAGAGGAGCTTGACGGTATTATAGAGACTCACGTTAAGTCCCTGGGCATTGACTGTGTAGGCAAGGAGCTGTTCTCCAATATCGGCGAGCTTTCTCAGCTCGCAGTTGCTACTGCTTTCGGACTTGATATGCCTGAGTTTGCCGGTGTTGACACTAATGTTCCTGCAAGACCTCCCGTAATGTGTGCAGGCTGTCCCCACAGAGGTATGTACTATACCCTTGCAAAAAACAAGATTACTGTTCTTGGTGATATCGGCTGTTACACTCTGGGTGCAATGCCTCCCCTTAATGCCCTTGATACAACCCTTTGTATGGGTGCTTCCGTATCAGGACTTCACGGTTACAACAAGGCAGGCGGCAAGGAGACCGAGGGCAAGACAGTTTGCGTAATCGGTGACTCCACCTTTATGCATTCAGGTATCACAGGTCTTGTAAATATCTCCTACAATGCAACAAACTCCACTGTTATCATCCTTGATAACTCCATCACAGGTATGACAGGCCATCAGCAGAACCCCACCACAGGCTATAATCTGAAGGGCGACCCTGCCGCAAAGATTGATTTGGAGACTCTTTGTAAGGCAGTAGGCATTAACAGCGTTCGTGTTGTAGACCCCTACAACCTCAAAGAATGTGACACTGTGCTTAAGGAAGAGCTTGCAAAGGAAGAACCCTCTGTAATCATTTCACGCAGACCCTGTGTACTCTTAAAGAGCGTCAAGGCAAAGCCTGCACTCACAGTTTCTAAGGATGATTGCAAGAGCTGTAAAATGTGTATGAAGCTTGGTTGTCCTGCAATCAGTATGCACGACTCAAAGGCAGATATAGACCCCACACTGTGCGTAGGCTGCGGTGTCTGCACACAGATGTGTAAGTTTGACGCTATTAAGTAAGGAGGCAGGGAAGATGACAAAAAGTATTATGATAGTCGGTGTAGGCGGACAGGGCTCTCTCCTTGCTTCTACACTTCTCGGTAAGCTTCTTGTTACCGAGGGATATGACGTAAAGGTTTCTGAGGTACACGGAATGAGCCAGCGCGGCGGCTCTGTTGTTACCTATGTTCGTTACGGCGAGAAGGTTTATTCTCCTATCATTGAAAAGGGTGCGGCTGACTGCATCATCTCCTTTGAAAAGCTGGAGGCAGCAAGATGGGTAGAGTACCTGAAAAAAGACGGTGTTATCATCACCAACACTCAGCAGATTGACCCTATGCCCGTTGTTATCGGTGCTATGGATTACCCTGCTGACATCCTCACAGAGCTTTCAGAGAAGGTTAATGTTGACGCACTGGATGCACTCTCCCTTGCAGAGGAGGCAGGCTCACCCAGAGCGGTTAATATTGTACTTATGGGCAGACTTGCACGCCAGCTTGATATCCCTGTTGAAAAGTGGGAGAATGCACTGAAAAGTGTTGTAAAGCCCCAGTTTGTTGACATCAACCTGAAGGCATTTGACCTTGGCTACAACTACAGTGAATAATTAATATAAAGGTATACATAAACTTAACAAAACAGGAGGCGATTGCCATGGCAGAACGCTACTGGCAAAAAGAAATTGAGACCGCATCCAGAGAAGAAATAAGAGCTATTCAGGATGAGCGTCTTGTAAAAACCGTAAAGCACGTCTACGACAATGTAGAAATGTACCGCAAAAGAATGGACGAAGCAGGCATTAAGCCTGAGGACATCAAAAGTGTAGATGACCTTCACAAGCTTCCCTTCACCACAAAGCAGGATTTGCGTGATAACTACCCCTACGGACTCTTTGCAGTTCCCACAAAGGACGTAGTAAGACTTCACGCTTCCTCAGGTACAACAGGTAAGCAGATTGTAGTAGGCTACACAAAGCACGACCTTGATGTATGGGATGAGATTGCAGCACGTCAGCTCTATGCAGTAGGTGCAGATGAAAACGACTTCATCCACGTTTCCTACGGCTACGGCCTCTTTACAGGCGGTTTCGGACTTCACGGCGGTGCAGGAAAGATAGGTGCTACCGCTATCCCTGTTTCCTCAGGCAACACTGACAGACAGATTACAATTCTGCAGGATTTCGGCTCTACTGTTCTGTGCTGTACTCCCTCCTATGCAATGTATATTGCAGAGCAGGTTAAGGCAAAGGGCATCGACCCCAAGACATTAAAGCTTAAAGCAGGTATCTTTGGTGCAGAGCCTTGGACAGAGGAAATGCGTCACCAGATTGAGGAAATGCTGGATATTAAGGCTTATGACGTTTACGGTCTCACTGAGATTATGGGTCCCTGTGTATCCTACGAGTGCTCTGAGCAGACTGGTATGCACGTTAATGAGGACCACTTCATTGTAGAAACAATAGACCCTGACACAGGTGAGGTACTGCCCTACGGTACACCCGGTGAGCTTGTGTTCACCTGTATCAGTAAGGAGTGCTGTCCCTTTATCCGTTACCGCACAAGAGATATCGGCGTGCTGACAATTGACAAGTGCTCCTGCGGAAGAACCTTTGTGAAGATGACAAAGCCTAAGGGCAGAACTGACGATATGCTCATTATCCGCGGTGTCAACGTATTCCCCTCTCAGATTGAAACAGTACTGCTTAGAATGGGCTACTCTCCCAACTACAAAATCTACGTTGACCGTGTTAACAATACTGACACTCTCCTTGTTCAGGTTGAGATGACAGAGGGTATGTTCTCTGATACAGTTACCAAGATTAAAGAGCATGAGAAGGCTCTGGAGGCAGAGCTTCGCTCACTGCTTGGTATCGGTGCAGATGTTCAGCTTGTTGCTCCCGGCAGCATTGAACGCTCTGTAGGTAAGGCAAAGCGTGTTGAAGATAAGAGAAAGCTTATAGGAGGTTAAGGTCTATGTCTATCCGCCAGATTTCAGTTTTTGTAGAGAATAAGCAGGGCTCTCTTGTGAAGATTACAGACGTCCTTGCTAAAGAGAACATTGACCTGCGTGCAATGAGCATTGCAGACACACAGGATTTTGGAATTCTCCGCCTTATTGTGTCCGATACAGACCGTGCACTTGAGGTACTCAGAAAAGAAAACTGCATTGTTACCGAGACCGCAGTTGTAGGTGCAAGGCTCAGACAGGAGCCCGGTGCCCTTGCAACAGCTGTTCGTGTTCTTTCTGAAAACAACATCAATATGGAGTATATGTATGCCTTCAACGGTGCAACTCCTCACCACGCATACGTTGTACTTCGTGTGGATGATAACGACAAGGTAGAGGCACTTCTTATGGAGAACGGTATCAAGTCCATTACCGAGGAGCAGGTTTCAGAAATTTAATTAATTTTTGTCATTTTATTGACAATCAGTGAAAAATGCAATAAACTGATTACAGTATTTTACACTTTATGCTATGTATAAAGTGACTTTATAACCCACAGGAGGTTTATATGTTTAAGACTGTTAAAGAAGCACAGAAATTCATCGCAGACAACGACATCAAGATGATCGACTTCAAGATGATCGACATTGACGGACGTTGGCGTCACATCACAATCCCCTCTAACAGACTCACAGAGGATACTATGACCTACGGTATCGGCTTTGACGGCTCTAACTACGGTTATGCCGCTGTTGAGAAGAGCGATATGGTGTTCATTCCCAACCTTGAGTCTGCTCAGATTGACCCCTTTGTTTCTCAGCCCACACTGACAATGACAGGTGATGTTTGCATCATCGGTAAGGTAGGAGAAGCAAACCGTCCCTTCGACCAGTATCCCAGAAACGTTGCTATCCGTGCACAGGAATATATGAAGGAAATCGGCGTTGCTGATAAAATGATTATCGGCCCCGAGTTTGAGTTCCATCTTCTTGACCATGTTTCCTACGAGGCTAAGCCCAACCGCGTTGCTTACGAGGTTGACACAGAGCAGTCTGAGTGGAATTCAGGCGAGAACGAGGTTCAGAACCTTGGCTACAAAGTTCCCGGCGGCGGCGGTTACCACATTGCTGCTCCTCAGGATATTACATACGACATCCGCTCCAGAATGTGCCTTATGCTTGAGGAGTGGGGCGTAAAGGTTAAGTACCATCACCACGAGGTTGGCGGCTCAGGTCAGGTTGAGATTGAGGTTGAGCTGGGCGAAATGCTTGAGATGGCAGACAAGACCATGATTGTTAAGTATATCGTTAAGAACGAGGCAGTAGCAAATGGCAAGACTGCTACCTTTATGCCCAAGCCCATCTACGGCGAGGCAGGTAACGGTATGCACGTTCACATGCTCCTCTTCAAGGACGGCAAGCCTCTGTTCTTTGACGAGGCAGGTTACTCAGGTCTTTCTGATGTTGCACACTGGTTTATGGGCGGACTCTTAAAGCACGCTCGTTCTCTCTGTGCTATCACTAACCCCTCCACAAACTCCTTCAAGCGTCTTGTACCCGGTTACGAGGCTCCTGTTACTATCGGCTACGCTACCTCCAACCGCTCTGCTGTTATCCGTATCCCTGCATACGCAAAGAGCCCTGAGACTAAGCGTTTTGAAATCAGAAACCCTGATGCTACATGTAACCCTTACTACGCTTATGCTGCTATCCTTATGGCAGGTCTTGACGGCGTTATGAATAAGATAGACCCTGAGAAGAACGGCTGGGGTCCCTACGACTACAACCTTTACAACCTCTCTGATGAGGAGAAGGCAAAGCTTGAGGCTCTTCCCACAACTCTTGACGAGGCACTGGATGCACTTGAAGCTGACCACGAGTACCTTACAAAGGGCGGCGTATTCCCTGAGGCACTTCTCAAAACTTGGATTAAGAGAAAGCGTGCAGAGGCTAAGAAGGTTAACCAGATTCCTCACCCTGCAGAGTTCGGTCTTTACTACGACCTTTAATGTGTTTGCCCTTTGGGCAAACATCGATATAAATTCATAAACGAATTTGTGATATATTGCTAACGCAATTCGATATACCTTTGGTTCGATATGTGCCTGTCGGCACGAGAATTTATGTCATATCGCATTTGCGAAGCAAATATATCGAGTCAACGAAGTTGACATACAAACAAAAATTACAGACTCATTTGGGACTCCCATTTGAGTCTGTTTTTTGTGTGTAATGCAGTGAGTGTGTTTGGTCATTGCCCATCAGAAGCCTTGCTTCAATCAGCCTTCCTCTCAGAGCCCCCTTGCCTAAATGGGGGGGAAGATTGCCCTGAGGCAATCAGGGGGGATTAACAACATTAAGATTTTGCAGGAATTTATTGACTTTTGACTAAGGTTGTAATAAAATATCTTTTAGTAAGAGGGAGTAGTTTGCAGGAATACCTGCGGTGTTGCTCGTCATCACGAAGAAATTCCGGGCACACCCAAAACAACCTTTAGTTTTGTAACAAGACTTTTACTGCCTAAGGGGCAGTATAGGTCTTTTTTTATTGCCTCAAAAGAAAAAAGGAGGAATGTTATGTTCTGGAATGTAGTGTTGTTGTTGGTGGGCTTTGTGTTGCTTATTAAGGGTGCCGACTTCTTTGTTGACGGCAGCTCCTCGGTTGCAAAGCTTCTGGGAATACCCGGCTTTGTAATCGGACTCACCATTGTTGCTATGGGCACAAGTGCGCCCGAGGCGGCGGTGAGTATCACCGCAGGTATGCAGGGCTCAAACGAAATTGCAATCAGCAATGTAGTAGGCTCAAACATCTTCAATCTGTTGGTAGTGGCAGGACTGTGTGCCGTGATAAAGCCCTATAAAATTGAAAATGTAATGCTCAAGAGGGATTTCCCTGTTAATATAGTTGCAAACGCTGTGCTTCTGGGTATGATGTTTTTAGGCAGAGCACTGGGACTTATAGACGGTATACTTATGCTTGTGCTCTTTGCTCTGTATCTTTTCTTTGTTGTATTCACAGCCTTTAAGAATAAGGATGCTCAGGAGGATGACGATATAAAGAAAATGTCACCTGTGCTCAGTGTTCTTTGTATTGTAGGCGGACTTGCCGCTGTTATATTCGGCGGAAACTTAGTTGTAAATAACGCAAAGGAGATTGCCCTTGCATTGGGTTGGTCTGAAACCTTCATCGGACTTACAATTATTGCCATAGGCACTAGCCTGCCTGAGCTTGTAACAAGTGTTGTTGCCGCTAAAAAGGGCGAGAGCGGACTTGCTCTTGGTAACGTAATCGGCTCTAATATTTTCAATATTATGCTGATTCTGGGACTTTCAAGCTCCCTGAGTGCAATTGCAGTTGACACAAGTGCTATAATCAATGTGATTATCCTGCTTGTTGTGACAGCTCTGGTGTATGTTGCCTGTCTTGTTAAAAAGGGTATGGGCAGAGTTGTGGGTGCAGCCTGTGTGCTGGGCTATGTAGCCTATACTGCGTATCTGCTGATGACAACCATATAAGCGTGATTTAGCAATCACGCATCGATATAAATCCCTTTCGGGATTTTCGATATTTCCATTGGGAATCGATATTTGCCTGCGGCAATCGATATGTGCCTAACGGCACAAGAATTTATATCATAATGAATTGGACCAAAGGGACAATATATCGAGTTATCAAAGATGACATATCGACAAAAAATCAACCGCTGTCAGTTTCCGACAGCGGTTTTGTATTTTGCTAAAATATTAAAATCTTATATTAACAGAGAACTCGTTTCTGCATTTAGGGCACCGTACATTGTGCTTGCCCTTTCTGCGTTTAACTCTCAGCTGTGCCTTGCAGTGCTTGCATCTTATGTAGCGGTGGGTTTTAATGTCTCTTATCTTGTTTTTCTGTCTTACAAAGAAGGTTTTAACAGCGTTCTCAATTTTCATATAGACCTGATTTTCTCTGCTTCTGCGGTAGAGGTTTTTTGACAAAGTACGGAACACTATGTAGCCTATTAGCGAAAGCTCAAAAAGATAAACAATAAGAGAATTTACAAAGATATTTACAAGCATAATCACAGCATAAAGGATAAACAGAAAACGGTTGAAGCGGTCAAGTCCGTTTCTGCCCATCATAAACTGTTGAATTTTGAAAAGAAACCTGTTCACAGTTATCACTCCTGTATTTGATATATATATTTTATCATTCAAGTGTTGCAAAGACAATAGAAATAAGTAAACAATATGTAAACTTATTTTTTTATATTTGACAAGTGCCGTTTGTTCAGTATAATTAGAATCAAGATTTAAAATCTAAGGAGGAAGATGTTATGAAAACTTGTACAAAATGCGGTCAGAACATTCCTGACAACGCAAAGTTCTGCTCCTACTGCGGAGCGGTTACAGAGGATGTAAAGACTGCTCAGGAAAGCACTACATACTACGAGGCTCCTGTGACACAGGCACCTGCACAAAGCAGAGAGGAAGAACAGAAATGCCTTGACGGACTTTCAAGCAGACTTAAGTGGGAGCGTACAGCCTGGAAGATATCAGGTGTTGTTTTTCTGGTGTGTACAATTATCTTTCTTCTCATCGGTATCATCGGCACAGCAGTAGGCGGAGCTGTCATTGCTGACAACGCAAGCTACAGCTATGAATACTACGACGGTGAGTATTACTATGACGATGACTACGGCTATTACAGCGACAACGTAGACGGTGAGGACTTCGTGGGTGCTATCGGTCTTGCTTACGGTATTGTTTATGTAATCATGGGACTTTTGATGTTCCTGCCCATTACCATTGTGAACTTTGTTATGGCAAGTAAGGTTGGCAAGTACAGAGCTAAGCTCTACACCGACTGCACAGACGGCTACAACCACGCAACCTCTGTAGGTTCAATTGTTATTGCCGCACTCTTTAACGAGATTGCACTGGTGTTTGTTATTATTAACTTTGTTCTCACAAAGAATAAAAAAGCTGAGTTTGACAGAATCAAGGCAACTCAGGCACAGTACAATACTATGCAGTATTGATTTAATAAAGGCAAAAACATACCGCACAGCTAATTTCACTGCTGTGCGGTTTTTTGTATGTGCGGTTGTTTTCGTAGGGCAGGGCTTTAGTCCTGCTGTAACCTTATTAAGCTATCTCCGTAGAAGAGGTGGATGTGCGAAGTACAGACGGGAGGAGTCTACAGCTTCAGCTCTCTGAAGCTTTCCTCCAGCACATTGCAGGAGTTGTGGAACTTCAGGAGCTCATCCTTTGTGAGAGACAGCTCGATGGTGCGGTTTATACCGTCTCTGCCGATGATGCAGGGGTTGCCTGCAAACACATCCGTCCTGCCGTATTCGCCTCTGAGTCTGCCTGATACTGTGAGTACGCTCTGCTCTGATGAGAGTATTGCTCTCACAATTCTGGTGATTGCCATACCTATGCCGTAGTAGGTGGCACGCTTTGCCTTGATGATTTTTTGTGCCGCGTTTTTTACTTCAATGCTGATTTTTTCAAGGTCGGAGTAAAAGAACTTGTTTTTATTGTCCTCTAACACATTCAGAACAGGCTTTGTAGCAAGGAGTGCCTGAGACCAAGGGGTAAACTCCGAGTCTCCGTGCTCACCGATTACGTATGCGTGAACATTCCGAGGGTCTAAGCGGAAGTATTCTCCCAAAAGGTACCTGAGCCTTGCCGTGTCAAGGGTGGTGCCTGTGCCGATGACACGGGTTTCGTCAAAGCCTGAAAGCTCATAGGTAATCCTTGTCATAATGTCCACAGGGTTTGTGGCAACAAGGAATATCCCACTGAAACCGCTTTCCACCACAGGCTTTACAATAGTCCTGAAAACCTCTGCATTTCTTCCAAGCAGTTCAAGTCGGGATTCCCCCTCTTTTTGGTTCACTCCTGCACAGATAACTGCAATGTCGGCATCTTTGCAATCCTCGTAATCTCCTGCAGATATCTTCATACTTGTATGCGAAAAGGCAAGGCCGTGGTTTAAGTCCATAGCTTCACCCTGAGCACGCAGAGTATCTATATCAATAAGCACCAGCTCATCGCAGACGTTCTGGTTAAGTGCTGCATAGGCAAAGCTCATGCCTACCATACCCGTGCCGATAAGCACAACCTTTTTGCTGTTAATTCCCATAAATAAAACTCCCTTGGAGACTTTTTATAATAGTCTTGCCAAAGGGAGTGTTTTTATACTCGTTTGCGTAGCAAACATATCGCACCGACAGGTATATCGAATTGCGTTAGCAATATATCACAAATTCATTTATGAATTTATATCGATGTTCACCCCACGGGGGTAAACTATTGCTCTGCTTTTTTTGGGCGATATGTCAACTTCGTTGACTCGATATATTGAGCTGACGCTCAATGCGATATGATATAAATTCTCGTGCCGACAGGCACATATCGCACCGACAGGTATATCGAATTGCGTTAGCAATATATCACAAATTCATTTATGAATTTATATCGATGTTTACCCCACGGGGGTAAACACATCAAAGTATTCCTCACCCAGTACGCTCATCCATGCCTTGTAGGTTTCGTAGGTGTGACCGCAGTTTATGGCAGAGGTTGTGATGTCTGCCTTTCTTGCCACGTCCTCAATGTTTATTCCCTCCATCATAAACTGAGTCAGGATGTTGAAGAACCGGGAGCTACCGCTTGAAACAAGGAACATTCCGTTTTGCAGGGTGTTGTCACCGCACAGCAGTGCCGCCACCTTCTGCATATAGTCATACAGAGTCAGCCTGTGAGGAGTTACCGTCAGTTCCTTGTTGTAGTAGTCTGAGACGGTAGGAGCAAGCTGTGCGGCGGTGTTCAGAAAAATTTTTATATCGCTTGCACCCATAGGATATCCTGTGTGAGGGTAGCCTGTAATGGACTCAAAGCTTTCCTGCATCTTTGAGTATTTTTCTTCATAGCCCTCCTGAGTGTTTCTTGGGAATTCAACTGTAGTGCCGTACTTGGTGTAGCCCCATTTTTCAAGGGGAATATAGCAGATAAAATCCTCAGGATTTACAATGTTGTATATGCTTTTGTAAGCAGAGGATTTTGCATCCTCGGCGGTAGTTGTGTTAGGACAGGCAAAGGTGTAGGCTGTGACAGACTTGTACTCACCTGATGCAAGCAGTCTCTTTGCCAAAAGATTTGCCACTGCTCCGCCTCTGGAGTGACCTGTGATTATTATGTCTGTTTTGTCTTTGTCTGTCTGAAGACTTTTCAGATACTTGGCAGTTTCATCAAGTGCAAAGTCAGTTGCGGCAGAAAATCCCGCGTGCTCCCTTTCTTCTCCTATGTGAAAGTTTGAGTACCATTCACCCTTGTGAGTTCCTCTGAAAACCGCCAAAACAGTAGTGCTGTCTGCTTCTCTCATTGCGGCAATGCCAAAGGCAATACCGCTTCCAAAGGATGAGCTTTGGTTACGCTCTACGTATTTGTATTCTGAAAAGCCAAGACTTCTCAGACCTTCTTTCAGCAAAGATTCGTCATAGGTAAGGGAGCATAAATCAATATATTCCTGTGCTTTTTCAAAGGAAAAGGCAGAGCCCTGAGGCAGTTCCTGTAACTCTGCTTTTACAGGCAGAGCATCCTTTGTAAGAGTTTCAGACAAAAACACACCGCAGAGACTGATAAGCACAGTCGCTGCGGCGGTGAAAAGTAAAATTATAGTTTTTTTCAATGGGGCGACCTTCTTAAATATTAAGTATTGAAGATGCCACGAAGAAGTATACAAGCAGAGAAACAACGTCAACAATTGTAGTGATGAAGGGGCTTGCCATAACAGCAGGGTCAAGCCTTAATTTCTTTGCAATCATAGGCAGAGAACAGCCGATGATTTTTGCCACAATAATAGTAACAACAAGAGTGATGCTTACTACAAGAGCAATCCAGACGTTAATTTCGTCATTTTTGAGGAGCCAGCCGTCAATAAGCAGAACCTTGCCAAAGTTGACAACACCAAGGATAATACCTGCCAGAATGGAGACACGGCATTCCTTGAAGATAACCCAGAATATGTCCTTGAATTCTATTTCGTCCAGAGACAGGCTTCGGATTATGGTAACCGAGGACTGGCTGCCTGCGTTACCGCCTGTACCCATGAGCATGGGGATAAAGGCAGTAAGAATAAGTGCACTTTCTAATCTTCCTTCATAGCTTGCAATTATTATGCCTGTAAATGTGGAAGATATCATAAGTAATAATAACCAGGGAACACGCTGCCAGAGAGTTTCAAAAACGCCAACCTTGGGGTATGGCTTGTCGGTAGAGGCAATAGCCGCCATCTTCTGGATATCCTCTGTGGTTTCTTCAACCATAACGTCCACGGCATCGTCAACGGTAACAATACCCACAAGACGTCCCTCTGTGTCAACAACAGGCAGAGCAAGGAAGTCGTAGTTGTTAATGGTCTGAGCAACCAGCTCCTGGTCGTCAAGGGTGTTGACAGAGATAACGTTAGTCTCCATCAACGACTCAATAACCTCGTCTTCCTCTGCAAGGAGCAGGTCTTTGATGGTTGTAATACCGATGAGTTTTGAGTCCTTGCCTACAACGTAGCAGGTGTAGATGGTTTCCTTGTCAACACCTGTACGGCGAATACGCTTGATAGCTTCTTCAACCGTCATATCAGGTCTCAGAGATACAAACTCCGTGGTCATAATGGAGCCTGCACAGTCATCCGGGTATTTCAGAAGCTCATTGATTTGTTTTCTTGTTTCAGGGTCAGCCTGACGGAGAATACGTTTTACAACGTTTGCAGGCATCTCCTCAATAATGTCAACGGCATCGTCAGCAGACAGCTCGTCAACAACCTCTTTAAGCTCTGAGTCAGAGAAGCCCTTGATGAGAAATTCCTGAGTGTCTTCGTCCATTTCAACGAAAACATCAGCAGCCAGCTCCTTGGGAAGCATTCTGAACAAAAGCTGAATTTTTGAGTCGTGCATATCCTCCAAAAGCACCGCAATGTCGTAGGCATTCATAGTGCTGAGGATGTCCTTGAGAGTTTTATACTTTTTCTCGTCAAGGAGCTTGCCGATGGTAACATCGACAGTTACATAATTCCTTTCCATAGTCTTTTCCTCCTAAAGTTTAATAGGTGGAAGTAAAAAGACACAGTTTAAGGATTAAAGTGCAAAGGTAATGTACGCAGATAAACTGCGGTATATAAAATAAGTGCAACTTCGCCCGTCAACTGTGCCGGTACTACTTCCTGCGTCCATTAACTTTCACCTCTCAATGTTATTATAATATGCAAGAGCACGTCTGAGTCACTCTTAACTAATTAATTTTACACCTAAAAATTTAGGGTGTCAAGGCTTTTTCGGGCGAACACAGTCCGCACGAAAAAAACTAAGTTTGCCCCAAGGGGCAAGTGAAGTTACGACATAGTGAAGTTGCTACGCAGTGAAGTTTCGCCTGTGGCGAAGTGATGTGGCAAACTTAACTTCACTTTGTGCAAAGCACAAAACTTCATTGTAATTCATTACAACTTCACTTCAGCCCTTCAGGGCTGAAACTTCACATTTTGCAAAGCAAAATACTTCACAAGAATTTATATTACCTCAATATTTTTTCTAAAAATTGCACTCTTTTATGCAATTAATAATTTTGTATGGGGAATAGGCAGAGAACTGTTTTCAGTTTACAGAAATTTATACACAAGGAGGATTTTATGGCAGAGCGAAGAATGTTTGCAAAATCGGTGGTAGACAGCGACAGCTTTATGAGTCTGCCTTTTTCTGCACAGGCTGTTTATGTGCATCTTGCAATGCGTGCAGACGATGACGGCTTTATTGGTAATGCAAAAAGTATTCTGCGAATGGTAGGCGGAGGTAACAAGGAACTGACCCTGCTGGCGGAGCAGGGCTATATCAGAGTATTTGACAGCGGAGTGGTGGGGGTAGTCCACTGGAAGGTAAACAACTATATCCAGAAGGATAGGTACAAACCCAGTATTTATCGCAAGGAAAAGGCTTTGATGTATCCTGATGAGGACAAAAATGAGGATAAAATTACAGATGAGGATTTTTCTGTATCCGATTTGGATACACAGGTTAGGTTAGGTAAGGATAGTATAGGTAAGGATAGTATAGGTAAGGGTAGTTTAGGTGAGGATAGTTTAGGTAAGGTTAGCACAGACAAGGAAAAGGCAGCTCAGGCAAATTCAGTGCAGATAAAGCAGGAAGACCTTTACTCAGGCAAGAAAAGCAGTACAAACAGAGCAGATAATAACAGTGTGTCAGATGGTGAGTGTTTAAAAATTATTGATTTGTATAATAGCATTTGCATCTCTCTGACACAGGTTTCAACTCTCACCCCCGGCAGGAAGTTTTACATATCCTTGTTGCTTCAAAAATACGGCAAAGAGCAGATTGAGGAAGTGTTCAGAAAGGCACAGAGCTGTGATTTTCTCAAAGGTCAAGGAGAGCGGGGCTGGAAGGCAAGCTTTGACTGGCTTATGTATGAAGGAAACTTCCTGAAGGTACTGGAGGGTGCCTACGACACCGAGCAAAAGGGTGAACCCTGTAGCTACGACCTTGAGGCTTACGAAAAGTACAGTATGTTTGATTGAGTGTAAAGTGTCACAAAGAAAAAAGAGCAAGAGTAAAAGGATAAAACCCTCTATTCTTGCTCTGCTTCTTCTTTTAGTTGATATGTCAACTGCGTTGACTCGATATGTTCTCGCTATGCTCGAACTCGATATATTGTTGCTGTGCCCCAATTAGATATGATATAAATCCTTGTGCCGTTAGGCACATATCGATTGCCATAGGCAAATATCGATTCCGAAAGGAAATATCGAAAATCCCCCAAGGGATTTATATCGATGCGTGATTACATCACGCAGATTACTCAATAACTCTTACTCTGATAACGTCTTCAAGTGCCTCTGTAGCAGCTTTAACGTTCTCGGTTGTACCTGTAACGTCAATTACCATGTAGCCGTAATCACCGCGGCTCTTGCTCTCCATGTTCTCAATGTTAGCGCCCTGAGCAGCAATTGTGTTTGTGATGGTAGCAATAACATTGGGCTTGTTAAAGTGGAGAACACAGAAACGTGTGTCGCCTGTACGTGCCATCTTCAGGTTGGGGAAGTTGACAGAGTTTACGATGTTACCGTTTTCAAGGTAATCCTTAATCTCGTCTGCGGCCATAACAGCACAGTTGTCCTCGCTCTCAGGTGTGGAAGCACCCAGGTGAGGCATACAGATAACGTTCTCCTCGCAGAGGATGTCGTCAGTTGCAAAGTCTGTAACGTACTTTGCTACCTTGCCTGACTTGATTGCTTCTAAGAGAGCTGTGGAGTCAACCAGACCGTCACGGGAGTAGTTGAGAATGCGTACACCGTCTTTCATAATAGAGAGTGTGTCAGCATTGATTGTGTGCTTTGTCTTGTCGTTAAGAGGAATGTGAACTGTGATGTAGTCGCACTCCTTGAAGATTTCCTCAGTGCTTGCAGCGTGGCGGATGTCCTTGTTGAGCTTCCAAGCGGCGTCAACAGAGAGGAAGGGGTCGTAGCCGTAAACGTCCATACCAAGAGCTACAGCGGCATTAGCAACCAGAATACCGATTGCACCAAGACCGATAACGCCAAGCTTCTTGCCCATAATCTCAGGACCTACAAACTGGCTCTTGCCTTTTTCTACAAGCTTGCCTACCTCGGCACCCTTGCCCTTGAGGCCCTTTGCCCAGTCAATACCGCCTGCGATATCACGGGAAGCCATGAAAAGACCTGCAATAACAAGCTCCTTAACTGCGTTTGCGTTTGCACCGGGAGTATTGAATACTACAATACCCTGCTCAGCACATTTGTCAACGGGGATGTTGTTAGTGCCTGCACCTGCTCTTGCAATTGCAAGGAGGCTCTCAGGCATCTCCATATCGTGCATAGATGCAGAACGAACAAGAACTGCATCGGGATTTTCTGTGTTGTCGCTGATGGTGTAGTTAGCACCTAAGCGGTCTGTGCCGATAGCGGCGATTTTGTTAAGTGTAAGAATATTATACATGTTTTGCTTCAAACTCCTTCATAACTTCAATCAGCTTCTCAACGCCCTCAATAGGCATAGCGTTGTAGATGGAAGCACGCATACCGCCAACAGTGCGGTGACCCTTGATGTTTACGATACCTGCCTCTGTGCAAGCCTTGATGAACTCTGCATCCAGCTCACTGTCGCCTGTAACAAAGGGAACATTCATAAGAGAACGGTCCTCTTTGACTACTGTGCCCTTGAAGAGCTTGGAGTTGTCAAGGAAGTTGTACAGCAGGTCAGCCTTCTTCTGGTTGAGCTCATACATCTTGTCAAGACCGCCGATTTCGTTCTTAACCCACTCAAGCACAAGCTTAGCCATGTAGATGGTGTAGCAGGGAGGTGTGTTGAACATAGAGTCGTTGTCAGCGTGTGTCTGATAGTTGAACATTGTGGGGGTAATCTCCTGAGCATTGCCGATAAGGTCCTCGCGGATGATTACAACAGTAAGACCTGCAGGAGCCATGTTCTTCTGAGCACCTGCGTAGAGTACGCCGAACTTAGAAACGTCAATCTTGCGGGAGAGAATGCAGGAAGAAATATCTGCAACCAGGGGAACGTCGCCTGTGTCGGGAAGCTCATGATAAACTGTGCCGTAGATTGTGTTGTTCATGCAGATGTGGAAGTAGTCTGCATCAGGAGTGAATGTGGATTTATCCAGCTTGGGAATATAGGAGAAGGTCTTATCCTCAGAAGAAGCAACAATGTTTACATTGCCGTAACGTGCAGCTTCTTTAGCAGCCTTCTTAGCCCACTGACCTGTAACAATATAGTCAGCCTTACCTGACTTTGTCATAAGGTTCAGAGGAACCATAGCAAACTGAGAGGAAGCACCGCCCTGAAGGAAAAGAACCTTGTAGTTGTCGGGGATTTCCATAACCTCACGCAGGAGAGCCTCAGCCTCTTTGATGATGCCGTCATATACCTTACTGCGGTGGGACATCTCCATAACGGACTGGCCGCTGCCCTTGTAATCCATCATCTCGTCTGCTGCAGTCTTAAGAACGGACTCAGGCAGAACAGAAGGACCTGCGGAAAAATTGTAAACTCTTGACATAAACTGACACCCTTTCATATTTTGCACAGCAGTGTAAGCTATGCTAAAATTGATGTATTATAGATTATATAATAATAAAATATATTATAGACCTTCCATAAACTTTAGTCAAGTAAAAGAAGAAAAAGAGCCGTCAAAATTCCTTGACAGCTCCTTAAAATTATTGTATATATTACCGATTTTTCAGGGCTTATTTGTCGCTGAAAACATCGTAATCTCTGCTTTTTGTACGTTTTTTGGCAGAGGGTCTGCCTGCCTTTCTGTTTTTAGCCTTTTTGCTTTTGTTTATCTCACGCTTCATATTGCTTAGGAAATAGCCCACGTGGGTAAATGCCTTCTTTGTGTTGCGGACAGCTTTTTGTGCGGAAGTGGGAGCAGTGGGCTCTGCAGGCTGTGCAGGTGCTTTCCTTGTGCTTTCTGCACGGTCAAAGTCAGTATCGAAGTAGTCAGCACTTGTTTTGTATCCGCTTACCATACCTGAGGCTTGGTGAGCCTTTGCACTTTCAGCATTGCTCAGAACATCGAAGTCCGCTTTTCTTTTCCTTTCTCTGAGAGCTTCACGCTTTTTGTCAGCACTGCGCTTACCCATATAGTAGGAGAAAACAAGGAATGCAATTACAAGTACAAGGATAATTACCGCAATCCAGAGGAACACTCCCCAGAAGCCAACGCTTTTGTCTGTGCTTTTTACATAATCAAATTTAATGCTGTCAAGACAGCCCTTAATAAGGTTAAGCTCGCTTGATGTAAAGCTTTCAGAAGGTTTCTGAGAGGTAATGGAGATGCTCATACCGTTTACAAGGGTAACGCTCTGCTTGCCGTAAATTTCAACCCCTGCTTCAGTTAGGTATTTCTGAGAGAAATCAAGGAAGGGCACGCCTCCGTACTCGCCTGTTTTACACTCTATGTAGCCGTCATTTTGGAGCATCTGCTCCTTGTACTCCTCTAAAGTGGAGTAGGGCATATTCTCAAAGCTGTAAATTTCCTGAGTCTTTTCGTTTTTTATCATAGCAACGGAGATTGTGAGTGTTGTATCTGCAGTTGTTGCTTCAAGGTAGATTGTGTCTGCCAAATCTGTGCTGTTGTCACGGGTTTTCACAGCCATTGAGTCGGGAACGGAGATAGTCATTTTAAGGTCTTTAAGGTTGTATTTAATATTTTCTGCCGAAACTGTAAGGACACAAGAGAGTGTCATAAGCAGGCAGAGTATAAGAGTAAGCGTGTAACGCATAAATTTCATTATTATCACTCCCTGATAAATCGTAGGAAAATATATTTTATCTCAAAGGAGATAGTTTGTCAACGAATTGTGTAAGGGGTTATAGCTTTTTGCAGTTGGTCTGATGCTTCTTTTTGTATTCCTTTACCTTAGCTTTAAGGTGTGCAAAGGTATCCTTTTCGCCCTTTTCAGCGAGCATTCTGAGTAATTCTTCAAGCTCATCTGAGGTGTCAGGATTAATAAACCTTGTAGCCTTTGCTTTGAGAAAATAGTTTAAGGGGTCTGAGTCCTTGTAGGCTTTTCCGTTGTAGATTTTGCTGGCGGCAACACGGTCACAGAACATTTCTGCCACGTAGTTGTAGGGCATTTTTACAGGCTCTACCACACGCCTTACGGGGTTGTAGTCAGTCCAGTACTCAAAGTGGTGGCGGTTTCTGCCCTTGTGGTGCATCCACGCCTTAGAGTAGCCGTAAAGCCTTCTTTCTTCTTCGTTGGGGCTTTTTGTTCCCTGATAGTACTTAGCACCCGCGGAAAATTCCACAGGAGAATATTTTGACAGGTCGTGAAATAACCCCTGCCAGCCGATACCTGCCTTGAAGCAGTGTTTTATTACCTTGTGGCGGTGCTTGGTTATGGTGTTAAAGTGCTTGAGTATTTTCATTATATTATCTTCCTTGTTTTTTATTCTATGTTCAGCACTCTGATTTTTCTGAGCCTTTTTGATACATAGTAAGCTGTGAAAAGCTTCAGAGCATCAGGAATAACATAGGGCAGGGTGCACAGGAGCAGAGACTGTGTGAGTGAGGTGCCTGTGCTGAGTACAAACCACACGGTGCCTGTTGTGTAGCACAGTACAGTGCCTATGCCTAAGGTTATAAGTGAGTATGAAGCTTTTCTCAGGGATTTTTCTGTAAGGGTGTAGAATAATCCCAAGAGGATAAAGCCGAAGATGTATCCCCCTGTAGGTCCTAAAAGATATCCTGCCCCTGAGCCGAAGGAGGAGAATACAGGGAGTCCCACAGCTCCCAGCAGAATATACAGCAGTATCGAAGCAGTTCCCCTCTTGCCGCCTAAAAGCAAGAGGGTAAGGTACACACCGAAGGTCTGCATGGTAAAGGGTACGGGGGAGGGAATAGTTATCCATGCACAGACTGCAATGAACACAGCCATCAGGGCAACCTGAGCGGTTTTGTATATGGTTGATTTTTTCATCTGTCTTAGCCTGCAGTGACAGGGGACGTCCTGTTTTGCTTGTCAATGAGCTTTATAAGCCTTGGTCGGTTGTACCGCTGGATAATAATAAACTGGGAGTCAAACAATGCCGCACAGAATGCAGTAAGGGCAAAAATCCAAAGCTGTCCCCAGATTAGCCCGAATAAAACGGTAGTCAGTGATATTCCCACGTTTATCCAGTGGTCAAGCTCACTCTTTGCAGTGGTGTCTGCAATCTGGCTGAGGGTGCGGTTTTTTACATCATAAAGCTCAGGGCTGTATGTAAGTGCCTTGCCCTTCCAGCTTTTTACCCTGAGAAAGCTGTAAAGCCCTGATTCATAGGGCTTTTCTTTAAACCACCAGCCCTTGCAGCTGACTTTGAAAAGCTTGGACACATTGCCCATAATAATTCTCATCCACAGGTGATACATAATGGTAAAGCAGACAATGCCTGCCCACAGCAGTGCAAGATGACTCAGAATGTTTGTATAGTACAGCCCGAGGCAGACCGCCGCCGACACAGCAGTAACACCGATAATGCAGTACATAAGTATAGCAGAAAAACTGGGTTTTTTCTTTGATTTACTCATAATTATTCCTCGCTTTTTGGTGGGAGGGTGTATTTGTAGCATATTGCTGTTTCATAGGTTGATTTGGTTTTAAAAGTATTATCAGGTTTAATTGTGTTGTCTGAATACCTGAAGCTTTTTACACTGCCGTTTGTGCTTTTCCACAGTACTCCTGTGGGCCAGTTGGGAGGAACAGGTCTGTCAAAAAACACAGCTGTCCCGAACACAGGGCAATTCCAGTGGGAAGAGGCACCTGCAAAGCCTTTTCGAGCAAAGTCCACATCGCCCGAGGGACCCTCGCCTCTTGCGTGAAATCTGTGTGCAAGGGTAAGGATTAAATCAAACCCTTCGTTGGGGATTTCCTTGTGCCTGAGACCGAAGCAGTCGTAACATACTGCCATATAAGTCCTGTAGCCCTTTACACAGAAAAATCTGTTGTGTCCCATTTCTGTTTCATTGAAGTTTACTGCTTCATTGATAAAGCCTTTTTCTGCAGGCGTGGGGTAAAATTTCCTGCCGACTGCAAGCACGCGGTCCTTGCTTACAGCTACACAAAGCTGGTCATCGCCCTCGTTGCAGTCGATTCCGGCACATACGATGCAGTCGCGTTTTGTTTCTGCCAGTATATGGGAAATCGAATTGCAGATATTACGGATGCTATTCCGGTCATAACTTTTCAGTTCAAAAAAGCCTGCAGGAAAAAGTATTATGTCACTGTCTTTGATATTGCTTATAACCTCTCTGAGCAGGGTTGTCCTTTCTGCGTTGAGGATTTTGAGTGAAGAATAATATGCAAAATCTGATTCGGACTCAAGGGTTGCCGTCGTAACAATAAGATTTGTATTGCCTTTTTCTGAGTAAGTTACAGTGCTGGATGTCTGGGGCTTGTTTGGCAAAACCGTAAATCCCAGATTACGCAGAAAAGAGTTTGTTTCCTCACCGCCTCCGAAGTCAGAGGGCGAAAGCTCCTCACCGTTTGCAAAGTAATTTGCCAGAGAAAGTACATACTTGGGCGGATATACTTTACCCTTGTAGCTTATGTTGTAGGTGACAGACAGTCGGTTTTTTGGGATTCCGTCTTTATCTATTTTATTAATTGCTGAAAGAACATCTTCTTTGGATATGTTTTTAGGAATCATAAATTTTCCTCACTTTTCATAAGCATCGCAATGCATTCTGTATGTTTGGTGTAGGGGAACATATCTACACCTTGAACTTTTTTTAGTTTATATCCGTTTTTTAAAAGAAAGCGGACGTCCCTTACCTGAGTATCCATATTGCAGGAGATATAGACTATTTTCTTTGGGGAGAGCCTGCACAGAGAGGTTAAAAAGCTTCTGCTGCAGCCTGCTCGGGGCGGGTCAAGGAGAGCTACATCAAGGGGAGTGGCCTCTTGTGCCAGAGCTTCTATGTACTCCTCGGAGTCGGCACAGACAAGATTTACATTTTCTATATTGTTTATTCGTTTGTTTTCTCTTGCATCCTTTACAGCGTTTTCGTTAAGCTCTACGGAGTAGACCTCCTTACACTGTGAGGCACATATCATACCGATTGTGCCTGTGCCTGAGTAAGCGTCCAGCACTGCATCCTCTTTTGTAAGCTCTGCCATTTTCACAGCTGTACTGTAGAGGACTTCTGTTTGCTTTGGGTTAATCTGAAAGAATGAGTTGTAGCTGATGATAAAATCAAGGGAGCATATTCTGTCGGTAATATGGGACTTGCCGAAAATAACCTTGGGCTTTTCTCCTTGGTTGAGGATTGTGCCCTTGTGTTTGGTGATGATTACAGAGGAGATAGCAGGGATTTTCTCTGTGAGAGCCTGTGAGAAGGCTTTTTCACAGGGGAAGTTGCCTTTATGGTCGCATACAATTACAACCATAAGTTCTCCTGTGTGAAAGCTTTGTCTGACAATAACGCTCTTTACAAGACCTCTTCCTTTGTGCAGGTCAAAGGGCTCAATCTTAAAGCTTTCAAAGAGCTTGCACAGTACCTTTGCAACTTCATTCTGCTCAGGAGTGTGCAAGGCACAGGAGTCGGTAAGAACCACCGTCTTGTCTGCGGACTGATATATTCCGCACATTACTCTGCCCTTGACTTTTTTGAACACAAACTGAGCTTTGTTGCGGTAATTAAGGGGATTTTCCGCTCCCAGTATTTTCTGCACCTTGCACAGGCGGTTAAAGCGTACACGCACCTCGTTTTGCTTAAACCTTAATTGTCTTTCGTAGTCCATATTGGAAAGCTGACATCCGCTGCATTTTTTGCATACGGAGCAGTATTTTTTTTCGTCCATAATCCCAATCCGTTCTTATACATAAATATATATAAGTATATCACAAAATCTTTTGTGTGTATATACAGAATAAAAAACTTGATACAATTGGTAAAAAGGATTATAATAAATATATATGTCTTGTAAAAGGAGGCTGGGACGTGAGAAAAACCAAAGGTTTCATAGTGCTGATACTGATTTTGCTTATGCTTGCTCAGCTGTGTGCCTGCAGGATAAGCCTGCCTGAGCCTGTGGAGATGTCAAGTGCTGATGAGGCGGCGGCAATGGGCTTTTCGGCAGGGGACAGTGTGGATAAAATGACTGTGGGCGAGTATGCCTTTTTTACTGTAAAAATAAAGATTGACTATGAATATGAAGTGAGCTGGTCGTCAAGCGACCCAAAGGTTGCTACAGTAGACAGCAGCGGCAGAGTGGACGCAGTATCTCCCGGCGAGGCTGTGATTACTGCAAGTGCCAAGAAGGCTTCTGTGGACTTCAAGGTTACCGTTACAAAGGCGAAGTCTGTATCCTTGGGGAACAGTACGGCTTTTTCTAAGAATGAAGACACAGCAGAGCGTAACAACACAAGTGCAAATGACGCAAACCTTTACGCCTTGCTTGTAAATAAAAAGACCTGCTGTGTTACAGCTTACACCTACAATGACAGCGGAATATACAACATTCCCGTCAGGGCGATGTCCTGTGCAGTGGGTAAAGATACAGAAGAGCACAGCAGTGAGGTAGAGTCAAAGCAGGAGTGGATGTATACGGATAAATATAATTATCGGTATGCAACTGACTTTGGAGATTACTGCTTCAGTTCAGCACCTTACTCAGGATATTCGCCCTCTACTCTTGCAGAAGAGGAATATAACAAAATCGGTACTGTGGGTACTCAGGAAAATATTTGGCTTTCTGTGGCAGATGCCAAGTGGATATATGATAACTGCAAAGACACCACTCTTGTAAAGGTGGCAGAAGATGCAAGAGACCCGCTGGGTGTGCCTTCTCCCTTGAGACTTGGAGAAAATGCAAAGAGCAAAACATGGGACCCTACAGACCCTGACAGGGAAAATCCCTACAAAAAACTTGTTCCGTATTTTCAGGGAACAGAGGACAAAACAATTCCCTTAGGCGGTACTTTTGATGCTTATGACGGGGTTTTAGCCTTTGACACCTGCTCAAGTCCTGCAACAAAGAAGTTTAAGGTGGAGGGTACTGTGCTCTGCAACAAGGAAGGTACCTACGTAATCACCTACACCTACACAGACAGTCTGCAAAGAACAGGCAGAGCAGACAGAACTATAAAGGTGGTTTCCGAAGAGGAATACGCTGAAATTGTCAAGTAAATACAAAAAGATAAAACAAAACGCCGAGGTTTAGCGTGTTATCCTTAACGGAGAACACGCATCGAGATAAATCCCTTGCGGGATTTTCAATATACGCCTACGGCGTTCGATATGTGCTGACGCACTCGATATGTTTGCTTTGCAAACGAGGGATTTATCCCATATCGAATTGGCGCAAAGTGGCAATATATCGAGCCTGAGCGTAGCGAAAGCATATCGAGTCAACAAAAGTTCACATATCGACAGAAGAAAAAATAAGAGCAAGAATAGAAGGATCCTTTCCTTTTACTCTTGCTCTTTTCTGTTGTTAGTGGGTTTGGGCTACCGCCCAACTGCGTTTGTACAGACAAATGCGATGCTGGATCTTAACAGTAACTTCAAATTCTCCGATAAGAACAACACCCTTTAACCTCGGCGTTAATTTTAAGCTTTGTATTATCTTTGTATTATCGGGGCTGTTTTGCTTCACTGCTGAAGAGTACCTGCAGGGTGTTGTAGTCTGCAACGCCTGTGACTGAGAGTCCGTTGCTCTCTTGGAAAAGGGAGATTGCGTTCTCTGTGCCGTCACCGTAGTAAGAGGTGTAGGTGTCACCATCACCGAAACTGAGATACAGAAGCTCCTCAAGTCTTTGCTGAATTGCCTTTATGTCCTCGTGCTCGTCACCCTTCTGGTAGGTCTTGCTTATGGAAAGGTCAATGTTGTAGCCGTTGGTGTTTACCTGAGTGCCCTGAGTTTCTGCTTCTTCAGGCTCTGTGGGTTTTGTTGCAGGCTCCTCGTTTGTAGTTCCTGAGGGGATATAGGTAGTGCCATCTACGGAAAGTGTAGAAGAAAGGAAGAGGGTGTCCAGAGTTTTCTTATCTGCAACGCCTGTAGCCTCTAAGCCTGTAGCGGACTGGAAGGCTTTCACAGCTTCTTCGGTTTTTGCACCGAAGTAGGTGGTGGCGGTGTTGTCGTCAAGCTGAAGGTAACCCAAATCCATAAGTCTCTGCTGGATTGCTTTTACATCCTCGTGGTCGGCACCCAGCTCGTAGGAGCTTCCTTCTGTGAGCTTTATGCCGTAAGCACTTGCCAGAGACTCGCCTGTTGTGGTGTTGCTTACGGAGTTCGGGAACATCTTTGAGAGCATAAAGCTTTGTGTGTCAATGAGACTTCCGCCCAGACGCTGAAGTGCACTTTTGGGGAGAAGGTAGGTGTTACCCTTTGTGAGAGCGGTCATACTTGAAAGAGAAGACCTGCTGTTAAGATACTGGAGCACCTCTTCGCTGTCGTAGAAGATGTAGTCAGGGTTTGAAAGACGCAGAATACTCTGGTCAACCTTTTCGTCAGGGAAGTTTGAGGCTACGTTGGTAGCACTTACATAGTCAAGAATCATTCCCTCACAGGTGGTATTGTTGTAGGAACACAGGATGTTGTCCTCGTCAAGGTAAAGGTAGCATACAAGCTTCACAACTGTAGAGCCCTCAACCTCTTTTTCAGCCTGAGTGAGAGTTTCTGTAAGTCTTGCGTGGGAATTTTTGCCGGTTTCGGTACCGTCAGTACTGCCGCCGAAGATTTTACCCAGAGTTGTGTACAGGGTCAGAAGCTGGGCATCGTTTGTAGGAAGCATAAAGTTGATTACTTCAATACCGCTTTCAGTAAGCTTGTCCTTTGCGGCGGCAGACAGGGGAGTGTCAGTAAGCACAAACTCTGCTCCTGAGTTGATTATAGCGTCTGTGTTGGGAACCACCTCGTCACCTACAGAGTCAATGTACTTTGTAAGCTCCTGCTGAGTGCAAGAGTCGCTTATGGCACAAATCTGGGTGCTGTAGCCCATGTAATAGATAATGTCAGCAAGGCTGTCAGACATAACAGCAACCTTCATGGGCTTTTCCTCAAAGGTGGTCTGTCCTGCAGTAACAGGATAGTTTCCGTCAGAATCAGAGCAACCGCCGAAACTGAGGGCTATGGAAATTGCCATCAGCAGACAGAGCACAAGAGCAAGTGATTTCTTAAACATAATATATACCTCCGTAAATGTGTTTTTGCAGGAGTAATTTGCGTATTTATACATATACAAATATATATTACTATTATTTCGACATTTAGTCAAACACAAAGACGAAAACAGACATAAAATTCCTAAAAATTAACTTAATAAAAATTTTTTAAAAAAGGGCTTGCATTTTTTGAAAATAGGTAGTATAATAACGAAGTCGCTTGAAGAGAGCGACACAAATTGAAGAGTTGGTGTTGATGACGTAGGGGGTCCACCTGTTCCCATTCCGAACACAGAAGTTAAGCCCTATAGTGCCGACAATACTTGGCTGGTGACGGCCCGGGAAGATAGGAAGATGCCAACACTAAAGCTACCACCCAATAGGGTGGTCGTTTTTTTTTATACTGAGGTTTTGAGTGTCTTCCACCCCGTAGGGGAGGAATACAATGAATTGCCCTTTGGGCATGCTTTGGCTTAGCCGTGAATAGCCTTTCGGGCATGAATTGTGCCTGACGGCACATTTAGCAGTGCAATTCAAATCATGGAGCGAAGCGAGAATTCATGATGCATCTGCCTCAATTCATGACACGAAGTGTCAAATCATAAAAAACGCTCCCTGATAATTCATCGGGGAGCATTAATTTTTATATACTATATAAATATTCTTGAGCTGTCGGCAATAACTGCCAGAGCAAGGGTCATAAAGATAACCGTTCCTGCTCCGCAGGATGCAATGCCTAAGGCGATGGACACCTTGTTGAGTCCGCAGACCATTCCCAGCTTCTGAGAAAGAATACCGCAGGTTACTGCAGGAACTGCATTAAGATATGCGGATATAAGGCAGTAAGCCATGGGGATTAAGCCTTTTTCTGTGAATACAACGCTGAAGCCCATAAGACTCATTACAAAGACGAAGGAGGCGGCAGATATAGCAAATATAAGTGCCACAATGCCGAAGGTCAGGTTGAAGACCATTTTTCTCCTGGGTGTCTTTGTTTTTTTATTTATATCAGGTTTGTTTACAGCTAAATCTGTGTTCTGTTCCATAGTAAACCTTATACGTTGAAGCGGAAGAGCACAACGTCTCCGTCCTTCATAACATACTCCTTGCCTTCGCTTCTGACAAGTCCCTTCTCCTTAGCGGCGGTCATAGAACCGCAAGCCATCAGGTCATCGTATGCAATAACCTCGGCGCGGATAAAGCCACGCTCAAAGTCTGTATGTATTTTGCCTGCGGCACCGGGAGCTTTTGTGCCCTTTTTGATAGTCCATGCACGAACCTCCTGCTTGCCTGCTGTAAGGAAGGAGATAAGTCCCAAAAGTGCGTAGCACTCGTTAATAAGTCTGTCAAGTCCTGACTGCTCAAGTCCCAAGTCAGCAAGGAACATTTCCTTGTCCTCTTTGTCCATTTCTGCAATGTCAGCCTCGGTTGCGGCACAGATGGGAAGCACTGCGGCGTGCTCTGCTGCAGCAATCTCACGTACCTTTTTGAGTCCTTCGTTGTTCTCAATGCCTGCGGCAAAGTCCTCATCGCTCATGTTTGCGGCGTAGATGATGGGTTTGTTTGTGAGAAGTGCGGCAGTGGAGAGAAGCTCTGCCTCTTCCTCGGTGCACTCTACAGAACGGGCACTTTTGCCATCGTTAAGTGTGTCAAGAACTCTTTTCCAGAAGTCAAGTTCAACCTGATATTTCTTGTCAGCTTTGAGCATCTTCTGGGTTTTGTCAATACGGCGTGTTACCATCTCCGCATCAGCAAGAATAAGCTCCAAGTCAATTGTTTCAATGTCTC
This sequence comes from Ruminococcus sp., assembly GCA_045541275.1. Classification (GTDB taxonomy): domain Bacteria; phylum Bacillota; class Clostridia; order Oscillospirales; family Acutalibacteraceae; genus Ruminococcoides. The sequence continues at coordinate 149,362 of JAZQIX010000018.1, forward strand.
TTACAGGGTCAACACTGCCCTCAACGTGGATGATGTCAGGGTCGTCAAAGCAGCGTACAACGTGAACGATGGCATCGCACTCACGGATGTTTGAAAGGAACTTGTTGCCAAGACCCTCACCCCGGGACGCACCCTTTACAAGACCTGCAATGTCAACAAACTCAACGGTTGCAGGAGTGTACTTGTCGGGGTCGTACATCTCAGCCAGTTTGTCCAGACGCTTGTCAGGAACTGCAACTACGCCTACGTTTGGCTCAATGGTGCAGAAAGGGTAGTTTGCAGACTGTGCACCTGCGTTTGTAATTGCATTGAACAGTGTGCTTTTGCCTACGTTAGGCAGACCTACAATACCGAGTTTCATATTATATTCCTCCAATTAACGAGATTATATAGTAAACCCCGAAGATAAGGGGCTGGTGTATAAGATAAATGAAAAATGCGTTGGTTCCCAGAAGAGAAAATAAGGGGACACGGCTTTTATACATTCCCTCAGGAAGCTCTCTGCTTGTTAAATACCTGCCGATGAAAACACCTGCAAAGAATGAGAACATCCAAGGAAACAGGGGAAAGTAGTCAGAGTATGAGGATAAGGGCGAGCGAAAGCCCAGCATCATGAGAGAACCTGAGGCGTACAGACTCTCAGGGAGTTTTACCTCAAAAGGCTCAAAGAAAAGATAGCCTTTATCCACGTTGTAAAACACAAAGAACAGAAGCACACAGGCGGTAATGCCTAAGGGTGCAGGCACTTTGTCTATAAGCTTTTTAAGGAGTGCATACAGGATTACACAGGTTCCCAAAAGATGAAGTATGCCGAAAATAATGGGCGCATCTTTCATAATAAATATGGAGAAGAGTGTAACGCCTGCAGCGGCACAAAGGATTTTTATACCGCGGTTCATGTTGTCTCTGCTGAGCATACAGGACACTCCGCATATAAGTACAAAGGTTGCCGCAAAGGCAGGGCTTATATATGCCAAAATATCAAAAAAGCTTCGTGAAAAGCTGTGGCCGAAAAGATACCCCAGAGTAAACAGTGCGTGGTCAAAGACCATACAGAATACACAGAAGCCTCGTATTTCATCCAAAAGGTGAATTCGTTTTTTTGCGGACAAATTATCACTCTTTTCAAATTAATTGTTGAAAGACGCAAAAAAATATATTAACATATATAATACCATAATAAATGAAAATATACAAGTGATTAGTGAAAGTCGGTGGTTTTTTTGAATTGTATATATGATTACGTGCTTTTTGATTTGGACGGCACACTTTCCGCAAGTGCACCCGGTATCAGAAGGTGCATTGAGCTTACAATGGAAAAAATGGGGAAGGTAACCCCTGACCTTTCGGATTACAGCAGATATATAGGACCTCCTCTTATCACAACCTTTCAGAAGCTTTGCGGACTTACCTTGGAGGAGGCAAAGACTGCACTGAGTATTTACCTTGATTACTACGAAACCGAGGGTGAGCCCAGAAACTCACTCTTTGAAGGCACTATGCACCTGCTCCAAAGACTGAGGGAAAGCAACGCAAAGGTGGCAGTGTGTACCTCAAAGAATGAGGTGTCGGCAAAGAACGTGTGCGACTACTTAGGCGTAACCGAGGTTTTAGACGCTCTGTGCGGCTCAGACCACTCCACAGGCAGACGTGAGAAAGAGGATATAATTCCTTATGCAATGGAGACTCTGGGTGCAAAAGCTACGGATAAAGTGGTTATGATTGGCGACACCCACTTTGATGCAAAGGGCGCAAGGTATAACGGTGTTGACTTCATCGGTGTAAGCTACGGCTACGGCAAGGATGAGGATATGATAGCTGAGGGTGCAACTGTCTTTGCAGCTTCTGCCGAAGAGCTTGAAAAAATCCTGTTCGGTGAAATGTGAGGGATTTACTTAATAATTCATTTAACATTCGTTCCGCTCATATAAATTTATGAGGTGGAGCGAATGTTTTTTATTACGTTGTTCAAAAAATCAGGGGATAAGTGGGAGGATAAAGGTAAAAAGTGGCTTCCGATATTGATTGTTTCCTGTGCTGTTTTGGTTGCACTTCTTGCGGTCTGGGCAGTATACAGAGTGAATTATGTGCCCTCAAAGGCATATTGCGATGAGCTTTCCGAGTATTCCCTTATGGCTTCTACAGAGTATGAGAGAGAAAAATTCTTCGCTCAATTCGGTTACACTGCCGAAAGCTTTGACTACAGCACAGTGCGTATTCCCTCAGAGGGAAAGGTTTTTGAGGAGTACAACGCCCTGCAAAAAGCTCAGGGACTTGACCTTAAACCCTACATGGGCAAGCAGGCACATCAGTATATTTTGAAAGTCAAGGACAATAAACAGGCAGAAACCTTCGGAGTGTTGATTGTTTATAAGGACAGAGTGGTGGCTTTTCACCTGACAGACTTTGTTCCTCAAACACCTGTAAAAAGTCTTATTGACTAAGAAATTTCTTTTACACAGTATCTTGTAAGTCTTGCTGTGCTTAAACCATAGATATATTACAAATAACCAAAAAAGAGAGGCTTTATTTGGTTAAAATTTTTCTTTCTGTTCGATTTACATAAAATATTCAATTAATATTTAGTGAAAACATTAATTGAGCTTTTCTAAAAAAGTGATATAATATTATGTAGATTAAACAGGAATCTGTAAAAGTCTAACTTTTTTCGTATATGGAGGTTTTTTTAGTATGGCAAATGTATCACTTAGACATGTGTACAAAATCTATGACGGCGGCGTTACCGCTGTAACAGACTTCAACCTGGAGATTGAGGATAAGGAATTTATCATTCTCGTTGGTCCTTCCGGCTGCGGTAAGTCCACAACCCTGCGTATGATTGCAGGTCTTGAGGATATCTCCAAGGGTGAGCTTTACATCGGCGACCAGCTTTGTAACGATGTTGCTCCTAAGGACAGAGACATCGCAATGGTATTCCAGAACTATGCTCTGTATCCCCATATGTCCGTTTATGACAACATGGCTTTCGGCCTTAAGCTCAGAAAGATGCCTAAGGAAGAAATCAAGAGAAGAGTTGAAGAGGCTGCAAGAATCCTCGGTATCGAAGAGTACCTTGACAGACGTCCCAAGGCTCTCTCCGGCGGTCAGAGACAGCGTGTTGCTCTTGGCCGTGCTATCGTTCGTGATCCTAAGGTATTCCTTCTTGACGAGCCCCTTTCAAACCTTGACGCAAAGCTCCGTGCTAACATGAGAACTGAGATTAACAAGCTCTATCAGAGACTTGGCACAACATTCATCTACGTTACTCACGACCAGACAGAGGCTATGACAATGGGTACTCGTATCGTTGTTATGAAGGACGGCTTCGTTCAGCAGGTTGATACTCCCCAGCACCTCTACGATATGCCCTGCAATGAGTTCGTAGCAGGCTTTATCGGTTCTCCCCAGATGAACTTTGCTGATGCAACACTCATCAAGATGGGTGACGGCGTTGGCCTCAAGTTCGGCAAGTATGAGATGAAGCTCCCCGCTGCAAAGAACGCAGAGGGCAAGCTCACTCCTTACATCGGCAAGGAAGTTCGCTTCGGTATCCGTCCTGAGCACGTTCATGACGAGCCTGAGTTCCTTGAGAAGGCTACTGAGGGCGTTCTCACAGCTAAGGTTGACGTTACTGAGCTTATGGGTGCTGAGATTTATCTCTATGTTGACATTGACGGCACACCTATTACAGCTCGTGTTGCTCCTACATCCACAGCTAAACCCGGTGACACAATCAAGATTGCTCTTGACCTTACCCGTGTTCACATCTTTGACAAGGAGACAGAGCGTACAATCGTTAACTGATTGGCTTACATCTGATATTACACAGCAGAAGGCTTAGGTCTTCTGCTGTTTTTTTATGCTCTGCGTTGACTAAAAAGGGGATTGCTGTAAGATAATCGGGAGAAATGATAATTTGCATCCGTTCTTCATTGTCTTAGCTACCGTCCCCGAGGGAGCTGTGCTTTTGCTTTTTTTCAGCATTTTTTATAAAAAAAGAACAAAATTTTTTAAAAAAGGTTGCAATTTTAAAATTTTTTGTGTAAAATGTATATGAAATTATATTATTTTTGGTATCATTCCCACAAACATTTCGGGATTTTGACTACTAATCATTAATGTAGCGGAGGCAAGAATATGTCTAACAGATTGTTTCAGGGTGTTATTCATCAGATGAAGGATGCTATTGACAGAGTTATCGGAGTAGTAGACGAGACTTCAGTTGTTATCGCCTGCTCTGAGCTTGGGCGTATCGGCGAGGTTAACGAGAATATCAATTCCGAGACCCTCAGTGCAAACGTTCCCTTTGTCATCAATGGCTGTACATACAAGTCTTTCGGTAATTCCGCAAGAGCTGAGTATGCAGTGTTTGTGTCAGGTGCGGACGAGCTGGCTCAGAAGTACGTTCAGCTTCTCAGTGTGTCTCTTGCCAGCATCAAGCAGTATTACGATGAAAAGTACGACAGAAGCAACTTTATCAAGAACGTTATCCTTGACAATATTCTTCCCGGCGATATTTACATCAAGGCAAGAGAGCTCCACTTTAACAATGACGTAACCAGAGTTTGTCTGCTTATTAAGATTACATCCAAGTCAGACATTTCTGCTTATGACATTATTCAGAATCTTTTCCCTGACAAGAACAAGGACTTCGTTATCAACATCAACGAAACTGACATTGCTCTTGTTAAGGAGATTAAGTCAAATATTGACAGCAAGGATTTGGAGAAGCTTGCAAGCTCTATTGTAGATACTCTTTCCAGTGAGTTCTATACTCACTGCTCTATCGGTATCGGTACTTCCGTTACAGGTATCAAGGATTTGGCTCACTCCTTCAAGGAGGCTCAGGTAGCCCTTGAGGTAGGCAAGGTGTTTGATACAGAGCGTTCTATTGTCAGCTACGACAACTTAGGCATTGCACGTCTGGTTTATCAGCTTCCCACAACTCTGTGCGATATGTTCCTCAAGGAGGTTTTCAAACGCGGTTCCATTGAGACTCTTGACCAGGAAACCCTCTTTACAATTCAGAAGTTCTTTGAGAACAACCTGAACGTTTCCGAGACTTCAAGAAAGCTCTTTGTACACCGTAACACTCTGGTTTATCGTCTTGAGAAAATCAAGAAGCTCACTGGTCTTGACCTGAGAGAGTTTGAGGACGCTATCGTGTTCAAGGTAGCCCTTATGGTTAAAAAGTATCTGACAGCAAGCCCCACTAAATATTAATCGTTAAACGATAAAACTTCGCTTTGTACGCGGGTTCGAATATCAGAACTGCGTGCAAAGCGATTTTAGAATAACAGGGATTTTCCATTATGTGGAAAGTCTAAGGGCAGACTCCCTTTTTGATGGAGCAACAAAAGCCCCCTTTTAGGCAAGGGGGCCTTACAAGATTTCCTCCTTTAGGAGGAGCAGACAGTAATTTCGAATTTTCCAACAGATAAAGGCAGGATATGAAATGATAGAATTCAGAAATGTTTCTAAGGTTTATCCTACAGGAACTCACGCGCTTAACAAAGCAAGCCTCACCATTGAGAAGGGTGAGTTTGTATTTATTGTGGGCTCCTCTGGTGCAGGTAAGAGTACCTTTTTAAAGCTTATTATGAGGGAGGAAGTGCCTTCCTCAGGCTCAATTATTGTAAACGGTATGCAGCTTGACAAAATGAAACGCCGTCAGGTGCCTATGCTTCGCCGTTCAATGGGTATTGTGTTTCAGGACTTCCGTCTTATTGACAAAATGACAGTGTATGACAACGTGGCTTTTGCAATGCGTGCAATCGGTGCACGTCCCCGTGCTATCAAAAAGCGTGTGCCCTACATCCTTGAGCTTGTAGGTCTTGAGGGCAAGGCAGACCGCTATCCCTCTGAGCTTTCAGGCGGCGAACAACAGAGAGTAGGTCTTGCACGTGCACTTGTAAATAATCCTCAGATGATTATTGCAGACGAGCCTACGGGTAATATTGACCCTGAGATGAGCTACGAAATCATAGAGCTTCTCTCAGAAATTAACAAGCGTGGTACTACTATTCTCATTGTTACCCACGAACTTGACTTGGTACAGAGCTTCAACCGCAGGGTTATCACCATTGAAAAAGGTGTAGTGGTGTCAGATACTGTGGATATTCAGGGTTAATGAGAGGTAAGGTATGAAAATTAGTGGATTTGGATATCTGATAAAAGAAGGAATCAAGAGCATCTGGACAAACCGTATGATGAGTCTTGCGTCCATTGGTGTGCTTGTTTCCTGTCTTTTGCTTACAGGAGCAGCAGAACTGCTCACTATAAACGTCTCCTCTGCCATTGAGAGCATCGGCGGTACAAATGTAACCCGTGTTTTTTTAGAGCAGGAGATTACAGATTTGGAAGCGGTGCATATAGGAGATGAGCTTAACCGTATTCCCAACGTGGAAAAGGCAGTGTTTATCTCTAAGGATGAGGCTATCAAGGGTTATCAGGACACTTTCCGCGAGGATATTTTTGAGCAGTTTTTAGGTGAGGGCAATCCTCTGCCAAATGCTATAGATATAACTATGACGGACTTGGCTTTATATGATGATACTATAGCTTCGGTGCTTGAGGTTGAGGGTGTTGAGTCTACCCGTGACACAAGAGAAATTGCACAGAAGCTTACAAGCCTCAATGATTTGGTAAGTACAATGAGTCTGTGGATTATGGTGGCTCTGGTGCTTATTTCAATTTTCATCATTTCAAATACAATCAGAATGACTATGTATTCCAGAAGATTTGAAATCAGCATTATGAAGTCCGTAGGTGCAACCGACACCTTTGTGCGTATTCCCTTTGTTATTGAGGGTATGGTAATCGGACTTATCTCAGGTGTTATTTCTTCTGCACTGCTTATGCTTTTGTATGATGTGGTAATGAAGACTATGCAGAATATAGTATCCTTTAAGTTTATTCCCTACGCTCAGCTGGGCGGTTGGGCAACACTTGCCTTCATAGGTGCAGGCGTGATTATCGGTGCACTGGGCAGTGTGGTGTCTATCGGCAGATACCTGAGAAAAGAAGGAAACGAGCTTTTAGGTTGGTAAGGGATAGTTTGGAAACGGGTATGAATAAGAGGTGAATGACAGATGAAGAAGTTTATATCACTGCTTCTGGCAGTTATTATGGTGCTTTCTGCTGTAGCTACTGTAGGAGCTGACACCATCAGCGATCTGAAGAACGAACAGCAGAGGCTTGAACAGGAAGCCGCTGAGTACGAGGCTATTATCAGAGACAAGGAAGGCGAGATTGCCGAGCAGGAAGAGTACGTAAACGCCATTGCAGAAAAGGTGGCAAACGTCAACAGCCAGATTGCTTTAAACCGTGAGAAGATTGATGCTTATGACGCAAGAATTGCGGAGCAGGAGGCTGAAAAAGAAAGACTTAATGCACAGGCTGAGGAGAATATGGAAATCCTCAGAAAGAGACTCCGTGCTATCTATATGGCAGGAGATACATCTGCACTGGAGATTATCTTGGGTGCAAGTGACTTCTCTGATTTTGTAGATAAAATGCAGCTTGTTGAGAGCATTTCCGACTATGATGCAAAGCTTGTTGACGAGATTGAAGCTCAGCTTGACAATGTAAATGAAGTTGTTGAAACTCTCAATACAGACAAAGCAGAGCTTGAGGTGGAGAAGGCTTCTTTGGTGGAAAATCAGACAGAGCTTGAAGCTCTCCTTGCAGAGAACGAGGAAGCACTTGCAACCCTTTACGGTCAGAAGCAGGACGCTGAGGACCATATGCATGCTTATGACAACGCCATCGCTGAGATTGACGGCAGGATTGAGGATTATTACGAATCCCTGAAACAGCAGGAAAACCAAGGTGGGTCCTCAGGGGGAAGCTACGACACACCTGTTTACTCAGGTAACTATGTGTGGCCTGCACCGGGTCATTACACTCTGACCTCTCAGTATTATGAGGAGCGTACAGGCTACTATCACGGCGGTATTGATATTGCAGGCTCAGGCTTTATGGGCACTACTATTGTAGCGGCGGCTTCGGGTACTGTAATTACTTCTAACAACAGCTGTTCCCACAACTGGGGCAAGTACGGAAGCTGTGGCTGCGGCGGCGGTTTCGGTAACTATGTATGGATTGACCACGGCGGCGGAAAGGCTACAATCTATGCACATCTTTCTTACACAACCGTTTATGAAGGACAGTATGTAAATGCAGGAGAAGTGATAGGCTACGCAGGTTCTACAGGCTACTCCACAGGCCCCCACCTGCATTTTGAGTGCAGATACTACGGCACTCGCTACGACCCTATGACAGAACTTAGCTGACAGGAGAGTTTTTTATGAAAAAGAAATTTTCTCTTCCCATTGTGATTACAATTGCACTTGTGACAGCGGCAGTGGCTTTTTCTCTGGCTTACATAATCTCCACAAGTGCCATGAACGCAAAGCTCACAGACTTAAGCAAGAAGCAGGCACTGTTTTCTACAATGGCAGATGTTGACAGCTTTGTCAGAGACAAAAGCTATTATGAAATCAACAAAGAAAAACTCACTGAGGAGCTGTGCAGAGGTTACGCCGAAGCTTACGATGGCAGGGTGATTTACCTGACTGCCGAGGAGTACAAGGACAGCGGATACACTTCTGAAGACGGCTACACCGTACTGGTGCTTGCAGACAGCTCAGCACTGGTGGTACTCACCGAGGAGCAGTATGAGGCACTTGCACCTGTAAATACATCTGAGTCTCAGACTCAAACTGAATAATTAATATAAAAGCTTAACCTCTCGCATATACTTTAGCAGTTTACGCGGGAGGTAATTTTATGCTTACAGTGCTTACAATAGATGACAGAACTTATAAAGGTAAGCTTACAAAGCTTTTTTCGGCAGTGTCTTGGAATTCTCTTAAGGTTCAGGTGTGTCAGGAGCCTGTTAAAATAACACATCTGGAATACATAAACAGGCGTGGAAAAATAAACTGGAATAAAATAGGTAAATATTCCCGTGAAGACAGGGGAGGACTGCTTTACAGCGGAAAGCTTCCTCTGCCTGATAATGCAGGCATTAAGCTCTTTGAGCCTGTTGAGCTTCGGCAAAGGCTTTGCTCAAATATGGCACTGTCAGCCTTGGAAATTATGAAAGATGTACCCAAAAAACTCAGGGTAGGGCTCTATGACCCTGAGGGGGAGTTTGCGGATTTGCCTGAGCATTTTCTCAAATTTACGGATAATCTGATTGTTGTTACAAAAAACTACAGAGTCTACAGTGAGCAGGCTGACCGCTTGCTCTTTGAAAAAGGAGCGGTTCTTAGCGTAAGTCCTCACGTGTCACTACTCTCAACCTGCGGTCTGATTGTGTCTCCATCTCCTCTTGACATAAGCTTTACGCCTATGAGCTCGGCGGTGGTGCTCACCTGTCACAAGCCCTCTGTTTCTCTTGCCTGCAGGGTTTACTATAAATACTCTTTCCGTCTGGAAAATTCCCTTGAGAAGCTTAAGCCTCAGGATTTAGATACAGAGGTCTTTGCAGGAGGGCTTTATTCCTTGTGCGGAATGTACGCCTTAGGTTCGCTTATACCTCTTGTGTGCACAGGGGATACAGACACTCAGACAGCTTTGTCCTTAAGAAGATATCTTGCCTGTAGCTTCAGCACTTGACATTAGGAAAAAATAAACATATAATATAGTTTGTGTAATTAATTACGATTTTGAAAGGATGGTCACACATGGCTAAATCCATTATGGTTACCGCAGAGGGTTACAAACAGCTTGAGGAAGAGCTGGATTTCCTTAAAGGCGAAAAACGAAAAGAAATTGCAGAGAAAATCAAGGTTGCACGTTCTTACGGCGACCTTTCCGAAAACAGCGAATACGATGACGCAAAGAACGAGCAGGCAATCCTTGAGGCAAGAATTGCTACTATTGAGGCTACTCTCAAGGTTGCAGTTATCATTGACGAAAACGATATTTCAAACGAAACCGTTCACGTAGGCTCTCTGGTAAAGCTTGATAATATTTCAGCAGGCAGAGAGGTTACCTACAAAATCACAGGCTCCAACGAGGCTAATCCCAGAGAGTCAAAAATCTCTGATGAGTCTCCTGTTGGTATGGGCCTTTTAGGCCATGCTGTGGGCGATGTTGTAGAGATTGAGACTCCTGCAGGTCTTATGACCTTCAAGATTCTTGAAATCTCCAAGTAATAATCGACTAATCGGGCGGCTTGTGGGTCGCCCTTTTGCGTCTTTTAATTTGCATTAACGTAAATACAGGAAAGGACTTGTGTTATGAGTGATAATAACCGCGGTGCAAAGGCACCTATGGAAAATATAAGCGAACAGCAGCAGATAAGAATGGACAAGCTCGCCGCTTTACAGCAGGCAGGCAATGACCCATTTATGGTTAATACATCAGACAGAGATACCTACTGCAAAGATATTGCAGAGCAGTTTGACTCTCTTGAGGGCAAGACTGTGTGTGTTGCAGGCCGTATCAAGTCAAAACGCGGCAAGGGCAAGGTTATGTTTATGGATTTGTGGGACGTAACCGGCAAAATCCAGATTTTTGCAAAGTTTGACGACCTTGGCGAGGAAGTATACGCAGGCCTCAAAAAGTGGGATATCGGCGATGTTGCAGAAGTAAAAGGCTTTGTGTTCAAAACTCAGATGGGTGAGGTTAGTATCCACGCAACTGCAGTGACTCTCCTTGCAAAGAGCCTGCTTCCTCTCCCTGAGAAGTTCCACGGTCTTAAAGACCCTGACCTTCGTTACCGTCAGCGTTATGTTGATATGATTATGAATCCTGATGTTATGGAAACCTTTAAGAAGCGTACACGCATAGTTTCCGAAATCAGAAAGTATCTTGACAACCTTAACTATTTTGAGGTGGAGACTCCTGTGCTCTCCACAATCGCAGGCGGTGCAAACGCACGTCCTTTTATTACACACCACAACACCCTTGACCTTGATATGTACCTGCGTATTGCCACAGAGCTATACTTAAAGCGTCTTATTGTAGGCGGTATGGAGAGAGTTTACGAAATCGGCAGACTCTTCCGTAACGAGGGTATGGACGTTAAGCACAACCCTGAGTTTACAACTATTGAGATTTACGAGGCTTTCACAGACCTCCGTGGTATGATGGAGCGTACAGAGCAGATTGTAAACCGCTGCTGTATTGCTGCAAACGGCACAGACCAGATTGAGTATCAGGGCGAGGCAATAAACCTCTCTGTTCCCTTTGCACGTATGACTATGATTGATGCTGTTAAAAAGTATTCAGGCGTAGACTTCGGCTCCTTTATGGGTGACACCGAAAAGGCAAAAGAGGTTGCAAAGGAGCTTAACCTTGAGGTTAAGCCTACCGACACATGGGGTAATATCCTCAACACTGCATTCGAAGAGTTTGTAGAAGAAAAACTTGTTCAGCCTACATTTATTACAGATTATCCTGTTGAGGTTTCTCCTCTTACAAAGCGTCTTGAGAGCAATCCTCTGCTGGTTGACCGCTTTGAACTGTTTGTAACCAGACGTGAGCTTGCAAACGCTTACACCGAGCTTAACGACCCGCTGGACCAGCGTGCACGTTTTGAGCATCAGATGATGCTCCGTGAGGCTGGTGACGATGAGGCTAACGAGATTGATGAGGATTTCCTCACAGCTCTTTCTTACGGTATGCCTCCCACAGGCGGTATGGGTATGGGCATTGACAGACTTGTAATGCTCCTCACAGACTCTGCTTCTATCCGTGACGTTATCATCTTCCCCACAATGAAGCCTATGGACGTTCAGAAGAAGGTTATTGCACAGAAGAGTGAAGAAGCAGTTGAAGAAGCAATCGACTTCTCCAAGGTTGAGATTGAGCCTCTCTTTGAGGAGTTCGTAGACTTTGAGACCTTCTCAAAGAGTGATTTCCGTGCAGTAAAAGTTCTTTCTTGCGAGGCTGTTCCCAAGTCAAAGAAGCTTCTTAAGTTTACTCTTGATGACGGCACAGGCAACGAGCGTGTAATCCTCTCAGGTATTCACGCGTACTATGAACCTGAGGAGCTTGTAGGCAAGACTTTAGTTGCTATTACAAACCTGCCTCCCAGAGCAATGATGGGAATTGAAAGTAACGGTATGCTTCTTTCTGCAGTGCACAGCGAAGAGGGCGAGGAAAAGCTCAACCTTCTTATGGTTTCAAACCGCATCCCCGCAGGTGCAAAGCTATATTAAACCGTCAGCCACGGTGGGAATAAACAATCAGATAAATAACAATCCCCGACTGAATAAGTCGGGGATTTGCTTTTGTCTGTATATTTTCAGCTTTCCAGCATTATGCGGATGATTTCCTTGTCTGTTGCCGCCATACCGTTTCGGGCAAGAGAGCCTATGTTGCGGATTGTGTTTTCCACACCCTTTGCAACAAGTCCTTCTCCTGAGTAAAACTCGTTGCCGTTTTCGTACATAAAAAGTCCTAAAAGTCCTGCATCCACTGCGGAAGCAATCTTTGCGGCACAGCTTGCCTTTGCTCCGTCACAAATAATGCCCGAGTCCATAGCAAGGGCATTTACAATTGTGTGGGCTATGGTGTCGTATCTGCCTCCTTTAAGGAATGCAACTCCTGAGGCGGAACCTACACCTGCACTTACAACTCCGCAGTAGGCGGAAAGCCTGCCTATTCCTGCTTTCAGGTGTATTGTCACAAGGTTAGATACAATCAAAGCTCTGAGAAGCTCTTGGTGTGTATGGTTCTTTTCCTGTGCATAAACAATTACAGGAACACTTGCGGTAATTCCCTGATTGCCTGAGCCTGAGCAGATAATAACAGGCATCTCACAGCCGTTCATTCGGGCATCACTGCCTGCGGCGGCAAATGCTCGCATTTTCTGATAAATATCAGGGCTTCCGTGGGAGAGCAGAGTAGTGCCAATATTTGCACCGTAATTTTTATTCATACCCTCCGTGGCAATAGCCATATTGTACTCAATCTGCCTTTCCAGAGTTTCTCTTAAAGGCTCAAGCTCGGTGTTCTCTGCAAATTCTATGATGTTCTCGATGTTCAGCACACTGTGGTCGGTGAGGCCGTTTTGCTGAGGCACAACCTCTTTTTCAAAGAGAGTATTATTGTTCTTTTTTATGCACACAATGTTTGTGTGGTGTTCAGCTATTCTTACAAAGGCAGAGTCCTCACCTTTTGTAAGGGTAATCATAATATCAAAGATGTGTGGAGTGTCTGCAAAATGAACACTTATGGGAGTTTTTTCAAGAAAGCCTTTGGTTGCTTCAATTTGTTTGTCTGAAATTTCAGACAGCACCTCAAGCTCCTTTTGAGCATCTCCTGCTACAATTCCGATTGCCGCCGCTGCAGGAATACCTCTGAGTCCTCCTGTGTGGGGAACAACTACGCTTTTTACGTTTTTGAGTATGTTTCCGCTAACCTCTACTAAGACCTTTTCAGGCACAGTTCCCAGAACCTCTTTTGCCTTGGCGGCGGCGTATGCTATGGCAATAGGCTCAGTACAGCCCATTGCAGGCACAAGCTCCTCTTTTAGTATGTTTATGTAATTATAATTTAAGGTTGCGTTCATAGTCTGTATCCCTCCGTCTTTTGGTGTGCCCCTGCAAGTCCCCTTGCCTAAAGGGGGAAGTCAATAGTAAGATTGACAGGGGGATTCCCCTTATTAACAATATACTATTTATCGACAGAGTTTTCAAGTGAAATGTGTTTTGATAAGTGTATTCCTTGACAGAGAAATTCTCTGAGTGTATAATTTCAATCAAATCTATGATGATAACCTTTAGAAAAGGAGAAATATATGAAAATCTATAATGGTATCACCGAGCTTATCGGCTCAACTCCTCTTGTAAAACTTGAAAGATTTATGAAAGATAAAAACCCACAGGCTGAGGTCTGTGCAAAGCTTGAATACTTCAACCCTGCAGGAAGTGTAAAGGACAGAGCGGCTCTGTATATGATAGAAGACGCAGAAAGAAAAGGACTTCTCAGAGAAGGTGCGGTTATTGTGGAGCCCACCTCCGGAAACACAGGAATCGGTCTGGCGGCGGTAGCGGCTTCAAAGGGCTACAAGGTTGTGCTTACAATGCCTGATACAATGAGCGTAGAGCGTAGAAATCTTCTCAAAGCCTTCGGTGCACAGATTGTACTCACACAGGGCAGTAAGGGTATGAGCGGTGCAATAGAGAAAGCACAGGAGCTTTTAAGTGAAACAGAAGGAAGCTTTATGCCATCTCAGTTTACAAACCCTGCAAATCCTCAGGCACACATTGAGACTACAGGTGTGGAGATTTGGGAGGATACCGAAGGTCAGGTTGACATTTTCGTAGCAGGAGTAGGTACAGGGGGAACACTTACAGGCGTAGCTCAGTACCTGAAAAGCAAAAATGAAAACATTAAGATTGTGGCGGTAGAGCCCTATAATTCGCCTTTGCTCTCAGGAGGAAAAGCACAGTCTCACGGACTTCAGGGCATTGGTGCAAACTTCATTCCCGAAATACTCAATAGAGATATTATTGATGAGGTTGTTACTGTTAAGGAGGAAGATGCCTACAGAACCTGCAAAGACCTTGCACACAGTGAAGGCTACCTTGTGGGTATATCCTCAGGTGCGGCACTTTTCGCAGGTGTTTTGCTTGCAAAGCGTCAGGAGAACAAAGGAAAACGCATTGTGGTGCTTTTGCCCGATACCGGGGAGCGTTATCTTTCTACGGGTATTTTTGATTGATAATTTAACAGTGATTTGTAAAGTATAGCAAAACTGTTCAGACGGACTTCCTTTTTTAGGGGAGTTCGTCTTTTTTTATGTCTTAATAGGTCAATATAGTTTAACGGCGAGGAATAATATTGTGCAATATGCACAAGCAAAAGGCTTTTGCATTGAGCAAGAAGTCAAAATTGTGGAAGAGTGGTAATTTTATGTTGTGTTAATGCATAGTCTTTGTTATAATTGTTATTAGTTACTTTAAGTGTTTAGATTTTTTTGTATAAATTGCTATCTTGCTTACAAGTAATATATAATCGTTGCCAAAAAGGGCACGAAAGGAGAATCATATATGAAACAGTACACAGCAGACAAAATTTATAACATTGCCCTTACCGGTCACAGCGGTGCAGGTAAGACTACTCTTACTGAGGCAATGCTGTATATGACCGGAGTTATTGACCGTATGGGCAAGACTAATGACGGTAATACTGTTACAGACTTTGACCCTGAAGAAATTAAGAGAAAGGTTTCTGTTGCTCTTGCAGTTGCACCTGTAGAGTGGAAGGATTCTAAAATAAATATTCTGGATGCTCCCGGACTTTATGACTATATGGCAGGCTGCGTTGAGTCTATCCGTGCGGCTGACTCTGTTGCAATCGTTGTTTCTGCAAAGGGCGGTATCAACGTAGGTACAGAGCGTGGCTTCAAGTTTGCTAGAAGAGGCAAGCGTCCCAGATTTTTCGTTATTAACGGTATGTGCGACCCCAATGTGGACTACTATGCACTTATTGATGAGCTTAAAGAGAGATACGGCTACAACGTTTGTCCTGTATTTGTACCTGTTGTAGAGGGTGGCAAGGCTACAGCTTACATTGACCTTGCAAGCCAGAAGGCTTATACATATCAGGGCTCTAAGGCTACAGAGGTTCCTATGCCTGCATTCTCAAAGCTTGAAGAGTACACAAACGCTATCAAGGAAGCAGTTGCAGAGACATCTGAGGACCTGATGGACAAATTCTTTGGAGGTGAGGAGTTCACTGCGGAAGAAATGAGCACAGGTATCAAGAACGCCGTTATGTCAGGTGACATTGCACCTATATTCTGCGTTGAAGCTATTACACAGGCTGGTATGGACGTACTCATGGATGCTATTGTAAAGTATACTCCTCCGGCTTCTGTTATCGGCAAAGAGGTAGGTAAGGATGAGGCAGGCAACGATGTTGAGATTACAGTTGACGAGACAGCTCCTGCTGTTGCAACAATCTTCAAGACAGTTGCTGACCCCTTCGTTGGCAAGCTTTCCTACTTCAAGGTTATAGCAGGTAAGGTTTCTCCTGATACTCCTCTTGTGAACTCCCGTACAGGCGAGTCTGAGAGAATTTCAAAGGTATTCTTAGTTCGCGGTAAAAAGCAGATTGACGTACCCTATGTTGGGGCAGGTGACATCGGTGCTATTCCCAAGCTTTCAGGTGCCGCAACAGGTGACACACTCTGCTCTCCCAAGCGTGTTGTTACACTCTCTGGTCCTCAGTACAACAAGCCCTCCTTCTCTATGGCTATCTTCCCCAAGAAGAGCGGTGAAGAAGATAAGGTTGCACAGGGTATTGCAAGACTTATTGAGGAAGACCCATCTCTGGGCTTCAAGTCAGACAAAGAAACAAAGGAAATGGTGCTCTCAGGTAAGGGCGACCAGCACCTTGACATAGTAGTTTGTAAGCTCAGAACCAAGTTTAACGTTGAGGTTATCCTCAAGAAGCCAAAGGTTGCTTACCGCGAGGCTATTCGCAAGAAGGTACAGGTTCAGGGCAGACACAAGAAGCAGTCAGGAGGAAGCGGTCAGTTCGGTGACGTTTGGATTGAGTTTGAGCCTTGCGATTGTGCAGACCTTGAGTTTGCAGAGAGAGTTGTAGGCGGTTCTGTTCCCAAGAACTTCTTCCCTGCAGTTGAAAAGGGTCTGAGAGAAGCTATTCAGAAGGGCCCTCTGGCAGGTTACCCTGTTGTAGGTCTTAAGGCTACACTCTATGACGGCTCCTACCATCCCGTTGACTCCAACGAAATGGCATTCAAGATGGCTGCAAAGGTAGCTTTCAAAAACGGTATGGCAATTGCTAACCCCACACTGCTTGAGCCTGTAGGCTCCCTCAAGTGCACTGTTCCCGATGCAAACATGGGTGACATTATGGGCGAGGTTAACAAACGCCGCGGAAGAGTTCTGGGTATGAGCCCCGGTGAAGATAATCAGCAGATTATCGAGGCTGAGGTTCCCATGGCAGAAATGCACGACTTCAGTACATATATCCGTCAGGTAACACAGGGCAGAGGTCGCTTCAGCTTTGACTTCGTAAGATACGAGGATGCACCTGCCAACGTTGCTCAGAAGGTTATTGAGGCAGCAAAACAGGAAGCTGACGACTGATAAACAAAATAATATTAGCCTGTCTGAGGTTGTTACAGACAGGCTTCACATCTCCTATAAAAAGCCACCGCAGAGTAAAATTTGCGGTGGCTTTAACTTTGTATTATTGTGTTTGGTTTTACCTTGTCTTTTACAGGTATCTTTTAAACCGGAATACCTGCAATGAACTTCTGAATAGCAGTAGCATCCTTGATGGTGATTTGTGTATCGCCGTCATACTCTGCAAGAATCATTCCTTCAATGGAAAGCTCCTCAAGTCTTGCAATGTGCTTCTGAATAGCAGTAGCGTCCTTGATGTTAATGTCTCCGTCCATATTTGCATCGCCCTTCTGATAGTCAGGTGCAACAGTAGGATTAGCTGTGGGGGGCTCTGTAGGCTCATTGGTAGGAACCTCAGTGGGAGCAGATGAGGGAGCTTCTGTAGGCTCATTGGTAGGAGTCTCAGTGGGAGCAGATGAGGGAGCTTCTGTAGGCTCATTGGTGGGAGTCTCAGTGGGAGCAGATGAGGGAGCTTCTGTGGGTTCATTGGTGGGAGGCTCTGCGGGAGTAGCTGTGTGAGCTATTCCGTTTGCAGTTGCATACTCATAGCCTGCAGTGCCTTCTACGCAAAGAATTTCAAAGTCTTCAATTAAGAAATATTCCCATTTTGCATCGTCAAAGGTATAGCCTATAGCATAATCACCGATTTCTGTTACGGAAGCAGGAATGGAAACATCAGTTAATGCACAGGATTCAAAGGCACTTGATTTGATTGTTTCGATACCTTCGCCAAGTGTAAGTGTTGAAAGTACATAACATGAGCGGAAAGCATTTTCTCCTATTGTTTTAACTGTGCCTGAGATTACAACTTTTTCAAGCTTTTCATTCAAAAAGAAAGAAAAATTTGAAAGTTCCTGTGTGCCCTCAGGAATTGTCACCTCAGTAAGTCCTGTGTATGCAAAGGAGTATTCGCCGATTGACTTAAGTGTGGAGGGGAGAGTTACTGTGCTTAAGTGGTTACTGCTTTGGAAAGCCATATCCTCAATAACCTCTACACCCTCTGGTACTGTAACTGTATCAAGTCTTGTGCAGAAGGCGAAACAGCTGTTGGGGATGGTTTTTATATTGCTTGAAAGAGTGAGCTTTTCAAGGTATACACAATAGTTAAAAGCTGAACTACCCAGAACCTTAACGGAGTCAGGTATATTGATACCTGTTATGTATGAGCCTGCAAAGGCACGGTTGCCCATGTATTCAACACTGGAGGGAACTATAATGTTTACTCGGCTTTTGTTTTGATAAAAGGCTTTTTCGCCAATACCTACAACAGGCAACCCTCCCAGAGATTCGGGGATGATAAGGGATTTCTCTACAATATCTCCGTTTTCGTCCTTCTCTGTGACGTCCGCTGTAAAGCTTGTAATCTCAACACCGCCTGCAACTGTTTTATAGGCGAAGTCACCCTCTGTTGCAAATACTGTGCCTGTAGAGAATACGCATACACTTACAAGCATAAGGATTACGGTAAGAATACTGATAATTCTTTTCATAATAAATCACGTCCTTGTTGATTTCTATATATATTAGTATAATATAAGAGCAAAATTTCGTCAATGAAATTTACATAGAATTCATATTTTTCCTGCATTTATAGTGTATAATTAAATTAACCGAAAGAAAAAGGAAAAATCAGGCAAAAAAGGTTTGATATTTTCTGCGGTTTTATATATACTGAAAGAGTAGACACTCTTCCTTGGAAGGTTAAGAGAAATACTGATGAATAATTTGGAAAGGCGGTATGAGTTTGACTACTGAAAGAAAAAGAAAATTTATAATTGACGTTGTGTTTATAGGGTTGATACTTGCAGCAGTCTATTTTGTAATTGAATATCTTGCTGTGTGGGTGTTGCCCTTTATAATCGGCTTGCTTGTTGCAATTATTTTGCAGAAGCCCGTGGCATACCTGACAGAAAAGACAAAGGTAGGCAGAGGCTTTTGGTCTTGCCTTTTGGTGCTTACGGTGCTGTGTGCACTGTTTGCCGTAATCGGTCTTTTGGGTTGGGCACTTTATGAAGAAGCTCCCGGCTTTGCCAAATGGCTGACAGGCTTGGTGCCTGACATCAGGGATACCTTTAACAGTGTATCAGCTTGGTTTTCGGGTATTACCAAGATGCTCCCTGCAGGCGTAAGCGGTGCTCTGGAGAGTGCTCCTGCAAATATCATCAGTGCTGTAGTAAGCGGTGTAACAGGACTTGTTACCTTAGTTGCAGAGAAGGTTATTACAGACGGTCCCGGACTGCTTATCTCCTGTATCTTCTCTGTTGTAGCTTCCTGCTATATTACAAAGGATTACCGCAAAATTGTAAACTTCATACTCAGTCAGTTAAGTGAGAAAAATGCAAAAATCGTAGTAAGCATAAAACAGCTTTTTGTTACCAACATCCTCAAGATGCTTCGCGGTTACATTATCATTATGTTCATCACATACATTGAGCTGTTTATGGCACTTACAATCCTCAAAGTGGACTATGCGGCAATCCTTGCAGCACTCATTGCAGTTCTTGATATCCTGCCTGTTGTAGGTACAGGTACTGTGCTTCTGCCTTGGTTTGTTATAAGCCTGCTTATGGGTAATGTATGGCTTGGTGTAGGCGTGCTTATCACATATATTGCAATCACCATTATACGTAACATCATTGAACCCAGAATTATCGGTCAGCAGGTAGGATTGCCTCCCATTGTGACGTTGATTGCTATGTACGTAGGTCTTAAGATTTTCGGTGTGCTGGGAATGATGCTTCTCCCTGTTTCAATTATTATTATAGTTAAGCTTCAGGAAAGCGGAATTATTCACATCTGGAACACTCCCGAAAAAACCGTGACAGAAAAACCCGGTGCTATTGCTTCTGCAAAAATAGCTTTCAGAGATAAATTTACACCTAAAAAGAAAAAACAGTAAGCTATGAAAAAGCCGTCCCGAGTATATCAGTTCGGGACGGCTTTGATGTTTTAGTATTGGTCTTCTACCGCAAGGCTTACAACCTTTTTTAGCCTTATGAGCGGGTCTTCTATAGAAGCTGAGGAGTCGTACTCTAAAAGCTTGGGAGGAATGTTTGAGGCACTATTAAGGGTCTGCATACGCATATCAATGTTTTCGTTTTTTACAAGAACAAAAAGCTCTGCAATGGTGGAGCAACTGTCAACCGCTTTCAGCAATTCATCTTTTGCTTTGCATGTACTCATAACACTTCCTCCTTTCAGAAAAAACTACCTTATTTTAATTATACTATATAAATGGGAAGTATTTCAAGTGGTAGGCTTCATATTTACACAGGTCGGATTTTGTGATATTCTATACCTGTTGTAAAGAAGGAAAAGGGATGAATTTAACGGAAAGGGTGGAAAGTATATGAATAATCAGATTTTTAATGAGCAGGACACACAGACTCCTGTGTACGTAAATCCTGAGTCAGAAGACAGAAAAAGACAGAAAACCAAAAAGCAAGGTGTTACCGCAAGGCTTAGGGCTTGGTTTAATCCTGCTGTGGCGGTGCTTCTTGCGGTGGTTTTGGTGCTTACCTGTGTTTTGTGTATTATGGGCGGAAAGCTTCAAGAGCGGAACAAAATCCACAGGGCTATTTATGATAAATCTCAGAAGATAGAGCTTGCTGGAGAAACCGACAGAGTACCTCTTACTAATTACGGCTTGGGGGATATTGCCATTCCTGCTATTGAGGGAGTGCCTGTGAGCACTTATAAGGACGAAAACTTCCGCACAGACAGCAAGGGCTATAAGTACTACTATGAGGACGGTGAGCTGTGCTCCTATGTGGGCATAGATGTGTCAGGTCATAATGGTGACATTGACTGGCAGGCGGTAAAAGACTCAGGAGTGGACTTTGTGATGCTGAGAATAGGAGGCAGAGGCTACGGCGAAGAGGGAAGCCTCTATGACGATACATACTTTAAGAAGAACCTCAGAGGTGCAAAGTCGGCAGGGCTCATGGTCGGTGCATACTTTTTCTCTCAGGCAGTAACTCCTCAGGAAGCTGAGGAAGAAGCTGAGTACGCAATTTCACTTTTAGGCGGAGCTTCTCTTGATTATCCTCTTGCCTTTGACTGGGAGATTATAGAAGGTGCAGAGGCACGCACAGACAATATTTCTCCCCAGACTCTGACTTCCTGTGCACGTGCCTTTTGCGACAGAGTAAAAAAATCAGGTTACATTCCTGCGTTATATACAGGCTCTCAGCTTGCATACTATAAGTATGACTTGGGTCAGCTTTCAGACATTGATATCTGGTATGCATTCTACAATGATACCCCTGCTCTCTATTATAACTACACCATCTGGCAATATTCCTGCACAGGTCTGGTAGAGGGCATAGAGGGTAGTGTTGACCTGAATATATGTTTTAAAAATTATAAGTGAGGTAATTAAAATGGAAAAAATCGCAAGCTTTACAGTAGACCACGACATTCTGGAGGAAGGCATCTATGTGTCACGTATTGACGGTGACATCACAACCTATGACCTTAGATTTATAAAACCCAACACTCCTCCTTTCCTCTCAAACGGTGCCTTGCACACAATTGAGCACCTTTTTGCTACCTATATGAGAAACAGTCGTTTCGGAAGCAGTATAATCTACTTCGGACCTATGGGTTGCCGTACAGGCTTTTATCTTATTGTCCGTGACCTTTCAAACAAGGACACTCTGACCCTTATAAAAGAGACTCTCACACAGGCTATTGCTCACACAGGAGACATCCCCGGCAACAGCAAAAAAGAGTGCGGAAACTACCTTGACCATGATATGGACGGTGCAAAAATGAGCATGCAGAAATATTACGAAGCTGTCAAGGACTGGACTATATACGACCTGCAGTATAAGAAATAATTCGTCAATATAACCAAAAAACTATATAATACTTTGTGCATCGTGGCAAATGTTCTGAAAAAGCAAAATAAAGGTTGTTTTTTTGGCTTTTCTTCTGTATAATTACAAAGGTTGTTAAAATTGTTACAGCTCTGTAATAATTGTAACAATTCTTTATCCGGAAGAATAAGAGAGAAAACACAGGGCTTATCCTGTGTAAAACTCAAAACCAAGGAGAAATTTGTTTGGGTACAAAGTTTATAAGTGTTGAGGGTTTTGGTGAAATCAAAGGTCTTAACAAAAAGAACAATGGAAACAACAAAGTTAATATTACTACTTCTCAGAAGCTTCTCAGATTTGTGAAGAGAATTCCTACTGAGCTTAAAAGAGATGCAAAGGTTATCAGAAAGAAAATGGGAGACATCACATGGGAAACTCTGACTCCTGCAAAGTTCTTTAAAGGTATCAGAAAGTTCCACATCAGCTCCTCTTACTTTGAGTTTATGAGAACTCCCAAGGGCATTGC
The DNA here is from genome assembly GCA_045541275.1 of Ruminococcus sp. Lineage (GTDB taxonomy): Bacteria > Bacillota > Clostridia > Oscillospirales > Acutalibacteraceae > Ruminococcoides. The sequence goes on from JAZQIX010000018.1 coordinate 171,828, forward strand.
TACAGCAGCGGCTCCTGTCCTTGCAACTCTTTTACTGGTGCTCACAGTATGCTTCTGGACTTGCTCTGACAAGCCTCTTACTGTAAATGTAGACGGTGAGTGCATTGCAACAATTGAGAACGACAAGGTTCTGACTCAGGCATCTGCACAGATGCACAACGCACTTTCAGGCACAAGCACTAACGAGTCTGCAACAACACCTGTTATTCAGGTATCTTTCCCTACACTTGCAAGCGTAGACAAGGCAACCGCTTCTGATGTTTACGAAAAGCTGGTTGACTGCAACGAAGCAGTAGTATCAGGTGCAGGCGGTCTTTATGTTGACGGTGTGTTCTACGGTGCGGCTGAGGATGCACAGGCACTCAGTGCTGCTCTTACTGCAATCCTTGATGAGGCAAAAGCAAAGTATGACGATACCACAACCACCACATTCAATAACGATGTTCAGGTTGTAACAGACGTATATGCTAAGGAGTCTGTAAAGTCTGTTGAGGAGATTATTGAGTCTGCAAGACAGAATTTTTCCATAAGACTTGAAACCGACCTGACAGTTGAGTATGAAAAATACTACACAACTATTTATGAATATGACGAGAGTAAGCTTGACACTTACTCTGAGGTAATTACAGAAGGCGAGATGGGTTCACAGAAGGTATTCTACCGCCTTGTGTACGTTGACGGTGTACAGACAGACGCTGTTGTAAAGAATACTGTAACTACAAAAGAGCCTGTTGACCAGGTTGTTTTGGTAGGTACAAAGGAAAGCTACAGTTCAACAGGTTCATTTATTTGGCCTGTTCCTTATACAGGCAATATCACAAGCCCCTTTGAGCACCGCTGGGGTACCTTCCACTATGGTTTGGATATTTCATGGAGCGGTATCTACGGAGCAGATATCGTAGCCTCTGATTCAGGTACAGTTACATGGGCAGGCTGGGACAACTCAGGTTACGGCTACTATGTAATCATTGACCACGGCAACGGCTTCCAGACAATGTATGCTCACTGCTGTGACGTGTATGTTTCTATCGGCGATAAAGTCCGTCAGGGCGATGTTATCGCAGGTGTTGGTTCTACAGGCTACTCCACAGGCGACCATCTCCACTTTGAGATTATCAAGGACGGCGTAAAGATAGACCCTGAAATTTATGTACAAGGCACAAGCTATATAGACGGCTAAAACATAAGGCACTCTTCGAAAAAATGAAGAGTGCCTTTTCTGATTTAATGCCCAATTATATTCCACCTTGCTGAATTACAGCAGGGTGATTTTTGTGTATGTTTTGAAAAGTTCATCTAATTTGCTATTGAAAAAACGCAATATATGTTATACAATATTTTCAAACTGATTGAGGAGGTTTTTTATGTTTAAAAGAATTTTAAGTGTGTCTTTGGCATTACTTATGCTCTTGGGAATAGGCACCGTGGCTATGGCTTCTGCTGAGACAACCCTTCCTGAGAAGGCAGAGGGCAAAAACAGATACTACTTCTATATGCCTGATGAATGGGTGAATGAGTACACCGATACCGCAGGTATCTATTGGTGGCAAGGCACTGATGCCTGCTCATATTGGCCGGGTTATACTGCCAACAAGGCTGATGCAGATGGCGTATATTACTATGATGTTCCTCAGGATGTTACCATGCTTTTGTGGAATAATGCGCTTGACGGCGGCATGGATGTTACTCAGGATATTTACACTGCTGTATGTCAGACAGTCAATATCGGATGTGAGTATTATGACCCGGGAGAGAGTGAGAATTACCCCGAGGGTACAGACAGCTTTGACGAGATGATTTATGTTATTGACCTCGATGCAACCAAAGTAAACGAGGACAGCGGCAAAAAGATATTTGAAGGTGAGTGGTATTATTACTACGGAGACGGTGAGTACGGCTTTACACCTGTGGAGGGTGACGAGACAACTCCCGATGAGACTACACCCGATGAGCCTGCTCAGGACACAGATACACCTGTCAGCACATACAGATACTACTTCTATATGCCTGATGAATGGGTGAATGAGTACACCGATACCGCAGGTATCTACTGGTGGCTCGGAACAAACGACTGTGATTCATGGCCCGGCTATGTTGCCAACGAGACAGATGTTGACGGCGTGTATTATTACGATGTGCCCACCGATGTTCCCTTTGTAATCTGGAACAATGCTCTTGACGGTGGTGCTGATAAAACTCAGGACATTTACACTGCCGCATATCAGACAGTTGGTGTCGGTACCGAGTATTACGATGTAGGCGAGAGTGTGAATTACCCTGAGGGTACAGACAACTTTGACGGTATGATTTATGTTATCGACCCCACCGCTACCAGAGTGAGTGAAAACAGCGGTAAAAAGGAATTTGCAGGTGAGTGGTACTATTACTACGGAGGCGGTGAGTACGGATTCACACCTGAGAAGGGTGACGAGGTGTTCACAGGTAAAACCCATGTGATAAACGGTGAAGAAATTGTGCTCCCTGCAGAAACATACAGATACTACTTCTATATGCCTGATGAGTGGAAGAATGAGTATACCGATACCGCAGGTATTTATTGGTGGAACGGCTCAGACTCCTGTTCATCTTGGCCGGGATATACAGCTAAAAAGACAGATGTTGACGGTGTGTATTATTACGATGTGCCCAAAGATGTTGATTTTGTTATCTGGAACAACGCCCTTGACGGCGGAAGTGATCCATCTCTTGATATTTTTTCTGCTGTAAAACAGAGTGTAAACATCGGTACAGAATATTACGAACCGGGGGAGAGCAATAACTATCCTGAAGGTACAGATAACTTTGACGGTATGATTTATGTTATTGACCCCACTATAATGTCTATTGGTTCATATGATAAAGAAGTTTATAAGGGTGAGTGGTATTACTACTACGGAGGCGGTGAGTACGGCTTTACACCTGAGAAGGGTGACGAGGTGTTCACAGGCAAAACTCACGTGATAAGCGGTGATGATGTCACAACTCCTGATGAGTCTACACCCGACACTGTGGTGCTTACTGACACCAAAACAGGAGTTTCTGTAGAGGGTAACTTTGATGCTCAGCTTGCAGTAAATGAGGTTACTGCAGACGAGATGATAAGAGATATTGACTTTATTCTTGTGGGAAGCAAGGCAGGTAAGGTCTATGACATCACTCTCAGCAATGACGGCTCAGAGCTTCAGCCTGACTCAGTTGTGACAGTGAAAATTCCTGCTATTGACGAAACATCAAAGGTTTACCGTATGGAGAGTAACGGTACACTCACTGATATGAATGCTGTGTATGAGGATGGTTTCCTTGTATTTACAACTGAGCACTTCAGTATTTATGTAGTAACAGAGAAGCTTGGCTTTGATATTGGAGACGTAAATATGGACGGAGATATTAATATCAAAGATGCCACAGAGATTCAGAAGAATATTGCAAAGCTCGTAGAGCTTAGCGATGATGCCCTTTACCTTGCAGATTTTGACAAGGACAATACTGTAAACATCAAGGATGCAACAGCAATCCAGAAGTTTATTGCAGGTATTGTGGAATAAATAAGGTATAAAAGATAAAAAGGGATTGCTATCCATTTTACAGGGTAGCAATCCCTTTTGCTTTATTTGAACATATATGAAGCGGTGTCCATCATACTGCCCATTTCCTTGAGTGCACGGTTTGCTTTTTTCTTCAGGGTGCTTTTGTTGCTTTTCATCATTTTTGAGCCTACGTATCCTGCCGCCATACCTGCTGCTACTCCCAGTACTACGTTCTTCACTGTGTTCATTGTAGTGTTTGCCATAATCTTACCTCCCATCTGTTTTACAAGAAATAAATCTTGCTTTCTTAGTATTCTCAGTTTAGAATGTGTTAGAGGTGATTTATTTTGGCAGAGCTTAATATTGTACTGGTGGAGCCTGAAATTCCCCAGAATACAGGAAATATTGCCCGTACCTGTGCCGCAACAGGTGCAAGGCTTCATCTTGTGCGTCCCATGGGTTTTGAGGTTGATGATAAAAAGCTCAAACGTGCAGGGCTTGATTACTGGTATTTGCTTGATATTACATACTACGATAATCTGGCGGATTTTTTTGAGAAAAATCCTGAGGGAAATTTTTACTATTTTACAACTAAAGCACTTAAAAAGCACACAGACGTGCAGTATCCCGACAAAGCCTACCTTGTTTTCGGAAAGGAAACAAGAGGTCTGCCCGAGCATTTGCTTCTGAAGAATAAGGACAGATGTGTGCGTATTCCCATGCTTTCTGAGGCACGTTCTCTGAATCTTTCAAACTCTGTTGCCATTGCTGTGTATGAGACTCTCAGGCAGTGGGATTACCCTGAGCTTCAGGGCTTTGGCGAGCTTCACCGCCACAGCTGGGATGAGGCAGAATAAAAGGGTAGAGGAATACACCAAAAGCCTCCCTTTAGGCAATGGGCTTTTTCGCCATATATGAGAGGTTTTAATGGGCTTTTTATCAATCAAAATAATCATTTTGAATATTGTTTTTAATTTAAGATATATTAATACTGTAAATTTCTGAAAAATACAGCAAAAATCCGATAAAAATGCTTGAAACTCTATGATAGTTGCTGTATAATGTATATGGTTAAATTTGTTTATTTTTTAACACATTCTATATAGGAAAGGGTTTTTACTATGAATCTCACTAAAGTAACAGTTGACGACATTAACGTAAAGGGCAAAAGAGTCCTTGTTCGCTGTGATTTCAACGTTCCTCTGAAGGAAGGCGTTATCACTAACGATAACCGTATCACAGCTGCTCTGCCCACAATCAAGAAGCTTATTGCTGACGGCGGTAAGGTTATCCTCTGCTCTCACCTTGGTAAGCCCAAGAACGGCCCTGAGGAGAAGTTCTCTCTTGCTCCTGTAGCAGTTCGTCTGGCTGAGCTCCTCGGTCAGGATGTTGTTTTTGCTAATGACGATGAGGTTGTTGGCGAGAACGCAAAGAAGGCTGTAGAGGCTATGAATGACGGTGACGTTGTTCTTCTTCAGAACACCCGTTTCAGAAAAGAAGAGACAAAGAACCTTGAGCCCTTCTCATCTGAGCTTGCTTCTTTAGCAGAAGTTTTCGTTATGGACGCTTTCGGCTCTGCTCACCGTGCACACTGCTCCACAGCAGGCGTTACAGACCACATCAAGGATACAGCAGTTGGTTACCTTATGCAGAAGGAAATCGCATTCCTCGGCAATGCTGTTGAGAATCCTGTAAGACCCTTCGTTGCAATCCTCGGCGGTGCTAAGGTTGCAGACAAGCTCAATGTTATCTCCAACCTCCTTGAGAAGTGCGATACCCTCATCATCGGCGGCGGTATGGCTTACACATTCATCAAGGCTCAGGGCGGCAACGTTGGTACATCTCTTGTTGACGAAACAAAGATTGACTACTGCCTTGAAATGATTGAGAAGGCTAAGAAGCTGGGCAAGAACCTTGTTCTTCCTGTTGATACAACCTGTGCTAAGGCTTTCCCTGACCCCATCGACCAGCCTGTTGAGACTTCTGTTGCTTCTACATTTGAGATTCCCGATGACCTTATGGGTCTTGACATCGGTCCCAAGACAGCTGAGATGTTTGCAGAGGCTGTAAAGAGTGCAAAGACAGTTGTTTGGAACGGACCTATGGGCGTTTCCGAGAACCCCTCTTTTGCTAACGGTACAATTACAGTTGCTAAGGCTCTTGCTGAGACAGATGCTACTACAATCATCGGCGGCGGTGACTCTGCAGCAGCAGTTATCAACCTTGGCTTTGCAGATGCAATGAGCCACATTTCCACAGGCGGCGGCGCTTCCCTTGAGTATCTTGAGGGTAAGGTTCTCCCCGGTGTTGCAGTTATTGCTGACAAATAATTACACATAAAACAATGAGGGCGGATATACTCCGCCCTTGTGTTTGTAAATTTGTAGGGGCGATTCAAGGCTTCCCCTTGAGGGGAAGCTGTCACCGAAGGTGACTGATGAGGTGTAGGACACGCAGTGTCCGTCCGAAAAGTTTTATATATGAACAGCGTTTACACCTCATCCGTCTTGCTCCACTTTGTTACGCAATCCACCTTCCCCTCAAGGGGAAGGCTTTCAAAGCCTTCTCTTCTACACCAAAAGACAGGGGATTATACCATAAAAATCTGAAAGGAAGATTAATTATGAACAAGGCTACAAGAAAGACCATTATCGCAGGTAACTGGAAAATGAATAAAACTCCCGAAGAGGCAAAGGCTCTTATTACAGAGATGATTCCTCTTGTTAAGGACGCAGATTGTGACGTTATCGCTTGCGTTCCCTTTGTTGACTTGGCAGTTGCTCAGGAGGCAGCACAGGGCACAAACATCAAGATTGGTGCTGAGAACTGCCACTGGGCAAAGTCCGGTGCATTCACAGGTGAGATTTCTGCTGATATGCTCTCCTCTATGGGCATTGAGTACGTAATCATCGGTCACTCTGAGAGACGTCAGTACTTCGGGGAGACAGACGTTACTGTTAACCAGAGAGTACGTGCAGCACTTGATGCAGGCCTCACAGTTATCCTCTGTGTAGGTGAGCTTAAGGAAGAGCGTGAGCAGGGCATTACTGCTGAGCTTTGCCGTATGCAGACAAAGGTTGCACTTCAGGGTGTTAGTGCTGAGGAGATGAGCCGTATCGTTATCGCATACGAGCCTGTTTGGGCTATCGGCACAGGTCTCACTGCAACTGCAGAGCAGGCTGACGAGGTTTGCGGTCTTATCAGAGATTGCATTGCAGAGCTGTATACAGCAGAGGTAGCAGAGGCTACAACAATTCAGTACGGCGGTTCTATGAATGACGCAAACGCTGAGGAGCTTCTCTCCAAAGTAAATGTTGACGGCGGTCTCATCGGCGGTGCTTCCCTTGTTGCTGAGAAGTTTGCTAAGATTATCGAGTTCGCTTCCAAGTAATTTCTGAAAGTACACAAAGCAGATTCTTTCTTGCCTCCCCTTTAATCGGGGAGGTGAGTTTTGTGAAATAAAAGTCGGAGGGATTTGCTCTCCGCAGTGTTTAATTCTAAGTAATTGGAGATGGATAATATGAAAAAACCTCTGATTTTATGTATTCTTGACGGTTTCGGCATTGCTCCCGAAGAAGGTAACGCCATTGCAGCCGCAAAAACTCCCAACCTTGACAGAATCTTTGCAGAGAACCCCACAACAGCTATCGGTGCATCAGGTATGGACGTTGGTCTTCCCGATGGTCAGATGGGTAACAGCGAGGTAGGTCACACCAACATCGGTGCAGGCAGAATTGTATATCAGGAGCTTACCAGAATCACAAAGTCTATTGCAGACGGTGACTTCTTTGAGAATGAAGCTCTGTGCGGTGCAATTGATAATGCTGTGAAGAATAACTCTGCACTTCACCTGATGGGACTCCTCTCTGACGGCGGTGTTCACAGCCATAACACACATCTTTACGGTATCCTTGAGCTTGCAAAGCGTAAAGGTCTTGATAAGGTTTACATCCACGCTTTCCTTGACGGACGTGACGTTCCTCCCTCAAGCGGTAAGGACTTTGTTCAGGATTGTGCCGATAAGTGTAAGGAAATCGGCGTAGGTACTATTGCTACAGTTATGGGCAGATACTACGCTATGGACAGAGATAACCGTTGGGAGAGAGTTGTTAAAGCTTACGATGCAATGGTACTCCGCCAGGGTGTACAGTGTGATGACGCAGTTGAGGCAGTTGCAAACTCCTACGCTGAGGGTGTAACTGACGAGTTTGTTGTTCCTGCAGTTATTGAGGGCGGCGAGGCAATCAAAGCTAATGACAGTATTATCTTCTTCAACTTCCGTCCTGACAGAGCAAGAGAGATTACACGTACCTTTGTTGATGAAGCTTTTGAAGGCTTTGAGAGAAAGAACGGTTTCTTCCCCCTGTACTATGTATGTATGACTCAGTATGATGCAACAATGCCTAACGTTCAGGTTGCATTCAAGCCCCAGAGTCTTAAAAATACTCTCGGCGAGTATCTCTCTGATAAGGGTCTTACACAGCTTAGAATTGCAGAGACAGAGAAGTACGCTCATGTAACATTCTTCTTCAACGGCGGTGTTGAAAAGACCTACGAGAACGAAGACAGAATCCTTGTTGCTTCTCCCAAGGTTGCAACTTATGATATGCAGCCTGAGATGAGTGCTTACGAGGTTTGCGACAAATGCTGTGAGGCTATTGAGAGTGGTAAATACGATGTTATCATCTTAAACTTTGCTAACTGCGATATGGTAGGCCACACAGGTGTGTTTGAGGCAGCAGTAAGTGCTGTTGAAGCAGTTGACACTTGCGTTGGAAAGGTTGCCGCTTCCATTGAGAAAATGGGCGGTGTAACCCTTATTACTGCTGACCACGGCAACGCTGACAGAATGGTTGACACAGACGGCACACCCTTCACAGCTCACACAACTAACCCTGTTAAGTTCTGTGTTGCAGGTTATGATTGCCAGCTTCGCGAGGGCGGTGTCCTTGCTGACATTGCACCTACAATGCTGAAGATTTTAGGACTTCCTCAGCCTGAGGAAATGACAGGTAAATCTATCATCTGCTGATAATTAAATAATTTATTCGGAGCATCTTCATAAGGTGCTCCGAGACTTTTTATAAAGGAGTAAAAAGTATATGCAGAACTTTTTGATGTCTATGCTGTGGTTCTGGGTTTGCTACCTGATAGTAACCGTAGTGGGAATACTGCACACTGTATTTAATATCTACGTGCTCAAATACAGCCCTATGGATGAGAACAGCATGGGTGAGGGTTACGAAAAAACAAAGCCATGGCATCCTCTGTATAATATAATTCTCTTTTCCTTTTTCGGTTGTCTATATATGAACGGGCTGTCACAGCCGTCTTTTTCAGAGGCACTTATAACAGGTGCACTCTGGGCAGGTATTTGCATTGTGTTTGATGTTTTCGGCTGGGTGCTCATAAAACATCCGTGGAGCCTTAGCTTCAAAGAATTTTACATAGACTATCAGCCCTGGATTACTCTTATTTATATTGCAATCTTTGCAGGCCCTGTTGTAGGGTATGGAATAACACTTTTGTTTTAAGCAAAAACAGACTCATTCGGTTTTATCCGTTTGGGTCTGTTTTTTTGCTATATGATATAAATCTTTTGGCACATATCGTAAATCCTGCAAGGTATTTATATCGCTGTGTGGTGTTTATCTGAATCTCTGTGCAAAGTTATTTACAACAAAAAAGTTATATGATAAAATAAATGTGTATATGAAACTTTAGGAGGGACGGCTATGGAAAACAACAATCCCAATGTAAACGAGACTGTAGGCACCGACAGCAGTGTGCAGTCCAGAAAGAAACTGCTCAGCATTGTGCTTATATGCGTTTTGTCTGTGGCAATACTTGTAGCATCGGTTGCAGGGGCAATGTTTCTTATTAAGATTCTTGGTGTGGACACCTCTTTTGCTACTCCTGACGAGGCAACTGTGCCTACTGATGTGGTGGAAACTACTGTGCCTGAGGAGGAGACCGACCCTACTCTCCCTGACGGTACTCCTTACACCGACAGGCAGGACTGGGAGGAGCTCAAAAAAATCAACACAGATATTAAGGCTTGGATACATATTCCAAATACAGCTATTAACTATCCTGTGCTTATGAGTGACAAGGACGGCTACGGATACCAGTACTATCTCCACAGAAATTACGATGGTTCATACCTGTATGCAGGCAGTATCTTCATTGATTACCGAAGCAAACAGGGAGTTGACAGCAAGAATATAATCACCCACGGACACAAGATGAACAACGGCACTATGTACCACGACCTTATAAACTACGGTGCATATTCGGGTGATTTAGAGTATTATAAGCAGGCACCTACTCTGTTCTTTAATACTCCTGAGGGTGTAGAGCAGTGGATTATCTTCTCTGTTTATAAAACTAACACTCTGGAAAGACACGGTGAGTTCTTTAACTACTTCCACGGAGAATTTTCCTCTGACGCTCAATTTATGAATTATGTGTATAATGTAAAGATGCGTTCTCTCTTTGATGTGCCTGTGCCTATTAACGAAAAGGACCAGATTATTACTCTTTCTACCTGCTCTCACGAGTACACAGACTTCCGTACTGTAATGGTGGCAAGAAAAATCCGAGCAGGAGAGAGCGTTAAGCAGTACATTGACAAGGCAACTGTGAACGAAGAAGCTTATTGGCCTGATGTGTACTACACAGACCACAGTGCAACAAGACCTGAGATTACAACTTTCCAGACTGAGCTTTCAAAGGGTTCAATAGATTGGTATGACGGTTCAGGCAAGCTTAAGGGAAGCGAGTGGCTCAAGTCTGCTCAGGGCAACAGCTCCTATGTTGTTACTTTCCTTGACTATGACGGCTCAATATTAAGCACTCAGAACGTAACTTACGGAAAGGCTGCAAATCCTCCTGAGGACCCTGTAAAGCCTGACGATGATTATTATACTTATGTGTTCAAGGGCTGGCAGGTAGACTTTAGCTATGTTACAGGTAATATGATTATTGCACCCTCCTTTGAGCCTATACCCAAGGAGCAGTAAATGAACAATATAATTTTAGTCGGAATGCCCGGCTGCGGTAAGAGCACAGTAGGGGTAATACTGGCAAAAACCTTAGGTTTTGATTTTGTGGACACAGACTTGATTATCTGTAAAAAAGAAGGCAGAACCCTACAGAGGATAATTGAGGAGTCAGGGCTTGACTATTTTGAGATTACTGAAAACGCAGTAGGCTGTGATCTTCAGTGCAGTAATACTGTTGTTGCAACAGGCGGGTCTATGGTTCTGTATGAAGAAGCTATGAAGCACCTGAAAGCAACAGGTAAGGTTGTTTTTATAGATGTAGAGCTTCCTGAGCTTATTAGAAGAGTTACAAATATAAAAACAAGAGGTATTGCCTTCAAAGAGGGCGAGACCTTAAGCGATGTATATACCTACCGCCGTGATTTTTATAAGAAGTATGCAGACGTAACTGTGAACATCTCCGACTCAGCTTTGGAAGAGACAGTGGAGAAAATAGTTGCAAAGCTGAATGCCTGATTTTAATTAAATATATGCATAAAGAAAACCGACAGCTCGTTGTGAACTGTCGGTTTGTTGTGTATTTTGTTAAATTTTACAGTGCGTATTTTACCTTGTATTCATCGTAGTACTTGATGAATTCCTTGCTCTTGTGTTCTTTAAGACCGTTTAAGTATGCGTGGATGTCCATAGCATCCAAATCAACCTCAATAAGAGCAACTGCAATGTTAGAGCAGTGGTCAGCAATTCGCTCGTAGTTTGTAATAAGGTCAGAGAATACAAAGCCCTGATTGAGTGTACAGTTGCCGTTCTGAACTCGGTTAATGTGTCTCAGCTTCAGCTCGTCACACAGCAGGTCAATCATTTCCTCAAGAGGCTCTACTCTGTATATGTCTGCAGTCTTGTCGCCGATAAAGCAACTTACTGAGAGAGTAACGATTTCTTTAATAGCAGAGGCAAGAATCTCAAGCTCTCGGTTAGCCTCAAAGGAGAAGGTGAGCTGTTTTTCGTGGATTTCCTTAGCAACATGAGAGATGTTTACTGCGTGGTCGGCAATACGCTCAAAGTCACCGATTGTATGCAGAAAACGTGAAACCTCATGGCTCTGGTTTTCGTTGAGCTCAAGACCTGTAATCTTTACAAGGTATGTACCCAGCTTGTCCTCGTAGCCGTCAATAACCTCTTCTTTTTCCTGCACAATGTCATACTCTTTTTCATCGTAGTTTGTAAGCAGGGAGATGGCACGCAGAAGGTTACGCTGTGACTTCTCAGCCATAGCCATAAGCACTGTACGGCTCTGGTCAATAGCAACACCGGGATGCTCTAAGAATCTTTCTTCCAGACGGTCCAAAAGGTCTGCTTCTTTGTCGCTGTGTTTATCCTTGATAAGTGCACACACAAGCTTGTCAAACTGCTTAACAAAGGGAAGCAGCAGCAGAGTTGCCGCAATGTTGAAGACAGAATTGACGGTTGCAATTGAGAAAGCGTCTGCAGGTAAGTCCATAAAGGCAAAGTGGTAGAACTGGTCAAACAAGTAGTAAGCAGGAGTGAGGATAATAGCACCTACTGTATTGAAAATAAGGTAGATAATAGATGCACGCTTACCGTTGGTTGTAGCACCGATAGCGGAAAGAAGCACAGGCATGGAAGCACCGATACACATACCGATTACAAGGTAAAGGGCGGTTGTGTTTGTTACTGCCCCTGAAATTGAAAGTGCCTGCAGAATACCGATGGATGCAGATGCACTCTGGAGAATTGCTGTGATAACAGTACCTGCCAAAATACCGAGGAAGGGGTTGGAGAAGGATGTCATCATATCCTGAAAAACAACGCTGTCCTCAAGACCGTCCATAGCACCGCTCATCATCTTCATACCGCTCATAAGCACTGCAAAGCCCAGCATAATGTCACCTGTGTTTTTGTACGCACTCTTTTTGGCAAGCATCATAAAGAGCACACCCACAAGGGCAAACACGGCACTGATAAAGGTGGTAGACAAAAACTGTGTCCAAACAGCACCTGAGTCGCCGCCGTCTACAGCAGAAAGGGATAAAATCCAGCCTGTAGCAGTAGTACCGATGTTTGCACCCATTATGATACCGATAGCCTGAGCAATGGTCATCATACCTGAGTTTACAAAACCGACTACCATACAGGAGGTAGCAGAGGAGGACTGAATAACAGCAGTAACACCTGTGCCCAGGAGCACACCCTTCAGAGGAGTAGAGGAGAGCTTCCAAAGGATAGTCTCCAACTTACTGCCTGCTACACGCTTAAGTCCGTCACCCATGGCGTTCATACCGAACAGGAACATAGCAAGTCCCGTAATAAGGGAGAATATGTCCTTAAGTTCCATAGAAAAGTCACGACCTTTCGCAAGTTTTGTATTATATTGTATTTGTTTGTAAACTTACATAATATAGAATATCAAATCTGTGTAAAATCTGAAATAAGAAAATGTAAAATCTATGTTAAATCTATGTAAAATTGTAAAGTTTTCGCAACAAAAAACGGCAGTTAAGTACTGCCGTTTCTAAGTTTTATCTTATGCTAAATCAGAACAATATACGGATGGTAGTGCCTGTGCCCGGCTCGCTTTCTACCGTTACGTAGGCATTGTGGAACATAGCTCCGTGTTTTACAATGGAAAGCCCAAGGCCTGTACCGCCGATTTCCTTTGAGTGGCTCTTGTCGGCACGGTAGAATCTGTCAAAAATATGTTCCAAATCCTCTTTTGCAATTCCGATGCCTGTGTCGGTAACAGTAAGCTCTACTCCGTCTATACACTGTCTGACCGTAACAAATACCTCTCCGCCGTCACAGTTGTATTTAACAGCATTGTCGCAGATGTTATACACAATCTCGTCAATGATAATCTCTGCACCTGTGATTTCTGCCTGGTCGCCCTGAAGGGTGAAGGTGACGTTTTTCTTGTGTGCCTGCGGCTGCAGATTGTTTATTACAGCCTCACAGCAGGCATACAGGTTAATTCTCTCCATTTTAACGTTGATTTCATTTTCATCAAGCTGAGAGAGCTTTATAATGTCGCCTACAAGGTTTATCATACGCTTTGTTTCATCGTAAATCTTGCCTGCAAAGCGGGGAACATCCTGAGGCTGTACCAGTCCGTCACGGATAATTTCAGCATAGCCTGAGATAGAGGTGAGAGGAGTTTTCAGCTCATGGGACACATTTGCAGTGAACTCTCTCCTAATTTTGTCCTGCTGTTCGTGCTTAGCTTCATTCTCTCTGATTCTGTGTTCAATCTCCTGATTTTGCTCGTTGATTTTTTCTACAAAGGGAGCAAGCTCAGGATAAACCTTAGTTTTATCGGGAGCACTCAAATCAAGATTATTTACAGGTTCAATTATTTTTTGTGACATTTTCCGTGCAAGGAAAAGGGAGAGAAGTACAGCAACTCCAAGAATAATTACAATATAAACATGCATATACCCCAGCAACGATACAAAGGTATGCTGAGTGCCGTAGGTGCAAAGCACGGAGCCGTCTGAGAGAAGCTCTGCAACTCCGATTTGCTTTTTTGTAATGCTGAGATGCTCTGATGAGTGACTTTCGCCTTTTTCTTTTGCATCTGCTATCAGGTTCGGATTTGCTTTTGTTCCTTCAGATGAAAAAACAGTGGTGCCGTCTTTGTCAACAATGCAAATCTGCTGAGAAATACCAAGGGAGGAGAGGTGGTCTGTGCCGTGCTCTTCTACTATATGCTGAAGATAATCAAGGTTAGTTCTCAGGGACTCAGTATATTCCTGTGAGTAATATCTGTAAAAAAAGCCTGAAATGAGAATTATGCAGGCAAGAATTACAGCAATACAGGTAAAAAAAGTTTCTGTGAAAATTCTTTTTTTCATAGGTTTACTCCCCTATGGTGTAGCCGATACCGCGTACTGTGGTCACAAGCTCTCCTGCTTCACCCAGCTTTTGCCTGAGTGTACGGATATGTACGTCAACAGTACGGCTTTCTCCGTCAAAGGAATAGCCCCATACACGGTTAAGAATCTGGTCACGGGAGAGAACAATACCGCGGTTTTCAAGGAGAAGGCAAAGCATCTCAAACTCTTTTAGTGTGAGAGTAACCTTTTCACCGTTTACCTTTACTTTGTGCTTTTCGGGGGATACAGTAAGACAGCCCACGTTGTATTCTGACACAGTTTCTTTGTCTGAGTCTGTACGTCTGAGCACTGCTTTTATGCGTGCTACCAGCTCCATCATACCGAAGGGCTTGGGTACGTAGTCGTCAGCACCTAAGTCAAAGCCTTTTACCTTGTCATATTCGTCTGCTTTTGCTGTGAGAATGATGACAGGGAGTTTCTTAGTGTTTTTGTTTCCTCTTATTTTCTGAAGAATAGAGAGTCCGTCCTCCTGAGGAAGCATAATATCTAAAAGCACCAGAGAGGGAGTTGAGTCTTCCATAGCTTCCCAAAATTTTTCCGGAGTGCTGAATCCTACAGCCTTAAGTCCTGTGGAGTTTAAGGTGTATACTACAAGCTCTCTGATGTTGTCATCGTCTTCAACAAAGTAAATCATAAGCAAGCCTCCGCTTCTTTGAGAGAGAATAATAAGCTTTTATGTGCTGACAAAAATCCGCCTTCTACCCATTATAGTTTTATAATAACACACTATGTTTTCAAAATAAAGACTAAATTTTAACCTTTTATTACAAACTGCATAGATGTGTCGGCTGTTGTTAAATAAAATCCCTGTGTATGTCAGCTATTTTTGTGGAATATCCCCTTTGAAATTCTCTGTGAAAAAAAGTATAATTATATCATAGAACATTACCCGCAGGAAACGGAGAGAACAAGTATGTATACTGCAGAGCTTGCACACAAAACAGGCGAATATGTTGTTTATAAAAAACACGGAATATATGAGATTGCAGAAATCAGACGAGAAAAAATCTGCTCTGAACTAAAAACATACTACATACTAAAATCAGTATATGACCGTAATGCTACTGTATATGTTCCTACTGATAAAGAGGACTTGGTAAATCAGATGGAAAGAGTTCTTTCAAAGCAGGAAATTGAGGAAATAATCCTTCAGAGTAAAGAGGAGACTTTGGAGTGGATTGACACAAATGCAGAGCGGTTTTCGGCACAGGAAGAGGTTATAGCTCAGGGTGACCTGTGCAAAATCCTTGCTATGATGAGGCTCCTTGCAAAGAAAAAGGAAGAAGCAATAAGAGCAAAAACAAAGGTGTTTGCCCACGATGAGCGAATGCTTTCCGCTTCTCAGAAGATTATAAGCGAAGCCTTTGCTTTTTCTTTAGGGCTTGATAAAAAAGGTGTAATCGACTATATAGCAGAGAAGCTCGGATAGATTATAAAATCAAAAAACGGAGACTGTTATTACTTTAACAGCCTCCGCTTTGTTTTTTTAGTTTGATTGTTTAGTTAAAGTCCGTAAGCTTCCTTTATGCACTTAACAAGGGCAGGGGAGAACATCTCAGAGAGTTCCTCAGGCTTGTCAGGGAGTGCTACTATCATCTGCTTTCCGCAGCGGATAAGGTAGCCGTACTGCTTGCCGATGTCGTTTTTGAGCTTGCGTATATCAGAGCTTGTAACACGGGTTGCAGACAGAGCCTTTGAAAGTACCTCGGAGAGTCCGTTCTTACCTGTAAAACCTAAACCGCCTATGATGAAAACCAGATTGCATCTGTTCAGGGACTCAATGAGCTTTTCTCCAAGCATAAGGGGAGTTGTGGAGGCGGTAACCTGATTGAGCCCTAAGGATAATTCCTCAAGCTGTTTTTTTAGGGCTTTTTCGCAGTAGCTTGTTCTGCGTGCAAGGTAAAATATAAGGTCGCATTTCACTTAAATCACTTCTTTTCTTGCGGATTACTGATTTACGTTAGTCTCCACAGTGTCAGGTGCCTGGGTGGGTGTAGGCACAGGCGGCTCTGTAGGAGCCGGAGTAGATGCCTGAGTGGGTGGCTTTGTGGGAGGAGAAGTAGGAGTGGGAGCAGGTGTTACAGGAGTAACAGGTGTCTGTGCATTCTGTTCAGGAGGGTCGGTAACAGGTGCTTCGGTTACTACTGTAGGCATTTTATGCTTGTTAAAAACAGGTTTTATAGTAAGGTCTTTTGTGACCTTTTTAAAACTGGGCGACCAACCCTTGAAGGTGTAGTAGTAGGTGCCGTCAGCAGCTTTTCTGGGGGCTTCTCCTGTGGGAGCAGTTGCGTCTTTGCCCTTGAGCACCTGCTGGGTGGATATAGTCTTGCCTTTGGCATCAACAAACTTTACAGTGTACATTTCTGCCTGTTCCATATATTCCAGACTTTCGTCACCCTTTGGTCTGTCTTTTCCGTCATACCACTTGATGTTGCCTGCATCATACTCTGTCAAGAAAGTGGAAGATGTATTTTTAACGGGGCTGTTCTGTTTTACTTTGTTGACATATTTGCTTACATCTTCACCCTCACGTACCATACGTGCAACTACTACTGTTCGCATATTGTCGGTTTCGTAGGAGCAGGTGGACAGAGTAAGAATTCTGTCTTTCTCGTTTACAGGCACAGGCACGTCAAGGTATGAGCGTTCCTTGATGTTGTATATGAAATTCATAAACTGAGCATCAGAGGAGAAATCTCCCAAAAGATAGTTGAAGATAGCCTTGTTTTCATTGGAAACATCAATCTTCATAACAGCAAAAACAACCCACTGTGCATCAAGCTCAGGTGTGTCGAAGTTTACAACAGGGGTGGATTTGTAGAACTTGGGATTGCCCTGAACCCAGCCCTTGTATCTGGCATACTGAATTAATGAGCCGAACATTGAGTCGTCACTGCCCATGTTGTGACCGTGAAGAATAACGTGCTTGCTGTTTACACCCTCAGCACATCTGTAATCAAGGAAGATACTGCCGAAATCTGAGTATTCTTTCTTGTAGTTTTTGTAAAGATAGAACTGGGACTGCGCGTTGTCCCCTTTGTGGAAGAGAACAGGGTAGTCGATTTTAGTTTTGTCAAGCTTAACCCAGCCTACAATTTCTTTGTTGACTTTACTCAGTCCTGCCCAGTTTTTTTCGGGCATTTCATCGGGAGTGGCAATGAAGTTACCCTGTGCATCGGTTGCGTCCACAGACTCTTCGTAGAAAACATTTTGAATTTCTGTCATATTGGAACGGTTTATCCAAGGGTCAATGACGTAGAAATTCAGGAGCAGGTATGCACCTGTGAGAAAAACTACAGCGGCGATAAGCGCAACCCACTTTGAAACCAAAGTCCTTGTGCTGTCACCCTTCATGGGAATAACGCTTGTGATGAATTTTTTAAATCCCTTGGGACTTTCTTTTTCGGGTGTTTCTTCAGATTCTTCGGTGCTGTCGGTGCCTTTCTCTTCTTCGGTAATAACCTCTTGCCTTAGAGGTGCACCCTCAATTGCAGGGATTATTATTGCATCAATTTCGTTTTCTTCAGGCTCCTGTATAACTTGTGAAACAGGAAGCACTTCTACAGGTTCTTCCTTTTGCTTTTTTGCAAAAATTGATGAGAAAAGGTTCTTTTTTGCAGGCTTTTGTGTTGAGAAAACATACCCTTCGGGACATTCGGAAAAAGCTCTGTCAAAGATTTCTCTTGCACAGTTTACTGCATCGCACAGATAGTTTATTAAATCTCCGCCTACAAGGCTTGTTCTGGGTAGTGCTAAAACTTTTTTGTTTTTAAAAACAAAGCAGTAAGCAGGAAAGCTTCCGGGAAGATTTTCTAAGGTGTAAACCTTTATGTGGGGGTAGAGCTTGGTTTTGCCGTCCTGTGCTACCTTATCCTGAGGAAGCTCCTTTTCAAGTCTTTCAATGAGAGGATAGAACAAATAACGTAAAGAAGAGTTGTCTTCTGTGTCCAGTGCATTTGCGTAGATGTAAAACTCAGGAGGATTATCAGCAGATAAGCTCTCCACAAGGTCTGCTTTGATTTTTCTGGGGTTGTAATCTATTTCGGTTTTGTAGAGCACCCTTACAGAAGCTTTTTCTGAGAGAGCTTTTACTATTTTACGAAGATTTTTATTGAGAAAGGACATCTCTTCTGCACTGGAACGCACGGAGTAAAGTTCGGTTCTCATATACACACCTCCAAATTTGTGTGAAAAAGGTTTAGTCGGATTGTCTGAGCTCGGTGATCTTTACATTTGCTACTGCCTCGTCAATCAGCTCGTCAAGGTGAGCATCCTCCTCGGCATAACGAACAAATTTAAGTACAGGCTTTGTTCTTGGGTGCTTGGGAGTAAATACGGTACAGCAGTCCTCAAAGGGTTCAATTGAAATATCAAAGGTGTCAATCTTTCTTGATATCTGTACAATTTCCTCTTTGTCCATACCGATAAGCGGTCTGAACACAGGCAGGTCTGCTGCATCGTCTGTACAGGCAATGGCAGAGATGGTCTGACTTGCAACCTGACCTAAGCTCTCGCCTGTAATAAGTGCAGAGCACTCGTATTTTTCAGCAATGATTGAGGAAATCTTCATCATCATACGTCTCATAATGATGGTGAAAAGCTCCTCTTCGCATTCGTCTTTAATCCGTTCCTGAATCTTAGTAAAAGGAACTGTAAGCATTGTGATAGGTCCTGCGTATCGGCAGACTTTTTTAAGGAGTCGCTGTACCTTGTCCTCTGCACGCTCTGAGGTGTAGGGAGGGCTTGCAAAGTGAATGGCAGTAAGACTAACACCTCTTTTTGCCAGCATATATGCGGCAACAGGAGAGTCAATGCCTCCGCTTATGAGGATTGCGGCTTTTCCGCCTGTGCCTACAGGAATACCGCCTGCACCTTTGAGTGAGCCTGCGTGAATATATGCACCGAAGTCACGAACCTCAACTATTACTTTTACATCAGGATTGTGAACATCAACTGTCAGGTGAGGGAATTTTTCAAGTAAAAGACCGCCTACCTCACGGCATATCTCAGGGGACTTCAGAGGGAATTTTTTGTCAGAACGCTTTGCCTCAACCTTAAAGGTTTTTGCAAACATCAGCGCGTCTTCTAAGTAAGAGGGAGCCTGTTCAAAAATGGACTCCATGGTTTTTTCGCACACACAGGCACGGGAGAAGCTTACAATACCGAACACTCTCCCGATTCGGTCGCAGACTTCGTCCATATCAACCTCTGACTTAGGTGTTACGTATATTGTGGACTGGGCAATGGAAACCTTAAAGTATCCAAGGCCGTAGAGTGCACTTTTTATGTTCTTTTTCAGGGCATCCTCAAAGGAAAATCTGTTGAGACCTTTGAGGGCGATTTCGCCCAGCTTTATAAGTACGATTTCTTTCATAATATATCCTTACCTTTTGGCTAAATTTTCTATTCCGTCTTTTATACCTTCAAGGAGTGCATCGCAGTCGTAGGCGGTGTTGTGTTTTGAAAAACTTACTCGGATTGCACTGTCAGCAGTGCTGTCTTCAAGTCCTAAAGCGGAAAGCACGTGGCTTTTGCCTCCTTTGGAGCAGGCACTTCCGCTTGATACGTACACACCCTTTGATGCAAGGTGGTGAAGCATGGTTTCGCTTCTGATGCCTCTTACTGAAAAGTTGAGTATGTAGGGAGTTGAATTTTCAGGAGAGTTTATGTTTATATCCTCAATAGAGGATAGTTTTTCTAAAAGATATGTTTTGAGTGCTTTTACGGTGTCAGTGCTTTTTGCAATGTCAAGCTCCTGTGTTGCCACGCCTAAAGCACCTATAAGTGGCAGTGCTTCAGTACCGGGGCGGAGCTTTTTCTCCTGCTTTCCGCCAAAGGTTCTGGGCAGAAGCCTCACTCCTTTTTTTACAAAGAGAGCACCAACGCCCTTAGGAGCGTGGATTTTGTGGCCTGAAAGTGTAAGTAAATCAACAAAGAGTTTCGATACTCTGACCTCGGTTTTGCCGAAAGCCTGCACTGCATCTGTGTGAACAATTACGTTGGGGTTTTTGCGTTTTGCACCCACTGCAATTTCACGTATTGGGTTTATTGCACCTGTTTCATTGTTAATAAGCATTATTGATACAAGTATGGTGTCGCTGTCAACAGCGTTTATTACATCCTGTGCATTTATACATCCTGTTTGGTCAGGCTTTATGAACACTACCTCAAAGCCTTCTTTCTGAAGCTGAAGCATTGTTTCATAAACAGAGCTGTGCTCAAAAGCAGAGGTGATGATTTTTTTGCCTGCACGGTGTCTGGCGTTTACTGCACCGAGGATTGCAAGGTTGTTTGACTCTGTGCCTCCTGAGGTGAAGTAAATTTCTGCACTGTCTGCACCCAAAGCTTTAGCAACAGCCTCACGGGAACTTTCAAGCTCCTTTGAAGCAGTAAAGCCCATAGAGTGCAGGGAGGAGGGGTTTGCGTAATTCGTCCGCATAAGCTCCAAAGCTTTCTGAGCAGATGCCTCAGATACCTGAGTGGTGGCACTGTTATCAAGATAATGTTCTGTCATAATACCATTCCTACGAATTTTCTCACCCTACATTATACAACAAAACTCTGAGAAAGAAAACAGTTATTTTTATCATATTCAAAGAAATTTTGGGAAATATAAAATCGGTGATATTTATGATGAAAAAAGAAGAGTATTCAAAGCTTGTAAAGGAGAAATCTCCAAACAGCCCCGTTGTGTTGAATTGCCTGAAAGCCTTTCTCATAGGCGGACTTATCTGTCTTTTGGGACAAGGACTTACTAACCTGTATATTTACCTCAATGTGCCCGAAAAGGATGCAAAGACTCTCTGCTCGGTTTCACTTGTGTTCTTGGGCGTATTGCTAACAGTAATCGGTATCTATGACAATATAGCCAAGCACGCTGGTGCAGGCACGCTCCTGCCTATTACAGGCTTTGCAAACTCCATAGCCTCAGCTGCCATAGAGTTTAGAAGCGAAGGCTTCATCCTCGGTGTGGGTGCCAAGATTTTCTCCATCGCTGGCCCTGTCATTGCCTACGGCACACTGGCAAGTGTAATCTACGGCTTTGTGTACTGGATTTATACCTTGCTTCAGTAGAATAGGTTTGTGTATTTCTCAAAGGTTCTTGTTTCGCTAGAAAAGCACAGTTGCAAAGCCATCTTATTTGTGGTACAATGTGAACACAGAATTTCGTAAAGGGATTGTGTTTTATGAAAACATATACCATTGTTGCCGGAGTGAATGGCTGTGGAAAAAGTAGCCTTACCGGTGTTTTAAGAACAGAAATTGATAATCTTGGAAAGATTATTGATGTGGATAAGCTTACAGCTGCTTGTGGCGGTAATTTATTGGAGGGCGGCAAAAAAGCAGTGGCACTTATTAACGAGTGCTTGGACAAGGAAGTTTGCTTTACTCAGGAAACCACTTTGTCCGGAAGAAAGACCTTGGATACCATCAAGCGAGCAATTGAAAAGAATTATTATATTCGTCTGTATTATGTAGGTTTGGATACAATGGAGGAAAGTCTGCTCCGTATTGAAAATCGTGTTAAAAAAGGCGGACATAACATTGACACTGACACGGTTAAGAACCGTTTCGGAAAACGATTTGATGATTTGCTTTCTGTTCTGCCTTATTGTAATGAAGCTACTTTTTATGATAATGATAACGGATTCACAACTGTTGCAAAATATAAAAACGGTGACTTGCAGACAATCGGGCAAAAACAACCCAAGTGGCTTATGGAACTAATAGACAAAATGAATTGATGAAAGCGTGTGCTGAAAAACGGCACACGCTTTTTGTTTGTTATTTAAATAAAACATCTGTTGATTATTTACTTTATTGACTGGTAATACAAAACCCTATGGTAAATAAAAAAGGCTTGCAGATGAATTTGTCTGCAGGCCGTTTACTTTTTGTTTTATAATTTATTAATCCAGAAGCTTTTGGATGAAAGCGGTTTCTTCGCGGGAGATGGTTTCGTCACAGGCTGCAACGGCACATACCAGCATAACGACATTAGCTTTTAGCTCAGTACTAAGCGTGTTTGCAAACTTTTCTGTAAGCTCAGACATCTGGCTGTCATACGCAGTGATATAAAAGTCAACCTGTTCATCGGTAATTTCAAGAAGGTCTTTGAGGAACTTTTTCTCAATAGCTGTCAGCTTGCCGTCAGCGGCAATGGCAGAAAGTATGACGGAGGTTAGCATGAAAACGCCCTTGTTATCTTTATCAACCTCCTGACATACAGGATAAATCTTGCCTATTGCAATTTTAGCAAAGCCTAAGAGCTCGTCATAGTCCTTGTTTACAAGATTTTGAAGAGTCTCGTTGAATGACATAATTAATTACCTCTTAATTTACATAATATTGTCGAATTATCTTACAAAAAATAGTAGCACAATGTGGAGCTTGTGTCAATGAAACAGAGTCTTTTGGTAAAAGCAAAAGGCACCGCTTTTGCGATGCCTAAAGTGTTTTGGTGAATTAATCCTTTGATACGTGAACATCCACCTGAGGATAGGGGATAGTGATGTCGTTTTTGTCAAATGCCTCTTTTACATTCTCAATAATATCAAAGTTTACATCCCAGTAGTTTTCAGACTTACACCATACACGCACAACGTATGTAAGTGCACTGTCAGCGTGCTCAGATACTCTGATGAAGGGCTCAGGGTCTTTAAGTGTCTTGGGATGATTGTCAATTACCTCTGCAATAATCTTCTTTGTTTTTTCAATGTCACACTCGTAGCCTGTAGAGAAGGTCATATCCACACGGCGAAGCTCCTCGGCTGAATAGTTCTTAATAACAGAGTTTGTCAGTGAGCCGTTGGGAACTGTGATACGCTTGTTGTCAGGTGTGAGCAGAACTGTGTATACAACAGAAATTTCTACTACTGTGCCTGATTCACCTGATGCTTCAATAAAGTCACCAACCTTGAAGGGCTTAAACAGCAGAATCATCAGTCCGCCTGCAAAGTTTGAAAGTGAGCCCTGAAGTGCCAGACCGATTGCAACACCGCAGGAAGCGAGGATTGTAATGAATGAGGTAGCAGGTACGCCAAGTATCATTGCAACTGTGATGATAAGCACAAAGTAAAGCATAATGCTTGAAAAACTTCCCAGGAAAGAGCGGAGACTGTCGTCCAGCTTGTCAAGCTTGTGAGAAGTTTTTAGAAACTTTACAAAAACTTTTACCAATTTAACGCCAACAACAAGGACAACAATCGCAATGAGGAGCTTTATTCCCCAAGATGTAAGAAATTCGGTTGCGAATTTCAGCAGGTTTGTCCAGATTTCATTCCAGTTCATAATTATCTGTCTCCTTTGATTAAATTTAATTGTATTATAATTTATAGATTTTTATGTGGCAAGATATTTATGATAATTTGTCGAAAATTACATAGAGGTTTTCGTCTGAGTATTCGATTTCCGATGAAAACATTCGGCACAGCTCAATCTGGTCTTCGAGAGAAAAAGCCTTTTGTTTCTCCCAGATTACAGCACCCATGGTTTTTATAATGTTATAACACAAAACCGCAAAGCAGGCTCTAACACCTGCTTCGTAAAAGTCAGGTGCATTTGCAAAGTGCCTGTATATAAAGTAAAGAGCAAGCTGTTCGTACTCTGTCTGTCGGTCTTTCATATACATACTAAACCCGTTTAGGTCAGCCGTGTCGCCTTTTTCTTTTAAAAGAAGCAGAATGTCTGTCCACTTTTCGTCAAGACGTTCAAGGGAGAGGAGTATTTCTGCCCACTCAGTCATACTCATACAGGGCAGAGAGGTGTTGCATATTGCGAGCACTTTGTCTGTTCGTTTCTCAATGCTCAGGCTTCTGTCCTGAAGTACGGTGATAACTTTGTCACGAAGGTTTATAATTTCATCATCGCTGTTGTCACTGCCATCATATATTAATTGCACTGTATCTTTCTTTGAAAGAATTATTCTTGCAACTTCCTCACAGCAAAGTCCCAGTCCCGACTCAACTCTTTCTGGTAACTCATTGTGAAATCTGGGATGCTCAGCACAGATAGAGCAAAGGTGTTTTTCTCCTGTTTCTATTATAATGTCACATAGGTTTTTGCTGTTAAGGAAAGGGCAACGCTCGTTTTCTTTCAGTACAAAAAAGGGAGTGTCCGCAGAAAAGTCTATGTTTTCTTTCAGTCTGTTTCCGAAATCACCTGAGTAATTGTTATAAAACTGTGCAGTGTCAGAGTCAATGTCAATCTCCCAGCCTATACAGCAGTTGTGGAGGCATTTGTCTGCAATGCATCTGAAGTTTTTGTAGTAATCGGGATATACGTGTTGCATTTTTTGCTCCTTGGGTTGCAAAATTCTTAGATAATACATATAATTATATCACAATTTCAGACGTGTGCAAGGATATATATGAGTTGCTTTTGGGAATCCTGCACATAGAAGAAACTCAGTAAAGTGCTGATTTTATCGGCTTGATAAAATTTTAAAAAACTATTGACTCCTTGCAAATCTTATGATACAATGATTCTACCTCGGAAAAGGGGTTCTTTTTTTGTGCCCTTTTTGAGGGAGGCTGGAATATTCCGAAAAAACACGGGAGGTGCCGTTACAATGAGAGTGAAAATTGTTCTAGCATGCACAGAGTGCAAACAGCGTAACTACAACACAATGAAGAACAAGAAGAACGATCCCGACAGACTTGAGATGAACAAGTACTGCAGATTCTGCCGTAAGCATACTCTGCACAGGGAAACTAAGTAATCACGGAGGAAAAGTATGGCTGACAAGAAAAAAACTAATGTTTTTGTGAAGCTGTTCAAGTATCTTCGTGAGTGCATTGGCGAGCTCAAGAAAATCACTTGGCCCACAGTTTCTCAGACTACAAAGAACTTCGGTGTAGTGCTCCTTGTTATTCTGGTTGCAGGCGTTCTTATCTTCGCACTTGATCAGGGTCTTTATGCTCTGCTCGGTCTTGTAATGAACGTCAGCGGCAGCTGATTGTCCGAGACTCTTACTTAACTTTTTAGAATTCTGAAAGGGTGAAGTTAACTGTGTCGGGCGAGGCAAGATGGTACGTAGTACACACGTATTCAGGCTACGAGAACAAAGTCGCATCCAATCTTATGACCACAGTTGAAAACCGCAATCTTCAGGATATGATTCTTGAGGTAAAGGTTCCTACAGAGACAGTTACGGAGATTAAACCTCCTACTGCATCAGAGGTCAAGAAGCTTGGCGACCAGGCTAAAAGTAAAACCGTTGAGGTAGAGCGTAAGCTTTTCCCCGGTTATGTTTTCGTAAAAATGATTTATACCGATGAAACTTGGTATGTAGTCCGCAACATCCGCGGATGCACAGGCTTTGTCGGTCCCTCTTCTGAACCTGTTCCTCTTACTGAGGCAGAGGTTTACAGAATGGGTGTAGAAACCCGCGTTGTTGAGGTTTCTTACAAAGTCGGCGACAGTGTCCGCGTTATTGACGGTCCTCTGGAGGACTTTGTCGGCGTAGTGGACGAGCTGAATGTCGAGAAAAACTATGTCCGCGTTCTGGTATCTATGTTCGGACGTGAGACACCGGTTGAGCTTGAACTTAATCAGGCTGAACTGCTTACAGATTGATTTAGGAATGAACAGTAAAACACTGTTTATCTGAGGGACAAAAGCAATGTCCCTTGTGGGAGGAGCATAATATTTTCAGGTGCTCCGCCATCAACCACGAATTTTGGAGGTGCAACAAGCTATGGCTCAGAAGGTAATCGGCTTTATTAAGCTTCAGATTCCTGCCGGAAAGGCTACTCCGGCTCCCCCCGTAGGACCGGCTCTCGGTCAGCACGGCGTTAACATCGTTGCGTTCACAAAGGAATTTAACGAGCGCACAAAGAACGACATCGGTATGCTTATCCCTGTCGTAATCACCGTTTATGCAGACAGATCTTTCTCATTTATCACAAAGACTCCCCCTGCAGCGGTACTTATCAAGAAGGCTTGCGGTATTGACAAGGCTTCCGGTGTTCCCAACAAGAACAAGGTTGCAAAGATTTCCAGCGAGCAGATCAGAAAGATTG
This sequence comes from Ruminococcus sp., assembly GCA_045541275.1. Classification (GTDB taxonomy): domain Bacteria; phylum Bacillota; class Clostridia; order Oscillospirales; family Acutalibacteraceae; genus Ruminococcoides. Next base: position 198,293 of record JAZQIX010000018.1, read on the forward strand.
CTGAGACAAAAATGCCCGACTTAAACGCTGCATCCATCGAGGCTGCTATGAGCATGATCGCAGGTACAGCACGCAGCATGGGCGTTACTGTTGAAGACTGATTCGTTTGCTAATTTATCCGGGTGGGAGGAAATATCCGCTTAACCACCTAACAATGGAGGAAATATTCTTATGAAACACGGTAAGAAGTATGTCGATAGCGCAAAGCTCATCGACAGAAGCAAATTATATGATACAGACGAGGCACTTGACCTTTGCGTTAAGGCTTCTACTGCAAAGTTTGACGAGACAGTAGAGCTTCACGTAAAGCTGGGCGTTGACTCCCGTCACGCTGACCAGCAGGTTCGTGGTGCTATCGTTCTCCCCAACGGTACAGGTAAGAACGTTCGTGTTCTTGCTATTTGTAAGGGTGACAATGAGAAGGCTGCTCAGGAGGCTGGTGCAGACTATGTAGGTGCAGAGGATATGACACAGAAGATTCAGTCCGAGGGCTGGATGGACTTCGATGTTCTTATCACTACTCCCGACTGCATGGGTCTTGTAGGTCGTCTTGGTAAAATCCTCGGTCCCCGTGGTCTTATGCCTAACCCCAAGGCTGGTACAGTTACAACTGATATCGCTAAGGCTATTCAGGAGGCTAAGGCTGGTAAGATTGAGTACCGTCTTGACAAAACTAACATCATCCACTGCCCCATCGGCAAGGTTTCCTTCGGTAAGGAGAAGCTCCAGCAGAACCTGGAGACTCTTATGGAGGCAATCGTTAAGGCTAAGCCTGCTGCTGCAAAGGGTCAGTATATCCGCTCCTGTGCTGTAGCTTCTACAATGGGTCCCAGCGTTAAGCTCAACCCCAACAAGTTCACAGCAGTTTCTAACAACGGCTAATTTATAATTAGCTTCGGAGCAACATTCTACTGATATTTGGCGGTATTCCGCTCAAATATATAAATCGCTGTTCTAAAGACAGCAGGTTCGGCGCAAGCCGTATAATGGATAATATCCGCCTGCCGAGGAAGAAGCATTTACAATGGGTTTAACCCTTTATTTGTAATTTACGCCTCTTCCTTAATGGAAGAGGCTTCCTTTTTTATGAACTGCGTTATCATTTTAACGGAGGTGAAAATCATTGCCCAGTGCTAAGATTTTAGAGCAGAAGCAGCAGCTCGTAGCTGACCTTACTGAAAGAATCAAGGGTTCCTGCACAGGTATTCTGGTTACTTACGAAGGTATCAGCGTTGCTGAAGACACAAAGCTCAGAAAAGAGCTTCGTGAGGCTGGTGTTCAGTACACAGTTATTAAGAACACTCTGCTTCAGAGAGCTTTTGCAGAGACAGGTCTTTCCGATCTGGACCAGCATCTCGCAGGTACAACTGCTATTGCTACCAGTGATGAAGACTACGTTGCTGCAGCAAGAATCCTTTGCGGATTCGCAGACAAGTCCAAGAAAGGCTTCGAGGTTAAGGGCGGCTACATGGACGGCGAGGTTATCTCTATGGATAAAATCGTTGGACTGTCCAAGCTCCCCACAAGAGAGGTTCTTCTTGCAAACGTTCTTGGTGCATTCCAGGCACCTATCGCAAGCTTTGCCCGTGCTGTACAGGCTATTGTTGACAAGGGCGGCGTAGAAGCATGCGCACCTGCAGAGGAGGCAGCTCCCGCAGAAACAGCAGAGGCTCCTGCAGAGGAAGCTCCTGCAACAGAAGCAGCAGAATAATTTGCTGCAAAAATAATTTAAAAATTAACTACATTTATATTGGAGGTTTACTAAAATGTCAGAGAAGATTACTTCTATCATTGAAACACTTAAGGGCCTCACAGTTCTCGAGCTTTCTGAGCTTGTACACGCTGTTGAGGATGAGTTCGGCGTATCCGCTGCTGCTGCAGTTGCAGTTGCAGGTCCCGCTACAGCAGCTGCTGCAGAGGAAGAGAAGACAGAGTTTGACGTAGTTCTTAAGTCTGCTGGTGCAAACAAGATTGCTGTTATCAAGGCAGTTCGTGAGGCTACAGGTCTCGGTCTTAAAGAGGCTAAGGAAGTTGTTGACAACGCTCCTAAGGCTCTCAAAGAGGGTATCTCTAAGGATGACGCTGAGGCTCTCAAGGCTAAGCTCGAAGAGGCTGGCGCAGAGGTTGAGCTTAAGTAATTTAAGCTTTTACTCAAATTGCTGTAATGCAAACAAAACCGAACGGTTGCTGCCGTTCGGTTTTTTGTTTGCCTGACTGTGTATTGTGTGTGGTATTCCTTGACATATCATCTATATAATAATATAATTTACTTATATTTGCCGTATGAGGTGTTTTATGAAATTTATTACTCATCAGGATATAATTAATCTGAATATTACTCCGTCAGAAGCATACGAGTGGTCTGAATATGTTATAAAGAATAAGAATAAGGCTATATTACCACCTAAAATCAGCATCAAACCTGACGATATGGAAGGTGTATTCTGTAATGTAATGCCTTGTTATTTCGGCGAATTCGGCGGGGTTAAGATGGTAACCCGTTATCCGGGCCGTGAACCCAGCCTTGACAGTCAGCTTATGCTTCTTGACACTGCCACCGGTGTGACACAGGCAATCATTGATGCCAACTTCATCACAGCCCTGAGAACAGGTGCAGTGTGCGTTCATTCTTTGCTTCAGTTTGCTGTTAAGGATTTCTCTGTTATAGGTATGATGGGTCTTGGAAACGTGGCAAGAGCAACAATGATGATTCTCCTTGATAAGGTTACTGACCGTAATCTTACAATAAAGCTTCTGAAATTTTCCAATGAACATGAACTTTTTGCAGAAAGATTCAGCGGTCATGATAACGTGACATTTGTTTATTGCGATACTGCCGAGGAGCTTGTTCAGGATTCAGATATTGTTATTTCTGCTGTTACTTACGCAGGACAGAACGTTTGCGATGATAAGTATTTTAAGCCCGGTGTGGTGGTAATTCCTGTACATACTCTGGGATTTACAAACTGCGACCTTTTCTTTGATAAGGTATTTGCAGATGATTACGGTCATGTAAAGCACTTCAGATATTTCGATAAATTCAGAAGCTTTGCAGAGGTTTCTGATGTTGTAAACGGCACAAAGCCGGGCAGAGAGTCTGACGAAGAGAGAATCCTCGTATATAATATCGGTATTGCTCTCCATGATATTTATTTTGCAGGCAAAATTTATAATAAAATAGGGAATAGGGCAAAGGAAGCGGAATTCCTGCCTCCTACAAACAGATTTTGGCTCTGATAAAAGCAAAATTCAAGCCGACAAGGTTCAGTTAAAAAGAACCCTGTCGGCTTTTGCTTTGTGTGAAAATTATTCTTCCATCTGCTTTCCGAGAAAAGCGGCGGCAGACTGAGCAAGCTTAATCTCTGCATCAGAGGGAACCTTTACTGTGTCGCTTGCAAGCATCACAACAGCTCCTGTCACATCCCCTGCGGCAATGATGGGGTAGATGACAGCAGCATTGTGCTCCACACCCTCTACAGGCTGAACAGGAGAGACATCCCCCTGATGAGCCGCAAAGCTTCGTCTGTTTTCCATATAGCTTTCAAGGGTGGCGGTGACGCGTCTCTCCAGAAACTCTCTTTTGGAAACACCTGCGGCGGCAATTACGTGGTCACGGTCGCAAATGATTGTAGGCAGTGCACTGATGCGGCTGAGCACATCTGCATATTGAGTGGCAAACACAGACAGCTCCCCTACAGGAGAGTACTTCTTAAAAATAACCTCTCCGTCAGTAGCAGTGTAAATCTCCAGCGGGTCGCCCTCGCGGATGCGGAGAGTACGTCTTATCTCTTTGGGAATAACCACTCGTCCCAAGTCATCGATTCTTCTCACAATTCCTGTTGCTTTCATATATACAAATCTCCTTATCTTAGTAATAGTGATACTATTATCTGTAAAGAGAGGAGATTTATACTGCTTGAATTTAATTTTTAGATTGTTTTTCTATGGTGGAAAAATTTTAGCCTATGAGTATTTATGTTGCTTTTTATATGATAAAAAGCTATAAATAGTGTGGATTAATATTATTTCAACTTCGTTTTACAATTTTTCTTTTTGTTTGACTTGTGTATGTCCTTATGTTATTATTATAATGTATAAGAATGTGCATGATGATTTAGTTTTACATGTTTTTTATAACTGATAATTACTGCTTGCATCTAATTTTTGCTTTAAGAAAGTTATCATACACATTAGGTTGTTAAATTATAAGTAAATTTCGGGTGGTAATATGAATCTGAAAAAATTAAAAAAGAAAAGGTTTGTTCTCAATGCTCTGCATAGATACCATATTGTGTTGAGTAAGCTTAAACCTATATTTATCAATGATGAAAAAGCTGTAAAACAGTATTATAAAAAGAAATCAGGCGGGTTAGAGGTGGATTTGGATAACCCGGTAACTTTTAGTGAGAAACAGCAGTGGTACAAGCTTTATAGCAACGATCCGCTTATGGCTCAGTGTGCAGATAAATGTGATGTTAGACAATACATAATAGATTGCGGATATGAAGATTTATTAAACGAGCAATACGGTGTTTATGATTCTGTAGAAGATATCCCCATCGAGGATTTGCCGGAGCGTTTTGTACTTAAGGCAGCTCACGCTAGCGGTTGGAATTTAATTGTCAGAAATAAGGCAGATGTTGACTGGAAAAAAGAAAAGTCAACAATGCGTTTGTGGCTGAAACAGGATATATACTGGGGCGGTCGTGAATGGGTTTATAAAAAGCTAAAAAAACGTATTGTTGCAGAGAAATATCTTGAGGACGAATCAGGCGGATTACTTGATTATAAGTTTTATTGTTTCAATGGAAAACCTGCATTCTTGCAGTTAGAGGTAGGTCGATTTACCGATAATAACACTCGCAATTTTTACGATATGGACTGGAATCTGATGCCTTTTGGCAAAGAACTTCCTCACAATCCTGACATAGAGGTTCCTGTTCCTGAGTGCTTTGAACAGATGAAAGAAATTGCCGAAAAGCTTTGTACTCCGTTTTCTTATGTCCGTGTGGATTTATATCAGGTGGGCGGTAAGGTTTATTTTGGCGAGCTTACATTTTTCCCTGCTGGAGGAGCACCTGATTTTGTACCGCGGGAATACGATAAAATAGTTGGAGATATGTGGAAAATAAAGGAGTAATTGCCTTGAAAACAATTTTGCTGGTGAATGGTACCATGAATTTCGGCGGTGCTGAAATTATGATAATGGACATTTTGCGTAAGCTGAAAGATGATTTCCGCTTTGTATTTCTTATAAACCGAAAAAAAGGCGCACAGCCTGTTGGTATGTTTGACCAAGAAATTAAAAGCATGGGAATTCCAATGTATTATATTGATGCAGTTTGGGATGTTGGTGTAAAAGAATATGAACGTCAGTTCAGAGAAATAATAGAAAAAATCGGAACAGTACATATTGTTCACAGCCACCTGAACTCAAAAAGCGGAATAATATCACGTTGTGCATACAGATGCGGAATAAAAAGACGCATTGTTCATTGCCATGCAAAGCTTGTTTTTGACGGTTCTTTATTATCAAGACTTGCAAATACTGCAGAACTGAAAATTCAGCGTCATTGGATTAAGAAATACGCAACCGATTTTTGGGGTTGTTCTGATGATGCTATGCCAAGCTTGTACAATGGCAGACAGATTAAAAGTGACAGAGCAAAGATTATCCACAATGCAATAGACCTGGAAAAGTTTACAACCTGTGAAGGCGGTGTGTTAAAACAAGAACTGGGGCTTGATGAAAAAGATATTGTAATAGGCACAGTCGGAAGAATAGCCGCTGTTAAGAATTACAGACTTTCCGCGGAGATTGTAAAAGAATTGTGGGAGAGAGGCATTGATTTTCATTATGTTGTTGCAGGTCAGAAGCAGGATTTAGCAGAAGCACAATATATGTTCGATTTGCTTTCTTCTGATGAACGATTCCACTACATAGAAACAAGAAATGATGTTCAAAACCTTTATAAAGATTTTAACATATATCTGGGAACATCAAAACGTGAAGGTCTTGGACTTTCTGTTGTTGAAGCACAGGCAAGCGGAGCTCGTTGCGTTATATCTGCAGGATTTCCGAAACTGTGCGATATGGGCTTAGACTTAGTTAATTTTGTTGATTCTGCTGACCCGAAAGAATGGGCAGATGTAATTCAGAATTTGCTGAAAGAAACAGACAGACCTGATGCTCAGCAGATAGAATCTGCTGTGAGAGCAAAAGGCTTCGATATAAAAACAGAAACCGTGAAGCTTAAAGACTATTATAATTGTGATTAGGGGTTTTTACTTTGAAACTATTAATTTGCGGTGATATTTGTCCTACTGCTGACTACAGACACTTATTTGATAATCCTGATAAGCTGTTTGGTGACGTAGCTGATTTGATTAAAGACAGTGATTATGCTGTTTGTAATTTTGAGTGTCCTGCTACTGACAGCACAGCTCGGATAAAGAAGACAGGCCCTTCTCTTAAAGCAGAAAAAAGAGATGTTGAGATGCTTAAAAGTATGGGCTTTGATGCGATTTCAATTGCTAATAACCACATACTTGATTATGGATATCAGGGAGTCAGAGATACTTTGGACGCGGCAGATAAATGCGGTATTGCAGTGTTTGGCGGCGGTGAAAATGCAACTCAAGCACAAAAACCTCTGATTGTGGAACACATGGGGAAAAGGGTTGGATTTCTCTCTTTTGCAGAGCATGAATTCAATATTGCTACAAATAAAACTCCCGGAGCAAATTTGTTTGACCCGTACATAAGCTTACAGCAAATACGAAAAACAAAAGCTCTGTGCGATTATCTGATTGTTTTGTATCATGGAGGCATTGAACACTATATATACCCATCACCTCTTCTGCAGAAGAAGTGCTATGCTATGGCAGATGAAGGTGCAGATGTAGTGCTGTGTCAGCACAGCCATTGTATTGGTACGGTTGAAAAGAGAAATGACACAACAATCTTATACGGACAGGGTAATTGTATTTTTGGTTACCGTGAAGGGAATAGCTCTTGGAACGAAGGACTTGTTCTCCAGATTGAGATTAATGATGGTATTGAAATTAAATATCATTTAATTGAAGCTGATGAAAACGGAATTAGGTTAAACCGCAATAATAGCCGTCTTGATAAGTTCTTTACAGATTCAGCCCGATTGTCTGATGCAGATTTCTTAAGCAAAGAGTTTGCAGGCTTTTGCAAAAAAAGAGCAGCTCTTGATATGCCGTTGTTCTACGGCAAAAACAGGGTACTCATAAAACTAAACCGTATATCAGGCGGAAGGTTATTCAAACCCTCAAACAAAACAATTATGATTACACATAACCTTATCCGATGCGATGCTTGGAATGAGGTTATGCAAGAGGATTTTAGGAGTGTTTTTAATAATGAGTAACAATACTCTGGTTACAATTATTGTTCCTGTTTATAAAGTGGAACAGTACATTGTTCGTTGTGTTAACAGCCTTTTAGCACAGACATATAGCAATTTTGAAATTATTCTGGTAGATGATGGTTCTCCTGACAGATGCCCTCAGATGTGTGACGAGCTTGCAAAGAATGACAGCAGAATCATAGTAATACACAAAGAGAACGGAGGATTGTCCTCTGCGAGACTGGCAGGGTTTAAAGAAGCCTCAGGGGAGTATGTTCTTTTTGTTGACAGTGATGATTACATAGAGAACAATATGGTAGAAGAAATGGTTTCTGCCATTGTAGAAACAGACTCCGATATGTCTATGTGCGGATATTTTACTCAGTATGAAACAAGGAAATTTGAATATTTATTACCCTATGATAAGCACGTTTTGGAGGGTAAAGAGGAAATCACAAAGAAGTACATACTGCCTTTGATAGGAACACTGAAAGGAAGTATAAATCTGCCCGGATTTCTCTGGATTCGTATGATGAAAAGAACGCTTATAAACGAGTCTTTTTTTGTTTCGGAAAATAAAGTTTTTGCTGAGGATATTGTGTTCGACTTGCTATACTCGGATTATGTAAGCAGAATTGCAATTGTAAACACTCCCTTGTATCACTACTGTGTAAACGGCCAGTCACTGAGCAATAAATACCGAAAGAATAAGTGGTTGATGCTTAAAAAGCTCTATGACTTCAAGAGTGATTTTATAAAAGAAAGAAGCATAGAGGATAAGAACGGAAGACTCAGGAATGCACTTTGTGCATCTGTGTTTGCGGCGGTTGACAATGCAGTTCTTACAGGGAAATATTCTTCCTTTATTGATGAAGTTAAATTCCTCAGAGATGATGCAAAGGACATTGTTAAATCAGCGGATAAGAATCCTCTGAACGGGACAGTTGCCTTAACAATGTTTTTGTTGAATCTCAGAGCTTATTTTGTCATTTATCATCTGCGTAAATCAAGGCTTAAATGATTTTGAGGAGACTATTTTATGAAGAAAATAGGTATGTTAACTTTTCATGCTTCACATAATTATGGTTCTGTTTTGCAGGCTTATGCTTTGTCAAAGCAGGTTGAACTGCTTGGATGCAAGCCTGAATTTATCAATTTACGTCCCACAGCACAAAGGGAAGCTTACAAGATTTTTCATAAGTCAGACAGTGTTGTCCGCAGAACTTTCAAGTGCCTGATTTATTCTGCGTTAAAGAAGCGTTTTAATAATTACGAAAGATTTATAAACAAGGTGCTTCCTGTCACAGAAAAAGAGTACACAAGCACCAATGAGCTTAAAAACGAGAGCTTTGATTATGATGCGTATCTGTGCGGAGGAGACCAGATTTGGAATCCATGTTGTCAGGATTTTGAAACTGCATATTATCTGCAGTTTTTAGGCAGTGATAACACAGCACGCAAATGCTCCTATTCACCGAGCTTTGGCAAGGCAGAGTTTGACGATGCTACAAAAGCTCAGATTGCACAGTGGATTGATACCTTTGACTGCATTTCTGTTCGTGAACAAAGCGGTGCGGATTTACTTAAGACACTTACAGATAAAAAGGTAAACGTTGTGTGCGACCCTGTGGTTTTGCTTGACAGAAAATACTGGGATGAATTGGCTGTTGAGCCCAAGTACAAAAAGCCCTACATTCTTGTTTATTTTCTGAACAATAACCACGGAAGCCGTGACCTTGTTGAGCATCTTCGCAAGGTGACCGGTTATGACGTGGTAGTGTTCAACGAATACATAAGAGATTTTGTGAAGCCTTATCATAAGGCATATTCTGCAAGTCCGGAGGAGTTTGTGGGACTTTTTAAGAATGCATCTTTTATCTATACAAACTCTTTCCATGGTACAGTCTTTGCATCTATCTTTGAGAAGCCTTTCCTGACTGCTATTGCAAAGGACCAGGAGAACGCACAAAACAACAACGACAGCAGAAAAATTGATTATCTGAAAAGATTGGGACTTGAAGACAGACTCTACACCGAGGGCGTTCCCGATAAAGATTTTCTTTTTGCTGTTAGTTTTGAAGATGCTCGTAAGAAAAAACAGGATTTCAGAGAAGAGTCTTTAAGTGTTCTTAAAGAATTTTTGGAAGATTAATGTTAGAAGGGTGTGATTAGGTGAGCTTGTTCAGTATTATAGTGCCTGTTTATAAGGTGGAAGAATACATTGATAAATGTGTTATGAGCATTCTTAATCAGACCTTTTCTGATTTTGAACTAATCCTTGTTGATGACGGCTCGCCAGACAGATGCCCTCAGATTTGTGATGAGTATGCAGAGCGTGACGAAAGAATAACAGTTATCCATAAACCCAACGGAGGGGTTTCATCTGCTCGTAATGAAGCATTGAAAATAGCAAAAGGTAAGTACATCTGGTTTGTTGACAGTGACGATTATGTAGAAGAAAATTCTTTGGAGATATTATCTGACTATATACATAATACCCCTGCTGATTTATATGTTTTTGAACATGGCTTTTTTGAAAAATATGAGGTAACAGACTTTGACTCTCTGCTCTGTGACCATTATTATAAATATCATTTTGGTTTTGAACCTTGGAATAAGGTTTATAAAAGGTCTTTGATTACAGACAATAATATGTTCTTTGATACACAGGAAAAAGTAGGCGAGGATTTACTTTTTAATATTAATTATTATACTAAAATGAAAGCCTGTCTTTTTATCAATGAAAAACTGTATCACTATACGGTAAGAGAAAATTCTGCGATGACATCTAAGGACAATGAGAGATATATAAAACAAATGAGGCTTTTTTCAAAAATAAAAAAAGAACTTGAGGGGTCTGTCTCACAGGAGAATTTAGCAGTCCTTTTCATTATGCATATGGTCAGCGGTTTGAATCAATCCTTTAACCATTTTGATTTCTTTAAATTCAGAAGGATAATTAAGGAATACAGGATGAAGGAAAAATTTGAGAACAGAGTATTCAATAATGCTGTTAACAGCTTTTTACATAATGAAAAAGCCCGCTTCTTAGGAAAAGTTAAAATTAAGACTTTATTTATGTAGTAATTCACGGAGTTTTTTGATGAAGAAGAGAAGAAGTGTATATAATATTGCAATTGGAATAGGAAGTCAAATTCTTTCAATTGTTTTAGGTATAATAATCCCGCGTCTTTTCCTGACCAGCTTCGGTTCAGAGATGAACGGCTTTCTTAACTCTATAACTCAGATTTTTGCATATTTTGCTCTGCTTGAATCAGGGGTTGGAGCTGCAAGCTTGCAGGCGTTGTACGGTCCTGTTGGAAAGAATGACAAAAAAGAGATTTCGGGTATTTTATCTGCAACCAATAAATATTACACTAAGACAGGTATTTTTTATTTCATAGCAGTTTTTGGGCTTGCTGTGATTTATCCCATAGCAATTGACTCTCAGATTGCACCGCTTACAATGTTTGTAATAATTTTGATGAATGGCTTACCCGGTGCTATCAGCTATTTGTTTCAGGGTAAGTATCTGCTTTTATTGCAAGCCGAAGGTAAGAATTATATCAACACAGCATTGGTGTCTATCATTTCTACTGCTGTAAGCATCACAAAAATAATTATGCTGTTGTTGGGTTGCAACATCATAGCTATTCAGGCGGCATATCTTATTCTTAACCTTGTCAAGGTGTTGTATTTCTGGATATATTTCAAGCGAAACTACGGTTGGGTAAATCTGAAAGAAAAAGCAAATTTTAAAGCTATAGGTCAGAAGAATTCAGCTTTTGTTAATCAAATTTGTGATTTGATATTTAGAAACACCGATACACTGATTTTGTCGATATTCTGCGATTTGAAGGTTGTAAGTGTATACTCAATGTATACCTTGCTGTTTTCAATGATAAGAACTGCTCTTGATTATGTAGCACAAGGCTTTTCCTTTGTTATGGGTCAGACTTTCAATACTGACAGAAAAAAGTTTGTTGTGTTGCATGACTTGTATCAAACATATCGGTTAGCATTTATATTTGCTTTGTATAATATTGCGTTTGTGTTCATTTTACCTTTTATGAAGCTGTACACTGCTGGAATTACGGATATAAATTATATTGATTGCAAGGTTTCGATTTTGTTTGTTGTTTTTTATTTGTTGACCGGCTCCAGAGTGTGTGAAGCTGAACTCATCAACTATGCACAGCATTTTAAGCTTACACAAACCAGATGTATAATCGAAGCCGTAATTAACATTGTGGTTTCAGTTGTTTGTGTTAACATTTGGGGCATTTATGGTGTTTTAATCGGCACTATTGTAGCTTTGTTATACAGAACTAACGATATGATAATATATGCGAATAGAAGGATTTTAAACCGAAGCCCGTGGGTTACATATAAAAGAATAATTTCTAACACTGTTGTGTTTGCTTTGATAAGTTATATTACAAGCTTGTTTAAATGGAATTTAGACTCATATGTTAGTATTATTCTTTGGGCAATAATAAGCGGTATAGCTATTTTGGCAGTGTATTTTGTAGTAGCTTCCGTTGTAAACGTTGACTCATTCCGTGTTTTAAAAAGTTATATTTTAAGCTTTATTAAGAACAAAAAGTTAAAAAAGCAAGTGTGAAACATAGTAGCTAAATAATATCATGGTGAAATATATGCACCCCGAAAGTGTTAAGCTTTCGGGGTGCATATTAATTTATTCATCTGTATCTTTTGTGTTGTTTTGCTCAAATGAGATTTTTTATTTATGGGGCTACTGCGTACTTTTCTTTGTACTGAGCATACAGGCTGTCAAACTCGGGGTTGCCTGCCTTGATTTTTGACATATATTCGTGGGTATCCATAGTGTGGTGTGACATCTCGATGATGCATACTGCGATGTTGGAGCAGTGGTCGGATACACGCTCAAGGTTTGTGAGGATATCTGCCCATACAAAACCGCACTCGATGGAACACTCAGCTTTTTGCAGGCGGAGAATGTGGTTTGCCCGAAGCTGTTTTTTGAGCCCATCTACAACCTGCTCAAGCGGCTCAATGAGGGTGGCTTTCTTGGGGTCGGAGCTTACAAATGCGTCAAGTGTAAGAGTTATAATCTCATCGACTGCAGAGATTATAGTTTTCAGCTCTGCTTGTGCAGAGGGAGTGAATTCAAGGGATTTATCTTTAATCTCCCGAGCAGAGCGGAGAATGTTGATTGCGTGGTCGGATATACGCTCCAAATCGCCGATTACAAACAGAAGCTTGCTTGCCTCGTTGCTGTCTGCGTCAGACATAGGATAGGTGCTGAGTTTTACAAGATAGGAGCCAAGAATATCCTCATAGTGGTCAACAGCGGTTTCGTCAGATACAACCTGCTCGGCGGTTTCAGGGTTGTAAGCGGAGAGGAGCTTGAGGGAAGAGCGGAGAGAATTCATAGAAACAGTAGCCATCTGGTTAGATACTACACGGCAACGCTCAATAGCAACTGCGGGAGTAGTCATCAGACGCTCGTCAAGCTCAACCTTCTTCTCTGTGCCCTTTTCGCCGGCAGGCTCTTTGATTAGTTTGTAGGAAAGTTTCTCAAGGAGTCCTGACATAGGAAGCATAATTGCAGTGCACAATACGTTGAACAGTGTGTGGCAGACAGCGATTGAAAGCTCACTTGCAGAGTTGTTGATGATTTCAAAGCTGAAGATAGCGTTGAGTATGCAGTAGACAGTAAGAAGTATAGTGGTACCGATTATGTTAAAGGAAAGGTGAACAATTGATGCTCGTCTTGCGTTGCGGTTAGTACCTACAGAGGAGATAAGAGCTGTCACACAGGTACCGATGTTCTGACCCATAATGATGGGGATTGATGCACCGATTGTAACCGCACCTGTAGAGGAAAGTGCCTGCAGAATACCAACTGATGCAGAGGAGGACTGAATAATACCTGTGAGCACTGCACCTGCTAAAACGCCGAGGATAGGATTCTGGAACATAATCAGAAGATTCTGGAACTGGGGTACATCCTTAAGACCTGAAACAGCATCGGACATTGTGTCCATACCAAACATAAGTGTTGCAAAGCCTAAAAGAATCATACCTATATCCTTGTACTTGCTTTTCTTGGACATCATATAAAGTATAATTCCTATGAGTGCAAGAATTGGAGTGAAGGATGTAGGCTTGAACATTTTAACTATTATGTTACTGCTTTCAATACCTGTAAGGGAGAGTATCCAAGATGTAACTGTAGTGCCCACGTTAGCACCCATTATTACGTTGATTGCCTGCTTCAGGGTCATAATGCCTGAGTTTACAAAGCCAACAACCATAACTGTTGTAGCTGAGGAGGACTGGATTACAGCAGTTACACCCAGACCTGTCAGAAAACCTGCTGCTTTTCCTGTTGTAAGTCTTGAGAGTAGCTTGTTGAGTCCGCCGCCTGCGGACTTTTCCAGTGAGTCGCCCATTACGTTCATACCGAACAGAAACAGACACAATCCGCCAATTAAGGTTAGCACGTCAAATAAATCCATTTGTTTCACATCCTGTAATTGTTATTTTTTTGACATTCTTAACTATAATCACCCTGTGTTAATTCTAAAAGGTAGTTTTTGTAAAATTGATGTAAAGTCGGATATATTTTTTGCCGTTTAATATATGATAATTCATTCTTTAGCAGGACTGATAAATAGCTGTTTCCACAAAATCTGCCATAATAAAAATTGTATTTGTTTGTTTTTAACAGAAAAGTGTTTTATGTATTGCTTGTAAAATTCAAGTGATGTATAATAGTTACTGTCAGACTCAGAATTTATTATGGAGGCGTGTGTGCCTTTTTGGTAGAGGAGAGGTATTTGTGATTGAAACTATAATCAGATATATTAACTACTTTGTATGTCTGTTGTTTATCATTTGCTATTCATATCAGTTTTTTTACATAATAGTATCTTTTTTCAAAAAGCCTGTTAAGTTTAAAAAGGCTGAGCAGACTAAGCGTTACGCTTTTATGATAGCCGCCAGAAACGAAGAGGCTGTAATCGGAAATCTTGTAAAAAGCATTTTGAAACAGACTTATCCCTCTGAGCTTATTGATATTTACATTGTTGCAGATAACTGCACAGACAACACGGCCCAAGTCGCAACTCAGGCAGGTGCCACTGTGTATGAGCGCTTTAACAAAGAGCTGGTAGGCAAGGGCTATGCACTGGACTTCCTCTTTACAAAGGTACAGGAAATGTGCGGGGAAGAATACTATGACGGCTACTTTATCTTTGATGCCGACAATCTCCTTGATAAGCGTTATGTAGCAGAGATGAACAAGGCTATGTGTGCAGGCCACAAGATTATCACCAGTTACCGCAATTCTAAAAACTACGGTGCAAACTGGATTTCTGCAGGTTATGCCCTGTGGTTTCTCCGTGAGGCAAAGCACCTTAACAACGTCCGTATGATTTTAGGTACAAGCTGTGCTGTTTCAGGCACAGGATATCTTGTGAGCAATGAAATAATCAGACGTAACGGCGGATGGAAGTTTTTCCTGCTTACTGAGGATATTGAGTTTTCTATAGACTCGGTTCTTAAGAATGACAAAATTGCGTATTGCCACGCGGCTAAGTATTACGATGAACAGCCCACAAGCTTTGTTTCCTCATGGCATCAGAGAATGCGTTGGACAAAGGGTTATATGCAGGTGTTCAAAAAGTACGGCAAAAGGCTTTTGCAGGGACTTTTCGGGGTTAATGCTTTTTCTTGCTTCGATATGTCTATGGCGATTATGCCTGCTACAATTCTGACTTTGTTCAGCTTCTTCGTAAACCTTGTGACTATTACTGTATCTCTTGTTACAGGCTCTGAGCCCTTGGGTGTTCTTTGGTCAGCAGTTGAGTCAGTTATCAATTCATCACTTATGATGTTTGGCGTAGGTGTTGTTACTACACTTGCAGAGTGGAAGGAAATCCGCTGTCCCTGGTGGCAGAAACTGCTTTATATGTTAACCTTTCCTCTCTTTATGTTTACATATGTTCCCATTGCAATTACTGCAATGTTCACAAAGGTTGAGTGGAAGCAGATTAAGCACTCAGACTCCAAGTCTATTGAAGAGATGGAGAAGAAGAATTTTAAGAAAGCTGACAAAAATCAAAAAGCAAATAAAGGATAAAGTTATTTTAAACCCTCGATGCAATCGGGGGTTTTATTATACAATATACAGGCAAAAATAAAGGAGAAGACTCGTGATGAACAGGTCTTCTCCTTTTACTTATAAAGCAGATGAGTTTGAAAGTTTTACATATCTGAAATCAGATTGAAAGCAAAATAGTGAATAAAATTCACATCATGGTGTAAAAAATAAACCTGTTGTTAAGACAGGATGCCGTAGGGACTGCAATACAGGTTTACTGTTTTGGTGTAATCTTTGGAAGTAAACACACCTTTGTTTGTTGCTGTTGCAGTGGCTGATGCACAGTTACCGCTTTTGCTGCAGGAGGAGCTTTTGATTGACCAAGAGCTGGCGTAAGCAGCTGCACTGCGGGAAACACTTGTGCAGGAGGAGGTTGTGCCGTTGTAGTTGAAGGTACCGTTTACGGTTACGGACCACATTGTGTCTCCTGCACTGTTGTAATAATCTGCTGTTTTTGAGCCGGATTTTGTGGCTACTCTTGCGTTTGTTTCATAGTAGGTGATAGTGGTTTTAATGTAGTCGCCATTGTCTAAATACTCAATGGTGGTTTCTGTTTTTTCTGTTGCCTCTGCTGCACTTGCAGGAATGCAAAGTGCAGAGCAACAAATGAGTGATATGATTAAAGTGATAATAAGAGTTCTTTTCATAATTAACCTTTCTTTTAGTTGTGTTCTGTGATTGTGTACTTTGTTCCAACAACTTCTTGTCTTTTAAAGTGCTGATACTCAGAATATACAGCAATGCAAAATATAGATGTTGTTACAGTTGCCAGTACAAGCAGGACGGCAACGGCAGTTTTTATGAATCTGGTGATTGTGATTTGCTTTGCTATGTATTCTGTGTCAACGCTATCGAGATAGGAGTTTACAACGTCATTGGGTTTGCCGTAGTTTTCGTACAGCTCCTCTTTGGTTGTAACCTCTGCTTCTTCGCAGTAGTTATCCACATCAGCCATAATCTTTTTGATGTAATCTCTTTCCGGCTTTCTTCTTATGGGAAAAAGAGCTTTGATTTCAGAGACGTACTCCTTACATAATTTATTCATCTGCTTTATCTCCTTTGTCAAGAAACGAAAGAATGTTATTAACTCCGTTGATTGTTTTGTTGTAGTTTTCTGCAAGCTCGTCAAGGTGCTTTTTGCCCTCAGTCTCAAGCCGATAATAAACCCTCGTTCTTCTTTTGCCCACAAGCTTTGAGTACTCGCTGATTTTGCCTTCGTTCTGCAATTTATACGCGGCGGTGTAAATTGTGTTCTGAGAAATAGAGAGCAAACCATCGGAAAACTCCTTGATGGATTTCACAATCTCATACATGTAGCTGTCGTGACTGTCAAGTATAGAGAGTATAAGTAAATCTGTAATTCCGTTAATAAAATAATTTTTACTCATGTATACTTTCCTTTCTGTTATTATACATTAAGTATATACTTTTTCTTTCGCGAATTCAATATTGTATAGTACAAAGTATCGTTGACAAATAATACAATAGGTATTATAATACAATTGTAAAGGGAAAATGCGGTGATTTTTGGTTATTTTCATCATATATCTTAACTTGTGCAGGATTAATAAACAATCAATATAATAAATTTAAAGAGGAAGTGTTTCCGATGTGGTGCTTTAAGTTAAAATGACAGATAACATAAATTATACTTAATGAAAGGTGAGCCGTATGAAGATTTATTCAAAGAAGATAATATGCCTGATTGTTGTTTTTGCTTTACTTTTCAGTTTGTGTGTAACCACATTTTTTGCATCAGATACTGCATGAGCGATGATTTTGACCTTACATTGTCAGAAGTGCACAATTCTCCTCCAAAGACTTCAATAACAGAAGATGTAGTAACTTATACAACTCCTATGCTTTCTACTATGTATTTTGAGTTTGAAGCAGAGGTTGAAGATTATTATTCTTTCTGTTTTGCTTTACTGGGTGAAACTGATAAAACACAGGTGAACCTTACTGGTATATACACTTCGCCTGACGGAGTAGAGACTATTATTGAGTATCCGTTTAACAGTAAACTTAAAATGCCCAATGTGGATATGGAAGCAGGCTCCAAAATCTGCTTCCTTATGAGTAATATATATTTAACTGATACAGATATACAGTTCGATACCTGTATAGTATAAATGAGGTGACAATTATGAAAAAATTAGTATCTTTAATTCTTGCAATTATTATGCTGTGTGCTTGTGTTGTATCAGCAAGTGCGTATAGCCCTTTTCCTGAAGATTCAGAAGAATACAAACACTTGAGAGAGATAGAAGCACAGCATCTTCCTTTGTTGGCGGAGTATGTTGCTCAGAATTCTGACGGAGCAAGTGTTAATAAACTTAAAATTTTGTACCAAGGTAAAATAGACGGAGAGCAGTATTACGTATTTTCCTTTGATTCTGACGATAGGATAGAAAAAGAGTTTTTCTACAGAATGGGAATGTATGCTGTAAGGGCACAGTACGAGTTTCCTGTTTTTGCAGACGGATATGCCGTGTATACTGTTGCTGATAATCAGTGGCACCCCTTAACATATCTTTATGATAAGGACAAATACGGATTTGAAATGGTAGCATATCTTCAAATTTACGGAGACAGCGGTATAAATGATTTTTGTTATATAACGTATTTTGCCAGTTTAGGACCTGTTACAATTAGTGCAGCAACTGAAATCCAGAAACATTTGGCAGGTATGGGTTTTGTTGAAGAAAAAAAGGTGCAGTATCTCGACATAGACAATGACGGCACTGTTACTATCAAGGACGCAACAACCCTGCAGAAATTCATCGCAGGTCTTGATGTTTATATTCACGACTCTGTGGTGTGAAACAGGTATACACTTCGCCTGACGGAGTACAGACTATTATTGAGTATCCGTTTAACGGTAAACTTAAAATGCCAAATGTTGATATGGAAGCAGGCTCAAAAATCTGCTTCCTTATGAGTAATATAAATTTAACTGATACAGATATACAGTTCGATACCTGTATAGTATAAATGAGGTGAACAATTATGAAAAAATTGATTTCGCTAGTGCTTTTATTTGTGCTTTTAGCATCCTTTGTAGTTACAGTTGGTGCAGAGCCTATGCTTCCTGAATGGGAAGAGTATTATCAGAAACTTGCTGATGAGCTTATGCCTGTTTTTTCGGAGTATTATGCCCAGCAGACAGGCGGTGCCAATGTTACCGACTTTAGAGTTTTGCATTTGGGACCTGTCAGTTATTCTTATGACAATTTTGAATATTATGTTATTGGCTTTGATACCGATGCAAAGGTAGAGAAGGACGTGTACTATAGAATTGGTATGTATGTAGTAGAAGGCGATTATGAATATCCTTTGTTCCCGGAGGGTAATGCAGTGTATACAATAGCTGACGGTCAGTGGCACCCTCTCAGTTATCTTGAGAATTTATACAACGGACAGGGATTCATTCATAGCTTATATCTGACCGATAGAAAAGAATTCTGGCCGTCACGAATTTATGAGTTAGATAAATTTTTGCCGGAAGGATACACCATATCTACTGCAACCTGTATCCAGAAGTATCTGGCAAAGCTTGATGTTTCTGAGTACGGAATAGAAGAAAAACAGTACAAGTATCTGGATATAGACAATGACGGTGAGGTTACCATCAAGGACGCAACAACCCTGCAGAAATTCATCGCAGGACTTGATGTTTATATTCACGACTCTGTGGTGTGAATATTAAATTAAGCTAACTAAAACAGGCACGCAGTGTAAAAACTGTGTGCCTGTTGTTTTTTTGTGTTTATTACATTGTAAACATAAGTCTGCCGTAGGAGGGGTAGGGCCAGTAGTCGGCAGAGGTGAGCTGTTCCATCTCATCAGAAACTGCACGGAGCTTTCGCATAACAGTCAGCACCTCGTTGCAGTACATACGAGATATGGTGAGTGCATCTGCTTTGAGAGCTCTTACCTTATCCTCAGCACTCTGAAGTTCATCGGTCAAGCGGTCAAAGTCCTGCAAAAGGGAAGAGAGCTTCTTTATGAGCTTAAGCTCTGCATCTGCAGGGATATCCTCTGAAATCTGACGTTTGTAGTATACATCCTTTGAAAGCTTACCTACAAATCGGGACACAGCAGGGAAGATGTCCTTTCTTGCCATATCCAGCATTGTGAGAGCTTCTATGTTTACGGTTTTGGAGTAGCTTTCAAGCTGAATTTCGCATCTGGCTCTGATTTCATCTGCATTGAAAATCTTGTGCTTTTCAAAGAGAGCTACGTTCTTAGCATCACTGTAGTGCTGCATTGCCTCGGGCATAGTACGCAGGTTCATAAGTCCTCTGGCTTCTGCCTCCTGAATCCACTCGTCAGCATAATTGTTGCCGTTGAAGATAATACGATGATGATTTTTATAAACATCGCATACAATACGGTCAATGTCAGCTTCAATGTTGGAGGAGCCCTCCAAAATATCTGCAAACAGAGATAACTGCTCTGCCATTATGGTGTTAATCATAATGTTGGGACAGGCAATGTTGAGCGCAGAGCCTAAGCTTCTGAATTCAAATTTGTTACCTGTGAAGGCAATAGGGGAGGTACGGTTGCGGTCTGTGGTGTCTTTTTTGAATTCAGGCAGAACAGTAGCACCCATTCCGATTTTTACCTTGGAAGCGGCAGAGTAAGCCTCACCGTATGCTTTAGCGTGGAGGACGTTTTCAAGCTCCTCACCAAGGAAGATTGACATAATTGCAGGAGGTGCTTCGTGTGCACCCAGACGGTGGTCGTTGCCTGCAGTTGCAACAGAGATTCTAAGCAAATCCTGGTACTCGTCAACTGCCTTGATAAATGCTGAAAGGAACAGCAGGAACTGTCTGTTCTCAAAGGGCTTTTTGCCGGGCTTTAAGAGGTTTTCGCCTGTGTTTGTTGAGAGTGCCCAGTTGTTGTGCTTACCTGAGCCGTTTACACCCTCAAAGGGCTTTTCGTGAAGAAGGCATACGAAGCCGTGACGCTGTGCTACGTTCTTCATAACCTCCATTGTAAGCTGGTTGTGGTCGGTTGCAAGGTTACAGGTTGTGAACACAGGAGCGAGCTCGTGCTGACAGGGTGCAACCTCGTTGTGCTCTGTCTTGGCATATACACCTAATTTCCACAGCTCCTCGTCCAGCTCCTCCATAAAGGCGGCTACTCTGGGCTTAATTGCTCCGAAGTAGTGGTCATCCATCTCCTGTCCTTTTGGGGGACGTGCTCCAAAGAGGGTTCTTCCTGTGTACATTAGGTCACGGCGTTTTGTGTACATATCCTTATCAATAAGGAAGTACTCCTGCTCTGCACCTACTGTTACATACACGTGGCCTATGTCATCTCTGCCAATGGCTTTGAGAACTCTCAGAGACTCAGCAGAGATACGCTCCATAGAGCGGAGAAGAGGAGTCTTTTTATCAAGAACTGCACCTGTGTAGGAGCAGAAAACTGTGGGGATATACAGGGTATTGCCCATTACAAAAGCATAGGAGGTGGGGTCCCAGGCTGTGTAGCCTCTTGCTTCAAAGGTAGCACGGATACCGCCTGAGGGGAAGGAGGAGGCGTCAGGCTCACCCTTGATAAGCTCCTTACCTGAAAACTCCATCAGCACCCTGCCTCCGTCAGCAGGAGTAATAAAGCTGTCGTGCTTCTCTGCTGTGATGCCTGTCATAGGCTGAAACCAGTGGGTAAAATGTGTACAGCCCAGATTCATTGCCCAGTCTTTCATAGCGTTTGCTACTTCATTTGCAACGGATAAATCTAAATGGTCTCCGTTTTCGATTGTACGCTTCAGAGCAATGTATACTTCTGCTGAGAGACATCTTTTCATAGCCTCATCGTTAAACACCAAGGAACCGAAAAAATCGGGAATTCTCTTCATAAAATCCCTCCGAAAAATATTGTTACAGAATAAATATATCACAATGAAATCTTATGTCAATAATAAGATTGACATAAATTTAACTTTCATTATATTTCTTATTTTCTTCTATTGTATTCGCAAAAAATTTGTGATAATATATAATATATTGTAAAGCCAAAGTGCTACAATATATGATTAGGAGAGTGATACTATGTTAGTTGCTTTTATAATATTCTTTGTTGTGTTTGTTTTGCTTGCCGTGCTGACCTTTATGGGCAAGACTGCCTCCTTTGTTACAGGCGGTAAAACCGATGCCGAGGGCGACCCTATATATGACGAAAAGGGAATAAGCAAGTTTTTGGGAGTGATTATGTGTTTGCTGGCAGTGTCTGCTCTTATGGGATTTTTAGGCTACATAATCCCTGATGCTACATGGCTTATCATTGCAGCTCCCATAATGTTTATTGCGGTGCTTCTTTTTGCTTTGATTTATGTCAACACAGATAACCGTTTTGTAATCAAGGCAAAAGGTAAAAGGTTTAAAAAGTAAACGCTGAATTTCTGATGATAACTCTCTTTTACAAGAGGGTTATTTTTTTTATTTATAAGTTGTTTATGCAAAATTATAAGTCGTTTGTGCAAGATGAACTATTTTGGAGCAAAAATCTTGTTAAAAACAGAAACTGTAAAATTTGCACAAAAGTATTGCACATTCCAAAAAGATATAGTATAATATAGTTGACAAAAGGAAAGGGAATATAAACAAATAGAATAGATAAAAGAATTGAAAGGAGGAGATTCCGATGATCGAGAGTTTTAACTGTCCGAATCACGCTTGTTCAGTGTTAGCGGATTCGGCAGAAACAAGCAGTTGTGCTTTTAGTAACTTCAGAATGGAATGCTCTTCCTGCTTTTGTTTTTAACCACGACTTGGTTGAAGCAAACTGATGTAAAAGCAAGATGCATAAAAATACATCCCCTGCAGATTGCCTACGGTAAAGCAAACTGAAATCACTGTGAATATATACAGAACATAAACCGACAGCATAAAGCTTTCGGAGCATAACCAAAAGGTATAAGCCAATGTACAATTAAGATAAAACCAGACTGAAAAAATCTGAAAAACGAGGTACGGTCCGATGTACAAATAAAATTATTCTCGACCATTCTAAGAAAGTGAAGGTACAGGCCAACACGCTACTTAACATAATATCTTAATCTATACGAACATAAACCTAAACCAAAGAGGTATAAACCAATGTACAGGTAAGATTTTAACCGACCAAATTTAAGAAACGCGAGGTACGGGCCAAAAAGAACGTTAATTTAACTTTGAGCCGAATATAAACCAAGTAATATTAGAGGTACAGACCAATGTACAATTAAAAGTCTAAATCGACAAATCTAAGAAACGCGAGGTACAGGCCAAAGGGTTACTTAATTTAAACTAACAAATCTGACCGAACATAAACCTAAACCAAAGAGGTATAGACCAATGTACAGTTAAGATTTTAAACCCGACATATTTCAAGAAAGTTGAGGTACGGGCCAACAAAGAATTTAGTTGAATTAACAGAACAATAAAACCTCCTGCAGTGTTGTGCAGGAGGTTTTTTGTGCTTTGTTTGGTCTCCCTCAGTGAGGGAGACAGGCTCAGTTAAGAGATGTCACCGTAGGTGGCTGAAGGAGTTATTTGTCAGTATGTATGGTCGCAGATTTCTTCAATCTTATCTCTCAGTGTCAGGAAATCCTGAAATGCCTCGGGCTTGCGTCTGGGGTCACGCAGCACAGCGGCAGGATGGAGCATGGGCATCATAAGCACGCCGTTTTTCTCAAAGAACTGTCCATGTTCTTTTGTTATCTTGATATCCTCTTTAATGAGTCTTGCGGCGGCAATTCTGCCAAGGCAGACTATAATCTTCGGCTTCATTAGAAGCACCTGATTTCTCAGCCAGTCAAGACAGCAGGCTACCTCCTCGGGTTTGGGGTCGCGGTTCTTGGGAGGACGGCACTTGACCATATTTGCTATGTAGATATTTTTGTTTCTGTCAAGGTCAACAGCTAAGAGCATTTTGTCAAGAAGCTGTCCTGCTCTGCCCACAAAAGGCTTTGCAAGTAAATCTTCGTTTTCGCCGGGGCCTTCTCCTATAAACATAACCTCGGCGTTTTTACATCCTGTGCCGAAAACTACATTTGTGCGTTCTTGGCACAGCTCACATTTTTTACAGCACAGGCATTCCTGCTCAAGTTCATCCCAATTTTGATACATAATAAAACTCCTTTTTGTGACAAGGTTTGAAAAAATGCCCTAATAAATTACAAAACAGTTGAAATTTACAGCATTAAGGTGTACAATGATGTAGTAAAATTTTGTTAGATAGGTGGTATAATTATGAAAATTATGGTAGAGACATCTGCACGTCATATCCACATTACTCAGGAGACTCTTGAGGCTCTGTTTGGCAAGGGTGCAACTCTCACAAATAAGAAGGACCTTTCTCAGCCCGGTCAGTTTGCTTGCGCAGAGAAGGTTACAGTTGTAGGCCCCAAGGGTGAGCTTACAATGTCTGTTCTCGGTCCTGTACGTCCTGCTAATCAGGCAGAGGTTGCATTTACCGATGCAAGAAAGCTGGGTATCGTTCCTCCTGTACGTGAGTCAGGTGATGTTAAGGGTGCTCCCGGCTGTATCCTCAGAGGCCCCAAGGGTGAGGTTCAGGCAGATGATTGCGTTATCGTTGCAAAGCGTCACATTCATCTTACACCTGAAGCAGCTGCACAGTTTGGTGTAGAGGACAAGCAGATTGTTTCCGTTAAGGTTGGCGAGAGTGGCAGCCGTGAGACTATCTTTGGTGATGTTGTTGTAAGAGTAAGCGACAAATTCTTCCCTGCAATGCACATTGATACAGATGAGTCCAATGCAGCAGGTCTTTCAGGCACAGTTGACGGTGAGATTATCCTTTAATCTTCAATAAACTTATATTTCAGAGGAGCAGTACGTAAGTGTACCGCTCCTTTTGTTTTTTTATTTTTTCAGCAATTTGTAGTTGTTGGGGTTTTCAAAGTCAAAGCCTGTACCGTCGTCGGTATAGAGCAGGTACTCGTCACCTGTTCCGATAAGCTCAAGCTCAGCGGTATTAAGTGCCTCTGTAGTCTCTGCTTCCTTGCACAGAGGAATTGCCTTGCCCTTGCGGATATAGAACACAACCTCGTTTTCCGCAATCTCTACAAAGTGATGTCCCTTTGTCATTTCAGTGAGGGTAAGCTCACCGTTATTCATACGCACTGCTGTCATATCCTCAGGGAGATATACGTATCTGCCCACAGCGTTTTGAGTATAAACAGGAGCAATCATAATCTCATTGCCTACAAGGAGCTGGTCTTCAGTGTGTCTTGCCACTTCATCCTCAGGGTACTCAAAGGCAAGAGGCTTAAAGTACATATCACCCTTTAAAGCAGCTTTCATATATTCGCTGTAAAGGTAGGGAATAAGACGGTATCTCAAATCTATAATGTGCTTGAAGTCCTCAGGACGTTCAAAGCGGTAGCACTCCTGATATCTTGTACCCAGTGCTGAGTGGTTACGCATAAGTGGTGTGAAAATTCCAAGAGAAAGCCAACGAAGTAACAGGTCGCGGCTACACTCACAGCCAAATCCTCCCAGGTCAGCACCTACATACAGAAAACCACACATATTAAGTCCCGGCAAAACCTTAAGTTCTGCCAGAATGTGTGACCACCAGGAATGGTTGTCGCCTGTCCAGATACCGCTGTAGCGGTGCATTCCAATGTAAGATGCACGGGAGAAGAGCAGAAATCTCTTGTCAGGCTCAGCCTCTTTCAGACCTTCCGCGGCACTTCTTGTCATATTGTAGCCGTAAAGGTTGTGAACGTCCTTGTGGCAGTATCTGCCCTGCGGTGTATTGTGATAAAATCCGCTGTAGTCCTCCTCACAGTTCTGTCTGCTTCCTACATATCCCTGAAGCTCTCGGAAATCATCAATGGTAAATTCTTTTTCTGCCATAGCCTTTACCATCTGTGCAGTTTTGTCAACGCTTTTCTGCGAGAAGAATATTGCAGGCTCGTTCATATCGTTCCAGAAACCCTCCATACCCATATCGGTGAGGATTTTGTACTTTGCACCGAACCAACGTCTTGCCTCAGGATTAAGAAAGTCGGGGAAGTGAGTCATACCCGGCCATACACAAGCCTCAAAGGGTTTTGAGTTCTTGTCAGTGCAGAAGTAGCCTTTCTCTACTCCTTCTTCGTAAACGTCGTAGCCGTCCTCAATCTTGACGCCTGCATCAATAATAGGCACAAGGCGGATGCCCTGCTCTCTCATTTCCTTTGCAAATCCCTCAAGGTCGCCGAAGTTTTCCTCGTCAATGGTGAAGTCCTTGTATCTTTCCATATAGTCGATGTCAAGATAAACTGCATCAAGGGGAATATGAAGCTCACGGTGACGCCTTACAACCTCGCGGATTTCGTCCTTACTCAGGTAACTCCATCTGCACTGAGTGTAACCAAATGCCCACATAGGGGGAATATAGCTCATACCGATAGCTTTGCGGAATTCACGGATTATTTCATAAATTGTACTGCCGTCAATAATGTAAACATACATATTAGTGTTGTCAGAGCTTATTGTGAGCTCGTCTGCACTTGTGAAAGCTACATCAAAGGTAACTGTGGAGGGACAGTCAAAGAAAGCACCGAAAACTCTGCCTTTCTGCTCAATAACAATAAAGTTGTGAGCACCGTACAGGGACCGGGTAGCCTCAGTGTGGTTAGGCTCGTCAGCACAGAAGCTGTTGTAAATATATCCTCTTTTGTTGATGCCTCGCACCGATTCGCCCAGTCCGTAAACTGCATCGTTTTTTTCAAGGTCAAGGCTGAATTTAAGACCCTTTGTAGTGTCTGTATTAAAATAGGGGACAGCAGAATTTTCTGCAGGAATATCTGCAATAACTGCCTCTGTCTCAAAAGGTATGCCAAAAACATACTTTTTAATCATATTTTTTTACCTCTCTTCCTAAATACTTGATTTGTTCATAAATATAATATATAATTGAATACAGTGAGAATTATATCACAAAACAGCATTGTTTACAACTGCTAATCTTTGACTTGAAACAAGAAAAGGAGTACAGAATAATGGATAATAAGGTAATACTTTTTGCAGACAGTTCTATTGACCTTACCAAGGAGCTTTGCGAGCGTTACAGCATTCACACAGTACCCATTCACGTTATTCTTCAGGAGAAGACTTATGAGGACGGCGTGGATATCACAACAGAGGAAATTTTTGATCATTACTATAAAACAAAGGAGCTGCCCAAGACAGCAGCTATCAATGTAAACGATATTGTCACAGCACTCAGTCCCTATGTGGATGACGGCTATGAAATCGTATATATCAGCCTTGGTTCGGCTCTTTCTTCAAGCTACCGCAATAGCTGTCTTGCTGCAGAGGAGCTTCAGGGCAAGGTTTATCCCATTGATTCCTGCTCTCTTAGCACAGGTGCAGGACTTCTCGCTATTGAGGCTGCCGAGCGTATTGCTCAGGGTATGTCTGCAAAGCAGGTGGCAGAAGAAGTAACAGCTCTTAATCAGAAAAACCACGCAAGCTTTGTTCTTGATACTCTTGAGTTCCTGCGTGCAGGCGGACGTTGCTCTGCTCTTGCCGCATTTGGTGCAAACCTTTTAGGACTCAAGCCCAGCATCAAGGTTTTCAACGACCAGCAGGGTGCTATGGGTGTTGGCAAGAAATACCGCGGTAAGTACGAGAAGGTAGTTTTTGAGTATATTGACGATACCCTTGCACAGTATGATAACATCAAGACTGACCGTGCATTTGTTACATACTCCTCTATGGATGATGACATTGAGAAGAAAGTATTTGACTATGTTGTATCAAAGGGTATTTTCAAGGAGGTATTCCTTACCCGTGCCAGCGGTACAATTTCCAGTCATTGCGGACCCAATACTCTGGGCGTGCTCTTTATGACTGAGTAATAAAACAAATAGCTGCATAAGAAAAAACAGCCTTTCCGTTTTTGGAAGGGCTGTTTTTGCGTTTGTGATTATTCTGTTCAGTTCAGAGCAATTTTCAGAGTTTCTGTGTTTTTCTGCATAAGAGAAAGATATGTTTCACCTGAGTCAAAATCTTCTTTTGAAATGTTATGGCAAGAGTAAAAAGTGAGCATTTTCGCTCCTGTTTCTTTACAGATTGTTGAAGCGATGTTGTCTGAACTGAGCTCGATTTTCAGAACAACAGGGATGTTCTCCTTATTTACCTTGTCAATTAACTGAGCTACTGTTGAGGCACTTGCTTCTGTGTCGTCAGAACATCCTGAGAAGGCAGACGAGTACTCAAGACCGTATTCCTGTGCAAAATACTTAAGGGGGAACCTGTCACCGAAAACAAGGGTGTTACGCTCAGCGTTAAGGGTTATATCTCTGAAGCTTTTATCCAAAGCTGTTAAATCCTCTTTGTACGAAGCAAAGCTGTCTTTGTAGCTTTCTGCATTATCAGGGTCTTTCTCACACATTGCATTGTAGATTTTTTCGCTGATTTTTATAGCATTCAGGGGAGAAGTCCACACGTGTTCGTCCATTTTGCCGTGACTGTGTTCACTGTGACTGTGCTCGTCCTCTGCCTCTAAAAGAGAAACGCAATCCATAAGGGATATAACAGTCATATCAGGATTGTTTATGCTGTCAAGTATATGGTCAATCCAACTGTCAGACTCACCGCCTGTATAGATGAAAATGTCACAGGTGCTAAGCTCAAGAATGTCAGAAGTAGTAGGCTCAAAGCTGTGGGACTCTGTGCCGGGGGAGATAAGCATACTCACGTCTGCTTTGTCCTTTGCAATGGTTCGTGCAAAATCGAACTGCGGAAAAATGGTAGCGATTATTTTAAGCTTATCGTCTTGTTCAGGTGTGTTTACAGAGCAGGCAGTAACACTTAGAAGGATTACTGCTGCTAATAGAAGTGATAATACTTTTTTCATTCTTTACTCCTATTGATTAATTTGAATTGTTCCTGCAGATAATAATACCACAAAGTATACAGGAAAGTAAACTAAAGGGATAAAAATTCTTCTGCAAGCTCAGGAATATGAAGGGGAAGGGCACAGTTCTTTGCCAGCTCTTTTGCAAAGCTGTGGGCTTTCTCAGATGTTTCGGAAAAGTTTTTTATTATACAGTGCAGTTCAGGTTTTTCCGAATCCTTGAACTCACTGTAATATACATCAACACCAAACGCACCCTCTTCTTCTGTGACCTCATAGCAGATAAGAGGGGAGTAATATATTTGTTGTAATGTCATTCATAATACCTTCTGTCTGTAGTTTCGGCAATACAAATTTTGATAATTATTGCCCCTTGTATGTGATAAGATTATACTTGATTTTGTGTTAAAAAAGAGGCGAATTATGGAACCTTCAGCACCTTGGCGTAGATTTTACGGAGAAGTAAAGGCAAATCTTGAGTACCCCGAAATAACACTTTGGGAGGCAGTGTACTGCGTTGCATGCAAATATCCGCAGTATACAGCACTTGTTTATATGAACCGCAAAATCACCTACAAGGAAATGGTAAAGCGGATTGTTGACATTCAGGCAGGGCTTGAGGAGTGGGGTGTTAAAAAGGGAGACAGAGTAACAGTTTGTCTTCCTAATATCCCTCAGGCGGTGTATCTTTTATATGCACTAAACAGAATGGGAGCTGTGGCGTGTTTTGTACATCCTTTAGCATCTCCTGAAGAGGTTGAGAATTATATAAATCTGGCAGAGTCTGAGTTTGTTGTTATACTGTCAGCTCAGGCAGATGCTGTTGTGCATAGAAAAGGTATGAAGAATAAAAATTTTATTTTAACTACGCCTGCAGATGAGATGAATTGCTTTGAAAGTTTTCTGAGTGTAGTATATGGTAATAAACTTACGAATAAGGGTGAGAACAAGCTCTTTTATTGGCATAGTCTTATGAAAAAAAGAGAACAAATAAGTAATGTAAAGTCCGCGAAATTTTCTCCCTATGAGCCTGCAGTTGTGTTGTATTCGGGAGGGACAACAGGATTTCCTAAGGGAGTGCTCATATCCTCCTTTGGACTCAATGCAATGGCTGTGCAGACCGCTTGTATGAGTAACTGTCAGGTCTTGGGCAAAACTATGCTTGCTGCTATGCCTGTTTTTCACGGGTTCGGTTTGGGAGTTTGTATTCATACAGTGCTTATTCACGGCGGATGCAGTATACTGATACCGCGTTTTTCTGCGAAAAGATACGGAAAACTCATAAAAAAATACCGTCCTAACTTCATAGCAGGTGTGCCCACCTTGTTTGAGGCAATTACACGGTGTAAGTGCCTAAAGGGAGCAGACCTGAGCTGTCTCAAGGGAGTGTTCTCAGGAGGAGACTCTCTCAGTGAAAAGCTCAAAGAAAAGTTTGACGGATATTTGAAGGAACACGGTGCCCGGGTGAAAATCAGAGAAGGCTACGGCTTGACAGAATGTGTAACTGCCAGCTGTCTTACCCCCTATAACACAGAAAGACGGGGAAGCATCGGGATACCGTTTCCGGATACGTATTATGAAATTTGTAAAGTGAATACCACGCAGGCGCTACCCTGTGGGCAGGTGGGCGAAATCTGCATTACAGGCCCTGCACTGATGCTTGGATACCTTAATAATGAGGAAGAAACCCGAAAGGCACTAAAAGAACATAGGGACGGCCGCATTTGGCTTCATACTGGAGATGCCGGTATGATGGACGAAGATGGCTTTGTGTACTTTAAATACCGATTGAAGCGGTTAATAGTAACGAGTGGGTATAATGTGTATCCTGCACAGGTAGAAAAGGTGCTGTGTGCTCACCCTGCAGTAAGAATGTGTTGTGCTGTAGGGGTCAGGGACTCCTACAAAATGCAGAGAGTAAAGGCTTTTGTGATACTGAACACCTCTGATATAGAAGTGGAAAAACTCAGAACAGAGCTTATGTCATA
This sequence comes from Ruminococcus sp., assembly GCA_045541275.1. GTDB lineage: Bacteria > Bacillota > Clostridia > Oscillospirales > Acutalibacteraceae > Ruminococcoides. The sequence goes on from JAZQIX010000018.1 coordinate 228,670, forward strand.
TTGCCGTACACATCTTGCCCGTTTCGCTGTACCATCGCAAATTGAGTTTGTAAAGACACTTCCTCTGACAAGACTTGGCAAGGTGGATTATCAGAGCTTAGAAAGAACAGAAAACAAGGGCCTTGGTACCTGAAAACCCAAGCTTTAGTGTTTTTCTTCTCTGACTTTAAGAAGAGTACGGACTCTTTGTGCTTCTTTGATTATGTCAGAATGAACGGACTTAATGCGTTTGTTTTGCTCGGAAATTGCCTCATGTTTAAAAAACAGAGTGCTGAAGCCTCGTCTTACCCAGTAAAAAGGAAGAAGTACAGGTGCTTTTTCAAGTATGGGGTATCTTAGCTTAAGCTCTTTTGCAGGAGGAAAATATATCTGCAGAGTAAAACGTGTTTTGTTCCAGAATGACAGACGGGATTTTCTTGAAACAGACATAGCAAGATGTCTGATGTTGTCATTTCCGTGGTCTCCGCATTTGAAGATAAATTCAGCAATTTCAGCTTGCTCTGTACTGAAAGGCTTTCCGTCAAAAAGACAGGCAATAAGCTTTGCAATTGAGTCGTAAAAATCCTCCATATCGTATTCTGCAAGGAGACTGCGGACATAGTCAATGTTCATATTTGGGTGAGTGTTTTTAAAAACATACATGTCACACAGAAATCTTATGCCACAACCTTCAACAACGAAATGCTTGTAAAGATGAGTTATTATATGAAGGTAGAAGTATTCGTCAGTGAACACATATCCTATGCTGTCATCAGCAGGCTTTACATTAGAGAAGGGGTCGGCATAAAGCTTTGAAAATGCAAAGGACGTTGAGATGTTGGAGTGCATTTCATAGTAGAAGAAATCATCCTTTTCATATACGTCTGTATTTTCATTTTCAGAGTATGCTTCATATCCCAATTCTTTCATAACAGGTGCAAAAATGCGTCTGCTTTCTTTGCTCATGCAAAGGTCTACATCTGACTGACTGCGCATATAAGGCATAGGATAAAAATACTTAAGGACTATGCCTTTCATTTTGATGAAGGGTATATTTTTTTCTTTGAGTAAGGAAAAAATCTTTTGTGCTTCGATTTCCTGACGGGCTTCGCGGGCTATCATACGATGATTGCTGTAGGTGAATTTTTTGAAAACATCTTCGGGAACCTGTAGTTTGTTTAAGGTAGGAAAAACAAGAGACTCTGCCTTGTGGAAACATGCAAGACGATAAAACTGTTCCCAGTTCATTCCTTCAAAAGGAGCTTCAGGTTCAGTTGAGTTTATTGTGCAAGATATAAGATGAGATAGGTATTGTCCGTATTTAAATATGTTTTCACTACTCATTTTTCCACCGCCAATCAATCACTACTAATTATATCACGAAAAAAATACAAAAGCAATCAAAGTTGCAGAAATTAAGTATAATTTGTAAAAACGATATGTATTTTGGTAGTTTTTTTATTGTTTTGATGTGTTTTATGGAAAAGTAACCCCCTGTCATGAAAGACAGGGGGGATTGTGAAATTAGAATTATTTATTGAGCTTTTCGCCTATGGGATATTCAACACTGATACCTGCTGCAAATTTCTGAATAGCAGTTGCATCGTTGATATTTACATCTCGGTCAGCACGTACATCAGCACAGTCAAAAGCGAGTCCCTCAAGAGTAATAAGGCTTGCTGCATGCTTCTGAATGGCAGTTGCATCCTTAATATTTACAATAAGGTCAAGGTCTGCATCACCTATGATAGCATTGTCAGGTGTAACTACAGGAGCTGTTGGAGTGTAGTTTTCATAGAACTGAGCACTCAGCCATGCACATCTTGTGTTGAGCCAGTCTATTGTGTACTTGTACTGGTCTTCAAATTTATTGATGTCATAGGCTGTTTCCTTGTTTGCCTGTACAAACTCACCTGTAGAGGAGTCAAAGGTGCCTGTGGTGAGTGTAGAGTGGTCGCAAATCCAGTCGCCTGTTGTAATAAGCCAGCCTAATTCATAGTTCATTGCGGCAGAGCCCTCAAGGAATTTGTAATATACATCGCTGGAGTAAAGCTCGCCTGAGTCAACGTTCTGTGAGTTAAAGGTTTCAATAGCAGGTACAAAATCTTCAAACCAAGTTTTGGCGGCATAATCCATAATAGTTTTGTTTCTTGCAGCCCAACCGAGGATTGTGTACTTTGCGGATTTTTTTGAGGGTTCGGCACCGGGTTTGTACTGTACCCACCAGCCTGTAGGTTCTTCATAGTCGGAAACGCCCATGCTTCTCAAATCCCATGCAACGCCTGTGGCGTTACCTAAAGAGTTGTCGTAATCCCATACAGGAGAAGCAAAGAACTTCCAGCTTCCGTCCTCAGCTTGCTTGTAAACAAAGTAAAGTGAGGATACGCCTACGTCCCAGTTTTTACCCAGCTCATTAATGAGCATAATCTTTGTCAGTGAGTCAATGTCTACAAGCTCTGACATATTTGCAGAGTTTGTGCGGACAGCGTTATACATATTGTCAAATTTAGTTTTTGCAATATTAAGGACTTCATCATGATAGGGGTCGCCATCATCAATTTCGGGGCCTTTCAGAGTGAGCTTGCAGCGTGCAGAGGAGGTACGGATGTAGTAGTCGCCGTTTCCAGCGGCAGAGTCAACCTCACAGATGAAGGGGAACTCTTCTTTAAGAGTGCCGTCCTCGTTCAGATGTGTGTCATCGTCAATCTCAGGAACGAGATTGTTTTTGCCGATATCAACCTTCTGAGTTACCTGATAAGAACCCAGATATTCGCCGTTCATATATAAATCAACAAATCTGGAGTCGGAAGCATAGGGCATACCGATTGCATCGGACAAATCCTGCAGGAAGCGGTTGCGAATAAGAGCACTGTCCTGATAGTTTGCAAGGAGAGAAAGCTTCTTTGTCTTTACCATTCCGTCAATGGATACTGCACTGTCGTATGTAACGTTAAAGGGCTTTTTGGCTTTCAGCCATGTGGTATTACCTCTGCCCTTGATTTTCTTAACAGGTGTGTTGTCTACATTCCCTTCATCGTCAACAATCGCACCTGTAGCCTTTGCATCATTTTCTTTATCTTCGCTCAGATAAGAGAAAAGGTCGGTGCCGTTTCCGTCTGCATCAGGGTTATTGATATAGATAGCTGCCTCAGCAGAAGAACGCATAAAGATAAGAGTGTGCTCTTCACCGCCTGCCTCAACTGTGTAAGCTGTGCCTTCAGAGTACTCAACCTCTGCGGTTCCTTTTGCAGGGATTACTGTGCCGTTTACTGTAACATCCTCAGAGAAGGTGTTCATAATAACAACCTTTTCTTTTGCTACAGAAGAAGGCATAAAGAAATACTTTTCTTCGGACACTCCTTCGCCCTTTGTAAGACCTAAATCAATGTGGTCCTCTTCGTCATAGGCACGGTAGTCATCTGCGTGCTGCCAGTGATGCCATGCCTCAGTCTCCGACTCATCAGTTACTGCATGAACGTAGAGCATATTGTCTTTGATATAGCTTCCTGTGTCTTCTGCGGCGAAAGCTTCAAAGGACATAGCACCCATGCTGAGTATCATCAGTAAACAGAGTAAAATGCTGATTGTTTTCTTCATAGATAAAGCCTCCTTAGTGGTTTTATTATCACAAATTTAGCATAACATATAATTTGGTTGGACGCAATCCTTTTTGTGCCTGAAATCAAATTTTCTTGCAAGTTTTTTGTTTTAGTGGTATACTCAAAATGGTATAATACAATATACGCAATAGAGGAAGTGTTTTTATGTTTCTTTACGAAAAAGACGTAGTCCGTCAGGATATGGAAGAGCTTGTATCAAGAGAGTATGTTCCCTATGAAATGCTCCGTGATAAAACTGTTCTTATTACAGGTGCAACAGGTATGCTTGCCTACTATTTTACAATGGCACTTATGCACCTTAACCTTACCCGCAATTACAACATTAAAGTATTAGCTCTTGTTCGAAATCAGAAAAAGGCAGAGGCTAAGTTTGCAGGCTTCCTCAGTGACTCAAGGTTTGAAATTATAGCTCAGGATGTTTGTGCACCTATTAAGTATGATGGAGATATTGACTACATTTTTCACGCCGCAGGTGCCTGCAGTCCTTACTTTATCAAGCATGACCCCACAGGAATTATCTCTGCAAACACCACAGGCACAGTGAATGTTCTTGAACTTGCAAGAGAAAAGAAGGTTACCAATATTATCTATCCCTCTACACGTGAGATTTACGGCAAGGTTGAGGGAGTAGAATTTATCAAGGAAACAGATATGGGTGTGTTTGACCCTCTGGAGGCACGTTCCTGCTACCCTGAGAGCAAGCGAATTGCAGAGACAATACTGAGAAGCTACAACGTTCAGTACGGTGTGCCTTTTACTGTGCTGAGAATTGCTCACTCCTATGGCCCCGGTATGATTATCGAAAGCGACGGCAGAGTTATGTCCGACTTTATAAGCGATGCAGTAAACTGCCGTGATATTATTCTCAAGAGTGAAGGTCTTGCCCTGCGAGCATTTTGCTATGTTACTGATGCTGTAGCTGCAATTTTCCTTGCAATGCTCAAGGGTGAGTGCTGTGAAGCGTACAACCTTGCTAACGAAACCGAGCCTACACCTATTCGCGATGTGGCACAGATGCTGGTGGATTTATTCCCTGAGAGAAATATCAAGGTTATCTTCGATATAGCTCAGAACTCAGGAGCTTACTGTAACTACGCCCGAGTAGGACTTGATACTAAGAAGCTTGAAGCTCTTGGCTGGAAACCTCAGGTAAAGCTCAAAGACGGACTTAAGAGAACAGTCGTAAGTTTTGATTGATTTTATACACTGGATACCTATTAGTATACAAGGGTGGTGATACCATGAGCCTTTACATCAGAATCCGTAACAAGTTCTTTCCCAACTGCAAGCCGTGCCAGAGGGAGAAGTATGCAAAAAAACAATTTCCCGATACAAAAGTTTTGATTGCAGGACTTGTAAACGGTACCAATTTAGGTGATGTGGTTATTGCTGATTGTACAGCCTATCTTTTCAGAAAAGCGGCGGCAGAGGCAAAGCTCAAAAAACTCAAGATTGCCACTATTGATATACGCAAGCAAAAGGACAAAGCCAGTCTTGCTAAGGTACGCAACAGTGATTTGGTTGTATTTCCCGGAGGCGGATTTATCAAGTATAAGCAGGAAAATTTCCCAAAGGAAATGGGACGAATTGTAACCCGAGCAGAGCATTATGGAATACCTGTTATGTATAATGCTATGGGTGTGGAGGATTACAATGGTGAAGATTCTGATTGTTTGGCAATGGAAGAGTTACTACGTAAGCCCTGTAATCAATATATAACCTCCCGCGATTTTGCTGATTTTCTTAACGATACTTACCTTAATAACCACCATCTGTCTGCTAGACGGGTGGCTGACCCTGCAGTTTTTTGCAGTGATGTTTATGATGTAGTAAGGGACAAAGAGTCTGATGTTGTAGGCTTGGGCGTTGCACGCTCAGAGCTTTTTACAGACCACGGGGTTCCCGTTACAGGAGAGCAGTTGTTAGATATATGGACTGACATTATCAGTGTTCTTGATGCTAAAGGTATAAAGTGGAAACTCTTTACAAACGGCATTGGCAAAGATGAAGCTTTTCTCACAGACCTTCTTGTTCGTTTAGGCAGAGAAGGGGAGAGAGAGTCTGTCTCACTTCCCCGACCACAAACTTCTCGTGAATTAGTGGAGAATATATCCGGCTTCTCTTCTGTTATTGCTGTGCGTATGCATGCTAACATAATTGCTTTTTCTCTGGGAATACCCTCTGTTGCTTTTGTATGGAACGATAAGCTCAGATTTTTTGGGCAAAGCATAGGTTATCCTGACAGATTTATTGAGTATGATAAGATAAGTGATGCAGGATATGTAATGGATGTTTTTGAGAAGGCGTGTAAAGAAGGCTGCAGTCAGAAAATTCTTGACAGAGAAAAAGACTCAGCATATGCAAGTGTGAAAGATTTCTTTGTGCCCTTTTCAAAGGAGCTTCTTTCTTCCAGAAGGCGGGACCTTACAAATGTAAAGTTTGTTTGCTACGGTTTGCCTAATCTTAATTCACCTAAGCTCAACACAGAACTTTTTGAAACTCAGGTGGACTACTATGTTTCTGATGATAAGGAGCTTGTAGGCACTCAGTGCCTGGGTAAACCTGTCTATAGCTCAAAGAAGCTCAGAAAGCTGTTGGGTAAAAAGCCTTTTGTAATCATCAGCGAAACTATAGATTACTACCCTGCTTCAGAGACACTGAAAAGCTATGGCTATAAAGAGCGGTACGATTTTACCAATATGCACTCATACAAACGGTATGTGTTCAAAAAAGGCGATGTCTTTATTAATACACCGCAGATTACAGCAGAAAAATAATACTGAAAAAGAAACAGCCTTCCATTTTTCGGAAGGCTGTAATTATTATATGGGATAGTCGGTGTATTCAGTCTCGGAGTTACGTCTGTTGCGTTTTCTTTTTACTTTAGGTTTGTAATCTTCCAAGGTTGCACCCTCAAATATTACTTTGTTCTCGTCTACGCTGTGGTTGACTCGTTCTTCTTCAGGGGGAAGCTTCATATAGTCTGAGAACATATGAGTAAGAAGGGTGTGATACTCTGAGGGGGCTTTGAAAGTGTAACCTTCAAATTCTACATCGCAACCGTCACCCCACCACTTTGCAGGAGCAATCTCCATAGGGTAGCCGTGAAATCCGCTGAAAGAAGCCAACAGCTTTTTACTTGAGAAAGCAGAGGAAAGCTTTGCCAGAAGATTTCTCATTCCTAGGAGCAAACGTTTTGGCAGAACGCTCTGCAGAATTCTGAACAGGATGAATAAAGGCAGACTTATATCTTTGTAAAGATACTCGCTTGTCTTTTCTTTAGAGCAAATAAAGCCCGACAAACAGCTGAAGCCTTTGAAGAGAAGTTTTTGCACAATTTTTTTTTCGGGGATGTAATCCAAAGGAAAGATATCCATAAATATTCCTTTGTGCATAGGGGTGTGTTCAAACTTTTTCTCCGGGAAACAGGTGCCGTTTTTGCGAAGCTTTGCATAGTAGAAGTAGCAGTTTTTTTCGGTTTTGCTGCTTTGCAGGAAGTAAGAGCCGCCGAAATCTTCTTTGGCAACAGAGCACAGCTTGTCAAAGTCCTCTCTTGGCATGGATACGTCTATGTCGTCATCCCAAGGGATAAAGCCTTTGTGTCTGACAGCACCAATCAAAGTTCCTCCTACAAGGTAGTATCTGAGGTTGTGTTTTTTGCACACACGGTCAAACTCTCTGAGAATTTCAAGCTCTGTAAGCTGAAGCTTCCTCAGGACAGAGCTGTTTTTATTGCTGTTGTCGTTATAGGGCACGTGCTTCACCTCCCGAAAATCAAGATTATCAGTACGCCAGTTTAAAAATACTGTTTACGTTATTGTAGCGTTTTCAAGGGAATAAGTCAATCTAATTATATGCATAAAGGAAAAATATGACGGTTTGACTTTTGACGAATGTTGTAGTAAAATATCATCAGAAATTTAGGAAGGTGATGGGTAATATGTCTTCAGCTTTGAAATCTGCATTGATACAAGGCAACTTTCTTCTTACAGTAAGAAAAAAGATTGATGATTGTATTGGTAAGGCTTCACGTAAGCTTTTTTACCGTAAAGGTAAGGTTAAGAATAATAAGCTGTTTGTTATGACCTTTGACAATGGTTATAACTGCAATCCGAGATATATTGTTGATGAAATTATAAGGCAGAAGCTCCCCATAGATATCGTATGGGCAGGCGATAAACACAGCATACAGTCCGGTGCTTTTCCTCCTCAGGTAAGAGTTGTAAAGCGTAAGAGCTTTGAGATGTATGAAGAGCAGGCAAGTGCTAAAATCTGGCTTGATAACGGACTTAGCAGTCTTTGGTACGGTATGCCCAAAAAGAAGACTCAGGTTTTCATCAATACTTGGCACGGAAGTATGGGTATAAAAAAGCTGCACGGTAATTCCGAGTGGATGGCACTTGCAAATAAACTCAAGAAGACTACCGACTATGTAGTTGCAAACAGTACCTTTGAAGAGGACGTGTTCCGTACTACCTTCTGGCCTGATACTCCTGTGTGGAAGTTTGGTCACGCCAGAAACGACATTCTCTTTGAAAAAGATAAGTTTGAACAGTTCAGAGCACAAGTGGCTGAATACTTTGGAGTGGATACTGATAAAAAGTTCCTTCTTTACGCTCCTACCTTCAGAGATTCAGGTGATGTTTCCTGCTTTAATATTAACTACGAAGCCCTCAAAAAATCTTTGGAAGAAAAATTCGGCGGAGAATGGGTTATCCTTGTGCGTATGCACTTCAAAAACCGCACAGCAACAGCCTTTAAGCCGAACAGCTGGCTCAAGGATGCCGGTGAATATCCCGATATGCAAAAGCTCATTGCTACTGTGGATTTCGGTATTACCGACTATTCAAGCTGGGCTTATGACTATGTACTTACCCGCCGTCCTATGATACTTTATGCACCTGATGCAAAGCAGTACCAGAAGGGCAGAGGTCTTTACTATCCCTTGGAGGAGACACCATTCCCCATCGCTCACAATAACAAGGAGCTGACTGAAGCAGTGTTCTCTTTTGACGATACTGTATATCAGCCCAAGATTGACGCCTTCCTTGAAGCAAGAGGCTGTTATGAGCAGGGAACTGCCGCAAAGCAGATAGTTGAAAAAATCAAGGAAATTATGAACATAACTGATAAGTAAATATCAATAGAAAGCAGGAAGCAAAAGCGATACACTTTTGCTTCCTGCTTTTTATGTTGGTTTAGTTTTTATTGAGAGAATTCAGAATTTCATCGTAAATTCTCCGGCAGTTATTGAAATCGTCAAACTCAAAGAAGTCGTCAGCTCTCTGCTTATATTCCTCTAAAGCTTCACAGGAGTTTTCAATGAATTTACAGACAGTGTCCACAAGCTCCTTGTGTTCTGTGCAGATAGGTCCGAAGCCTTGAGTGGTGTAATCCAGACCTCCTGTTTCATAGTGAGGAGGCAGGGTAGAGGGATGATAGTAGACAATAGGCTTTCGCATATATGCAAAGTCAAACTGAACTCCTGAGTAGTCTGTAACCATAAGGCTTGCCTGAGTGAGTATTTCTTCATAGTTCATATCACCTGAAGCGGCAATTACCTTAACGTAGCCTGTTTGGTCAAAGTCCTCAAGCTGGGGACTCATTGCAGGGTGGAGCAGATAGGTGATTTCATATCCGTGAGTCTTTGCTGTTTCAATGAGCTTTTTGTCGTGAATAAGCTCGTTGTAAAGACGGAAGTATTCAGTAGTTTTGAAAAGCTCATTGTAAGGTTTTTTCTTGAATGCACTGCCCTGAGCAACTATGTTTCTACGCCAAGTTGGAGTAATGAGAATAAACTTTTTGTCGTTGTTTTTCAGTCCGTCATATCTGGCAAGACCGTTAAGCTTCAGCATACTTTCCTCGTAGCCGTAGATTGGATGCATAAGGTTTTGCTTCTCGTACTTTGAGGCAAGGCAGTAAAGAGTTGTGTTGTCATAGGTTCTGCGCTGATACTGTGCAAGCTGTTGAACTGTAAGTCCGTGCTGAATGCAGATTACTTTTGGATTCCACAGGTCAAGGAAATAAGCGTGGAGGTCCTTTGAAAAACCGCAGAACTGCATAACAAGGGTGTGCGTTGCGGCAATTGCCTCCATGTTGAGGGCAAGTAGTTTGCATCTCAGAGAGTTGTGCACAACGGTATGTTTTTTGTCGTAATTTTTCAGACGCTTATAGTCAAGTGAGGTGTCGGAAACAACATAGTAGGTTTCTACGCCGTCATCCACAGAGTTTGCGTATTTCCAGAAGTATTCTCCGTTGTCGCCTGCCTTGTAGAGCTTGTCAAAGGTAAGAATGATTCTTCTGTTTTTGTAGAAGGGGCGTGTCAGGTGGTAAATAACTCTCAGTCCGACACACTTAAGAGCCAAAGTACGGTCTTGGGAGTTTTTGAGCATAGAAAGATAAAGTGAAATTTCACGCTTCAAGTGGCGAAGTCCTGTGCACTCAAAGATATTAAGAGTGTTCCCTTTCTGTACTTCCATTGCAAGCTTCGGTGTGAACTTCCAGTAAGACTTGCCGAAACGCATCCGAAGCCTTGAAAACTGACCTGCAAATTTAAGCGGTAATGTCTGGTATGTTCCGCATAGATTATAGCAGAATTTTATGTTTTTCAGGTCTTCACTCACAGGCACAAAGAAATGCACGTTGTATTTTTTAGCGTAAGGTAGACCGAAGCACTTTAAGAGAGGGTAAACAGGGTATTCCTCAAGCTTCACCTTTTTGCCTGCGTATTCAACAAACAGCTCTACCTCTTCGGATTTCATAAAATCCTTGCCCGTAAATTCTGCGTCAAATTCAAGCATACCATCGCCGTAGTTGATTGAATTAATAATGACAGCTACGCTCTTGAGGGTAGTAATGCGTGCATCTGTGTTACCCTCTGCCCGCAGATAAACGGTTTTGTTCTTTTCTGCTTTAGGGGAGTCGTTTTCGCTTTCCAGAGTCAGACTGTGAGGTGTTCCTGCTTTTTCAAGCTTTCCGAACAAAAGCTGTGCCCACATAGAACGAGGAACATACTTGCACTTGATGGCGGCATCTGTAAATATTGCATTATCAATATAACCCAGAGCCTTGCAGGTTACATGGTAGAACTCGTATGCTTCTTTTTCTGAGAGAACTCCCTTGTCGTTTTCGTAGTAGTTGTTGGCATATTTTGCAAGAATAAGCTGTGAGAGTGCGAACTGTACAAATCGGGGAACCTTGCCCTGCTTCTCTCTGAGTTCCTCCATAAAGGGAATTATAAAATTCTCAAGTGAGGGTGTGTAGTACCATTTGTTAAACTGAAAGGGGTTCAGGTCAGTGTCATTTTCTAAAGCATTGGTGTAGAAGCAGGCATGCTTTCCTACAAGATAGACAACAGGCTTTTTGCACAGAGCTTCAAGAACAAACTTCTTTCTTGACTCATCAAAGATACTACTGTCAAACTCAATTCCATCTATGTCTTTTGTTACAAAAGCATAGGCAGATAAAGCAGTGTGACCATAACAGTACTGCTCCTCAAGATTAATAACACCTTGTCCTTTAATTGGAAAGTGTGCATATTTCAGTTTCTTTTTGTCCTTTGTTAGAGCGGTCGCACTCATTGTAAGATGAATGTGAGGGTGTGTCTCACAATTTTCTTTCATTGCATCAAAGGCTTCCTTTGAGTAGATAACTCCCTCTTCTGCAAATACGGTGTACTCACCTGAAATTAAGGGAAGAGCCTTGTTGAAGGCATCTGCTTCACACAAGCCTTTGCATTCAACCAAGGTGACATTTTCGTAAGTCGAAAGCTTCTTTGTAACATCTGTGGTTCTGTCACTGCAAACTGTATCGCACAGAATAAGCTGTGTATCTGCAAGGTTTGCTGTAGCTTCAATGATGCTGTCGGCAGTTTTTGCAAAATGCTCGCCGTTTACAGCTGCAGCGATGATTGTGAATTTGTAGTTTTTCATATAAACCTCCTTGGCTTTTCGGAGAATGTAATTATGCTGTCAGGTTGACAACTATATAATAATTTGATAAATTATTTGTAAGTTAATTAATGAAAGAGGAGTGATTGTGTTGTTTGGTAAAAAAACAGTTGCCGTACCCGCAGGCAAAGCTCTTGACAGCAGATATGCTGACGAGAAAGGGAGACTGTATTTTTATGACAACGCAAAGTTTATACTGATTTTTCTTGTGGTTTTTGCGCATGCCATTACACCTTTTATGACAAATGGAGCGGGACATGAATTTTTTCTATTTTTGTGGAGAATTATAAATGTCCTTCATATGCCTTGTTTAATATTTATCTCGGGATTCTTTGCCAAGAAGTACATACGACCGGACGGTTCTTTTAATGTACAAAGACCTTTTATGTATATGCTCTATTATTTTGTGGCACAGGTTTTATTCAGCCTTTACGAGATATATATATTAAACAATAATATCAGCAAATCTATATTGGAACCCCGTGCATCTTTATGGTTTCTGGCTTGTCTGAGCTGGTGGTATCTGCTCTTGCCCGTGATTGATAAAATAGACCCTAAAAAGATGATGGTCATTGCAATTTTGGCAGGACTTTTAATAGGCTATGACGCAAAGGTCAGTAATTTCCTTGCAGTATCCAGAATGATAACCCATTTCCCGTTTTTCCTTTTTGGGTACTACATAACAGGGGAGAAGATGCAAGTTCTCTTTTCGACCAGAGCAAGACTGTGGTCGGTGCTTTTTGCGACATTGAGCATTGGCTCTATTGTAGCATCAATGTTTCTGTTTTCAGAGTCAGGACTCTTCAATTTCAATATCAATGGTATCATTACTTGTGCTAACTCATATTTTAAGATTTTTAATAACAAGGGAATAAATCCTGTGTTCTGGTTTTTGCCAAGAGTATGGTTTTATATGTGTGCGGCAGGTCTTATTTTCAGTTTTCTTGTCTGGGTTCCGAGACAAAAAAACGTTTTTACTAAATTTGGTGCCCGTACCCTTGCACCTTATATTTTGCATGGGCCGCTGTTTTTTGCATATGATACCGGAGTAGGATTTGGATGGGCGTCTTTTGACTGGTTTAAATATGAGTGGTTCGGATGGAAAAACATTGCGGTACTGAGGATTTCCATGGTGGCAGTGGCTTTTCTTGTCGCTGTAATATTTTCTCTCTATCCCTTCTACTGGCCCTTTGAGATGCTTGGAAAAATAAAGGTTACTAAGATTCTCAAAAAGAAAGGTAATAAGACCTGACAGTATAAGTAAATGAGTTTTAAGAGTTAATATGTTTAGGTAATCCTATCATAATCATAATGCAAAATCAAGATTTACGTGCTGTAAACAGTTCAGCGTGTATGTTATTTCAGAATAGTTTTTTACAAATAAGCGAAAGTGCCTCTGGAGTTTTATATTTCAGAGGTGTTTTCTTTTCTGAAAAGGATACAGCGAATTTGTGAGAAACTATGATTTTTTTAGAAGGTGTTAGCAGTTTATGTTTTGTAACCAGCAGATATTTGGTTGACAACTATATGATAATTTGATAAATTATAGATGAAAAAATAAGAAAGGAATGATATTTGGTGGTTGCAAATAAGAGCAACATTCCTTCTGCAGGAACTATGCTTGACAGCAGATATGCAGATGAAAAGGGTAGACTCTATTTTTATGACAACGCAAAGTTTATACTGATTTTCCTTGTTATTCTGGGTCACGCTATCTCGCCTTTTCAAACTGCTGGCGATGGACACGCTTTGTTTAAGTTTATTTGGAGAATCGTAAATGTACTTCATATGCCTTGTATGATATTTATTTCCGGCTTTTTCGCCAAGAAATATATACGTCCTGACGGTTCCATAAATGTTCAGCGTCCCTTTACATATATGCTTTACTATGTTACGGCACAGCTTCTCATAGGAGCCTTTGAGGTTTTTGTAGTAAACGACAGTATATGCAAGTCTATGTTGGAGCCTCGTGCATCAATGTGGTTCCTTGCTTGCCTGAGTTGGTGGTATATGATTTTACCTGTTATAGATAAGATTAATCCCAAGTATATGTTACCCATAGCGGTAATTGTAGGTCTCTTAATTGGTTATGATACTAAGATGAGCAACTTTATGGCTATCTCCAGAATGATAACTCATTTTCCCTTCTTTCTTTTGGGTTACTATATAACAGGGGATCAGATGAAAATGTTGTTTACAAAAAAAGCGAAGCTTTGGGCAGTACTGATAGGTGCATTGAGCATCGGCTCTATTGTAGGTGTTATGTTCCTTTTCAGTGAATCAGGTCCTTTTAATTTTAGCATAAACGGATTTATTACTTGCGACAGATCTTACTTTAAAATCTTTAATAATAAGGGAGTAAATCCTGTATTCTGGTTCTTGCCCAGATTATGGTTTTACCTTTGTGCCGCAGGACTTTGTTTCAGCTTCCTTGCATTTGTTCCCAGAAAGAAGAATGTTTTCACAAAATTCGGTTCACGCACACTTGCACCGTATATTCTGCATACACTCATCTATATTGCATATAAGAACGAGGTTGGCTTTAACTGGTCGAGCTTTGATTGGTTCAAGTATGAGTGGTTCGGATGGAAAGATCTCTTTGTGTTGAGATTGCTTATTATTCCCATAGTATTTATCATCACCGTGGTTCTTTCTTTGTATCCCTTCTACTGGCCTTTTGAGATGCTCGGAAAAATCAAAATTACAAAACTTCTCAAAAAGCCTGTTAGCAAATAATAAAGGAAAAGGCCAATTAACCGTGGAAAACATTATACCACAACAGTATATGTAAATCAAGATTTGATGAGAGTGCAGAGCGTGTTCTGCACTCTCTTTTTTCTTGAATGAATAACAAAAAACACCTCTGACAATAATAAGGTCGGAGGTGTTATCTTTATGAGAAGATACAGTTATCATAAGAATAAAAAGAGCCGTAAAGAAAAAATCGGTTTCTTTACAGCGTTTTCGGTTTGTATGGTTGCGGTGGCTCTTGCTTTGTGGTCAACATATGCCAGCATCGGGGGCTTTGATAATCAGAATGTAACAGAACCCACCTATATAGCTACTGTGTCACCTTTCACAGAAGCTGTCAACAACAATATAACGGGGGTAACGGTTACAGAACCTGTTGAGGAAACTGTTGCTGAGACAGAAGCCTCTGTTTTTGAACCTACAGAAACCGAAGAGTCCACAGCACAGCCTTACACAGGTGAAAACGGAAGCTTGCAGACCATTCTTCAGGTTTCCAAGAGTCTGGACTATCCTGTGATTTCAGAGAAGGTAAAGAAGGAATACTCAGAGGAAGCTGTATACAGTGAAACCATGGGAGATTACCGTGCGCACACAGGAGTGGATTTCGCGGCAGACATCGGAGAGAATGTTACCGCTATGTCTGACGGCGTGGTAGACAGTATATATAAGGATGATATGCTTGGTAACGTTATCAAGGTAACAAACGGTAATTTTTCAATTTACTACTGTGGTGTTTCTGACACGATGTACTGTGTTGAAGGCGGTCAGGTGACCCGCGGTGATATTATCGGCAAGGTAGGAGAAATTCCTTGCGAAAAAGATGACGGAATGCATCTGCACATTGAGGTCAGAGTCGGAGACAAAACCATAGACCCTCTTACTGTTATATCTAACGATGAGTGATAAGTTAACCATAAACGCAATATATTTATAGAGCAATGTAAATTATTATACCTGCCCTCGTTTCGTTTCAGGGGCAAAAGAAAACGGCTGTGGAAATCTGACTCCGCAGCCGTTTGCTGTAAATAAAGTATATCAAAAGATATTTGTCATCTTTCGCTATGGTGCCATTCCTCATCGGCAAAAATCATATCATCAATATCACCGTATGAAATAAAAAGAATATCTGACACTTAATTCATACACCTCCCTGAAAACAAACTTTAATATTATATGTTTCCAAAGAAGCGAATATTCTAATGCTTTCTTAATCTTCGCTGTGAATATCCATATAGGCATGGATAAGCTTTACAATTTTATCGGTGCTGAGCTTAGAGCTGTCCAGACACAGGTCATAGTTCTGAGCATATCCCCACTTCTGACCGGAATAGAAGCTGTAGTAATTTGCCCTGACTTTATCGGTCTTGTTAACAACCTGTTCTGCACGGTTTTTTGCAACACCGTGAATTTCAATGGCTCTCTGCTTGCGGTACTCCATATCAGCGTGAATGAAAATATTAATGCAGTCATCTCTGTCTTTGAGCACATAATCCGCACATCTGCCGACAATAACACAAGGGCCTTCCTCAGCGAGCTTTTTGATAATCTGATGCTGCAGTATATAGAGTCTGTCGTTCACGGGCAAGTCTCCTGTTGTGGAGAAGCTGTTGCCGAAACTGTAAAGACCCATAGAAAGAGAATAAAGGAGACTGTTTGTTGCACGCTCGTCAACATTCTTGAAAACCTCAGCATCTATTCCGCTTTCTTTAGCAGCAAGAGAAATTAATTCTTTATCGTAACAAGGAATACCTAACGATTCAGCCAGAGCTTTGCCGATTTCTCTGCCGCCACTTCCGAACTGCCTTGCAATTGTTATAATGTATTTACGGTTCATAAAGCACCATCCTTTATACTTAAGTTATATTATATTATAATATTATCATAATAAAATAAAAAAATCACTACTTTTGTGTAATAAAACTTAACTTTGTAAAAGGTAGCTAAAAACGGCGTTCAAAAATTATATAAAGAATATAAGAATAAAACGGATGAAAAATGCCAATAATATCAAATGAAGAAAATGACTGCTGATTATTCATCTGATTTTCAATTTATTAGTCATTCGCTCTATTTATAAAAAGGATTTTTAAAAAAGTTTTCACATAAAAACTCAGTGTTTATCGGAACTTTGAGGGTTGGTTGAAAAAATATTAAAAATTTTTTAAAAAAATGCTTGACTTTTGGGGTGGCATGATGTAGAATAACTCTTGCGCTAAAGAGAGCGGCCCTCACAAAGGGTCACACGAATTAGCCAAAAGGACATTGAAAATTGAACAACAAGATTAAAGAGAACCCGTAATTAATTTGAGGAATAAGTACTCAAAAAGTTACAGTGAAGATGACACAACAAACATCAAGTAAACACGCAAGTGTTATAAATGAGCAGACACAAAAGCTCTGAAATAGGTTTTAACACCTTAGGGTGTTGAGATACAGATTTTAGAGAGTTTGATCCTGGCTCA